>CAZRQK010000010.1:62709-91133 GCA_964602295.1 uncultured Ohtaekwangia sp.
AATCAGCAGGTAATTGTGCGCCTGCGCCACAAACAGATGCTCAGTAAAATCGTCTTCTTTGGTTGATACGCCCTTCGAGCCGATGCCTCCTCTTCCTTGCGTGCGGTATTCCGACAACGAGGTGCGCTTGCAATAGCCCTGGTTGGAGATAGTGATCACCATCTCCTCGTTGGGAATCAGCGCCTCTACGGTAATGTCGTCATCGTGGTGCACCACTTCGGTTCTGCGCGGGTCGCCATAACGCTCTTTCATTTCCAGCAGCTCGTCTTTGATGATCTGCATGCGCAGTGGCTCGCTGTTTAGAATTTCATTCAAGCGGTCGATCAAAGCCTTCACTTCCGTGTACTCGTTCTGAATCTTCTCGCGCTCCAGGCCGGTCAGGCGCTGCAGGCGGATTTCCAAAATGGCCTTCGCCTGAATTTCGGAGAGGCCGAATTGCTGAATCAGCCCTTCCTTGGCCACATCGGGATCTTTGGAATTACGGATCAGGGCAATCACCTCATCGAGGTGATCGAGGGCAATGAGGTAGCCTTCCAATATGTGGGCCCGCTTCTCTGCTTCGGCCAGATCATATTTGGTTCTGCGCACCACCACATCGTGACGGTGATCCACGAAGTGAACAATCAAATCTTTCAGGTTCAGCGTCTGTGGCCGGCCTTTCACCAAAGCCACGTTGTTGATTCCAAAAGAAGATTGTAACTGCGTATACTTAAAGAGATTGTTTAACACCACATTGGCGATGGCATCTTTCTTTAAGTCGTACACTACGCGGTAACCTTCGCGGTCCGACTCATCGCGTATGTCGGAAATACCTTCTATTTTCTTTTCGTTAATCAGCGCAGCGGTCTTTTCGATCATCATGGCCTTGTTTACCTGGTAGGGTATCTCGGTAACGATGATCTGCTCGCGGCCATTGTTGGCGGTTACAATCTCGGCTTTGGCCCGAAGTACCACCCGGCCCCGCCCCGTGGCATAAGCCTCTTGCACGCCCGAGTAACCATAGATAATACCGCCTGTTGGGAAGTCAGGAGCGGTAATATGTTTCATTAACTCAGGTATACTTATCTCTCTATTGTCTATGTAGGCAATGATTCCGTCTACCACCTCGCTAAGGTTGTGCGGGGCCATGTTGGTGGCCATACCCACCGCAATTCCTGAAGAACCGTTGATCAGCAGGTTGGGCACCTTGCCGGGCAACACGGTAGGTTCGGTAAGCGAGTCGTCAAAGTTAGGCTGGAAATCGACTGTGTCTTTGTTGATGTCGGCCAGCAGTTCTTCTGCCATCCTGCGCAAGCGCGCTTCTGTATAACGCATGGCCGCTGGCGAGTCGCCATCGACAGAGCCAAAGTTGCCCTGCCCATCTACCAGCGTGTAGCGCAGCGACCAGTCCTGTGCCATGCGCACCATGGTGTCGTACACAGAGGCATCGCCATGTGGGTGGTACTTACCCAATACTTCCCCGACAATACGGGCCGATTTCTTGTAGGGCTTATTGTAGTTCACGCCCAACTCCAACATACCAAACAACACCCTGCGGTGCACGGGCTTGAGGCCATCGCGCACATCGGGCAAGGCGCGCGAAATAATGACCGACATCGAGTAGTCGATGTAGGCTCCGCGCATTTCGTCTTCTATGTTGATCGGGATGATATTCTGCCGCTCAGGAAGCGGGCTTTCGGTTTCTTCAGCCACGTGTTTTTAACAGATTTTAGGTTACGTTTTCCGCTCCTATTCGAGGTTGCAGAAAGACGGGCCAAGATAGGTAAAATTGATGGAACAACAGCACGAAAAACCAAGGCAACGCAGGGCTTTTCTACCCTCTGAATCCCCTGTTAATAGGGATTCAATTTCTTCTTGTTTTTGCCTTTGTATTTGATGAGGCGCGGGTGGTTTTCGCCATAGTGTGGATTCTGTTTTTTATAAACCGGATGCACCCGGCTGCGGTACTCGCGGTTGCCATGAGCATGGTTTAGCTGGGCCCGGCAATCTTTGTGAAAGCACTTGGGCAACTCGGGCAGGCTGTAGGTAAACCCGAAATTCACATAGACCGCATTCATGTTGTGCACCAGCGAGCGGCCTGCCTCAGGTGTAGCCAGCGTATAGTTCTTGATTTCGAAAGAAGGTCGGATGAATCCTTTCAGGTATTCGCTGAAGTCGCGCTCGATCAACACACCTACATTTACATATACCCCTTTTTGAATGGCGGCCAGGTCGAAGTTTTTGCCAGGCTTGTAGCTGCCCACGTTGGCCTCTACCGAAAACAGGTATTCATTCAGCCGGTAGAACGATACACCTATCAGTCCGAAATACCTGCGCATAAATCCACCGGGTGCCGTGGGTGTAAGTGTACCGATCTGATCGCTGAAATCGCCTCGCGGTCTGAATTCCCCCAGGCGCATGTATTCGTACGAGTAGCCTCCTCCTATCCGGTAGCGGTCGTATTCGTAATGTATGGTTGCCCGCAATGGAATATGCCAACTCCTTCCGCGAAAGCGCAGGTTGGCTGTGTCGCTACTAACCAGAAAATTACCCGGCTGAATGGCCAGCGTATCGCCCAACACCTGGTTAATCCAGTTGCTGTAACGATTGCCTACCGCTGCACCGGCAGGAAAAATACGCGGGGTGTAACCGGGGCGCTGAAACACGCCAAAGCCATCAAGTTTGTGCCCAAAAAAAGTATGGCCATAGCCCGTACTCAGGCCAAAGTGAAAGTCTTTCAATATCTGGCGCGGCCACGGCTTGCGTTCGGCATAGAAGTTATCTAACGGAAAAGAGGGCGGCTCATCCTGTGCCCATCCAGCGTGCACGGCCCCCATTGCCACCAGCCAACCAAGCGTTATGTATCGAATGAATCTCAGGCCGTTACAAGTATAAGAGGTAAAGGTAAAACTTTCGTGTCAAAGAATCTCTATGCCTGCACGCTCAATAACTATACGAAGCATACTGGCTCTCCAACGATGTGAAGGTGTGAAATAGTGTCTGCCCGGCCTTGGCCTGGTAAACAAATTCATGGACGCCCTCCTCGCGGGGCGCATGCAGGGTAAAGTTCACTTCGTTCTCGCCTGTCTTTAGGGGAACGCGCGTGTACCGAATTTCGTACGGTAACGTTTGCCAGTTGCGTGTGTCTGCTTTCTCAGTAAGCGCATTGATCATACCCAACACCGAGCCAAGGGTTTTGTCTGACTTCTTCACCTGGTGCTCAGCTACTTTTTTCAGTGCAGCACGCACCAATGCCTTGCTGAATTCAAGGTGCATGCGTTGTGCCAGGCTCTGGAAAGCTACTTTGTTGATGTCTTCTGCCAACTCTAGCGGATAGGTGTTACCCGCGACCTCCAAAGCTGCTTTGTCGTAGTACGGATTGCGGGCTACATAACGCGGGAAAGCCACGCGAAACACCTCCAGGTTGGCCAGGTCGTTGCGGTCTTTCTCGTCATAACCTTCCAGGTTGAAAGGAAACTGCAGGTCGAGGTCGGGGCTTTTGAAGTACACCCAGTTTTGCTGCCGGGTGATGACAAAGTTTACACTCCACTCCGACTTGATCGGCCCCAGCCCGTTGTGCCAGAAAAATACCAGCTCTGCCTCCTCTGCTGCTGGCGCGGTGGCTTCCATGCCCAGCTCTGCTTTCCAATGGTCGTACTCGTCTGTTAATCCGCTGCGCAGAGCCGCGCGCAACAGGTCTTTCTTCAACTGCTCGGGAGCACCCACGCCAAACAAAGGCTGGTAAGATTCCTGGTAGATACGGTATGCATTGCGATAGGCGATGAAGGCATTGTTATGATCGCGGTCGGCCTCGTAAATAATTCCCATCAGGTTGTGCACAAATGCATCTTCGCGATAGCGATTATCAGACGGGTACCGGTCGCTCAGCTGCTGCAGCCTAATATTCAGCCTGCGACATTCCACCAGCGCCTCTTCGTACCTGTTCATTTTCAGGAAGTTTACCGCCTTGTAGTACAAAAGCATCAGGTGTTCGTGATCTTCGCCTTTGTAGGTAGTAAACATGGGGTTGGTAAGGTAGGAGGCTGCCTCGTTCAAATAGTTTCTCCTGTAGTCTTCGCCAAAGAGGTAGGCATTCTCAAAAAACTCGTTGCTTTCATCGTATCGGCCCAGCAAAGACAAAACCAATCCGTTGTTTACCAGGTAGAGAAATTCCTTTTTACCACGACCTTCGTGGGCATTCTTGCGCAAGGCATCCAAAGCTTGCTCCAAATCGCCACTTTCAAACTCCTGGTTAAACGATTGGTTGGATTGATAGTAAGTGGCACAACCGGCCACTGCCACCCACCAGAGTAACACAATGCCCTTGCTGACTCCATGGCGCCATATGGGTGCACCGCGCGTCATGAAAATTTATTTCCTGATGAATTTCTTGATCTCCTCCTGGCCATACCACACACGCTGGTTGGTTTCCATATCGGTTAGAAACAGGGTGGTGATGTAGTTCACCACCCGCTGGCGACCCATCACATCGGTTTCTGAAGTCATCTCACCAAACAGGATGAGGTCAGCGCCTGTTTCTTTACCCCATTGCGCCACGGTGGCGGGGTCAGCAAAATCTTGTTGTTGTGCCCGTTCTTCGCGCAGCTTGTCGCGGAATGCGTCAGACTCAACGATGTTTGCCAGGCCGGAGTTGAAGATGGCGACTTCTATCTTCTTCACATAGTTGGCCGCATCGATGTGCTCGGCCGTTTTGTTGCGAATGGTGCCTACAATAATCACTGGCTTCCTTCCCTTGGCGCGTGCGTATTCGGCAAACCGGTCGCTGGCACGCAAATCGGCCACCATCTTGTCGGCCACCTGCCGTGAGTCGGCATCGTTCCAACGGCCACTCAGGTCCACTGCTTGTGTGGGTTCAATGCGGGCCACGTGGGGGCCACAGCCAACCAACCAAAAAGAAAAAGAGAGGAGAAAGAGGAAACGCATAGTGTGTTGATGAAACGAAATCCAACCCCACGAAGTTGACATTCCTCTTCCACAACGACAAATTTCCTGCCGCTTTCGCAGGAAATCAAGGGAGGTAGTTAGGCTATTTTCTTCAACTGACGAATGGTGCCGGCCGGGTCGGGTGAAGAGAACACAAAATTACCCGCCACCAGCACATCAGCACCCGCTTCCAACAGGGGCCGGGCGTTGGCCTGGTTCACACCGCCATCGATCTCGATCAGCGCGGGCGATTTTTTCTCTGTAATCAACGCCTTCAACTCACGGATTTTCTGATACGTATTCTCTATGAATTTCTGCCCGCCAAAGCCGGGGTTAACCGACATGAGGCACACGAGGTCTGCCTCGTGGATTACTTCCTTCAACAAGGATACGGGGGTGTGCGGGTTCACGGCTAGGCCTGCCTTCGCGCCCAACGCCCTGATTTGTTGCAGGTTGCGGTGCAGATGCGGGCACGCTTCTATGTGCACTGAAATGTATTCGGCACCGGCTTGCCTAAACGCTTCTACATAGCGTTCGGGTTGCACAATCATCAGGTGCACATCCAGCGGTTTGCGGGCGTGGCGGTTTACTGCTTCTACCACCGGTAAACCCATGGAGATATTGGGAACAAACACCCCATCCATAATATCCACATGCACCCAGTCGGCCTCGCTCTGGTTAATCATGGTAATCTCTTTCTCTAAGTTGGCGAAGTCGCTGGCCAATATGGAGGGGGCAATGATGGGTGTTCTCACGAAATTATTTTACTGCTTAATGATGCGTTCGGTTCGGGAATGACTGCCTGCACGCACGGTGAGCAGGTACATTCCGGCCGGCAAGTTAGACAAATCGATGGACAACGGGTTGTTTTGCCATGATACCAACACACTTTCCTGTTGCAATACACGGCCCTGCAATTCGTGCACCGTTACGGTAACGGGTTGCTGCACGGTTTTCAACAACACACGCACGGGCTCACCCGACACGGGGTTGGGGTAAATCGTGATCTCATTCTCAGGCGGATCAGGTGTGAGGTAGCTCACCATACGATTGTAGTTGGGGATGCCAAAGCCCAGCAACTGATCGGGCTGGTCTGCCTGGCTGGCTGTGGACGTAATGGCTTCATACAACTGTGCTACCGTTAGCGTTGGGAATCGCTGCAGCACACCCGCGACTAAAGATGTAACCAACGGTGCGGCCAACGAAGTGCCGCTGCTAAAACCATTGGTGCCACTGGGCCGCACTACCTGTGTGCCTGAGCCGAGGGCGACCACGTCCGGCTTCAGCCGGCCATCAGCGGTGGGGCCTACTGAGCTGAACGAACTTTTGGTAAAGTTGGCTGTAACGCTGCCCACCGCCAGCACGCCATCCACATCGGCCGGTGGTGTAACCCATTGCCAGGAGTTGTTGCCTTCGTTGCCGGCACTCACCACCACCACCATTCCCCGCGCTAACGCCAGCGCTGCCGCCTGCGACACGATAGCGGTCTTGCCATCCATATTCTCCTTCTCATAATCCATGGTGGCATCATCAAACGTGTTGTATCCCAACGAAGATTGAATGATGTCCACACCTGCACTATCGGCCCGTTCGGCCGCAAAAAGCCAATTGTATTCTTCAATGCGGTACTCGTTGCGCACATCCTCTGTGACATAGAGATGGAAAGTAGCTTCTGGCGCTCCCCCCGTAAACGTAGTGCTGCGGGCGCTGATCACAGAAAAAACCTCGGTACCATGGTCATCGTAGCGAAACACCTCTGTGGCATTGCCAACAAAGTCGAAGGTGTAGGGAATCCGTTGATCGGTCCACAGGTGTTGAAACGGACCTGCGGTGTTTACACCCTGGTAGCCACTGTCGAAAACAGCAATGAGCACCCCCTCGCCCCTCACCTCTTCTGTGTGCATGGCATCCATACCCAACATGCTGAGTTGACCCAACGTTTCCGGGGCGATGCCTGAGTCGGTTCTGTTTTTGAATTTCTTGGAGCGACCGGTGGAAAGTCGCGCCCCTGGCGCCACTTGCTCCACCCGTAAAACAAACGGCAAGTTACTCAACTGGGCGGCCAGCGCGGGCGTGGTCTGCACCAGTGCCCCGTTCAGCCAACGGGTGGTATAAAATACAGGAACACCTGTAGCGGAAACTTGTTCTACATAACTGCGAACTACGGGCAAATCAGCTTCACTAACCTCCACCCCATTCTTCGCCCTGCGCGTGAGCGAGCGTGGCGATAAAAATGCTTGGGGCTGTGTGGTGGAAAAAGCAGAGCCCGATTTATCGCGAAAGAAAACCATGTAGCGGTTCTCCTGGGCATGTGCAACCGCTGTGCCCAGCGAAAATGCCAGAAAGAGGAGAACTCTACAGCTTACCATGTTCTAATAAGGTGAGTCGGTACCGCAAGCCAGTATCAATTTCTTCACGACCGAAACATGCCCCGGCCGTACAGTAATCGTAATACGTCACTTCGCGCAACACCAACCCCACCCCTTTGGCGTAGAATGACTTGCGCACATCGTAGATAGTAAGAACATCAGGCACCTCCTCTTCGGTAATTTCAACCGTTTCATCAAAAGAAAGCCCGGTGCTCAAGCTAACAGGTTCACCTGCACTTGTTACTTCGTAGCGATCGCAAGTAAAGCGCACTCCATCGCCACAGTTGTCTTTTCCCGTGAGGCTATTAAAAGCATTGCCATTCCACGACTGCCCCACTTGCAACGGGAATGCCAGCCGTAAAAAAGGTGTGTTGCCCTCCACCGCCACCAACTCATCGCGCGAACTGCGGACCTGCCAGGCTTCCATCGGCTGCCAGGCAGTATTTTCCGAGGAGCGAAATTCTCGTTTCATCACATACGTGATGCCCCCTGCCTCGTTGCGAAAAGAATCAGAAAAGGTATGACGCACCTGGTATTGGTAGAGGGTCTCCACATTGAACACGATGGCTGTGGAATCAACCTGATAAATGAAATAACGACCTGTTTGTAAGGGGAAATACTCGGTGCCGGTAGCTGGGTTCACCGGCAATTCTGCCCGGTCGCAACCCAACGCCATGATCGCGGCTGCAAAACACCCAACCCACCTGCGCAAGACCTGCCTCATGGTAGCAAAGTTATTTTTTCTTTTGATATTTGGCCATGCCATTGAAGATGAAAGTGAAAGTGGGCGGCATCACCAACCTGAGTGATGCGCGCTACAGTGCAGGAATGGGCGTGGATTGGCTGGGGTTTCCTACCGCTGCGCTCTCCCCTACGGCTTATAAGGAAATTATCAATTGGGTAAGTGGCCCTGAGTTGATATTAGAAGTGCCCGAAGGCTCACCCAACCTGGAGGAAGTCCGCGCGCAGTACCCGGGTCATTACGTACAAATTGCTGCCGCTGATCTAAACCTTGCCAAAGAGAACACGGACCTTCAGTTCTGGATCACGCTGCGTGCCAATGAGTGGTCCATGTTTCAGCAACAAATAGCCTTACTCCCAAATATCGCCTTTGTTGAAGTGCACGCTTCCGCGGATGAAGGCGAAGTGATTTCAAAAATACAAAACCAACTGCCGGTGATATGGGCCTTTGGTAACGATTTAACGATTGAGGTAGCCGAACAGAGCGGGGTTAGCGGCATCTCCTTGCAAGGCGGCCGCGAAGAAAAGCCCGGACTACGCAATTATGCCGAGCTGGCTGACGTGTTAGAACAACTGGAAGTAGATGGGGGCGCTTAGCCCAACTACCGCGCCCTCTATTTTATTAAATTGAAGTGACCAGATCAAACCGATTCTAAGTCGAAAACGTGGTTGAGCGACAAATAGGAAAGATCAAATACCTATTGCCTGCCCGATAATACCCTCATCTCCACCCTGCGATTTAATTCGCGCTCCTCGGGTGTATTTCCTTTAGCAACCGGCTGCGTGCCACCGAAGGCCTTTGTCTTCACCTGGTTCTTGTCCACTTTTTTGGCTACCAGGTAGCGCTTCACTGCATCCACCCGTTCCTGCGAGAGTTTCATATTGGCTTGCGCATTGCCGGTGTTGTCGGTATGGCCCTCCAACTGAATGATGATGTCGGGGGTTTCAATGAGCATGGCCGCTATCTCGTCTAACTCTTCGAAGGAAGAGGGATCGATCGTAGCCTTACTCTGCTCGAACAACAAATGGCTCAGCCGGATAGACTGATTGTTGGGGGTAAGAATGATGTCTTTATCAATGCCTCCCTTACCGGCATAACGCGAAGGGTCGATGGTAACTACTTTTGGGATATAATTAGTGGCCGTTACCGATAGTTGGTATTTGGATGAACCAAAAATGGTGAACCGATAAGTGCTGTCGTTGAATGAGCCGTTGATACTTCCGGTAGGTAAACTTCTGTAAGTTACCTTAGCCACAATGCCCTTACCAGTGGCCACTTCTCGAATTTTGCCGTGCACCTCAATCTCGCCCGACTGGGCGTAAAGCGCATTGCTCCCAGCCAACAAACCCGCCAATATCCAGTGCGTCATTTTCATAGGTCGAATTCTATGGTCTCTCCTACACCAAAAGCCTTGCCATCTTCGCCATCGTCATTGTTTCTTTTTACTTCCTTTTCTTTTTGCTGGCTTTGGCTTTGCCCGAAGAGATCCGCTTGCTCTGCTTTTGGTTTTGGCGGAGGCGGCTGGGGCGCTTTTCCGTTGACGATCGGCCCCCCTGCTTTTGGCTCCGGCTTTTCCCCGAAGAGGCTGACTTGTCCGTCCTCCTCGATGGCTGCTTCCGACTCGCTGAGGGGCTGACTTTCCGGCTCGTCCGCTGGGAATTTTTTTTTTGGCGACTGAGAACCCTTTCCGGTTTCAGCCGCCTCTTCCTCCTCTTCTGCCTCGGAGCTGGTATCTTCTGGCTCCTCCGGAGGAATGATCTTCGTTACCTTGTATTGCGAAAGCCGGTTGCCAATAGACTTCCAGCCCTTCACATCAATCTGTTCTTCCAGGTTTACCGTTTCTGTTTCTTTCTCTTTGCTCTTGCCTTTCACCACTTCCACGTCTACCTCTGGCGACTCTGCCGTTGAAACAAACTCCAGTCGCGAGCCAATAGCCTCGGAAATGAAATTAAACTCTTTATCAGGTGTGGTTGTCTCTATGAGAAAACGTTTTACAAAATACTGTTTGCTCTCGCCATCCAGGTAAATGGCCGACACCGGCCGCTTGGGGTGAAACTTCTCTACAAAGAAAGTCTTCTCAGGTTCATAGCGGTTAGTGATGTCGAAGTTAGTGATTTTATAATTCCCGCCCCGGGTAAAGGCGATGATCTGGTCGTTACCATCGAACTTACCCAAATACTTACCACGTTTGTCTTTGTTCAGTCGGCCAGATGCATAATCAAACCACAGATCCAGGCCGCTCAATGTGGATCCACCGGCTTCTTTAAAATCAACTTTGCGGACAGGATATTTAGTAATGATATTACCACGTGCTCCCCTACCCTTCACTTCCAGTTCGGCAAAATCGAAATCGAAAATCTTTTTCCGTGCTGTGCTGCTCTGGCTCAACTTCACCTCCACCGTCTCGGCTTCACCATTCGGGTTGGCACTGAGGTAGTGCACCTTGCTGTTGGCGTGCTCTCCACCTAAAACATATTCGCGGTCGCGCGTTATGGCTGGCATATTGAAGCGCTTGGCATAGGTAACACCGGTTTTGCCATCGGTGTAGATCATGTTATACACCATGCGCTCATCGCCCTTTTTCCAGATGCCTACGTGCAAAATGTCTTTGCCCATAAACACTTTCTCTGCAATGCGGCTCACCAGCGCCTTGCCATCTTTTCGAATGGCGATCACGTCATCCAACTCGGAACAATCAGCAATGAACTCGTCTTTCTTCAGGCCCCAGCCGGCAAAACCATCGGCACGGTTTACATACAACTTGGCGTTAGCGGCAATTACTTCAGAGGCTGCCACCGACTGGAAGCTCTTGATTTCTGTTTTGCGCTCGCGGCCCTTGCCGTATTTCTCCAACAGGTTCTGGAAGTAGCTGATGGCGTATTCAATCAGATGTTTCAGGTGATGCTGCGTTTCTTTCAATTCCTTCTCCAGGTCGCGCAACATTTCGTCTGCCTTGAAGGAGTCGTATTTGGAAATGCGCTTGATACGGATTTCCATCAGACGGAGAATGTCATCGCGCGTGATTTCGCGGAAGAATTGTTTCTTGTAGGGCTTCAGTCCTTTATCGATGGTATCAATCACACCTTCGAACGTGTTTACCTCTTCAATGCTGCGGTAAATGCGTTTCTCAATGAATATTTTTTCCAGTGAAGAGAACAGGATTTTCTCCATCAACTCGGCCTTCTTAATCTCCAGTTCGCGTTTCAGGAGCGCCACCGTTTGGTCGGTGTTTACTTTCAGCATCTCGTTCACCTTCATGAACTGAGGCTTGTCGTTCACAATTACGCAGGCATTGGGCGAAATGCTGATTTCACAATCGGTAAACGCATAGAGCGCATCCATAGCAATTTCTGGCGACTGCCCCGTTTGCAGGTGCACTACAATCTCAACGTCTTTGGCAGTGTTGTCCACCACCTGCTTCACTTTTATTTTCCCCTTCTCGCTGGCTTTCACAATGGATTCCATCAACGAAGTGGTGGTGGTGCTGAATGGAATTTCTTTAATGGCGAGGGTCTTCTTATCCACAATCTCGATCTTCGCGCGTACCTTGATTTTGCCACCACGGTAGCCTTGCTCGTACTCAGAGAAATCAGCAATACCACCTGTGGGAAAATCGGGGTAGATTTTAGGGTTCTTCCCCTTTAAAACATCGATAGATGCTTTGATCAACTCGCAAAAGTTGTGGGGCAGAATTTTGGTAGACAAGCCCACGGCAATGCCTTCCACCCCTTGTGCCAACAACAGCGGAAATTTAACCGGTAGGGTTACAGGCTCCTTCTTCCGGCCATCGTACGATAGTTGCCACTCGGTAGTGTTGGGGTTGTAGACCACATCCAAACCAAACTTGGAAAGGCGCACTTCTATGTATCGAGGTGCTGCAGCCGAATCGCCCGTGCGCACATCGCCCCAGTTACCCTGGGTATCGAAAAGCAAATCCTTCTGACCGATATTAACAATAGCCTCGCCAATGGCGGCATCTCCATGCGGATGGTACTGCATGGTGCTACCAATTACGTTGGCCACTTTGTTAAAGCGCCCATCGTCCATCTCCTTCAACGCGTGCATGATTCTGCGTTGCACCGGCTTGAGGCCGTCTTCTATGCGCGGCACCGCACGCTCCAGGATTACGTAAGAGGCATAATCTAAAAACCAATTTTCGTACAGACCTTCCAACGGCACGGGATGCACGCCCTCGTTGCTGTCGTTGGCTGGTTTGGCCTTAGATTCGTTGTCTGTGATTTTCTTTTTGCTCATTATTTATCAATCAGAAAAATATTCGGGTCAGTTAGTTCGGGTCGGCAAAGGCGCGTTGCAATTTTCTGCAATGGCTATGCTTCTTCTTCCAGTGCAACCACCGGCTCATCGGCTTTCACTTCTACCTTATCCAGTTCTATGCGCAGGTTGTCGATAATAAAATCCTGGCGGGTGGGCGTGTTTTTGCCCATATAGAACTCGAGGGTTTTCAGCAGGTGACTTTCTTTGTTTAAGATGACCGGTTGCAGGCGTATGTTTTCGCCAATGAATCTGCCAAACTCATCGGGTGAGATTTCTCCCAATCCTTTGAAGCGTGTGATCTCCGGCTTCCCTCCCAGTTTGCTGATGGCAGCCTGCTTTTCTTCTTCCGAGTAGCAATAGATGGTTTCTTTCTTGTTGCGCACACGGAACAAAGGTGTTTCCAGAATAAACACGTGGCCTGCCTTCACCAGATCGGGAAAGAATTGCAGGAAGAACGTCATCAACAGCAGGCGTATGTGCATTCCATCCACATCGGCATCCGTGGCAACGATCACCTGGTTGTAGCGCAAGCCATCCAAACCGTCTTCTATGTTCAGCGCATGTTGCAGCAGATTAAACTCTTCGTTTTCGTATACCACCTTCTTGGTAAGGCCAAAGCAGTTCAACGGCTTACCTCGCAAACTGAATACTGCTTGTGTTTCCACATCGCGCGATTTGGTGATGGAACCACTGGCCGAGTCGCCCTCGGTAATAAATATCATCGACTCTTTGCCACGCTCGCCTTTGGCATCGTCTAAGTGCAGGCGGCAGTCGCGCAGCTTGCGGTTGTGTAAGTTGGCTTTCTTGGCGCGTTCGTTGGCCAGCTTCTTGATACCTGCAATTTCTTTGCGCTCTCGCTCCGACTGTTGGATGCGTTTCAACAGGGCATCGGCTGTAGCCGGATTTTTGTGCAGATAGATTTCCAGTTCTTTCGCTACAAAATCGCCCACGTAGGTTCTTAATGCGGGGCCATCGGGTGCCATGTTGAGCGAACCTAATTTGGTTTTGGTTTGCGATTCGAACACGGGCTCTTGCACGCGCACAGCAACGGCTGCAACAATGCTGGCTCTGATGTCGGCTGCATCGAAATCTTTCTTGTAGAAATCGCGCACAGCTTTCACCACCCCTTCGCGGAAAGCGAGCAGGTGGGTACCGCCTTGCGTAGTGTTCTGTCCGTTTACAAAAGAATAGTATTCTTCACCGTATTGATTGCCGTGTGTCATGGCCACCTCGATGTCATCGCCTTTGAAGTGGATGATGGGGTAGCGTATTTCTTCCGGGTCGGATTTTTGTTTCAGCAAATCGAGCAAGCCATCCTTCGAATAGAACTTGCGCCCATTGTAGTTGATGGTGAGCCCTGCATTCAGGAAAGCATAATTCCACATCAAATCATCCAGGTATTCGGGTATGAAATGGTAGTGTTTAAACATGGTGTTGTCCGGCTCGAACTCTACCAATGTTCCGTTCTTCTCGTTGGTTTTCGTTTCGCGTGCGTCCAGGGTTAGCACACCCTTCTTAAATTCGGCCATCTTGGTTTTGCCTTCGCGGAAAGCCTGCACCTTAAAGTAATTGGAAAGTGCATTTACAGCTTTGGTACCCACGCCATTCAAACCCACCGATTTCTGGAAGGCGCCTGAATCGTACTTGGCACCCGTGTTGATTTTGGAAACCACATCTACCACCTTGCCCAGCGGAATGCCGCGACCATAATCGCGCACCACCACGCGTTGGTCGGTAATGGTTACGTCAATCACTTTGCCGTGGCCCATCATGTGTTCATCGATCGAGTTGTCGATTACCTCTTTCACCAGCACATAAATGCCATCGTCTTTCGAGGTGCCATCGCCCAACTTTCCAATGTACATACCAGGGCGCAGCCGGATGTGTTCGCGCCAGTCGAGCGACTTAATACTCGCTTCGTTGTATTCAAAAAGATCTTTCGCCATACGTGTTTAGTTGACCAGACTGCTATTATAAAAGAAGCAGTAAAAAATCTGCCGCAAAGAAATCAAAGTTTAAAAAATGAACACAGCCCTAATAAAGAGATTTTTCCGCTCATGTGCACCTCTTCTCCCCTCGCGCTATCTACAAATTTTTTGTAATTCTTAGCTGTTAAAAAACTGACAATCAGCCAGTAAAATCATTCCTCCAAAACCGGTTTCTGAACCATATACTTCCGCACCATAACTATTACCGGCCAGCTGGCTGTCCAAAGTACCACCAATCCCAGACTTCCGTAAATCAGTGCACCCAGTCTCTCATAATCGAAACGCTCGTTGCTATTGTATAAGTTGATGAAGCCCAGCAAAATGACAAAGAACAGGTTGAGTGAAATGATCAGCCCGAAGAACCAGGTGAGAAACGTATCGGCACCTTTGGCGTACAGCCGTGCAAAAACAAACACCATCATGTTGAAAAGCGCAGTAACGACCAACACCAGGTAGAAAACGGCTTCCCGCGAAAGCAATAAATCGCTGGCACCCACGCTGATGCGGACCTGCTCTGGCAAGGAGGCGTACACATACATAAAAACAGCCAGCGTAACCAGCAGAGAAAGAAACCAAACCGCCTTAAAAATCTTTAATATCATTATCCCTACATTTGAAGTGCAAGTTTAACGAATAATATCTGTGAACCTGAATCCGATTGTTCTCTCCATCCCGATTTTCTTTCTGCTGATTGGCATTGAGTTGGTGGTAGAGCGATTATCGCACGGAAAATTATACCGGCTGCCCGATGCGGTGGCCAACCTGAGTTGTGGCATTACCTCGCAGCTCTCGGGACTGTTTCTGCGCATTTTGGCCATTGGTGTGTACGAATTGCTCTTCAACAACTTTGCACTGTTTACCCTTGAAAAGAATTGGATTTATTGGCTCGCGCTGTTCCTCTTAGTGGACCTGGCTTATTATTGGGCACACCGCATGAGCCACGAAATAAACCTTTTCTGGGGTGGCCACGTGGTGCACCACCAAAGTGAAGAATATAATTTATCGGTGGCGCTGCGGCAAAGTTCCTTTCAGGTGGTGTGGACGTTCTCGTTCAGTTTGCCGCTGGCCCTCATGGGTTTCGATACGCTGGATTTTGCACTGATGTCTGCCTTCAACACGCTTTACCAGTTTTGGATACACACCGAAACCATTAACAAGATGGGCTGGTTCGAATACGTGTTCAACACCCCCTCCCACCACCGCGTGCACCATGGGCGCAACCCTAAGTATATCGATAAAAATCATGCAGGCACATTGATCATTTGGGATAAAATGTTCGGCACCTTTCAGGAAGAAGAAGAGCGCCCTACCTATGGTATCACCAAGCCGATCAACAGTTGGAATGCCGTCTGGGCCAACTTCAGTCACTACGCCACCATGGCCGAAGAGTTGAAGATGATTCCCCGGTGGAGCGACAAGATCAGGTACCTGTTTAAAAAACCGGGCTGGCTGCCGGAATACCTGGGTGGCTACCGACCAGCACCCGAGGTGGACAAAAACTCTTACCACAAATACGACACACCGGCACCCATGAAAGTGAACTATTATGTGCTGTTTCAGTACATCCTGTGCCTGGCGGTAACGGCTTTTTTCTTATTTAAGCAGAAAGAATTTTCCTTGGAGGAGAAAGGCGTAGCTACCGTACTAATCAGTTGGTGGGTGGTGAATTGCGGAGTGCTTTTCGAGCGTAAAAGATGGGTGTGGGTGGCGGAGTGGCTAAGGCTTTTTCTGTTTTCCGGAGCGCTGGCTTATGCAACGTATTGGCTTGGCCTCAACCCGATTTTTTACGGTGTAGCCGCAGGCTACCTTGTTATCTCTTCTTTCTGGTATTACCAACTTCACGAATTTGAACATGCGGCTGTTGCTTAGCGCGGTTTTTTTGCCTTTCCTGTGGGGATGTTCGTCACCCCAGACAAACATAGAAGGTGTGAATTGGGAGGTTTGGAAAAACGACCGCGGAGCCTGCAACAACCGAAGGGCCCAGTTCCATGAGTCGCTTGCCGCGCAGAAAGACAAACTGAAGGCACTATCGGAAATGGAAATAGTGCGTTTGCTTGGCAAGCCCGACCAGAACGAGCTGTACAAGCGCAACCAGAAATTCTATTATTATTTTCTTACACCCGGACCAGACTGCGCCCAACCTGACTCTGCGGCCCGGCAACTGATTGTGCGCTTTAACGCCATTGGGCTGGCCAAAGAGATATCCATCGAATAGCGGCTGGCAACTACTTGAATGGCAAGGATTTTTAGGTTAACTTCCCTAACCTGAAATCCTTAGCCTTATGCAATTTCACCCGAATGAGCTCTTTCTGCTTTACAACCCGCAAAGCAATACCGGCAAACAAACCAAGGCACTTGCCCGCGACATTTGTAACCACATTAACGAAGTAGATGTAGTGCGCGAAAAGCTGTCGCCCACCTATTGGAAAGAAATTGTAACGATGGTGGGCAAAGACCCCGAAGAGTTACTTGATCAATCGCACCCCGACTACCGCAAAGTGGCAGGTAATACTTTTACTATGAACGGCTGGTTAGACGTGCTGGTGCACTACCCACACTTACTCAAGGCCCCCATCGCCATTTATCACGGCAAAGCCACACTCTGCCAAACCCCTACGGATATTATGAAGATTGGTGGCGCGGTATCATCGGGCGAGCGTGTGTGGCCCCACTTGCGCAGGTAGCCGGTTAGCTGGCCAACGCATTGGCCTGATAGGCAGATGGTTTTCTCTTGGCCTTGTCTATGTTATTGCGTAGTTGATTCACCAACTTGTCTTTTTGCTTGAAAGTTAAGCGGATAGAGCAACGATGGCTTGAAGAAGAATTCTTTGCCCAGTTGCTCGGGATGAAATACGGTGACTTTGTATACCCCACCCAACGTAGATATCTCAACCGACTGAATGTTTTCCAGTGGCAAGAGTATTTCCTGGTCTTTGCGAAGTATGTAGAGAAAGTTGTCGTCAAAAGAAACCATTTCAAGTTTCTGCGTCATGCCGAGCAATTGCCAAAACAAATAGCCATAAATAGAAGTCTGAATAAGACCAAATAAGAAGTCGGCTCGCAGAAATGACCAGGCAATAGCACCAAACAAAACAATATATATCACGAACAACACCCATCGCCATGGTCCCAACCATTGGGTAGACAATTTTATGGGGCCGGTATTTGGTGCCATAGGCGTTCTATTATCTTTACCACCCAATTTAAATAGAATATGAAGAATATTGCTGTGATCGGATCGGGTACCATGGGCAACGGCATTGCCCACGTGTTTGCACAACATGGATATAAAGTTTCATTGATAGATATTTCGGAAGACGCGCTGAAGAAAGCCCTGGCCACCATCGATAAGAATCTGATAAGGCAAGTGGAGAAAGGCACCATAACAGAAGAGGTGCGTAAGCAGGCGTTGGCCAACATCGCCCCTACGCCATTTCTGAAAGAAGGTGTAAAAGATGCCGAACTGGTTGTGGAAGCGGCCACCGAAAATGCCGAATTGAAGATGAAAATCTTCCGAGAGATCGATGAGAGCACCAAACCCGGAACCATCCTTGCTTCCAACACTTCTTCTATCTCCATCACCAAAATCGCCTCCCTCACCAAAAGCCCCGATAAGGTAATTGGCATGCACTTTATGAACCCCGTGCCGGTGATGAAGTTGGTGGAGGTGATACGTGGCTATAGCACCAGCGATAGCGTTACGCAAACTATCATGGAATTGTCGAAGGCGTTGGGCAAGGTGCCGGTGGAGGTGAATGACTACCCCGGCTTTGTAGCCAACCGCATTCTGATGCCCATGATCAACGAGGCTATTTGCACGCTCTATGAAAGTGTGGCCGGTGTGGAAGAGATTGACACGGTGATGAAATTGGGTATGGCCCACCCCATGGGGCCTCTGCAACTGGCCGATTTCATCGGGCTGGATGTTTGCCTTTCGATACTACAAGTGCTGCACGATGGTTTCGGTAACCCCAAATATGCACCCTGCCCGTTGCTGGTAAACATGGTGCAGGCAGGCCATAAAGGTGTGAAGACCGGTAGCGGTTTTTACAAATACACTCCGGGAAGCAAAGACCTGGTGGTGGCAGAGCGTTTCAGAAAGTAAGACCTCTCTTGCTTTAAGTTAAACTTGGTGGACATACAGCCGTGTACCTGCCTTTTGCGAATTGACGCACTGACACAACGTGTCGGGTACTTGTTGCGCTTAGCATTCCATACCCAGAAAAGCTACGGCCAGAGTAATAGTAACTTCATTTCCGAAATTACCACAATCCGCTAACGCTACTCCTTCATCAGGTGAATTTCCACGCGCCTGTTTCGCTTTCTCCCCTCTTCGGTGGTATTCTCGGCTCTTGGTTGTGCACTGCCATAACCTTGGAACGCCACGCGCGAGGCGGGCACTCCCTGCTCTACCAGGTACTCTGCCACCACCCGTGCGCGGTTTTCAGACAATCTCTGGTTGTGGGCCTCGCCACCGGTGGGATCGGTATGACCGGTTACGTTTACTCTCAACTTCTCGTTGTTAATTATGAATGCAGCAATGGAATCTAACTGCGCATGAACACCGGCACGAAGGTGAAAACTGTTTACTTCAAACAACACATCGTTGAGCACAATCAGGCTGTCTTTCGGTAGTACGGGTGCGGCCAAGGTGATGGGCTGCACAGGCTCAGCAGCCGGGCTAATGGCTTTGGGTTGGGAGGCAATCAACGTATCGGGCTCTTTCCGATAAAGCCCACGCTCGCGTATGGGCAACGAGGGGCCACTATCATAGCCTTTAAACCGTTTCTTTTTCTGGCTCTTCACCCATGCCGCCTTCTTACGGCACTTCTCGTCAAAGCACATTACCCGTGCGAAAACGGTTTTGTGCACAGGCCGGCCATAACCTTTCTTCTTCGTCATGGCTATGCCTTCGGGGGTAAGGTGGCTTACAAAAAGTGGTTTGGCGCAACCTGCCATGATCAACAGCAAGCACAAAGCCAGGTGGGGGTAGGTAAAAGGCTTCATCTTTAAGTCCTCACCAAAACGAAAGGCTCAGTCGAAAGTTGTTTCGATTACCCCAAAATTCGTGAAGGAATTGATATGTGTACACGCCATGTTTACTGAAGATTGATTTCATCCACCGCCAACGGTTAAACCTCATCACTGACCTATGAAAACAGCCGCGTGCCTGATCGCCATCTTGCTACCTAATCTGTGTATCAGTCAGCCAACGCCAGAACCCATCAAGCAGCTTGATTTCCTAATTGGCACGTGGAATCTACACGAAGTGACCTACCCCGGCCAATCAAACGAATACGTTGAAACGGGAACAAGAACCTGCGCCTACGCACTGAATGGTAGCTACATTCAATGCGAGACGAAAGCAATCCGTAAAGGTAAGGAGCGCGTTTATCTTTTTTTGATCAACTACCTGAAGCAAGAGAATCGCTACCAGTTGATATCCCTGTACAGCGACTTTGACCAACAAGGCAGGCAAGCCATCGTGCTCGACAGCACCCAATCAGCTCTTCAAATCACTGCACTACCCAGTGGTTTCAAAAACGATTTCCTGACGCGCAGCACGCTATCGTTCACCAACCCCGACAAACTGGTATGGCAAGGTTGGACCAGTTCCACCACGAGTGCCAAAGAATGGGTGCCGCTATACGTGGAAACGGCCACCCGCATCAGATAAAATGCTTACTCGTATTTCAACGTTTCTGCAGGGTTGATCCACGCAGCCTTCAACGCGTGGTAGCTTACCGTGGCAATGGCCACCAGTAAACCTGCCAATATGCTCACAGCAAATAATTCCCACCCCATGGTGATGCGAAACTTAAACCCGGCCAGCCATTGATCCATGACATACCAGGAAAAAGGTATGGCCAGAGAAAACGCAATGAGCGATAGCCACAGGTATTGTTTGTTGAGCAACACAAACAGTTGAACGGTTTCTGCACCCATCACTTTGCGTATGCCGATTTCTTTGGTTCGATTGAGTGCATTGATGCCTGCCAACCCAAATAACCCGAGGCACGAGATAAGAATGGCAAAGCCGGTTGCGAGCCCCATGATGCTCATCCAGCGGGTGTAACTACTGTACTGCCTGGCCACATCCTCATCCAGAAAGGTGTGATCGAACGGTTTATCGGGATAGAGTTCCAGCCATACTTCCTTCACACGATCCAGAGCGCCCGCAACATCGCTGGCTGCAACTTTCACCAACATGGTGGTTGGGTAGCCCACATTTTCCCTGTCCATAGAAATAAACAGAGGTTCGAAATTTTGTTCCAGCGAAAGAAAGTGGTAGTCTTTCATTACCCCAATTACTTCAGAACCTTTGCTTAGTGAATCTTCGCGCCAGTTGTAATATTGCCCAATCGGGTCGCTCCACTTCATGTCGCGCACCAATGCTTCGTTAACGATTACGGCCCCACTGTCGGAAGGGATGCTGGCATCAAAATTCCGCCCCGCTACTAACTGAATACCCAATGTAGAAATGTAATAAGGATCGGCCGCATAGACGTAGGCAGATTTTTGTTCGCCATTGATTTCGAAACCATAACGTGAATAACCTTGGTTGAAAGACGAACTGGTTCCAGAAACAGACGCAATTAACGGCTCTTGCTGTGCCCGTGCGCGGAATCGCTCAATCACTTGCTCTGATGCCTTATCCCAACCGGCTTGTGTAGGTATTACTAACACCTGCTCTTTATTGTAACCCAAGTCTTTGGTGGTGATAAATTGCATTTGCCTAAACATCATGACCGAACAGATAATGAGGAAAGCAGACAGCGCAAATTGAAACACTACTAATGGCTTGGTGAAGCCCGCCTGCAAACGCGATGTGAAACCACCTTTCAACACCAAGGCAGGTTTGAAGCGCGATAGAAACCAGGAGGGATAACTGCCGGCCAGCAACCCTGTTACCACGGTTAATAATAAACCTACTGAGATCAATTGAACAGCCTTCATCACCGTCAGTTCGATATTTTTGGTCGTGAATTCGTTGAACGAAGGCAGAAACAGCATCACCAGGCCAAAGCCAATAACCAACGAAAGGATGGCCAGCATCAGCGACTCGAAACTAAACTGGTAAACCAATTGCGCACGCTGGGCACCCACCACCTTACGCACACCTACTTCAATTCTTCTGGCTGCGGAAGTTGTGAGAGATAGTGAGATGTAGTTGATACATGCAATGAGCATGATCAACAAAGCAATGCCACCGAGTATGTAAGAGTATTGTGGATCGCTCACTTTATCCCAGCCAATTTCTTTTTTCAGGTGAATTTGCGGCAGTAATGTAAACTGATACTCAAGCATCTTTGCATCTTCAGGAACAGGCACAAGAGCTTCCTTTCGCCACCGCTCCAGGCGCTCGCCCATGTGCTTATTCATTACCTTGTCGAGGTTGGATTTGAACAAGGCCAAATCCGTTCCTTCTCTTAACTGAACAAAAGTGGGCGTTCCAAAATTGCCCCAGTTGGTCATGTTTCTTTCGTAATTGTTCCGGTTTTCCTGGGGCAACAGAATGGCATACGTTAAGCTGGACTGTGCCGGGGGTGGCTCGATTACACCCGTTACCGTGTACGATTGTACCCCATTGTTATCTATTTCTACCGATTTACCCATGGGGTCTTCATCGCCAAAATATTTCTGGGCGATGGCAGGTGTAATTACAATTTCAGATTTGGTTGTAAAAAGCCTTTCTGCACTCCCATTCAATAAGGGGAATGAAAACATGGTGAAGAAATCTTTATCCACGTAAGTCAACCTTTCCGTGAACACTTTTTCTCCGTACCTAAAAATAGCCCGGTTACCATCGTTGTAGCGTGTAGCGTATTGCACTTCGGGCAGTTCTTCTTTCAAAGCAGGAGCCAGGCCTGCTTGTATCCAAGCCGACTGGCGGTATGGATCGGCTTGATCGTGGCGCCAGGTATCAAAACTCTTTTCTTCTATTCGATAAATCTGATCCTTATTTACATGGAACTGATCGAACTCGCGCTCGTCTTGAATGTATAAGGCAATCAGCATGCAAAAGGCCATGCCAATGCTTAAGCCAAATGCATTGATAAAAGAGTAGAACTTCCGCTTCTGAATATTGCGCGCTGCCACTTTCAAATAATTGCTTACCATAACCGTATTTGTTGATTGCTTTTTAAATCTATTTCTGAGTATGATCTCTGCACGGAAAAATCTTATAACGCCCAAAACAAACTGCCTCCTGGCCTTCCTTTTTCCAATTGTGGCAAGGCTCAATTCGAATTGTTCGCGTAAATCACCTTCTATCCCTTCGTAAAGACCCGGTGGACAAAACCATTCCAGAAAGCGAAGGGCAAAACGGGGTGGATCGATATGTGGTTTATTATTTTCTATTGAATGTTGATTGAAGGAACCTCATTAATACACTCATCATAAACTTCTACTCCTCTTTCAATACGTGCGAAGGATTATTTGATGCGGCCCGCAACGATAAATATCCCACAGACGCCATGGCCAGCACTACCTCTGCCATACCTGCCAATAAAAAAACGAACGGACTGATTTCAATTTTGTAGGCAAAGGTATCGAGCCATTGTTGCAGCGTCCACCAGGCAATGGGCGATGCGATTAAGAGCGACAACACAATCAAGCGCATATATTGACGGTTCATCATTACTACCAAAGAAGATGTAGATGCGCCAAATACTTTTCGGATGCCAATCTCTTTCTTCCTTACTTCAGCCGAATAAGCTACGAGTCCTACTAACCCAATAACCGCAATAAGGATCGACAATATCGTAAAGAGACCAAAGAGAGCACCCAGGCGTTCTTCCTGCTGATACTGGGCTTTCAATTCTTCATTGTAGAAAGAGTAAGAGAATGGTGCGGTTTCTGGTACCAGTTCTTTCCACTTCGTTTCCAATCTTGCTAACAGTTCGTAAGGCTCATCGGTTTGGTACCGAATGGTGACAATCCGTTGGTCGCCCCACATAGTGGATTTTACATTCATAAACATCATGGGCGCAATGTTTTGATGAAGTGATTGGAAATGAAAATCTTTCACCACGCCAATTACTTCCTGCGGACCAATTTCATCGCCCACATAAACAATACGCTTACCCAATGCTTCCTCTTTCGACCAGCCCAAAAGCTGGCAGGCAGTTTCATTGATCAGCACCGCATCTCTGTCAGAAGGTTGGTTTTCATCATAGGCACGGCCCGCTGCCAGCGTTAATCCGGTGGTGGCTATAAAATGTTCGTCAATTTTGTACTGTGAAATAGAAACTTTTTTATCATCCCCTTCGCGCATAAAAATATCTTCGTAACCTGAACGAATGTCCATCGAAACGGAAGCCCTTTGTACACCTGGCAGGTTACTTATCTCATTTCGGAAGGACTCCAACTTCTCCCCCATGCGGTCGGCATGGTGAATGATTAAGAGTTGTTCTTTGTCAAAACCTACGCTTTGCGAACGGAAGAAATTCAGTTGTTGAAAGACAATTAACGTAGCCGCCATCAGGGCGATAGAAATGGTAAATTGAAAAACCACTAATCCATTTCGCAAGCCTGATGATTTCAATCCGTTGGCTATTCTGCCCTTCAATACCTGTATGGGATTAAAAGCGGTGAGGTAAAATGAGGGATAGAGCCCAGCCAGAAACCCTACCACCAGCGGAAATAACGCAATGGTTACCCAGAAGACAGGCGAAGTCCAACCCGAGGGTATGTTTATCCCAATCAAAGGTTCAATAGAAGAGCGGAAAACTTCCATCAATACCAGACCGATAACTACCGATAACAACGTGATAGAAATATGCTCCACCTGAAACTGAGCAATCAAAGAACTTCTCTTAAGACCCAAAGTCTTTTTAACGCCCACTTCCTTTGCACGGGTAGCCCCACGTGCCGTAGAGAGATTGATAAAATTGACGATAGCAATGAGCAGAATAAAAACCGCCACTGCGCCCAGAATATACAAGTACTTGCTATCGCCCACGGGGCCGAGCCGGTTGCCAATGGAACTGGAATGGAGATAAATATCAGTTACGGGCTGGATGTACATAAACCACCCGCCTTTGGCTATCATAAACTCTTCGTAATCCATGCCAATTCTTTTGAACATGGCGGGCACGTGCCGGTCGGCAAAAGATTTCAGCTTAAGGTCCAGCGCCACAGGGTCTGCATCGGGTCGTAAGCGCACATAGGTAACTACCTGCGTCCACACCCAGCTCCACTCAAACTGCTTGATGGCCGGATTGGTATACATGGACAGCAGGTAATCGAAATGAAAGTGAACGTTTTCAGGTTGCACATCGGTAACACCTGTTACCTCCACAGCAATTTTATCATCGCCCACTTCTATTATTTTCCCTACCGCAGGCTCGTTTCCAAAAAGGCGCTTGGCAGCTTCTGAACTTATTACTGCTTTATTTTTTCCGTATAGGGCCTTGGTACTTCCTTCCTTTAAGGGAAAATGGAAAAAAGAGAAAAAATTAGAATCTGCAGCCAGCACATTGTCTTCATTAAATGCCACTGCGTTACCTGACGGGTCAGTATAGCGCACCAGTTGCCCACCCGGTGTGTTGATACGCGTAATGTCCTCTATCTCAGGAAAGTCTGCCCGTAAGGCAAAAGCCACAGCAGGTCCAACTGAACCAAACACACCTCCTGCTGGATCCCAAATATTAGTTTGATTGATACGGTAAGTGCGATCTACGTCAGGATGTTGTTTGTCGTAGCTCAATTCATATTGAATGAAGTTGAAGGTGAGCAGGCAAACCGCAATACCCAACGAGAGGCCAAAGATGTTGATAAATGAATAGCCCTTTTGCTTCAGAATATTCCGGTAGGTGATTTTTAAGTAGCTGTTTAGCATCTTGGTATTGATCAGTTGAAATGAAAATCGGTTTCGTAAAAGAATGGCGGGCCTGAAAAACTTCAGGGTGTTCCAAAACAGGCTGCGTTTGGCCGCGCGCGGGCCTTTATAAGTAATTTCTTCTTCGTATTGCTCCAACAAATCACCTTCAATACCCTCGTATAAAGCAGGCGGGCAAAACCAACTAAGAAAACGGAGCGCTATGTGGCGTTTTGTGGACATGGTATTTTTATCATTAGTATGAATGGGTACCTTACTATGAAAGGCTGGCAAGCTCTCAGATACCCACCATCTTCAATTGGGGCACCAGCTTCCACAGATCCATTCGGGCTTCTTTCATGGCGCGTAACATTGCCAGGCCTGCATTGGTGATCTGGAAAATACGCTTGCGTCTGCCGCCACGTGCATTGGTAGCGCCACCCATGGCAGACTTTACCAGCCCTTTGTCCTCCAGGCGGTAAAGGGTAACGTGTACAGCACTCAGGTTCACTTCGCGCCCCACCCGCTCTTTTATTTCGGTTACGATGGCGTTGCCATAGGCCTCTTCCTGCAATATGCCCACCATGGTTAGCACCAGTTCTTCAAATTCTCCGAGGTATTCTTTGCTCATTTGTATACAAATTGTAAAACTAATATACGGATTAGTATATATTTTGTTATACAAATCGCCATAAAAAAGCGGGAAAGGATTTAACCCGCCCGCTTAAACTCCGATTTTACTCGTATTTCAACGTATCGGCTGGTTGTGTCCACGCTGTTTTCAGCGCCTGGTAGCTGATGGTAAGCAGCGCAATGAGCAATGAAATGCCGCCCGCCAGCAAAAACACGGTAGCTCCAATCTCTACCCGATATTGAAAAGTTGACAGCCAGTTTTGCATTAAATAATAAGTAAGGGGCACGGACACCACAAGGCACACTATGATCAAAGCCACATACTCGCGCCCTAACAATACCAGAAGCGACTGCTCGGTGGCACCCAAAACTTTTCTGATGCTGATCTCTTTCTTTCGGTTTTGCATGGCCAGCGAAGCCAACGCATACAACCCCAGGCTACCAATAATCACGGCCAGCAGAGTAGCCAAGCTCACAATTTTTCCCAGGTTCTGATCGCTACGGTATTGTGCATCGAGGGCCTGGTCTACAAAAGTGAAGCTAAATTCTTCCGCGTTGGTTAAGTTATCCCACACAGATTTGATCTGGCCCAAAGTAACGGGCATATTTTCTGGTGCCAATCGCACAAATAATTTAGGTATCGGGCTGTTGTTAATATTGATGTTCTCAGAGCCAGCCAGGATGAGGGCTGCATCCTGTACCATGACCAGCGGAGTTACCGCGGTGTAAAGTGATGTGTAGTTAAAGTCCTTCACAATACCAATCACTTCATGATCGCCAAAGTTTTTACCCGGAATTCGTTTGCCGTTTACATCCGTCCATCCATATTCGCCGGCAAAAGCCTCGTTAACTACCACCGCTTTACGATCGGCCACCGACTCTGTAAAATTTCTACCTACCGACATCTCCATCTTCATCAGTGGTATGTAGTCCGCATCTACCACGTTCATATTAAAGGTACGATAGGTGCCCTGCGCATCTGTGTAGCCCACCTCTGTCCAGCCGCCATTGCCAAAATCGTGCGAGGCAGCACCCGAAGCCACCACATTGCTGATTTTATTGATCTCCGTTTTAAACTTCTCTGCTTCCACAAAACCTGCCGCAACGCGGGCAGCTAACCCACCTACGCGGGGCACATTTAATTGAACGACTGCCAACTGCTCTTTGTTAAAACCGAGGTTTTTATTTTGCAGAAACTGAAGTTGCTGTTTCATGATAAGCGTACTGGAAATAAGAAAGATAGAAAGCACCAATTGCACACCTACCAGCACTTGCCGCACCCGTTGCCTCGTATTGCCTGTTTGCAGTGAACCCTTCAGCACGGCAATGGGCTTGAAAGCCGACAAAACAAAAGCGGGATAGCTGCCCGCCAATAACCCGATGATCACCAACAAACTGCTTACTATTACCAGCAGGAATCCACTAATGGAAATTACCAGTTGTTTACCGGAGAGCTCGTTGAAGAGTGGCAGCGTTAACACGGAAAGCAGCAGACCCAACACCAACGCCAGTGCTGTAACCAGTATGGCCTCGCCAACAAACTGCGCCATCAATTGGGTGCGCTCCGCTCCTGCTACTTTGCGAATGCCTACTTCCCTGGCGCGCTTCATCGAACGGCCTACGGAAAGCGTAACAAAGTTGATGCACGCCACAAAGAGAATCAGCAAGGCAACGGCACCTAAAATGAATGAATACCGGGGATCGCTGACCGGGGCATCGCCAGCCGGGTAACTGTTGTCTAAGTGGATGGAGGTGAGAGGTTGCAGACCTGGCGCATAATTGCTCTGCTTAAAATTCTCTTCGCCTAACAACTTCAAAAACAAGTTCGGGAATTTGCTTTCCGCCTGTGTACGAGATACATCTGCCCGAAGTAAAACATACGTAGATGCATTGATGTTGAACCAACCTGAAGTAAGCAGGCGTTCATTGAACAGCTTGGTATAATTGTGATCGGGGATCAAAAGGTTATACTGAATACTTGAGTTGGTGGGAACTTGCGAAATACCCGTTACGGTAAAGTCCTCGAAGTTTTCGCCCAATTGAACCGATATAGTTTGCCCCAGCGGATCGCTCTGCCCAAAATACTTTTCCGCCATATCTTTGCTGATGACCACGTTGTGCTGATCTCGCAACACCTGGTCACGCTCACCCTGAAGCAACTCAAAATCGAATACGGAAAAAACTGTTCGGTCTGCCACCACCACTCCTTCGCTGAACTGCTTGTCGCCTACCTTTACAAAGGAAGTGGTACCGACAAAACGCACATAATTCTCTATCTCGGGTAAATTATCCTTCAACGCGGGGCCCATGGGCATGGGCGTAATGGTATTAAAGAATTGCTGGTTCTCGCCCCAATCTTCTTTTACATAGACCCGGTAAATGCGATCGGCTTTGGTGTGGAACGTATCGAACGTCCATTCATCGTTTACAAACAAGGCAATCAGCACACAGCAGGCAATGCCTAAACTTAACCCCAGGATGTTGATGGTGGAGTGTACTTTGTTGCGCCAAAGTGAGCGAAAGGCAATTTTAAGGTAGTTGCGTATCATCGGTTTATTGTTTCGGTTCAGTCAGCTGGTTGAGTAAGAATCGGGCCAAATAAATACTTTCCAGGAAGCCCTGCCCCCAACTTACTATGCGATGCAGTGAATGCTCAAAAAGTTGTAGTGAGT
>CAZRQK010000011.1:0-89596 GCA_964602295.1 uncultured Ohtaekwangia sp.
CTGTAACGATCCGGATAACGTGGATCCCGATACGCGAAGTGTGGATTTGGATCCAGGGCCATTCACCAGCTATGCCTGGTTTAAGAATGAACTGACGCTCAACTACACCCAACAGGTATTCACTGCCGACAGCGAAGGGTTGTATGAAGTGGAGTTGACCAATGAATATGCCTGCGTAGCCTCCGATGAAACCGAAGTGCTGAACGAGTGTCTGCCCAAGATCAATGCACCCAATGCCTTCAGACCTACCAGCGCACAGGAAGCAAACAAGAATTTCAGGGTGTTCACTTTCTTTATCACCGATGAAAACTTCAATGTGTTTATCTACAACCGTTGGGGAGAGTTGGTATTTACCGCAGGCAATCGAGACTTTACCTGGAATGGCGGCTACAATAACAATGCGGCTCAGCCATTACCTCCGGGAACTTACTCTTATGTGATACAATATGTAAGTGCGTTCCGCCCCGACAAGGGCGTGCAGGAAAAGCGAGGCGGGGTAGCCCTGTTGCGATAGCGATGATCTTTTATTAACTAGACCACAAATAATTCTGGCTATGAAAAAGTTATTTCTACTTCCCCTGCTGGCCATCGGCCTATTGTCTTTCCAAATCATCAAAACCCAGATGCACATTACCATACGAAACGAACTGGGCAACACCGAAGAAGGCGTAACTGTTTCTTTGTATGAAAACGAAGCGGATTACAAGGCCGAAAAGAATGCTGTGCAAACGGCCACTACAGATAAGAAGGGCATCGCCAAATTCAAAGACCTGAAAGCCATCTCCTATTTCGTGCTGGCGCAAAAAGGCGATAAGAACAATTTTGGAGGAGGCGAACAAACCGGTGAGCTGCAAGGTGGCCGCATCAATAAAGTGACGGTGGTCATTGAGTAACGTCTTTAATCGCTCCGCACTACAGGCAGTACTTCGGGACTACGTCACCTCGTTCGAAGAAGAAAAAAATTTCGTTGACCGCTTCCTGGCGCTCTTGGAACATCCGCGCTGTTTCCATCGCGACCATTTACCCGGGCACATTACTGGCTCTGCATGGATCGTATCGGGCGATCGAACCAAGGTATTGCTGGTGCATCACGCCAAGTTAAGCAAATGGCTGCAACCGGGCGGCCATGCCGATGGAGAAGAAAATGTCTGGGCGGTAGCACAAAGAGAAGCATGGGAAGAAACGGGGGCGCAAGTAAAGCCGGTATCTTCTTCCATTTTTGATATTGATATTCATGAGATTCCTGCACGTGGAGATTTCCCGAAGCACGATCATTACGACATCCGTTTTCTATTTGAAGTTGAGGAAGCAACACCTCTTCAGATTAATCATGAGTCGACAGACCTGAAGTGGGTGCCGCTGTCGGAATTAGCAGACTACAACAGCAGTCCTTCGGTGCTGCGCATGCGCGACAAGCTAACGAGAGGCTATCAATAAAATGCCAAAGGCAAAAACCACCATCCAGAATTTGTAGGCGCTGATGGCCGGAATGATGATCCACTGCAACTGCATGGCTACGGCCAGCAATACCACCAGCACCGCCACCGCCTTTAATATGGAACGTGTTTTATTACTCATGCATGCAAAATAATGGGTTTATCGCGTGGTGGCAAATTATAGTTAGCTTTGCCGCGTGGCAGAAATTGGAACAGACCTGGCGCGCGCCAAAGATTTGCTAACGCAAGGCGAACTGGTGGCCATTCCCACCGAAACAGTGTATGGCCTCGCGGGTAATGCACTGAACGCGGACGCGGTGGCACGCATCTTCGAAGTAAAAGAACGCCCCTCCTTCGATCCGTTGATTGTGCACGTACCCAGCATTTCAAGCATAAGTCTTTATACAACAAGTATACCCAACAAAGCAGCCCTGCTGGCTGCAAAATTTTGGCCTGGTCCACTTACCTTGCTGCTTCCTAAAAAGAATATCATTCCCTCGCTCGTTACTTCCGGACTTGATACCGTAGGGTTGCGCTGCCCCAACCACCCCATAACGCGAGCACTTTTACAGCAACTGCCTTTTCCATTGGCTGCACCCAGTGCCAACCCGTTTGGCTACATCAGTCCCACTTCGGCCATGCATGTAAACGCACAATTAGGCAACCGCATTCCATACATATTAGATGGCGGACCTTGCGAGGTAGGTATCGAATCTACCATTGTAGGTTTTGAAGGAGACCATGTTATTATACACCGGCTGGGTGGCATTGCTGTTGAACAAATTGAAGAAGTGGTGGGCGCGGTAACGGTTCGAATCCACTCCACTTCCAACCCACAAGCACCCGGCCAGTTGGCCAGCCACTATGCGCCCCGCAAACCTTTGATACTGGGAAGTCTTCCGGCACTGCTGAACGTTCACGCCCACCAACGTGTGGGGGTGCTCTCTTTTCAAACGGATTATCAACAGTCCCATCAATGTGTTCTTTCGCGTTCGGGAAGTCTGAGGGAAGCGGCTCAGCAACTTTTTACTGCCTTGCGCGAGCTCGATGAAAAAGACGTGGAGCTGATTCTGGCAGAACGCGTACCCGATGTAGGATTGGGACGGGCCATCAACGATCGCCTCCAACGAGCGGCCGCTCCGCAATAGATATTTCGTCAGTTTCAAATCACAATTCCATACCACTGTTTTTTGATTGTTACAGGATTGTAAAGGGATGAACAACCTCCTGTACCGTCAGAAAAATATTGTACTTTTCCACTTCATACTTTACACATGGAAACAAAAAAAGTGTTGGTGCTTACGGGCGGTGGCGACTGCCCCGGGTTGAACGCAGTGATTCGCGGTATTGCCAAAAGAGCGCGCAGAGAAAATCTGTTGAACAAAAAAGTGAAGTGGGAAGTGTATGGAAGCATTGAGGCATTCAATGGGATACTGAACGAACCACAAGAGATTGTGCAGCTTACTTCCAGGCGCACCGCAGGCATCCACATCAAAGGCGGCACCATTCTTAAAACCACGAACAAATCAAACCCTATCAAATATCCCATCACCCAGGCAGATGGCAGCGTGCGTTTTGAAGACCGTTCTGACGAGTTGGTAAAAAAACTGAAGAAGTTGCAGTTCGATGCGGTCATCAACATCGGTGGCGATGGCTCGCAGCGCATATCCAAAGTATTGTTCGACAAAGGTGTGCCGATCATTGGCGTGCCTAAAACCATCGACAATGACCTTTCTGCCACCGACATGACTTTTGGTTTTCAGACGGCCGTACAAATTGCCACCGATAGTTTTGATAAACTGGTAACCACTGCCGAAAGTCATCACCGTGTGATGATCATGGAAGTGATGGGCCGAGATGCCGGTTGGATAGCCCTGCATACTGCCATTGCAGGAGGCGCAGAAATATGTTTGATTCCCGAGATTCCGTACGACATTAATAAGCTGGTGAAACGCCTAGACCTGCGTTATAAGCGCGGAAAAGGTTTCGCCAACATCGTGATCGCAGAAGGCGCCAAGCCCAAAAACGGCACCATTGTTTCATCAGCGGGCGACAAAGGTTCTGAACATGTGCGCCTGGGTGGTGTTGCCTATCAACTTTCCAAACAACTGAAAGATGCGGGTTGCAAAGCCGAAATTCGCGAAACAGTGTTGGGCCACATACAAAGGGGCGGTACTCCGGTGGCCTTCGATAGGGTATTGGCATCGCTCTTTGGTGTGAAGGCTTTCGACCTGGTGCTGAAGAAAAAATTCGGCAGTATGGTCTCCTACCGCAACAACGAGATTACGGCTGTTTCGCTGGAAGAAGCTACCAAAGAAATGAGCTTTGTAAAACGCAATTCATTTTTGGTGGAAGCAGCCAAAGGCCTTGGGGTTTCCTTCGGAGACTGATCAAACGATTGCAGTAAAAACATTTTGCAAACTTGATTGCCTGACACAGGTATTACTAAATTCGTGAACTTTTAACTTGAAATATGAAGACCATCAACGACCTTTCTTTTGCTGGAAAACGCGCCTTGATCCGTGTTGACTTTAACGTTCCGTTGGACAAAAGTTTCCGCGTAACAGACGATAATCGTATACGTGCTACCATACCTACCATTCAAAAAATATTGAAAGACGGAGGCAGTTGCATTCTGATGTCGCACCTGGGCAGGCCCAAAGAAGGTCCGGAAGAAAAATACTCTTTGAAACATACCTTGTCGACTACCGAAAAGTTGCTGGGCATACCTGTACAATTTGCCAACGACTGTATAGGTGATGAAGCGAAAGCCAAGGCGGCCGCGCTGCAACCCGGCCAGGTTTTGATACTCGAAAATTTGCGTTTCTACAAAGAAGAAGAGAAGGGCGATCTCGCTTTCGCGGAAAAACTTTCTAAACTCGGGGATGTGTATGTGAATGATGCTTTTGGCACTGCACACCGTGCTCATGCTTCTACCACCATCGTGGCTCAATTCTTCAAAGAGAAAGCAGCCGGTTACGTAATGGCCGCAGAAGTTTCGAATGCAAAGAAGGTTCTGGAGAATGCTGAGAAGCCCTTTGTAGCCATCATGGGTGGAGCAAAAATTTCTGATAAGATTCTGATCATAGAACGTTTGCTTGATAAAGTGAACCACCTGATCATTGGCGGAGGTATGAGCTATACCTTCTTCAAAGCCATGGGCGGTCAAGTGGGTAAATCGCTGGTAGAAGAAGATAAATTGGATCTCGCCAAGGAATTGATTCAAAAAGCAAAAGCCAAAGGTGTGGAGTTACATTTACCAATAGACTCCATCGCGGCAGATAAGTTTGATGCCAACGCTGCTACCCAAACAGCCATGAACACGGCCATACCCGATGGCTGGATGGGTTTAGATATTGGGCCGCAGGCAATTGAAGTTTTTTCCAGAGTAGTAGAGAATGCCAAAACCATTTTGTGGAATGGCCCCATGGGTGTTTTTGAAATGGAGAAATTTTCAAGTGGCACGAAGAAGATAGCCGAAGCCGTGGTGCGCGCCACGGGCAAAGGAGCTTTCTCTCTGATTGGTGGTGGCGATTCAGCTGCGGCCGTGGCCCAACTGGGTTTCAGCGATCAGGTGAGCTATGTATCTACGGGGGGTGGCGCTTTGCTGGAATATTTCGAAGGCAAGGTACTGCCGGGTGTAAAGGCATTGGAAGGCTAAGTACACGGATTTCTTTGCCGTTTAGACGGCTACCGGAACGGGGGCAGGTGCCGCAGGTAGCTGCCCTCCTACCTTGGGTTTATGAATACCGAATAACCGGTACGCGAGTAGCTTGCCGGCTCCCGACAGTTCATTTTCCTCCACACGCAAGGTGCCCTGGTGCCACACTTGTTCGTAAGTAACTACCCGGTAATGGATATCCACCGCGGTGCCCTTTTGTTCAAAAGACAGGGATACATTTACCGCATCTTCACGGTCGTGAAACGAGATATTTGTATTCTTCAATTCGGCCAGTATAGCCTCTTCCCTTTCACCTAAATTTCCGTTCACCTGCAACCCGAAAACCATCGTTAAATCCGAAAACGGAACCAACTGTGGGTAACGAATATAAAATTGGCCCAGGTAATTGGCGCGCTCTGACCCTGAACTGGCCAGCGCAAGACCTTCGTACGTTCGCGCTACCAACAGCGTCTCGTGAGGATCATCCACCTCCGGGTCGGCCAGTACTTGCTCAAAATAACGGATGGCTTCAGATTCATTTCCTTCAGCCAAATAAAGCTTGCCTAAAAAGTAGCGGTAGTATTTCTTTATGCGGGGCCGTTTATCCGTTTCAATTCTTCTTTTGTATAGATCAATAAAGTATTCGTTGCCAAATCCATCCAGCACAGCCCACACTTCATCAAAAGTCATCAGGTTCTCTGGTGAGAACACCGCATAGATTACCTGTTCACGCTCCGGGTTACCGGCCACCAACGAGGCCAACACCATCTTATGATGACGAATCTCAAGGGTATACTTTAACCAACGGTACCAGTTTACCGGGTTGAGCCAGAAATACCATTCGTCATGTTCGAACCAGTATTCTTTCTTAAACTGCAATTGATTGATGTAATTCAAAGAAGCCACCGCCAGGTTGTACTGCTCCTGCCCCCAGGTGGTGCCTATGTGTAACTCCTGAAACCGTGCAGCTTTGTTGGTGCGTTCCTGGCTTTCAGCCGTAAGGCCCTCATAATGTTGCGCCCTTGCCTGCCCTATGGAATGCCAGCCATAGCCGGGCGTACTACCCTGCTCGCGCAATACTTTTGTCAGCAATGTATCGGCCTTTTCAGGTTGGCCACGATAAGTCGCGAGGATGCCGCGCATGTAATAGTACTCTTTCGTGGTTTTCTCCGGGCTCTGCTCTCGCTCTTCCGCGTCCTGGAAATAAAGCTCAGCCTCCTGGAATTCCCCCATCGCCATTTTAAACTCTGCATAGTTGTTAGGCGAGTGGGCATTGTTTTGTATCAGTATATCGTAATAATAATTGGCCGAATCAATGTCCAGCAAGTAATCGTGGATAATGGCCTTGTAGTGGAACGTGCTCAGGAATTGTCGGTTGAGAAAATTGGGATCGAACAACCCGCTGTTCATGGGTATGTCTTTTCGCAGCTTAAGAATAGCAGAGTCGAGGTAGCGGTTGGCTGCATCTACATTCTCGCGAACGGAGTTTTTTAGAAATGAATACTTTTCGGAAGTATAAACCCGGTTGCGATGCACGATCCATGCCATGGTATTGTACGAATCCATGTTCACCTCCATCTGAAAATTCCGGTCGCGGATGTGCATCAATACCTCCATGGCTTTGTCCTGCTGCTCTACATTCTGGTAGCAGCGGCTCAAAAAATAAGTGATCAGACCGTAGTCGAAATGAAAACGATACGCTTCACTGTAAACCGCATAGTTGTTGGAACGCGTTCTTAACTGCTTGTCGTAGTCGTTTTCTATTTTGTCTAATGCCTTTTGTAAGGGCACCGCTGCTTTACGAAATCCCAACTCATCGTTAGCACGAAAAAACAGGTAGGCACCTTCCAGCATGTAGCCCAGGTAATAGGTGCTGTCTTTGCGGATAAAACTGCGGGCTTTCTCCAGCGTTTTCGGATCCAAAAAAGATCCATTTCGATCATTATCCATCTGCTGACGCAAGCTGTTATGCTGCGCATAGGCACATTCACCTGCAATCAACAACACCAGAGATAAAATAAACGTCCGCATCACACCGTTCAGGCTTTGGTTGGAATACCCATCTTCACCAATTTATCTACCTCTTTATCTACTACCTGTTGCAAAGCCGTTCGGGCGGCCTCACGGTTTCTGAAAATCAAACGGTGATGCAGCACCGGTTGCGCCAGCGCACGCACATCATCTTCAATAACATAATCGCGTTGGTTCACCAGCGCCCAGGCTTTCAAACACTTTATAAAGGTGATACCCCCGCGGGTAGAACATCCCAACGCAATTTCAGGGTGATTGCGCGTGCCTTGCACCAGACGCACTACTGCACGCACCAACTCCGAATGCACATATACCTGCTCAGCTTCCTGCTGCAACTGAATCACATCGTTGTAGCTCAACACTTGCTTCACTGTGTTTTTGGAATTACCAATACTGAGATAGTTGGTGTAAATATCAAACTCCACCTCTTCCGACACATAGCCAAAAGATATCTTCATATAAAAACGATCTAACTGAGCGGCCGGTAAGGGATAGGTGCCTTCCATCTCAATCGGGTTCTGGGTGGCGATGGTGAAGAAAAACTGATCGAGCGGATAAGTGGTATCGCCTACAGAGATCTGATTTTCGGCCATACATTCCAGCAATGCACTTTGCACCTTGGGTGAGGCACGGTTGATTTCATCAGCCAGTAACACGTGCGTGAAAAGCGGCCCCTTTTTGAAAACGAAATCTTTGCGTGCTTCATCGAAAATGTGCGACCCGATTAAATCCATCGGCAGCAAATCGGGGGTGAACTGGATGCGTTTAAAGCTAACGCCCCCACCGGGCTGATGAAAATCGGTTGCTGCCTCGGAAATAGATTGTGCCAAGGTTTTAGATAACACTGTTTTACCAGCACCCGGATTGTCTTCCAGCAAAATATGACCACGCGCCAGTAAAGCCGTTACCACGTATTTTACTTCCTGCGATTTGCCGCGGATAACTGTTTCGATGTTGTCGGTTAATGCCTTCAATTTGGCAGTAGCATTTGTCATAGGGTAGAATTTTCGTTGTCGGTGTCTGCGGGCTGCTGGAAATAACGCCACGCCTGCAGCAGGTTAAAATAGTTAAGGGTTATGCGGCCCCATCCAAAATGCCGGTGCAAGGCAGGGCCAAGTTCTTTTCTCGATTGTTCTATTATTTCCCCATCGCCAGGGCGCAGTGACGATTGTGTGTATTTGAGGCGTAAGTAAAGCCGCATAAAGTTGGCAAACGAAGTGCCCAGCAGCGGATCTACTTTTTGCTGCGCATAGTGAAGCGGTGTGTCGTTCCCTCTCTCCACCCCTGCCATATGTAACCGGTATAAAGCCATTCTGTATACTTCGTCAGCGCGAGCGGTTTCTTTGTTTGCCAATGCCACCTGCAACAAGCGATACAGTAAGAAAAGCAAGGGGGCGAAAATCAACAGTAAGATCAAAGACACGAATAACTTCGCTGCGACCATTCCTATCTTCTTCCAATCGATTTTGGGTTCCTCTTGTTTTGCGGGCCTTCCGGTATCTTCTTTTTTCTTCTCTTCTTTCTCGCGCGGCCTGATGTGAATTTCATCAGCAATGATAGGCGTTGGAAAGCCAGCCACCTGCTGTTCGATTTTTACACCGGGTCTAAGTGGTGGTATCCGCTTGGCTTCATCTTTATACGATACGATGATCACAGAATCACCCGGCTGTATGGCCTGGAAGGTGGTGTCTTTGTCGCCATAAAGCACGCGGCACAAGGTGGCGTCAATATCTTTCTGTTCACTATTCGCCAACTCGAACGGAGTATTGTGAAACAACAGACTCTTAAAAGTAGCGGATAACGATTTGCTTGTCGCATCAGCGGTCTCCACTTTCGCATTCAGCACCAGCCACGGATCGGGTGGTGGCAACGGAGGTGTTCCGTCAGGTTTAGGTGCCCCTTGCTGGTCTTCATTGCCAATGGTCATATCGAAATCGAGCCAGCCGTATTCTGGAAAATACACTTGCGTCCAAGCATGGGCCTGGCTGGCATAAAACCAATACCACCCTTTATTCTTATCACTGCGATTTACAGTGGCAAAGCCTGTGGTGAAGCGGGTGGGTACACCCAGCGCCCGCAACATAAAATGTGAAGCGCCTGCATAGTAGGTACAATAGCCTGCATGCGTTTTGAACAGAAAATCATACAGCATTTTGGAACTGGGTATGTTCGGATCGTCTATGGCACCCGCATTGAGTGTATACCGAAACACCATCTTCCCATTCTCATTTCGTTGCAAAAAGAAATCGCGCACGGCCAACACTTTATCAACAGGCGCGGCATCCCTAGGCACCAGGCTTTGCGCCAGGCGAGCAATAGAATCATAAATACCACCCGAAGGCATTTGGGTGTAGTAATCCATAAAGGCCTTATCCACCTCCGTATAATTTTCTACCACGCGCAATTCTTCATGCCGTTGTTCCTGCAGGGGTTCTAATTGCGGACTGGCGGAAATGTTGTAGACGAAATAGGCATTGTTCAGGTCGGAGGTATAAGAATAAATTTTGTAGGCCGACAAAAACGTTTTCTGAAAGTCTTTTTCAACAGGAATGGTTTGAATGGAAAATACACTGGCAGGCCCCAGCACCGAGTGCTTCCAGGTATTTTCCGACAGGTAGACTTGCGCTTCTACCAACTTGCGATAACGATTACCTTTAGACTTACGGATAATACTGGTGTCTGTGAACGAATAGTACATAGGCAACTCAGTAGGATCTACTTCCAGTTCATCAAACGAAGGCACATTTACATCGCGGGTAAAGCTTTCCTTTACGGGATCGTAGCGGGTAAGGTAGTGGTAGACAAAATACAATGGTATCGGTGTGCCATCCGGGTAAAAGTTGTCGAGTTTGCTGCAGAACATCAGCTTATCCGACTGGCTCATGCGTGAGTTCACTCGCATGGTGTCTTTCAGCCTATAACCATCATCATCTTTTTCCATCAGGCCATAGCGTTCATCGTAGCCTCCTTCATTATTCTGCCTATCCTTGTCGCCTTGTGCGCCCCGCGCTGCCAGCTCCTTTTCTACGGCCTGCAGCTCACCACGCAATAACCTTTCCGTGGCCACCAATGCCAGCAACACCAAAAGGGCAAACAACACCGTTCGCAGAAGCAACTTCCCCGACTTTCTTGAAGTGAACGTTGCATTCTCCACCAACAAGGGCGACAAAAAGTACATGTACAATCCATACACCAGCACGGGTGCCACGTGTAGTAAAATGTATTGCAGGCTCAGGTCTACAGTGTCAGAAACAGAAACCAATGTTACGGTGGCCAGCAAGGCAAAGATCAGCACATACGCCCAGCGCAGTTTAATCAACAGAAATCCAAAAGCCCAGCCGAATAAAAAAAGCGTAGAATACAATTGAAAGCGGGCCGTTGCATAAAACACATCAAACTCACCAGGTAAAAAGGTAATGATCTTGTCCACGATAAAATAGGCCAACGCCAGAAGGGCCACACTCACCAACCACCTTGCTCTGAAAAAGTAAAGTGAGTAAGATATCCATAGCCCTATGCCAAAATAAAATGTTTGATTGCCAAGACCAGTTTGAAGAGCAGTGTAAGAGAAGTTTAGGAAGCGAAGCGTGATAAAACCTATCAGCAGTGTTGGTACCAACACCCACACCCAACGCATCATCAACTGCTGCCACCTCGTACTGCTACGCTCTTTCATCCGTCTCAATATTTTTAGTCAACCATGCGTTACCCCTTTGTTTCAACAGTCGCTCGATGTTCTTTTCGTTCTTCAGCATTTCCCTGCGCAGGGGGGCCAACAACCAGGCCTGTCGCAACTTATCTGTCGGCTTCTCTTCCGGCCTAAAGAAAATATCTTTAATCGTAAACTGAAAGGGCGATGGTATGGCCTCTGACAATTTGATAACCACTACCGGAATAGACAGTGGAAGATTTTTTAGAATAGCTTCCAACTCCTGAACCGGAACCACCGATGGCAAAGCCACAAACGCGGCCTTATTGTATTGAATAATACCCGAAGGAGGAACCTGGTTCTGCCACGCTGCGGCAGCTATTTGAAACAAACCATCTTTCTTATCGGCCTGACCTTGAAGACGGGGCACTTCCTGGTCGTGCTGCAAGCGTACATCGTAGCCATTGCGTTGCAATGCCTCCAACAAATTGCGCAAACGGTCTTTATAAGCATTCAGCAATTCCTGCTCGAAAGCGCCTTGCTTTGTACCCATGCCCAAAAAATAACTCACATAAAAATATAGGTGCGAGGCATACGGATCTTTGGTTTCGGGTACGCGCACCACCAACTGGCCGCTCTTGGCATAGATTTTCCACACAATGCGCTGAATGTTGTCACCAGTTTCGAACTCCTTATAGTTTACATACTCCCCCTCTACCCTGCGAGGGATATCGATGCGGTGTTTTTGTTCTTCCACCGCATGGGGTTGTGCTTTTACCTGCACCGCGGGCTGTGCCGCTGGCAGTGTTATCAGTTGCTGCACATAGGGCAACGTAAGCGGCAAGGACACCAGCCCAAACATGTCGCAAAAAGAAATCAATACAGCCTCCACTTCATAAATGCCACGATCGTGCAGTAAGGTAAGGCCCGCGCCTTGCATGCCGTGCCGAACAATACTTCGCGGCTTCCGCAAGCTGGTATCCAACAAAATCCGCTCCGACAAACGCTGTTGCGAAAAGAGCAAGCGCGCTTGCACTGTACCTAGCAGAGGTCGCCACGTAAGGCCTGTTACTTGAATGGAAACAGGCGCCCAACCGGCCTCTGCCCGGCTGCCATCGCCCAAAAGAACCTGCACTTTTATGCTTCCTGACTTTTGTTTCGCCCGGCAAAGCAACCATATTACCACTGCCGACAAGAGGCTGAAACTAAAAAGGCCCACCACCGTCCACTGCAAAAGCACCAGCAACAAGCGCATCACTATCCATAGGTTCGAGTCGTCCTGCCCGTATTCATTCTGTAGCCAGGCACTTACGGCCCAAAAGAATAGCAGCGACAACAACAAAGTGAGGCGCACGCCCGCCTTACCCGACCAAAGCGAAAATGTTTTAATTAGGGATGACAGGGAAACGGTCATGTTTGGGGAGAGCAACAATAGAGAATCATAAACCTGCCAGTTAACGTAGCTGCCATTATCAAAGTATTGTGAACTAAGAAAATAACTTTTGATAGGTGGCTTCGTCAAAGCCCAGGGTGAGTACTTTACCCTTTTGTTCCAGCAGTGGTCGTTTGATCACACTCGTCTTCTCCAGCATCAATTGAATAGCAGCCGTTTCGTTGGTGATTTTTTTCTGTACCGATTCATCCAACTGACGCCAGGTGGTGCCGCGTTTGTTCACCAAGCTCTCCCATCCTACCTGCTTGCTCCATTTCTTCAAATCCGCTTCGGCTACACCTTTGGATTTATAATCGTGAAAGTCGAATGCAATGTTGTTTTTCTTCAGCCACTCGAGGGCCGACTTCACCGTGTTGCAGTTCTTTATTCCATATACAGTCATGCGGGTGAAGATAGGAAAAGGCGCTGAAACCCCGATGATTTTTTATATGGCCTTCGTTCCTTTCAATTCGGCAACAAAGGCTGCTATGGCCACTTCATCCGTCCCATGCGATTTTAACAATTGAATGAATGCGCTGCCTACAATGGCCCCGGCACCATAGCTGCAGGCTGTTTGGAAAGTTTCTTGGTTGGCTACGCCAAAACCTACCAGAAATGGATTCTTCAGTTTGGTTTCCTTTAGGCGCTGAAAATAAGTGAGTTGCTCAACCCCAAAGCTACCCCGCGTACCGGTAGTGCTGGAGGCAGACACGGCATAGATAAAACTATCGGTAGCAGCGTCAATGCGTTGTATGCGCTCAGCGGCCGTGGTGGGTGCCACCAAAAATATGTGCGACAACCCTGACTTTTGAAACAGGGCCTGGTAATGTTTTTCGTAGTCGTGCCATGGCATATCTGGAAAAATACAACCATCGGCACCAGCCGAAGCCGCATCTGCGCAAAAGCGTTCCATGCCATATTGCAGTACCGGGTTGAGGTAGCCCATCAATACAATGGGCATGTCTACTTTTTGTCTCAACGCTTGCACTTGTTGCAAAATCAACTTTACATGAATGCCATTGTCGATGGCAACCTTGTTGCTTTCCTGTATGGTGGGGCCATCGGCTACAGGGTCGGAAAACGGTATACCTATTTCTATCAGGTCTGCTCCTGCTTTCTGCAACGCTACACCTATAGGCACTGTGTCGTTCAGGTTCGGATAGCCGGCTGTATAAAATACAGAGAGCAGGTTTTTATTCTTATTCTTAAAAAGTTGCTGAATGCGATTCATTTCGATGGGTTGCGCTAGTGTTTAGATTCTTCGTAATTCTTTTCCCCAGCCTTTACGGCCAATGTCAAAACGTTTTGTCTGGGTGGCAGCGGACAAGTTGCAAATGGAGTGAACGCACAGGGCGGGTTATAGGCTTTGTTAAAGTCAATCACCACTTTGTTATCTGCGCCTGGTTTCTTCACATATAAATACCTTCCCGCAGGGTACGTGTCTTTGCCATTGGTGTTGTCAGCGAAAATGAGAAAAAGCTCATCGCCACCATCCAAGGCATCGATGGTATAATCTTTCCCATCTATCCGAAAATTGAGTATGCCTGGCGAAGGAGTAGCCACCGTTTGTCCCAACACGTTGGTGATATCAATCGTTTTACCCTCGGTGGGTTTGAAGTTCGCTTCGACTCTCCATTTGATATCTACCGGAAATCTTTCAATACCCTTGAATTGGGTTAGTGCAGCACTGTTCAAATCGCGCAGGCGCACACCCACCTGGTTATCGCGTTGGATGATGAACCATTGCAAAGAACCGAGTTCCAGCCTGGGTGAACGGGTAGAGTCGGGATGAAACACGACCATGGAAGTAACCGGGATGCCTCGTGAAGTAATCGGTACACCTGTGTTTACATTCATGGTAACCACACCATTCTTCACCAAAAAATAACCGGCATCGGCTGCAATAGTGCCCGAAGGAAAAACAACCTGATTGGTTTCTGCGCTGCCAAAGGTGTTGATGCCCTCTTGCAACCAGTACAATCCCACCAGGTTTAGCCACCCCGTTGTGTCTTTCAAATCGCGAATGCGTTCATCAAACCACGCCTCCACTTCCCGTTGGTGGGCAGCTGCATCTTCCTTATTGGCTTGTTTACATGACTCTAAACCGAGCCACACACCCAGGCTTAACAATATTACTGCAATTCGACTCAGAAATACCTGGCGCATAAGTCTTAATATTTTCCCCATCGAATATACGTTTCTAAATCTTTATCGCCACGACCCGATAAATTAATCACCACCACATCTTCCTCCTCCAACGGTAGCTGTGGCAACACAGCCAGCGCATGTGCCGATTCAATGGCTGGTATGATACCCTCCAGTCGGCTGAGTTCAATACCTGCCTGCATGGCTTCTTCATCGGTGGCGCTGAGGAATTGCACACGCCCCTCGGTAAACAAATGCGCATGCAACGGACCAATGCCGGGATAATCCAGACCGGCAGAGATCGAATAAGGTTCAATCACTTGCCCATCGTCTGTTTGCATGAGCAAAGTTTTGCTGCCGTGCAATACACCCGGCTTACCTAAAGCCGTGGTGGCAGCCGACTCACCAGAGTCTACGCCTTTCCCTGCGGCCTCTGCACCTACCAGCTGCACTTGTTCATCATTCAAATAATGATAAAATGCACCAGCCGCATTGCTGCCACCACCCACACAAGCCACTACATAGTCGGGAAAAGGATGGCCCAAAATTTCAGTAAGCTGTGATCTGATCTCTTCGCTGATCACGGACTGAAAGCGTGCCACCATATCCGGATAGGGATGAGGCCCCACTACGGAGCCAATGATGTAATGGGTATCCGTAGGGTTATTGATCCAATGGCGCATGGCCTCGTTGGTGGCATCTTTCAGTGTCTTGTTGCCGCTGAGTGCAGGAACAACCTTCGCCCCTAAGATTCGCATGCGCTCCACATTGGGCCGCTGCCGTTGCATGTCCAGCTCGCCCATATAGACGGTGCACTCTATTCCCATCAATGCACAAACCGTGGCCGTTGCTACGCCATGTTGGCCTGCACCTGTTTCGGCAATAATCTTCTTTTTACCCAACCGTTTTGCCAGCAAAATCTGACCGATGGTATTGTTGATTTTGTGTGCGCCTGTGTGGCAAAGGTCTTCCCGCTTCAGGTAAATATGGCTATTGTACTTGCGCGACAAACGCTCTGCTTTGAACAAGGGTGTAGGCCTGCCCACGTAGTCGCGCAGCAATGCATCGAATTCGCTGCGAAAATCTTCCTGCTCCATCCATTGCAAGTAGTGTGTGCGCAATTCTTCTACGTTTGGGTACAGCATCTCAGGGATGTAGGCCCCGCCAAAGTCGCCATAGTATCCCTCTTCGTTTACCTGATATTTTTGCATAATCCTCGTGTTAACTATTGTTCAGATCATCAATCCATTTCTTTACGGCCGCAACTCCATTTCTATCTTTCAATCCTGGAGACACCTCCACCCCACTGTTGATATCGAGTGCGTGCAGGTTCATCGAAAGTACTTCATTTAATTGTTGTATGTTGTTTTTGTTCAACCCGCCACTAAGAAAAAACGGAATGCGTTGGTGATAGCGCCTGAGAAGCTTCCAATCGAAGGACGTGGCGTTACCTCCTGGCTGTGCTCCTTTTGTATCAAATAGAAAAAAATCTACTGTCTGTTCGTAAGGTGTCAGCTGATCAAAATCAAAACCGGGGTGCATTGCGAAAGCCTTGATTACGGTAATACCTTCGCTCTTCAATGTTGCACAGAGCGTGGCATTTTCTTGTCCGTGCAGTTGCACCACGTGCGCCCCTATTTGCCTGTTTTTGGTCCGGATTCCTTCTTCCGTTTCATTGACGAACACGCTTACTCTTTTTATGGAGTTCGGCAATTTTGGAACTTCAAAACCGGCACCCACAAAGCGGGGCGACTGCGGATAAAAAATAAAACCCATGTAGTCCGGCCCCACCTCACTGATGCCCAGAATGTTTTCGTGGAATTTCATGCCACAGACTTTCAACTTCAATTTTTCGTGGCGCATCATTTCTTGCCCAACTTTCGCAACGCATCCATAAATGTCTGGGCAGCCTGTTCGGGGTGCACATGTTTCATAAAGTTCTCTCCCATCAAAAACCCGCGGTAACCTGCCGCGCGAAGCTCAACCACTGTTTCAGGCTGAGACAAGCCACTCTCCGACACTTTCATGACTTCGTGAGGTATTAATTGAGCCAGGCGGAGCGAAGTCTGCACATCTACTTCAAATGTTTTCAGATTTCGATTATTCACACCAATTACATCGGCACCGATGTGTTGGTGTTGCTTAAGTTCTTCTTCGTTATGTACTTCCAGCAATACCTCCATACCCAACGAATGAGCCACTTGTGCCAGTCGTGTGGCCTGGGTGGGATCCAAAATAGCAGCGATCAAAAGAATCACATCGGCACCCATCGCTTTGGCTTCCGCCACCTGGTATTCGTCAATCACAAAATCCTTTCGCAAAATGGGGCAATTGGTAGCCAACCTCGCCATCATCACATCTTCTGTGCTTCCACCAAAAAAGGTATGATCTGACAACACAGAGATCGCTGAAGCTCCTGCTGCTGTATAACCTGCCACCACCTGCGACACCGATGCCGAGCCATTAATCACGCCTTTGGAAGGCGACTTGCGTTTAAACTCTGCAATGATGCCCGTCTTATCGGTACGCACCAGAAAGCTGCGCAGGGAATAGGGTTCGCGTTTAAAGTAGGGACTGTCTTCCAACTGCGACAGCGGCCGTTGTTGTTTTCGTTCGGCTACTTCTTGCTGCTTGTGTAGTACTATTTCATCAAGTATGTTCATCACGTTTGTCATTGCATTAATTTTTTAAATGCGTGGTAAGCTTCGCCTTTCTTTAATACCTCTAACGCCTGTGCCACCGCCTCTGTTAATGGCAACTGTGGGTTGGCTGCATGCAAAGCCATGCCTGCGTTGGCGGCCACCACCTGGTTTTGCGCCTCGGTTCCCTTCCCCTCTAATATGGTGAGAAATATTTTTGCCGATTCTTCCACCGTGGCACCTCCACGAATTTCATCAGCCTTCAGCCTGCGCAACCCTAAGTCTTTGGGCTCTACCAGGTATTCGCCCTGGTTGGCATAGTACTTAACCGGCCCAGTAAGCGACACTTCATCGTAACCATCGATGGCGTGCAATATCAAGTAGTTTTTATTTGTTTGCTGATAGAGGTATCCGTACTGTCGAGCCAATTCCAAACTAAAAACACCTACCAGTTGCCGGGTGGGGAAGGCAGGATTCACCATGGGGCCCAACATGTTAAAAAAAGTTTTTACGCCTAGTTCCTTCCGGATGGGTGCCACGTTTTTCATGGCCGGGTGAAACAAAGGTGCATGCATGAAACAGATGTTCGCCCGGTCGAGGCTCCTTTTCAGGTCATCTAACTGATTGGTAAAAGGATACTTGAAATACTCCAAAATATTGCTGGACCCACTGATCGATGACACGCCATAGTTACCATGCTTGGCCACCGGCTGACCGGCCGCGGCCACTACAAAAGAAGAGAGCGTGGAGATGTTAAAAGTATTCTTGCCATCTCCCCCAGTGCCACACACGTCCATTACCTGTACATCGAAACGGGCGGGCACGCACAACTCCAACATGGCATCGCGAAACCCCTGCAATTCATCCACGGTAACGCTGCGCATCATGTACACCGTCATGAAAGCAGAGACCTGGCTGGCGTTGTATTTGGCTGAGGCAATATCTACCAACACCTGCCGGGCCGTCTCTTTGTCAAGCGACTGGTGGTTAATCAATTCGTTGAGTATCTCTTTCATTATTTAGTTTCCCCCTAATTTATTCAGTTCGCAAATACTTCCAATCACTCTATTCCTAACCAGTTCGCAATCATTTTGGGGCCTTCCGTTGTCATAATCGACTCCGGATGAAACTGCAATCCCCGCACATCGAACTGTCGGTGGCGTAACCCCATGATCAACCCTTCGGGATTAGTAGCTGTTACCACTAATTCTTGTGCGATGCTGTCTGGCTTTACCGCCCACGAATGGTAATGCGTGGCCTGAAACGGTTGGGCTACACCTCGAAACAACAGCTCCTCCTGATCGAGCACAGTTACCTGCGATGTAACGCCATGCAGCACGTTGGGAATATTAAAAAGCGAGGCTCCATATACTTCTGCCAGCCCCTGGTGGCCCAGGCAAATGCCCAAAATGCTTTTGGTCTTGCCATAGGTTCTTATCACCTCTTTCATAATCCCGGCTTCATCGGGAATGCCCGGGCCGGGAGAAAGCAAAATCTTATCATAGCCTGCTACGGCATCCAGGGCAATCTTGTCGTTGCGAAACACATCGGGTGTAAAGCCGAGGGCACGCACCACGTGCACCAGGTTGTAGGTAAATGAGTCGTAGTTATCTAATACTAAAATTTTCATGTGCTTACATTATAATTTTTCAGCCAGCTCCAACGACTTGCGCAGTGCAGCCAGCTTGTTGTTTACTTCATTCAATTCGCTCTCCGCTGCCGACTTGGCCACAATGCCTGCCCCCGCCTGGTAAACCAATCGGTTGCCCTTGCTGAGAAACGTGCGTATCATGATGGCATGGTTAAAGGAGCCATCGAACCCCAAAAAGCCAATGGCCCCACCATAATAGCCGCGGTTTACATTTTCGAATTGGTTGATCAACGTCATTGCTTTGTGCTTGGGCGCACCGGAAAGCGTTCCTGCCGGAAACGTATCGGCAGCCATGTGTACCACCGAAGCACCTTCGCGTATGCGGCCGCTCACTTTCGATACCAGGTGGATTACATGCGAATAGAACTGTATTTCTTTAAATACCTCCACTTTCACTGCTTCGGCATGGCGGCTCATGTCGTTGCGCGCCAGGTCTACCAACATCACGTGTTCGGCATTCTCCTTTTCATCGGCCATGAGTTTCTCTGCCAGGGCCTGGTCTTCCAAATCGTTGCCCGACCTGCGGAAGGTGCCTGCAATTGGATAGATAAAAGCCGATCCATTCTTTACCTGCAACTGTGCTTCTGGGGAAGAACCCATCAACTTAAAGCTGCCATAGTCGAAATAAAAAAGATAGGGAGACGGATTGATGGAGCGCAACGCCCGGTACACGTTAAACTCATCGCCACGAAAACCACACTCGAACCTGCGCGAGAGTACGATCTGAAATACATCGCCCCGGTAGCAGTGCTGCTTTCCTTTTTCAATGATGTCGAGAAACTCCGCATCCGTAAAATTAGACTGTTCCTGGCCCGTGCGACCAAAGGGGTAGGTAGAAAAGCGATTGCTGTAAATGATCTGCTCCAGCCGCGCTAGTCCTACACCTTTGCTTTCTGCCACTGCGTGCTCGTACAAGGCCATCTCGTTGGAAAAGTGATCTACCACAATGATGTAGCGATAGAACTTGTACACCACATCGGGTATTTGCTTATCGCGGGCTGCAAAAGAAATGTCTTCAAACAGGGGTATGGCATCGTAGGCCATGTAGCCAAACAATCCGCTGTTCATGTACTTCAACTGCACGGTGCGGTCAGGCTGAAAGGCGGTGCGGAATTCTTCCAACACCTGGATAAACTGTCCGGGCTTATCCAAGATTGTTGTTTGTGTGGTGCCATCAGGAAACTCCATGTCGCATTGTTGGCCTTTCACCGCGAAAGATGCCACCGGGTCGCAGCCGATGACAGATAAGCTGTTTTCGTTACCGTGATAGTCGGAGCTCTCTAACAAGATGGTGCCGGCAAAGACATCGCGCAGTTTCAGGTAAATATTTACCGGTGTAAGCGTGTCGGCCAGCAGGCTGCGTTGGGTAGTGGTTATCTGAAATTTTTTCATTCTCTGGTTCTACAAACAAATTGCACTAAAAAACAAAAGCCTGCCCCGATTGAATCGGAGCAGGCTTTTTCTATTGTGAATAGTAAACGTTACAACATAGCCGGGCACCGATTCGGTTTAGAATCTTGCCACCACCATGCCATGTTTACGTTGTATTTCATTCAGTTAAAATAATCAGGCGTCTGCCTTCTTCTTTACTACTCTTTTTGCTTTCGCAGGGGCTGCCGCTGCAACGCCTTCCTTCTTTTTCTTTGAAGCATTGCGCTTTAATTTGGCCTTAATGGCCTGACGGTTTCTAGACACACCAAAAGAATGTCTCCAACGCTTTCCTTTTTTCGATTTTTTATCTCCTTTTCCCATGTAACTGAAAAATTGTGGGGCAATAATAGCAAGGGCTGCTAAAATAACAAAATGATTGGCACAAATATCACCAAAACGCTATGCGCTTCTCGGGAACTATGAAGCACGGATCGCCCGGCTGCACATCGAAAGCCCTATAAAACGCCTGGCAATAATAAAGTGGCTTTAATCCCTCGTTCCCGATGGACTCCTGGTGCTGACCTGAAGTTTGCGTTCTTAATAAGGTAGCCCAGGCAATAAAGAATTGCTGCTCGGAAGTCCAACGCGCAGGTGCCGCCTCACCCGGATTTTCGCGTTCATAGCGCATCAATCCCTCCAAGGCCACATGCAAGGCCGCACTTTCCTGCTCCCATCGCAAGAAGTTCTCATCTTCATCAGGTTGGCGCACTCCACGTTGCCCCGGCCGTGGCGCAGGCAGCAAGGCCGCATGAAACAAATCTTGAAACAGCGGAACCATGGCCTGGGCCATCAATACTCCCGTGAGACCATATTGTACGGCTATGGCAGCTCGTGGGTGCCACATAGGATGTTGCAAAAAGCCCGCGGGGATGGTAAGCGTATGATGGTTTGCTTCGTATACTAATTGTGTGGATTGCGCGGGTGTGCTCCATTCACCTGCGGCTATTGGTCGCCACATTTCTTGGTGCTGAAATTTTCTCGCCTGCATGATATAACCCACCCACGATTGGCGCGCACTGTCTTTTTCCAACAGCAGCCCGGCATAACTCTTCCACTTATCGGGAAAGCCTACATTGATTTTCAATTGCCGCAATTTGCTCAAGGGCCTCACCTTGAGCGAGTCTGGAATCGGTAACGCCTTGATGCGATCGGCCATAGCGAGGCGTGTGTTCTCTGCCAACGCTTGTACCATGCGCAAAGAGTCTGTTGAAAAATATTGCCGCACATACACTTTGCCTATGGCATCGCTGAATAGCTCATTCACCACACGTAATACCCGGTGTGTGTGTGCGATATCGGTATTGTTGGGAGGGTAAAAATCATGGTAAGCCTGCTGAAACCCGGAGGAAAGATAGGGCGCTGCTTTGCGCGACAACTGACCTTTCAAATAGCTTTTGATTTTTTCAATCGGCATCGCCCAAATTCTGTTCAAGGCTTCTATCTGGGTGCGTGAGGTAAACACCCACTCAGCCGGAAGGCTTGCCGATGTACGCCAGGCCGACCACGGAAAGTCGGGCGATAAGCGATCAAGTTCGGCCCATTGGAAATAACTGCGAGGAACCTCATCAGTTTGAAGCCACGCCCGTGCCAAAGTGGTTTCTACTTCCAAAACCTCCCACGCATCGGCTTGTGCTGCACCCTCCGATTGACCTGAGAGTCTAAACAAAGTGGCCATCATGTCCACATATTGCTGCCGCCTTATTCTCGTCTCCGCATTGGTAGCCACGTAATCCTGAAGCTCGGTCAGCCCCAGGCCAGAAGGCACTAACGTTGCCCTACCATCACCAGTAGGCACGCACTGGAAAAAGGGTGGCACCCACGAATAATCATCTTTCAGATAATTCATCAAATCAGGGGTAGAGCGAATAGCCGTTATCGTGTTTAGCATAGCGCGCAAAGGGGCCAACCCCTGCCGTTCTATTCGCAGCGAATCCAGCCCGGCCTGAAAAAAGTGCCACGCCTTACGTATGCCCGAACCTTCGGGATAGCGCGGGTTATTAGGAATACTTTGTACGATTTCCATTAACTGCTGCCGGTTGGTGCGCTCCAATTCGTGGTAGATGGTCCAGCCGCGGTAGCCTGTTGGAACGGTGGTGGTTTGCAACCAAGCGTTATTGGCAAACCGGTAAAAATCACTCGCAGGGCGAATGGTCGTGTCGGGGTTCAACGCATAGAGCGGCTCCACTTTTGCCTCCTCGGGCCGGGGCGATGCGCACGCTGCCAGTAACAACAGCCATGCAATAGGGTGTAAATATTTATTGCGAGATAATGCGCTCCACATCAAGAACCAAAAATAAACTTCAATGTTATTTATATTAGTTGAAAACACATTAGCAGTATGGCAAAAGTTTCAGTAGAAGTTATTACCGCCATTCGAAGGGCCGCCATGGAATTGACCAATAACAAAGACTATCAATGGGGCCATATGGGCGCCTGCAATTGCGGTTTTCTGGCACAAGAAGTAACCCGGCTCAGCAAGGCAGAAATACACCGAAGGGCCTTGTTAGGTCATGGCGACTGGTCGGAGCAATTGAATGACTACTGCCCCACCAGCGGCCTGCCAATGGATGATGTCATCTCCGAATTACTTGCATTCGGTTTCGATGCCGATGATCTGAAACACCTGGAGCGTTTATCGGATGTAAAAGTGTTGCGCGCCTTGCCGGCCAACGAGCGCAACCTGAAACACAACATCAACGCAGACGTGGTAAAATACATGCACACCTGGGCCAACCTTTTGGAAGCGGAGTGGCTGAAGTCAGTACATTTAACGCTACCCGAGGAAATGGAATTGGCCTGATAGCTCTCTTTCAAAACGTGCGGAGAGGGAGGGATTCGAACCCTCGGTCCGACATGTCGGACAACGGTTTTCGAGACCGTCCCATTCGGCCACTCTGGCACCTCTCCGTAATTGCGCGCAAAATAAATGGAATCTGTGCACAAAGTAGTGACACACAGGCAAATTTAGTGGCCATTAAGGCCCTGCCGTGAGTTTTTTTTCCAATTTCGGGGAAGAGTTTTTTGAAGTTCGGGGCTTTGTTTAATTTGGAAGTTCGAACCGAACAAAATCGACAAACCCCTCGTATGGAATTGTTCCTCAAAGCCGACACCTGGTTGGCCCTGATCACCCTCTGCTTTCTTGAGATCGTATTAGGCATCGACAATATTATATTCATTTCCATTGTATCTAATAAGTTGCCCGAAGAGCAGCGCAGAAGGGCCCGCAACTTTGGTTTGGCACTGGCCATGATCGTACGTGTGCTTTTGCTGCTGGGCATCACCTGGATCATCGGCTTCACCGAGCCCCTCTTCACCATTCCTGCTAATATTTTAATGGATAACCCGCACAGCTTCAGTGGGCGCGATCTGATTCTGCTCTTTGGCGGCTTGTTCCTCATCGCGAAAAGCACGTTGGAAATCAACCACGAAATGGAAGGAGAAGAAGAAGAGGAAGGTGGCATGAAAAAAGCCGCGGCCACTTTCGTGGGAACGATTGTTCAAATCATTTTGCTTGATATTATCTTTTCATTCGACTCTATTCTTACAGCGGTGGGCATAGTGCCACCCGAACAGGTAATTATCATGATCATTGCCGTGGTGGTTTCCATTTTTGTGATGATGTTTTTTGCCGGAGCCATCAGCGACTTTATCAAAAACCATCCATCCATGGAAGTACTGGCACTGGGCTTTTTGATTTTGATCGGTTTCACCTTGATGCTGGAGGGCTTGCACCAGGAAATTCCCAAAGGCTACATCTACTTTGCCGTGGCCTTCTCGCTGCTGAGTGAATTTACCAACATACGCGTTCGTAAAAAACGTAAGAGCAAACCAGTGAAGCTGAAGAAAAACTACACGGAAGCAGAATTGAAAGAGGCGGTGGCGGAACAAAACAATGAATAGTTGCGTTCTCGAAACTTTTAGCGACAACTACCTATGACAGACTTACGTTACCCCATCGGCACTTTTGCGCCACAAGAAAGCTACAACCAGGCAGAGCTGGATGCCTGCATAGAACGAATTGCAACGTTACCGCAAAGGCTGGCCACTGCAGCGAGCACATTAACCGATGCACAACTCGATACCCCCTACCGCGAAGGCGGCTGGACACTACGCCAGGTAATACACCACGTGGCCGATAGCCACCTGAATGCTTTCATACGCTTGAAGTGGACACTGACAGAAGAAACCCCGCTGATCAAAGCCTACAATGAAAAGGCGTGGGCACAAACACCCGAAACAACGGCCCCTCCTGCCCTTTCGCTTCAGTTGATCACAGCATTGCACGCCAAATGGGTGGCTTTGCTCAAACACAACACCTCTGCCGACTGGCAACGCTCATTCCTCCATCCTGAAACGAATAAGTACGTTCGCCTCGATCGGCAAGTGGCCCTGTATGCCTGGCATGGCGACCACCACCTGGGGCACATCAACAGCTTGAAAGAGCGTATGGGTTGGAAATAACAAAACGCGTGCACACTTCAGCCGATCGGTATCAAACACCCTGGTGGTTATTCAACCGACATGCTGAAACCATTTACCCCTCGCTGCTACGAAAGGTAACGTTGGCACCTTACCACCGCGAGCGCATTGCCACACCTGATGATGATTTCCTTGACCTGGATTGGATTCGCAATCAATCCGAAAAACTGGTTATCCTCTCCCACGGTTTAGAAGGGAATAGCACACGACCCTACATCAAAGGCATGGCCCGTGCTTTTTCAGCCGCGGGTTACGATGTGCTGGCCTGGAATTACCGCGGCTGCAGCGAAGAGATGAATCGCCAAACGCGCTTCTACCACAGCGGTGCCACGGACGATCTGCACACCGTAGTGCAGCACGCCCTTCGCAAAGGATATCCAAACATTTGCCTGGTGGGCTTCAGCCTGGGCGGCAATCTGACACTGAAATACCTGGGCGAGCAGGCAGCCACGTTGCCTAAAGCGGTGCGCGGTGCAGTAGCCATTTCTGTGCCGCTCGATCTACACGGCAGTTGCATTCAGATTTCACAAGCGGGTAACTCCATCTACTCGCAACGTTTTCTGAGAAGCCTGAAAGAAAAAATCCATCGCAAAGCCCAAACAAATAAAGCGTTGAGTGCGCAAGGGCTGAACGACATCCGCACACTCATCGATTTCGACAACCGCTACACGTCTGTATTGCATGGCTTTCGCGATGCTTTGGATTATTACGAGCAATGCAGTTCTCTTCACTTTATAAGTAACATACAGCGGCCAGTATTACTGCTTAACGCCAAGAACGACCCATTTCTGTCTTCCCGCTGCTATCCTGCTGCAGCCAACCCATTTCTCACGCTGCGCTATCCCGAACGCGGGGGGCATGTGGGCTTCGCGCTTTTTAATAGCGCTGGTTTATATTGGTCGGAGTTGCAATCTTTACAATTTATTGACAACCTGACGGGATGATAGAAAGATATTCGCTGGCAAGTACGGCCGCCCAGTTGGCCGACCATTTCGGGGTAGATCCTTACGGATTTGAAAAGCCACGCTACAATGCGGCCCCCTCGCAACTATTGCCGGTTATTACCAGCGGCAGCGCAGGCTTGTCGCATTTCTATTGGGGCACCATGCCTCAGTGGGCCAAGAACAAGGCCATCAGCGAAAAAATTATCAACGTGCACAGCGAGCAGATCAGTGAACGGGCCACTTTGCGTAAGTCTTTAAAAAAATATCGTTGCCTGGTGCCTGCCGATGGCTTCTACTTATGGAAACGCCTCGGAAAAAAGACTTCCATTCCCTACCGGCTGCGCCCACCTGACAAAGGACTATTTGGTATGGCCGGTTTCTGGGAAGAATTTGACGATGAAACAGGCGAAGTTTTTCACACCTTCACACTCATTACCTGCGCCAGTTCGAGCGATGTGGCTGCCCTGGGTGAAAGAATGCCTGCGATCCTCAAGAAGGAGGACTATGCTACCTGGTTGCAACCCGAAGCGGAAGAAGCTGCACTGCTGGCGCTGCTGGAAAAAACGAACAAAGGCATAGCGTTGGAGAACTATACCGTTTCTCCCCGCATCCACGATGCAGCCAACGATGAGGCTTCCCTTCTACTGCCTGCCCCCCCAGCCGATCAGCACGGAAACCTGACCCTATTCAGTTAATCTGAATTTTACAAACACGTTGTGAGTGAGGCCGGCATGCTTACTCTGACTTTCAAAACACGTGATGCATCCACTACCTCTGTTTGTTCAATCGACTCGTTACAGCGTTACAGGTTTGCATCATTACCCCCGCCATCAATTCCAGTTAAAACCCATCGTCCTCGTCTTCCTCGCGCTTGGCCGGTTCTTTGGGTGTAGATTCTTTCTTCTGCTTCGGTTTATTTTTCTTGTTGAATAGGCCCTTTCGTGCCGGCTTGGTAGAGAGGCTGTCGGCAGGCGCATCCTCCGGCTCGTCTACGGCCAGCGAATCGGCCTTCTTCTTTTTCAAGAAAGAGAAGAACCCCTTCTTTTCCTTGGGTCCTCCTTCTTCATTTTCTTTGCGCGATTCATCACGCTGCTCCATGGCTGCACGCACATCGGGCAGCACCAGTATATCGCGGAAATACCACATGTAGATATCCTGGTCTACGTTGTACTTCTCTTTGGTTTTGGTAATCGCATACACACTGTCCATAGGCTGGGCCGTAGCACTGTCGGGCACCACATCCATCTCGGCCATCAGTTGGTCGCCTTCTTTGTTCAGCTTCAGCGAATCAGGAATAACCGGGTATACCGGTTTCATTTCCACAGTTTGCAGGTTGCGCAGTTTCTTTCGGTAAGATTCGGGCACCGCCACCAGGTATTTGTTTTTGCTGGCGGTAAGAATTTTGGGTGTTGAATCCTCTTTAAAGTAGCTGAATTTCTTCCGCAGGGCATCTTTATCGTAGATGAAGGCACTCTGGTAGGCAGGGCAAATCATGCGTTGGGTACACGCAGTCGCCAAAATCCATACGCCCAACCATAGATAAAGCCCTTTATTCATTACCGGGAGGTAAGCACAATTAGCAAAAATAACGAAATAAGGTAAAGTTTATGCGTTTTAATGCAGTCGGTTTTACCCCTTTTGGTGCCCTTTCGGGGATGAAAAAACAGCCATGAACGCACAGCACCTCTGCCGTAGGGGTAGTCCGGCAGCGACCGACCTATGAGCGGCTTCGTACACCTGCGGGAAAGTATTGCCCATTTTTCGGCTAATTAGCCGATGGCCGGGTTTTTGGCATAGGTGGAGCCAAACCACCTTCACCATGCAGAAACTACTCTTCCTCGTTGCCCTTGTTGGCTGCCTTCCAATCTTCACACAGGCACAAACCGACCGCGAACTGGTCTATGCCGCCATTGAAGATTATGTAGACGCTCTTTATCTCGTTCAACCCGAGCGCATTCAACGCAGCGTACATCCACAGCTCACCAAAAAAGGGTTCTGGCGCCCGAAAGACAAACCCGACTATCAGCCAGAATCCATCATGACCTACAACGAGTTGTACGAGCTGGCCGGGAAGTGGAACGCCAAGAAAACCTTGCCGGCCGATGCACCACGTAAAATTGAAATCTTCGATGTGCAAGACCAGACCGCCTGTGGCAAACTAACTGCCCAATGGGGCACTGACTATTTTCAGTTGGCCAAATACGATGGGCGCTGGCTCATCACCAACATTGTGTGGCAAAGCCCGCCAACCTCAAAAAACAATTGAAAGGGTGCAACCTCAAAGAAAAGAAGTTGTCTAAGCTAAGTACATCTGAAAGGAAACCGCCTCTAACACCACTGATATGATCGAAAACTACATCAAAGTTGCGCTTCGCTCCATCGTGCGCAACAAACTTACGGCCTTCATCAACATGGCAGGCTTGGCCCTGGCCATGTCGGGTGCCGTGTTGATTTATCTTTTTGTAGCCGATGAGCTGAGCTACGACCGCTACCATACCAACGCTGACAGGACTTACCGTGTAACTCGCATTTTCTACGACCAGGAACGCAACCCAAGGCTACACCTTTCCAGCGTGGCCCCACCCTTTGGGCCACTGCTGAAAAATGATTTTGGTGAAATTGAGCTGATGGCACGTACCCTGCAATACAACACCGTGGTGGGCCTGGAGGAAAACGGTGAAATCAAATCGTTTACTGAAAACGACATCTTTCTGGCCGAACCCAACCTGTTCAAGATTTTTGATATCAACGTACTTTCAGGAGATCCTGCCCGCGATTTCCAGCGACCGTTTACCGTGATGCTGTCGGAAGAAACTGCTATGCGTTACTTCAACTCCACCAGCATTGTGGGCAAGCGCCTGCGCTTCAACAACGCGCTGGATTTGGAGGTAACAGGTGTGTTCAAAAACTTTCCTTTGCAAACGCATTGGCATCCCGACTTCCTGGTAAGTTTTGTTACGCTGGAAGACGACAACATCTATGGCCGCAGCGGTTTGGAAACTAACTGGGGTAACAACGCATTCACCACCTACTTGCTGCTGGCCGAGGGCACACAGCCACAGACCATCACCCAACGCTTTCCGGAATTTTTAGATAAGCACTTTGGTACCTTTGCGCGCGCAAACTATGGCGTACCAGCCGACTTTGTGGCCTCGCGTGTTACCGAGCTCACCTTGCAAAAAGTTACCGATGTGCATTTGCGTTCGCACCTCGATGACGAGATTGAAGTAAACGGCAACATCAACAACGTATACATGATGGCGGTAATTGGGGTGTTCATTATACTTATTGCCTGCTTTAATTTCATCAACCTGTCCACCGCGCGCGCTACCAAACGTGCCAAAGAGGTGGGGTTGCGAAAAGTGGTAGGCGCGTTCAAAAACCAACTCATCACTCAGTACCTGAGCGAGTCTACACTCATTGCCCTATTCTCTCTCGTGCTGGCATTAGGCATTGCCTGGGTGGCGCTGGATTGGTTAAACCAGTTTACAGGCAAAGCGCTCGTGTTGGATCTGCTCGCCAATTGGAAACTGGCTGCCGGCCTGCTGGTGTTTGCGCTAACGGTAGGTCTTTTAGCCGGGGTTTACCCTGCCTTTGTGGTGTCGGGTTTCAAACCTGCCTTGGTGCTGAAAGGCCAGCAAGGATCGGTGAAGGGCAAAGGCGCCTTACGCAAAACATTGGTAGTGGCCCAGTTTTCCATCAGCATAGTGCTCATCATTGCCACGGCCATCACCTTTCAGCAGCTGAGCTACCTGAACAACCGCGATCTGGGCTACGACCGCAACCAGGTAATTACGCTTACCTACTATGGTGCCCTGAGCGACCAGTACGATGCGTTTTACAACGAAATGCTTTTGTCTTCGTCCATCAAGAATGTAGGCCGCTCTTCGCGCATTCCTACCGGACGTCTGTTGGATTCGCAGGGCAGTGGTAGCACCATTGTGAAAGGCGACAGCCTGGTGAACACAGGCGTAAATCTGAAATACGTGGCCGTTGATTATGAGTTCTTTGACACGTATGGTATTGAACTGGCTGCGGGTCGCACGTTTTCAAAGGATATCCCGACAGACGACTCGCTGGCTTTTATTCTTAACGAGGCAGCAGCAAAGGCCATCGGTTGGGCTACTCCGGAAGAAGGCATTGGAAAAGACTTTGGGTACGGGGGCACCACCGGCAAACTGATCGGCATCGTGAAAGATTTTCATTTTGAGTCTTTACACCAGGAGGTGGCTCCCATGATATTTATCCCCACCCGCCAGGGCGGCAGCAATTTTCTATCAGTAAAAATTGCAGGCACACAAATGCAGGACGGGTTGACTCATCTGGAAGGTATCTGGAAGCGCATGTTGCCCGGCATACCTTTCGAATACCAATTTATGGACGACCGCTATGGCCGTCTTTACGAAGCTGAGCAGAAGGAGGGAAAGCTCTTTACCATCTTCTCTGCCATGGCCATCTTTATTGCCTGCCTGGGTCTTTTTGGTCTGGCCACCTTCAACACCATGCAGCGCGTTAAGGAAATTGGCATCCGCAAAGTAATGGGCGCCTCGGTGCCGAGTATCCTGGCCCTGCTCTCAAAGGAGATTGTCTCCCTGATTTTGATTGCCAATTTGTTGGCGTGGCCCATTGCCTGGTATTTTATGAATCAGTGGCTGCACTCCTTTGCCTACCACATTGATATGAATGTGGTGGCTTACCTGCTTTCGGCCATTGCAGCCGTGGTGGTGGCACTGCTCACAGTCAGCATGCAAACCATTCGCGCGGCACGTACCAACCCGGCCAATACGTTGCGTTACGAGTAATATGAAGTCTGTGTTGGGCGCGAACTAGCGACTCAGCAAGTTACCGCCCATTATGCGGTGCACCACTTCCTCTCGCAAAGCGCGACTGATGGGAATGCGTGCACCGCGTATGAGTATCTCATTGTTTTCGATGGCCTGCACATGAGCCATGGCTACAATAAAACTTTTGTGCACTTTTAAAAAATCTTTGGCGGGCAAAGCAGATTCAATGCCACTCAACGTCATGTATACCATTAACTTCTGCCCCGGCAGGTGCAACACCACGTAGTTCTGCATGGCTTCCACGTACAACAAATCGCGAAAATAGACACGCTCGAATTTGCCATTGCTCTTCACAAAAATGAATTCAGGCGACTGTGCATCAGGGTTAGCTTTCAGTTGGTGATAGTCGTAGGCTTTTTGCACCGCCTTCAGAAACCTGGCGAAGGGAATGGGTTTTACCAGGTAGTCGATTACATCCAACGCATAGCCTTCCAACGCATATTCTCCGTAGGCAGTGGTGAAAATCACCATGGGTGGTTGGCTCAATGTTTTCAACCACTCCACCCCGCTTAGCCGGGGCATCTGAATATCGAGCAGTAAAAGATCTACCGGTTCGCGCGTCAATACTTCGGCCGCTTCGGCCGCATGGCTGCACTGACCCACCACATGCAAAAAAGGTGCTTCTTTTACGTATTCCAGCATACCCGCACGGGCCACTGGTTCATCGTCTACAATCAATACGCGCAATGCCATTGTTCTCATCGATTACTCTTTTTCATCCATCAGTGTTAAGCGTACCTCAAATTCTTTGGTTGTATCTGCTATCTCCAGGTGATGGCGGTTGGCATATTGCAGCTCCAATCTTCTTTGCAGATTGCGAAGGCCAATGCCACCAGGCCCGCTACGTTGCACACGTGTTTCGCGTGTGTTTTGTGCCACAAATTCAATGGCACCCTGCCGCGCGGTGAGTCTGAACGCAATACGATTATCTCCATGAGGAAAATGCGAAACGTGCTTGAATGCGTTTTCCACCAGGGGCATTAATAACAACGGTGCAATGGTGCGGTTATGCAAATCGCCCTCTGTGGCAAACGTAATTTGATACCGATGGTCTTTGCGCATGCGTTGCAAATCTACATAGTGATGCAGGTATTCTGTTTCGCGTTGTAAGGCAATGGCGTGGACGTTGCATTCGTAGAGTTGAAACCGCAGCGTGTCGGAAAATTTAGTGAGCGTGTCTCTGGCCTCCTGGTTATTCTTATCTATCTGAAAAAAAATAGTGTTAAGTGAGTTGAACAAAAAATGTGGGTTAATCTGCGACTTGAGATACTCTAATTCTGTCTGTAGTTTCTCCAATTCCATCTCGCGCAGGCGCTTGCGCTGAAAGTACCACTCTTTGCTGAGGTGCAACGCCAGCGCAAAGGTGAGATAGAACAATGCAATCGAAAAATTGTAAAAAGAATATCGCCAGAATGGCAACGGTATCTTGCCGGTAAAAACATTCAGGTAATAGTCGTGCGTGTTTTTTACCAAAACATAAAAAGCAAAACAAAGCAACAACCCGAAAACATAAGCCACCCACTTCTGCTGCTGTGCCCATACAGGCACTAGGTATTCCAGGTGGGCATAAATAACCATAGCTAACAGGCTGTTGCGCAGCAACACCTCAAAAATAAAATGACCCCAGCCGGCCATATCGACCACATACAAACGCGTGTAGACATGAAACCCAACGGTAATCGTCCAAAATAAAATATGATCGCCTTTGTATTTCCAGAACCGGTTCATCGCACCAAACAATTTAGCTGGCTTTAACGGATTTAGGAATAAGAAGAAGGAATCAATTCGTGCATTTCGTCAAGAAATACTTACCAATCAACCCAATAGGGCAGCAAACGCTAGGCGTAGCTCGTTAGAGCCATCCATAAACTAACACCTCTTTATGCGACTATTACTAAGTATCCTATTTTTAATGGCCGGTTCCATGGCCCACGGGCAAACCCGCAAAGCAATTGGCTCCTGCGAAGATTGCGAACTGATGTTTGCCGATATGCCTGCCCAACTATCATGGTCTGCCCGGCTGGGACCTGCCAACGCCCCAGGCGAACCCATGGTTATTCGCGGCACCATCTACCAACGCGATGGCAAGACCCCTGCACCCCACGTGGTTCTCTATGTGTACCACACCGACCACAACGGTAATTACACACCGGGAGACGCCCAAAAGAATGCGCGAAGACATGGTGAACTGCGGGGTTGGGTGAAAAGCGACCAAAACGGGCGCTATGAATTTACCAGTATCAGGCCTGCCTCCTACCCCAACAGAAAAGATCCGGCTCATATCCATCCGATTATCATGGAGCCAGACGGACGATATTATTGGATAGACGAATATCTTTTTGAAGATGATAAGTTAGTAACGACACAAGTGCGTAATGCCCAGGAAAAAAGAGGAGGCAATGGCATCATTGCACTGAAAAAAAATAACCAGGGAGTATGGGAAGGTAAACGCGACATCATTCTGGGATTGAACGTGTATTGAGTTCTGATTATTGGAATCATTCCGGTAAATTGGGTGAATGATTCAGGCTGTACTTTTTGATGTGATTGGCACAACGGTTTTGGAGAAAGACAAAACCGTAATCAGCCAGTGTTTTGATGCTGCCTTCAAAACACACGGCCTTAGTCCAGATGCACAGTTCATAACAGCCAACCGTGGCCTCGATAAAAAAGAAATGATCGCCCGCCTGGTGGCGCATCACCAACTGCCCGCTTCGTTGATGCATATACTGTTCGCTGATTTTGTTAAAAATGTAGAAAGGCAACTACACGCTTTCGAGGCACATCCGGAAGCGTCTGCACTTTTTGAAATACTAACCTCGCAGGGAGTAAAGATAGGATTGGGAAGTGGCCTACCCATGGAACTTCTGTCTTTGCTGCTGACGCACCTTGGATGGCCGCAGTCGCGCTTTGATTTTATTGGCACGCCTGGGCCCAACTTACGTGGTCGACCTCACCCCGACATGATTAAGTTAATGATGCAGCAGTTGGCTGTAGATAAGCCTGATACTTTTTTAAAGGTAGGTGATACAGCGGCCGATGTGGCCGAAGGAAAAAATGCGGGTGTAATCACTGCGGCCGTGCTATCTGGCACACAAAGCGAGGATACCCTGCGGGCTGCCGGGCCCGACTTCCTGCTTCAAAGCTTAGCCGAAGTAAGGAGCATAATTTCCAGCCACCAGAAAATTTCTTAACAGAAGATTTACTCCTCAAAGATTAACTGGTTGCGGTACAACACAAAATATCCGATCTTACCTTACTACATCCAACAATGAAATCTACCAGTAAAAAGGAAGTGCCTATGAAACGCAATCTGCAGGCAAACGAGCGCGATCAACTTTTGCACACATTACAAGCCCGGTTTGAAAAGAACATGAATCGCCACAAAGGGATTAAGTGGGTCGATGTAGAGGCTAAATTAAAAGCCAAGCCCGACAAGCTCTGGTCGTTGCACCAAATGGAAGTATCGGGGGGCGAACCGGACGTGGTTGGTGCCGATAAAAAAACAGGTGAGTTCCTTTTTTATGATTGCGCAGCCGAAACACCCGAAGGCCGCAGAAGTATTTGCTACGACCATGAGGCACTGGAGTCGAGGAAAGAGCACAAACCAGCAAACAGTGCCATTAACATGGCGGAAGAAATGGGTATTGAAATCCTTTCGGAGGAAGAATACAGGGCATTGCAAAAGTTGGGCACATTCGATGCCAAAACATCGAGTTGGGTGCTAACTCCGCCCGATATTAGAAAGCTGGGCGGTGCCCTTTTCTGCGACTACCGTTTCGGCCATGTGTTTGTTTACCACAATGGGGCCGAATCGTACTATGGCGTGAGAGGATTTAGAGGTTCCTTAAAGGTCTAGTCTAAATCAATCGCCTACCTTCACGCGCCAGGCGTTGGTATTTCCTTCGATCGAACACGTAAAAGAACGCACCCTTACGTGAGGAGGTTTTTTCCTTTTCGGTTAATCTTTTTAACACACCCAGGGCTTTTACCTTTCGGCTGAAATTGCGCTTGTCGAGCTTGCTGTTGTAGATGGCCTCGTACAAACTTTGTAACTGTGGCAAAGTAAAACGGGTTGGCAGCAGTTCGAAACCGATGGGGTGATTCGCCACTTTCTCGCGCAAGACCTGCCAGGCTTTGTCCACCATTTGGTTGTGATCGAAAATAAGACCTGGCATTTTGCGAAGTGGAACCCAAGCTGCCTCGTGTGCAGGCGAAAGCTGGTGCTGATAGTTCTGGATATTGATCAGCGCAAAGTACGCAATGGACACCACCCTTCCGGCCACATCGCGGTCTACCGCACTGAAGCAATGCAACTGCTGCATGTACACCTGTTGCAAGCCGGTGAGTTGTTCCAGCACGCGGGTAGCCGCAGCATCTGTGCTTTCACTAACCTCCACAAACCCTCCTGGCAGCGACCACTTATTTTTTTCGGGCTCGAAGCCACGCTTTATTACTAGAACCTTCAAAGCCGTGCCATCGAACCCGAAGATGATACAGTCCACCGCAACCAGCAGCCGGGGCTGTTGTTGGTATTTAGACAGTTCCATTCTATCCTGTAAAGGTCACCATTACCCAGGCAACCAGCGCTATTACGGCCAACGACAAAGCCACATCCCAAACGTTGTAACTGGCCCGGTTTTCTTTGCGCTGCTCTTCCGACAAGGTACTGAAAGTCAATCCCTGGATTTGGGCGGCAGAAGGGGCCGGGGCAGTCCAACTTACCACCAAGCATAAAATAACGCAGAAGAGGAAAAACCACGATGCAAAGGTGAGGAAGTTGGTACTCCCTATGGTGTGCAATAGGCTTCCGGGTGCCAATGAATCGATGGCAAGTTCAAGGCCGATGCGCACAAAACCGATGATCATGCCCACCACCAGTGTTACCAGCGCTCCCCGACTGTTGATGCGGTTATAGAAGATACCCAATAAAAATACAGCAGTAATCGGTGGCGCTATGTACGACTGTACCGACTGCAGGTACTCGTAAAGCACACCCGAAATATTTTGCATAATGGGTATCCACGCAATACCTAACACCACCACAATAGCTGTGGCGATGCGGCCGATGCGCAACAAGTCCTTCTCAGGCGTGTTGGGCTTCAGTTTCTTATAAACATCTACCGTAAACAGCGTAGAGCAAGAATTAAATACGGATGCCAACGAACTCATCAATGCAGCCAGCAACCCGGCCGCTACCAATCCGCGTAAACCCACCGGCATCTTGTTCATCAACAGCGCGGCAAAAGCCTGGTCGGGAGAATCCCAGGAAAGCTCACCTTTATTTTTTAACGCCAGCGCTATCACGCCAGGAATGAGAAAAAGAAAAACGGGCATCAGTTTCAGAAAGCCGCCAAAGATGGTTCCTCTTCTGCCCTGCTGAATGTTTTTTGCCGCCAACACACGCTGCACTATGTATTGGTCGGTACACCAATACCACAGGCCCACAATAGAGCTGGATATTACCAGGCTTGGCCATGGAAAATCAGGGTCGGTTGCCGGACGCCACATATTGAGGTACCCGGGTTCTAAAGATTGCCGCATTCCTTCCCATCCACCCACCTCGCTCAGTCCAATGAATGTAAGTGTACCCGCTCCGATCACCAACACTACCGTTTGTAATGCTTCGGTATAAACCACAGCCCTCATACCTCCCAACACGGTATAGATACCCGTAAGTATTACGGTCATCAGTGCACCGAACCAGAAATCTATGTTGAGCAGCGAAGCGATTACAATACCACCTGCATAAACCGTAACCGATACTTTGGTGAGCACGTAAGCCACCAATGAAAATACGCTCAAAAACCACCGGGTACTCGCATTGAAACGCCTTTCGAGAAACTCTGGCATGGTGAAAACGCCACTGCGTATATAAAACGGAAGGAACACCCAGCCCAACGTTATCACCAGCCAGGCATGCAACTCATAGATCAACATGGGTATTTTACCCCCGGCACCTGCACCGGCCAGTCCCACCACGTGTTCGGATCCAATGTTGGAAGCAAAAATAGAAGCTCCCACTACAAACCAACCAATATTTCGGCCAGCCAAAAAGTAATCTTCGGTGCTTTGTTGCTTTCGGGTGATTACCCAGATAGCCAGTGCAGCAATCAGCAGGAAGTAAATCCCTATGACCACCCAATCTAGTGTAGCGAAACCATTCATTATAAAATCAAGTAAAGGTTAAGTACTTATTTTTTTTAACAACTGTTTTCATTCATCTTCTCAATGTCTTCCATAATAAGCTTCACTCCACCGCAGCTCGTTTTGCAGCTGATGTAATTTCGTATCATTTCCGATATGAACCAACTCCACTCCCGCCATGGTTGCAAAATCTGCCAGATGGTCAACGGTCAGGTTTTGGCTATAACATGTGTGATGGGCTCCTCCGGCATAAATCCATGCGGCACATCCGGTAACCATATCGGGTAAAGGTTTCCACAGCACGCGAGCCCCCGGCAAGTTGGGCAAAGGTTGAGGGGGCTCAATGGCCCTCACCTCATTCACCAACAAACGAAAACGGTTGCCCAGATCAATCAGTGATGCATTCAGCGCTTCGCCCCCTTTCGCATGGAATACCAACCTTACGGGATCGGCTTTGCCTCCAATACCCAACGGATGAACTTCGCACGAAGGCTTACCTGCAGCGATGGAAGGACAAATCTCCAGCATGTGTGCACCCAAAACCATTTCATTGCCAGGCTCGAAATGGTAGGTATAATCTTCCATAAAAGAATTACCGCCCGGCAAACCATGGGCCATCACCTTCATGGCGCGCACCAGCGCAGCCGTCTTCCAGTCGCCCTCTGCACCAAAGCCAAAGCCATCGGCCATCAGGCGCTGCACCGCCAAACCGGGAAGTTGCACCAGGCCATGCAGGTCTTCGAAGGTGTCTGTAAATCCTTTGAAATTTCCTTGAGATAGAAACGACCGCATACCCACTTCGATGCGGGCAGCTTCTCGCAAAGAAGCATGCTGGTCACCTCCCTTTTTCAATGAGGCCTGGAGCGCGTATTGGTCGGCATAGGTTTGTACCAACGCATCAACCTCTGTTTCGGCAACTTTTTTGATCTCGATTACCAAATCGCCTACACCAAAGGTATTTACTGAAAAGCCAAACTTTATCTCTGCTTCTACTTTGTCGCCTTCGGTAACTGCTACTTGCCGCATGTTATCACCAAAACGGCAAAAGCGAGCGCCTTGCCAATCGTGCCAGGCCGCTGCGGCCCGTACCCAGCCGGCCACCTGATTTTGCACTTCCTGCTGTTGCCAATGGCCGGCCACTATTTTACGATCGAGGCGCATACGCGTCATAATAAAACCGAACTCCCGGTCGCCATGGGCACTTTGGTTCAGGTTCATAAAATCCATGTCTATGGCAGACCAGGGGATGTCGCGGTTAAACTGCGTATGGAAATGTAGCAAAGGCTTCTTCAAGATCTTCAAACCACCGATCCACATTTTCGCAGGCGAAAATGTGTGCATCCATGCAATCAGCCCTATGCAGGTTGGATGGGCGTTGGCCTCGATACACAACTGATAAATCTCTTCCGGAGTCTTTACAACAGGGCGATAAACAACAGTTACGGGTATGCGTGCGGTGCCATTGAGTTCAGTCACAATTTGTTGCGAGTGCTCCCCTACCTTTTGCAACGTTTCAGGCCCATATAGATGTTGGCTGCCCGTTACAAACCAAACTTCGAGTTGTTTTAAGTCTATCTTCATTAATTCCTTACTCTTAACGTTCTCGTTAATGTGAACTTTGCTTTACTCGTTCTGACCATAGTAAGCACCTCCGCCATGTTTGCGTTGGTAGTGCTTTTGTATCAACGATTCTTTCAGCCTCCCTGCCCCAGGCCGAATTTGTTCCGTTAACCACGCCATGTGGGCCACTTGTTCCAGTACTGCGCTGTTGTAAACGGCTTTGTCTGCCGAAGTGCCCCATGTAAAAGGAGCATGGTTGCCCACCAAAATCATTTCTACTTCTTCGTAACTCAACCCGCGGCTCTTCAGACAATTGATAATCTGAAAACCTGTTTGATATTCGTAATCGCCTTGTATCATTTCATCGCTCATAGGGGGAGCGCAGGGGATATCTACCGTGTTGTGATCTGCATGCGTGGTACCATAAATAGGAATGTCGCGCAAAGCTTGCGCCCAGGCCGTGGCGTAAGTGGAATGGGTGTGGGCGATGCCATTTATTTTTTCGAAGTGCTTATAAAGCACAGCATGTGTTTGGGTATCGGAAGAAGGTCGCAACGCACCGTCTACCGTTTTACCTTCAAAATCTACCACCACCATTTTTGCGGGAGTGAGCTCTTTGTAAGGCACTCCACTTGGTTTAATGGCAAACACACCTGCTTTTCTATCAGCAGTACTCACATTGCCAAACGTGAACAACACCAACCCCAATGCCGGCAGTTGCATATTGGCCTGGTATGCCTGCTCACGGATGTGATCAAATTGTTTCATAAGTTGCCTACTACATCCGACAATTGCTTAAACTTTTGATATCGTTTTTCATAAACAGATGTCACTTTCGCATCGGGGTGGTATTCTGCATCGAAACCGGGCCCCATCGCTTGCATGGCTTCCTCCACTTTGGGATAAATGCCGGCCACGGTAGCCGCAAACATGGCTGCTCCCAACGCGCAAGTTTGGTCTGATCGGTGTATGCGGATAGGTCGGTTCATCACATCGGCCATCACCTGCATTACATAAGGCGATTGCCACGCCACGCCTCCCAAACCAATCAGCCCTTTAACAGGAATTCCCTCTCGCACAAAACGGTCTACGATGGCTCTTGCACCAAAACAGGTGCTCTCCACCAACGTTTTATAAATCCGTGGCGCATCCGTACCCAAATGCAATCCACTTATCACCGCCTTTAAGGTTTGGTTGGCATCGGGGGTTCGCCTTCCATTCAACCAGTCCAACGCTAACTCATCGCCTTCTGCAACGGGAAGTGTTTGCGCCTGCCGGGTAAGTTGCCTGATAATCTGTTTGGAGGTTTCCTCTTGCAGTTGCCGGGCAACCGACTTATCTACCACTGCCGATTGCGATAGCAGTTGCAAAGGCCATGTTAGCAAATTCTTAAACCAGGCGTACGTATCGCCAAAAGCAGACTGACCTGCCTCCAAACCAATCATACCCGGAATGATAGAACCCTCCACCTGGCCGCAAATGCCGCCCACCAGCCGATCTTGCACCTCGTTGCATGGTGCCACCAGCATGTCGCAGGTAGAAGTGCCCATTACTTTGCTGAGGTGGTAAGGTTCAATTTGCCCGCCAACGGCACCCATGTGCGCATCGAAAGCACCCACTCCCACCAACACATCGGTAGTGAGCCCCAGCCGTTGCGCCCATTCGGGCGATAACCTGCCAGCGGCCTGATCGGCCGTAAAAACCTGATCGAACATGGGGTAAGCAAGCTGCCCCAACAACGGATCTAACACTGAGAAAAAAGAAGCTGGAGGCAATCCTCCCCACGCAGGCGACCACAAAGCTTTATGCCCAGCCGCACATACCCCGCGCCTCATTGCTTTTATATCGTTGCCCCCGGTGAGTAGAAAGGGAATCCAGTCGCAGTGCTCTACCCAAGAGTAACAAGCCTTGCGCACATCTGCATCGGCCCGAAGGGTGCGCAACAATTTTGCCCAAAACCATTCCGATGAATAAATACCGCCCACAAAGCGGAGATAATTTTCTGGAAATTTTTCGTTGTGTTGATTGATTTCGGCTGCCTCTGCAACGGCCGTATGGTCTTTCCACAGTACAAACATGGCGTGTGGATTTTTCGCAAAGTGGGCATGCATGCTCAACGGTATCCCTTCACGGTCCACCGCAACAGGTGTGGAGCCCGTGGTGTCAACAGCAATGGCCTTGATATGCCTGGCTGCGGCACCCGCCTGCTTAACACAATCGCGAACCGTTGCCTCTAACCCTTCTATGTAATCGAGCGGATGCTGACGGTACTGACTCTGAGAGGCATCGCAGAAGAGGCCATCGCGCCAACGGGGATAGTAAAAAACGGAACTGGCCGCTTCTTCCCCGTTCTTTGCATTCACCAAAACGGTACGAACAGAATCTGTTCCATAGTCTATACCAATAACAAATGCATCTGCCTGCATAGCGGCTCAAGATACATTTATTTTTGAATAAGTGTAAAACAGACAATTATTAACGCAAAAAAGCAGTTGCCTACATTTACACGCTCCGCCTGGCTAAATTTCCAAACATCCTTAAAAAAGAAAACCCGCCAGACGATTTAACTCATCTGACAGGTTTTGTCACCGGCTTGCACAACTTTATTCGCTGCGGAGCGACTTAACCGGGTTGGCCATCGATGCCTTCATGGCCTGGTAGCTAATTGTTAGAGCTGTAACCAGCAGCACCAATAACAGACTGATCAGGTAAGTGCCCACATCAATCGGTGCATGGTAGATAAAGTTTTTCAACCATTCGTTCATCAGGTAATAAGACGCAGGTATGGCCAACACAAAACCGATCAGAATCAGCCACGCAAAATCTTTGTAGATGAGGTTCAGAATACTGCCTACGCTGGCACCTAAAACTTTGCGCACCCCAATTTCTTTCACCTTGCGTTGTACAACGAACAACACCAGTCCGTATACTCCAAGGCAGGCAATCACCACCGCAATAATGGTAAATGTTTGAATAATGGTGCCGAAGTTTTGAAAGTTGCTGTATTGTTGGTTAATCTGCTCATCTAAGAAGTTAAACTCAAACGACTTTTCGGGAAACATGCGGTTCCACTCCAACTCCAACTTATCGAGGGTGGATTGTATGTTCGCATTCTCGAAACGCACCGACAATGCATTGAACTGGTTGGGGTTTACATCCATTACCAATGCAGAAACTGCCGTGGTGAGCGAAGTGAAATGAAAATCTTTCAACACACCTACTACCTTGCCCACTTTGCCTTCCAGGTTAATGGTTTTTCCCAGCGCTTTTTCCGGAGTTTCCCACTTAAATTCCTGAACGGCTCTCTCGTTCACCAGAAATCCTTCATTGGCATCGGTACCGAATTCGCGGCCGAAGAAACGACCGGCCACCACTTCTAATCCGTAGGTATCTTTGAAGTCGTAATCAACAGCAAAGTTGGCAATGAAGAGTCGGTCTTCCTGTGTAAATCCTTCGGGCACAGTGCCTCTGTACACCACACCCAAACCGGGCGCGTTCGATGACAACGTAGTGCTTTGCACCCCAGTCTGTGCTTCTACCGCATCGCGGTAACTCTGCAAACGGGTTTGAAAGAGTGTATCGCGCCTGCTGAAGATACCATTCAGATTCTGGCTGAACAATGGAATGGTAACCACATGATCTTTCTGGAACCCCAGCGGCCGATCGGCCAGGTAATTCAATTGCTTCATGATGACCAAAGAACCAGACAACAGCAGGCAGGCAATGCCCAACTGAAATACCACCAGCACCTTGCGCAGTTTTTGGCTGCCAATATTCGCTGCACCTCCTTTAATGGAATGAACCGAGTCGAAGCGTGCCACAAAGTAAGAGGGGTAACCGCCAGCCAGGAAAGTAATGAGCACCAATAAGCCAAACGACAACGCCACCAACTTCCAGTCCACGACTTCGCTGAACAAGAGCTCTTTGTTGGTAAGCTCGTTGAGGAAGGGCAATGCAAAGTAGAACACCACAAAACTCAGCGCAAATGAAACCAGGCAGAACAAAAAGCTCTCCGACAAAAACTGCACAATGATCTGCGATTTCATTGACCCCAATATCTTGCGCAACCCAATCTCTTTAATGCGTGTGAATGATTGCGCAGTACTCAGGTTAATGTAGTTGATACAAGCGATTAGAATAGTCAATAGTCCTACTCCCATGAAGATATACAGGTTGGTCATGGAGTTGGTAGCAGAAGGCTCGGCAAGCAATGTCGATTGGAGGTGAATATCTTTCACCGGAAACAAAGTAAACTTCTGCCCTACCAGCAAATCAGGGCGCGCATATTTCTTGAGAAAGGCATCGAACTGGTTATCTACATTTTTAGGATCGGCACCCGGCTTCAACAACACGTAGGTGTAGGAATGACTGATCACAAAATTGATGGCCAGGTTATTTCGCAACACCTGGGCCGTTTCGTCTGTCTCCATGTCGAACATGTTCTCGTAAGGCACCAGCATGTTGAACCTGATGTGAGAGTTTTCAGGAAAATCCTTCACCACGCCCACCACTTTAAAGCTGTGCTTGCCTCCAAAAAGCAAGGGCTCTCCAATCGGGTTGGCATCGCCAAAGTATTTTTTGGCCATTTCTTCGTTGATCAACACTGTAAACTTGTCGACCAATGCTCTTTCAGGATTGCCTTTCACGAACTGAAAGGTCATCATCTTCATCAAAGCCGAGTCGGCAAAGAAAACACCATTTTCTTCGAATGCTTCTTCTGCATCGGGGCGCTTAATGCTCATATTGCGGGCGTACAGCCGCGCAGCTTCTTCTACCTCGGGGAAGAAATCTTTCATGGCCGGGGCAATGGGTGGTGGCGAAGTGGCCAAGCCTAATCCATTGGGTGCATCATAGCGTATGCGATATAATCTGTCCCCATATTCATGAAACTGATCGTAGCTGAGTTCTGACCGAACATAAGTCATAATGAGCAGGGCCAGTGCTACCCCGCTTGTTAAGCCAATAAAATTGATAATGGCGTACGATTGGTTTTTGAGAATCGTACGGATGGCGGTTTTAAAGAAATTTTGAAGCATAGCTGAAAGGATTGGTGTGCTTAACTGCAAAACCGTAAACAGGGTTACATTTTTAACATGAACGGTTTGTAACCATTGCGGCACTACCGTCCTTTGCGGGATCAAGCGCTGTATTTATTTAATAAACCCCGATGGTATGCAGCACGGGGCATGCCTTGGCATCTGCAATTGCGACCCTGATTTTTTGCGTGGCCACACTATCCAATTTCAATATTCGCTTGTACCCAATGGTGGTACCGGCAGCCACTTCATGCCATTGCCCGTTCTGAAAGGCTTCCACCCGAAATGCTTTCACACGTTGACCGAGTTGAATGTATTCCTGCAACACTACATACTTTATGGTGCGCGGTCCCTCCCATTCCAAATCAACAGAAGCAGAAGTTTCGCCATCGTTCAGGGTCCAGTATGTTTCGGGGTTTTCGTCTGTTAAATGGGCTGGGGAAAAACGGTCCGAATCTCCGCGAAAGCTTGTGGCTGAAGCCTTCGCACGGATGGCCATGTTTTCAGCGAAGGCCTGATCGAGCAGTTGCTTGAACCCTTTCAAGGCTGCCACATCGGTCTCGTGCAAGAGACCGCGCGGATCGGGCGGCACATTCAGCAGCAACGTGGAGCCACGGCCCACGGAAGTAAGGTAGATGTCGAAAATCCGCTCTGGCGACTTCACCAACGAGTCTTCACGCGCATGGTAGAACCAACCTGGCCTGATGGACACATCCGTTTCGGCAGGCACCCATGAAGTGCCATTTTCATGACCTGTGTTGAGTAGCTTTTCAATGCCAGCCTTACCGGCAAAAAGTGTATCGGTGCTGATGGTATTCCAGTTGGTTTCACCCGCGATGCCCTTTTCATTACCCACCCACCGCACTCCTGGCCCGGCATCACTAAAAAAGATCACATCGGGTTCCATGCTTCGCACCAGGTTGAGCGTGCCCGGCCAGTCGTAGTAGGTTGATCCATCTATGCCGCGCTTTTCATTGGCCGCGCCATAAAAACCAGTGCCTCCATTCGCACCATCAAACCACATTTCGAAAATAGGACCGTACTGGGTGAATAGTTCTTTTAACTGATTTCGGTAATAGTCAACATAAGCAGGTGCGCCATAATCTGCATGATTCCGATCCCAGGGCGAAACATACACGCCAAACTTCAAACCATATTTCTTGCATGCTTCAGACACGGCTTTTACAACATCGCCCTGTCCACCCATGAACGGGCTGTTCTTCACAGAATGATCGGTATACGCACTTGGCCAAAGGCAAAATCCATCGTGGTGCTTGCAGGTAAGTATCACACCTTTGAAGCCGGTGTCGTGAAGAACACTGATCCACTGTTCTGCATTGAATTGGGTAGGTTGAAACAACGTAGGTGATTCACTACCCATGCCCCACTCCAGGTCGGTGTAGGTATTGATGGTAAAGTGAATGAAGGCATTCATCTCCATGCTATGCCAGTTCAACTGCGCCTCAGTAGGTACGGGGCCGATAGGTTGAGGTGGCTCAACAGGCGAACATCTGAACAGAACGACTGCAAGCAGAATAAATACGCTCCTCCATTTCATAACATTGAAATTTGTTAGCATAAGGTAGGGCTGTGGCTGCGGATCTCCAAACCGTTTAATAATGTTCGAACTGGCGTTGTGGGCTATGCCAGGTGTGGAAGGAAAACAGTAAAAGTGGTTCCCTTTCCGGGAATGGACTTCAAAGAAATGGTGCCCCGCAAACGCTCCACCATTTCTTTGCACATGTACAGACCTAAACCCGAGCCGGTAGAGTTTTGGGAATGCCGCACAAACATTGCGAAAATACGCTGGTGCTTGTCTTCCGGGATGCCTTCTCCATTGTCGCTAACGGTCAACGTTCCACCCACTTCACCCGACTCAAAAACCACCTTCACCCATTGATTTGATTCAAGGCTACGTTGGTATTTGGCTGCGTTGGTAATCAAGTTGTTCACAATAGCAGTAACACGCAGCCGGTCTGACATCAATAGTACGGGTTCTTGCACTTTTATTTCAAAGTCGATCTTTTGAGCTTCGGGCATGTGCCGGATGTGATCAACCGCCTGACAAATGATTTCTTGCATAGGCAACCGTTCGGGCACCATACCGATGCGTGAGTTGCGCGAATAGTCCAGTATATTTTTGATGGTGTTGTCCAGCCGGTTAACGGCCTGCTTCATCATAGAAAAGAACGTATGGAGTTCCTTGTTGTTGGGTTCCAATTGTTCGCATAAATCAACCAACCCCAGCACAGAAGTCAACGGTGCCCTAAGATCATGCGAAGTACTGTAAACAAACCGATCTAATTCCGAATTGGCCTTCTCGAGAGCATCGTTCTTGGCACGCAACTCCTCCTCCCTCAATTTACGCTCCGTGATGTCTTGTATGTATCCGTGCCACAAAATACTTCCATCATCGAGTTGTTCTGGCTTTGCAATGCCCAAACGCCAGCCCACGTCATGTCCTGGTAATAACACCCTGTATTCCAATTGCCAGGTATCCAACGTTTGGGCAGAATTTTGAATAGACAACAGAACCTTTTCGCTGTCTTCGGGGTAAAGTATGTGCAGCGAGGAGTTAACATCTTTGTAGACCTGTTCCGGGGTAAGCCCATAGATTTCCCTTACGCCACGGCTGGCATATGGAAACACCATCTTACCATCGGGGAACAGTTGAAACTGGTAGAGCATGCCGGGCAATTGGTTTGCCAGTTTATCTAGAATATCGCGTTGGTGTTTCAGTTCTAACTCATAACGCTTGCGCTGGCTGATGTCGGAAATGCTGCCCAAAATCCGTAGCAGATTTCCTTGTTCATCGCGTCTGATTACATGCCCTTGATCCCTGATCCATACCAGGCTGCCGTCTTTCCTCACAATGCGAAACTCGCTTTCGAAAAAATCAGAACTCTTGATGGCTTTTGAAAGATTCCCCTCAGCCATTAGCCGGTCTGGTGTATAAATACGCGAAGTAAACTCCTGGTTGGTATGGTAATCAATACCTTCACCAAACTCCATGATTTCGCTCCAGCGGGTGTTATGCCAGACTTTACCATTTTCAATGTCCCAGTCCCATACGCCTTCGCCAATAATGGTCAACACATCGGTAAGTCTTTGCTCGCTCTCCTTTAATTTTTGCTCTGCAATTTTACGCTCGGTTACATCGCGCGAGCTGGCAATCACATAGCCCACGCCTTCAATATTTACGTATCGAACGGTTACTTCTGCTTCAAAATTGCTTCCGGTTTTTTGGTTAACGTTTAATCCATCGAAAACCAGGTGGTCGGTCTTTTTAAGTTCTTCCAGGTGCAGACGCCACGCGTCCGGGTCTTTCAAGCGTTTTTCGAAATCGCTGACAAAGTAATTGCTGACTTCTTCTTTCGAAATGCCCAATCGCTCTGATGCAGCATCGTTGATAAAGACAAGCCTTCCCTGTTCATCTGACACCTGTATGGCATCCTTCGACAAGTTGATGAATTGCTCTAACAAAGAGAGTCGTGTGAGCGATTGCTCCATGTTTTGAGCAGGAATTGACTTAGGCATGTAAAGCGCAACTAGTGTGTGTTAGGAAATATACAAAATGGCAGCCACCGGGCGAAACCCGCCCGGCCAATTCTGTCTTCAACAAAATGTTCTGTTATTTGCTAGCTGCGATTGCTTGAGCAAGGTCTGCAATTACATCACTTACCGATTCCAAGCCCACCGACACCCGTATGAGTCCCGGTGTGATGCCTACGGCCTGCCGCTCTTCTTCGCTCAATTTGGAATGCGTGGTGGAGGCCGGGTGCGTGGCAATGGTGCGCGTATCGCCCAGGTTGGCCGAGTGCGAAATCATTTTAAGGGAATTGAGCAAACGCCTTCCTCTGTCCACACCCCCCGCAATTTCGAAAGTAACCAGCCCACCGCCATGGCGCATTTGCTTTTTTGCTAGCGAATGTTGCGGGTGCGAAGAAAGAAAGGGATACTTCACCTTCAGCACTTCTTTCTGTTGCTCTAAGTATTGTGCCAACGCCAACGCATTGCCACAATGCCGCTCCATGCGCACCGCCAGTGTCTCCAGGCTCTTCGACAATACCCACGCATTAAAAGGCGACATGGATGGCCCGGTATGACGTGCAAAAAAGCGAACTTCTTTAATCAGCTCTTTCGTTCCCAATACAGCACCACCTATTACGCGGCCTTGCCCGTCAATAAATTTTGTTGCCGAATGGGTTATCAGGTGTGCGCCCCAACGGGCAGGATTCTGCAAATAAGGTGTGGCAAAACAATTATCAACATTTAAAATAAGATTGTACTTTTTGGCCAACTGCCCTAACCATTCAAGGTCAATGATGTCCAGGGCAGGGTTCGATGGCGTCTCCACAAAAATCATCCGGGTGTTCGGCTGAATTTTGGCTTCCCAGCTTTCCTTGCTCTCTGTAATATCAGCATACGTGTGAGTGATGTTGAACCGCGGGAAAAGATTATTGAGAATCTGATGGGTAGACCCAAACACCGAACGCGATGCCAGCACATGATCGCCTGCCCGAAGGAAAGATGCCATGCTGATGTACATGGCCGCCATACCCGATGCCGTTGCAAAACCATCTTCAGTTCCTTCCAGCAAGCAAAGTTTCTGAATGAATTCGGAACTATTGGGATTGGAAAAGCGGGTGTAAATGTTGCCTGGTACTTCATCGGCAAACAAAGCCCGCGCCTGTTCCGCATCTTCAAATACAAAGCTGGACGTTAAGTAGAGAGGTACAGAGTGTTCGCGAAATTCTGTTCGTTCATGCTGAGCACGTATGGCATCGGTCTCAGAATACGAAAAACGGTGGGTGTCGCTCATGCTGCAATTATTTCGAAGTCGTACGTTACGCGCGTGTTAGGTTCCAGGGTTTTGGCTACGGAGCAATACTTTTCAACCGCCAGGCTCACCGCTTTCTGTGCCTTGTCGGCATCTACAGAGCCAAATAACTTAAAATGAATGTGGGCTTCCGTAAATAAGGCAGGCACTGCATCTTTCTGGCGTTCGCCCGTAACGGTAATCTGTATGTCTTTCAACTCCTGCTTTTGCTTTTTCAAAATGTTGATCACATCAATAGCGCTGCAACCTCCCAGGCCGGTCAGCACCAATTGCATCGGTCGCATACCCTTGTTAGTGCCTCCAATTTCTGGTGAGGCATCGATGTGCACCGTGTTGCCATTTTCATTGGCTGCTTCCATGTGAAAGCCATCATTCAATCTCTTGATCTCAATCTTCATAACGCATCAATCTCTTTTCCAAATCCAACTTCCCACCAACATACCAGCCAGGCTTACCAAAGTGGCCGGCACCAATGCAGGCACTTGGCCTTCCACAAACTGCAAGATAAACCAAGTTACCGATCCACCCACCATGGCCAGAATGGCACCTCCACTGGTTGCTCTCTTCCAATATAACCCCAACACCAACGGCACAAACAAAGATACCAGGCTTAGAATGGAAGATTCTCCCACCAACTCGTATATGTTAGATCGTAGGCAAGCCATAATGGTTCCCACCACGGCAAACAAAAGCACCGCTCCGCGAGTGAGCAACAGCATTTGTTTGTCGCCCGGAGGTTTTGTCATTAACGGACGAATCAGATTTTCTGAAAGGATAGCTGCCGGGGCAAGTATGGCAGAACTGGTGGTGCTCATAATGGCTGAGAGAAGTGATCCAAAAAAAAGCACCTGCACCGCCATATGAGTATGAGCCATCACCATGCGTGGCAAAACCAATTGCGTATCGCCTGCCGCTTCCGCGGGATACAAGTGCTGCACACAAAGGCTGATGAACAGCGGCAGCATGGCCACCGTTAAATACAAACCAGCCGCCATATAGCACGAGCGCACGGCAGTGTTAGCCGACCCGGAAGACATGGCGCGTTGAAAAACATCTTGCGATGGAAGACTACCGAGACCCAATACCGACCAAGCTGCCAGCCATGCTACTACATCCGTAAACTGAAAAGATGGAAAAAAACGAAAGGTGGAATCGGGCACTGCCTCCAGCACAGGTGCCACACCGCCCGCTTTTCCGGCCAATACAATGGCCAACACGAACAAGCCCAACACAATGATGATACTTTGAATAAAGTCGGTGATGGAAATGGCCCACATGCCACCGATGTAGGTGTAGAACGTTACAACCAGGGCGCTGATAACCACACCATGCCATAATTCCATACCCGCCACTACGTTGAGAATAAGGCCCATGGCCACCAACTGCGCTGCGATATAGCCTACATAAGGTGGAGCCAAAAAAACACTCGCAATCAACTCCGTGCGTTTACCAAAACGCACTTCAAAAAAATCGCCCAGCGTAAGCAGGTTCATGTTGTACAATCTGCGTGCGAAGAACCACCCAAACAGCACCAAACACAGCGCGGCACCAAACGGATCTTCGATTACCGAGTAAAGGCCCCCTTTCAAAAATTCGGAGGACGCGCCAAACACCGTTTCTGAACCAAACCAGGTGGCAAACAGCGCGGAGGCACTCAACAAAATGGGCAAGCTTCTGCCCGCCAGCATAAAGTCGCCTGCCGTTTTTACCCTGCGCGAAGCCCAATACCCTATCAGCAGCGTGAGGAGGAGGTAAACGATGATCGAAAAAAGAAGCAACTCAGATCAGGCTTTTGCGTGAAGCCTAAAAGTAAAAAACGCGTGGTGTAATTCAACACGCTGGGGCAGGTAAAATCTACTTGCGCTTCTTTACCTGGAAAGTGCGGGTAACGTTGAAACCGAAGTGGATGTCGCCTTCGCTCCACTGACCGGGCGTTTCTGTCAGCCAGGCACGTTCGGTCAAGCCTCGGGTGTTGGTCATCACCAACTGAAACACGTGGCCGCCTGTTTCAATATCGATACCAAAGCCCAACAAGTTGTGGTAGGGGTTGGCATCGGGCAAACCAAAACGGTGATAATATTCTGTAGTGAGGGCAACACTGCGCGACACCTTCAGTCTTCCACCCAAACCCAGCGCCACCTGGTCGTTGTTCTCCAGGCTCTGATCTACCGTATTCTTATGAACCAGTGTAGGCATCAACTGCAACGACAGCGCAGGAGTAAACTTACGGGCAATGAGCAATTGCGTTGTGTACGAAAGTCTGTCTTCAGTAGAAGTATTGGGCGCATCTGATTTTTGCGGAGATGCTTTATAAGCCATGTTCGCGAAGCCAGTGATCGTAACCGGTATGGTGCGTGCACCCGCACTTTGTCGTAAAATCTTATAGCGCACATAACCGTCCATGGTTTTGTCAACAGAGTTCCGACCCAAGCCAACACCTAATCTGTCAGTAATGCCATACTCCAATCCTAAACGCACATACGCCTGATCCAATCCAAACAGCTCATACAGTCCGCCATTAACCGGGCCGAAACGGTGTGCAAAGATAAACTCCAATTCACCCTCCCCTTTTGTTTCCACCGACTGGCCATTGACCAGTCGGCTACCCTTGAAAGTTTGTTCGGTGTATTCCACCTCTTGTTGAGTGGTTTGCTCCAGTTCTTTCATCAGGTCGTCTTGCGCTAACAGCGGCCATTGTATCAACGTAACGAGGGAGAGCAACAGGTATTCTTTTCTCATAAAGACTTATATGTAAATTCAACTTTCACTTCTATCTCTTCGGCAATGTTTTGCCACACCAACTGCGGCACCGAAATATGATAGTCGCCAGTTTCACCATAAATTTACTGGAAGCATTCAACTTTCCACTTGTAAACTGCACAGCGCCTTTCACCCGAATATCCCGGGTAACACCGTGAATGGTTAACGCTCCGGCAACCGTTACCTCTTGCGCTCCTGCTTTCGCTGATTCGTAGCCGGTCATTTTGCCTTTGAAGGACGCCTTGGGAAACTTGTGGGTTTCCATATATTTCTCATTAAAGTGCTCGCGCATCAGTCGCTTGTCGAATTGAAAATCTTTGATGGGCACTACAAACACAAGGTCACCAGAAGCAGCATCGAACAGACTGCCCACGGCATTGTTGGTGGCGGCAATGTCTTCCACAGGCGCATCGGAAAAAAAAGAAATTACCCCCGACTCGGTGGTATACTTTTGAGCCCAACCCGGATAAAAAGAAAAAAGAGAAAGCCACACTAATAAATAGCAGCGTTTCAAAATGCAGGCGTTGTTCAACGCTTCTTTCATTGCGGTTTAAACACAAAGTCGAGTGTTACCTCCACTTCTTCAGCAATGTTTTGCCAAAGTAGCTGCGGGCGCACAATCTGGTAGTCTTCCAGCTTTACTTTGAATTTGGATTTCATCACCATGTTTTTTCCTTTCACTTCCACCGTGCCGCTTTCGCTGATGTCGCGCTCCACGCCATGAATGGTTAATTTCCCGATGGCACGAACCGTTTGTTCTCCCGTTTTGCCCCCGTCAAATCCTTCCAACTTCCCCTGAAACGTAGCCTTGGGAAACTTTTCCGTCTCCATGTATTTTTCATTGAAGTGCTCCTTCATCAACGACTTGGCAAAGTCGAATTCTTTGATGGGTACAGAGAATACAATTTCGCTTGTGGCTGCATTGAAGATTGCCGCTGTCTTCTTGTTGACTGCTGTAATGTCTTCAATGGGCGCATGCGAGTAAAAAGAAACCTGCGATTCGTTCAACACGAATTTTTGAGCCCTCACTGCAAACGAGGACGCAACAAGGCAAACAGTAAAAAGAAAGTACTTCATCTTATCAATTGTCTATAGAAGCTCCGTCATCCACCCAGCAGGCAATTTGGTCTATCTGGTCTTGCGTAAGTGCGGTTGTTCCCGCGGGCGGCATCGTTTTGGCTACGGTTCTGGATCTTACGCTGGCCGCATTGTTTCTCAGGTTGGTAGTATTGGTCCAATCGCGCGAGCCGGAGCCGGCCCCATGGCAACTACCACTGGTGGCGCAACGCGCTTCAATAATGGGTTTGATTACATTATTATAACTAATACCTGTATTTCCCCTGGTCACTACGGCACTCACAGAAACCTGGCAATTGGCAGCATCTTTTACCACAACGGTATGGTTACCGGCTGCTACACCCGTAAAGGAAGCATTCGTTCCGAAAGAACCGCCATCCAACTGAAACTGGTAGGGAGCGGTGCCGCCCTGCGTGCTTACACTAATAGTTCCGTTGTTGGTAAGGCACTGGGTATCTGCACCAACAGTGACCGTTGCAGCCAAAGTAGAGCCCGATGAGGCAACTACTGCTTCCACCGTTTTTTCGCAGCCGTTGGCGTCTTTCACTTTCACCGTATAGGTACCTGCGGCCAATGAAGTGAATTGCGTAGCCGTTTGAAACGCTCCCCCGTTGATACTGAACTGATAAGGTGACTTGCCCCCGGTAGCATTTACATCCACACGGCCATCGGCCGACTGGCAACCACCTACAGCTTGTGTCCCTGTTACGGTTACGGCCAGGTCGGTGGTGTTACAATCTATGGGGTCTTCCACATCGTTGCTGCCACAACGACTTAATAATATTGAAATGGAAAAGAAAATGAAAACGGGAATAAGAGCCTTCCGGATCATAGGGTTTGTTGTTTCGAGGCAAAGGTCTTCTTTAAACCTGTCAAGCATTGAGCCACACAGGTAACTATTTCAGTTACATGTTCAAACTTATATTTTTTGTAATCAGTTCCGCGACTGCGAAAAACAGGAAGGCCTAAAATCGAAAATCCCCCAAGGTCCTTGACCCCAGGGGATTTTCTTGTCTATAGTTGGCTTTAATCTGGCACTAAGGTAAAAGTGCCTTCGAAAAGTGCAAACGTCACACCGTCAATTTTACAGTAACAATCGCCCAACTGCTTTTTTTAACGTTGAGTGGACTTCAACGTGTCTTTTCGGGCTGAATCGGGTTGCGCATACTGATTCTTCAACCGCTCTTTCAACTGCGGTTTAGAGCCTGGGAACGTGGTGCGGCTGCCAATGTCGTAGCTTACAATGCCCAGCAGCAAAACGAAAATAATGGATGCCCCGAGGAAGATTTTCTTTGACCGGCTCACAACGTGCAGTGCAAAAATTGTTTTCTCAAAGATGCAATAATCGAAAAACAAAAAGGCTGCACGTGGCAGCCTTTCGTTCAAAAGTAGGATGTTATTACTTCACCTTCTTCACCACCGCTTCAAAAGCTTGTGGGTGGTTCATGGCCAGGTCGGCCAAAACCTTACGGTTAAGATCGATACCAGATTTTTTCAGCTTACCCATTAATTCAGAGTAAGACATGCCGTGCAAACGGGCACCCGCGTTGATACGGGCAATCCACAGGGCGCGGAAATCTCTTTTCTTGGCTTTGCGATCGCGGTAAGCGTAAACGAGTCCTTTTTCAACTGCGTTTTTGGCTACCGTCCAAACGTTTTTCTTACGACCAAAGAAACCTTTGGCCAATTCGAGGATGCGCTTTCTTCTGGCGCGGGATGCAACATTGTTGACTGAACGTGGCATAATTTTTCATTTTTTGGTTGATGGCGATCCTACTTTACGCAGGATACTTGCAGGCCAGAAACCGGGTTTAACATGACCGGGTTTGAGAATCGAAGGATTCGAGGCACCCGGAAAAACCTGTTTTCGTAGTTAGATTCCGTACGGAAACATTAACTGGATGTTCTTTTCGTCTGCCTTGTTGACAACCGCTTTGATTCCCAGTCTGCGTTTCTGCTTGGTCTCTTTCTTTGTCAGGATGTGGTTTTTGAAGGCTTTTTTGCGCTTAATCTTACCGGTACCGGTCATCTTAAAGCGTTTCTTAGCCCCTGACTTTGTTTTAAGCTTCGGCATTTATTTAAACGTTTAATTAAGTTCTACTTCTTCCCTTTCGGGGCTACCAACAAAAACATCCGTTTCCCTTCCAGGTGCGGCATGTTTTCCACTTTTCCAACCTCTTCCAGGGCCTGCGCAAATTTCAACAACAGAATCTCCCCTCTTTCTTTGTACACAATGGAACGGCCCGCAAAGTGCACATACGCTTTCACTTTCGATCCCTCTTTCAGAAAGTTCACGGCATGCTTCACTTTGAAGTTAAAGTCGTGATCGTCTGTGTTAGGGCCAAAGCGAATTTCCTTCACCACGGTCTTCAAGGCGTTGGCCTTGATTTCCTTCTGCTTCTTCTTCTGTTCGTACTTAAACTTCGAGTAATCGATGACCTTACAAACAGGAGGGTCTGCGTTGGGAGAAATCTCCACCAAATCCAATCCCTGCTCTTGTGCCAGCTTGATAGCCACCGAAGTAGGATATACATCTACTTTGATGTTTTCGCCCACCACCCGTACACGGGGTGCGGTGATGCGCTCATTTACGCGGTAAGGTTCTTCTACTACACGCGGCCGGAAACCTCTGTTGAAGGGCCGGTTATTTCCTTGAAAAATTGCCACCTACTGGGTTTAAGTTAAACATGTCTATCACTCGAAATCTGCGTTCACTTTCGCAAAACAGGGTGCAAATATCGCCATTATTTCATTCCCTGCAATACCTCCTTGTCAGGCAGGAAGGGCAAAATCTGCCGCAAAACGGGTCGCAAAATCCGCCAAAGCCACAGTCCCCTGGTCGCCAGCCCCGTGCTTGCGCACCGATACCTTACCTTCCGCTACTTCTTTTTCGCCCACAATCAGCATAAAAGGCACCTTTTTAACCTCTGCATCCCTGATTTTGCGGCCTATTTTCTCATCGCGGTCGTCCAAAAAGCCGCGCACATCCATCCCTTTCAAGGTATCGATTACCTGCTGGCCATACTCATTAAATTTCTCCGAGATAGGTAAAACGGCCACCTGTTCGGGTGCCAACCACAGCGGGAAGTTGCCTGCACAATGTTCGATCAACACGGCCACAAAACGCTCCAGCGAACCAAAAGGCGCGCGGTGAATCATCACAGGACGGTGTTTCTGATTGTCTGAACCAATGTATTCCAATTCGAAACGCTCGGGCAAATTGTAGTCTACCTGTATGGTGCCCAACTGCCAGCTTCGGCCCAACGCATCCTTCACCATGAAGTCGAGTTTAGGGCCATAGAAAGCCGCTTCACCCTCCACAGCTACGGTCGTCAAACCACGCTCATCGGCCGCTTCTTGTATTTCGCGTTCCGCACGGTCCCACAAATGGTCTTCGCCAATGTATTTTACTTTGTTGTTAGGATCGCGCTTGGATACCTGTGCGGTATAGTTTTCAAATCCCAAAGACTTAAACACAAACAATACCAGATCGATCACCTTAATGAACTCTTCCTTCACCTGATCGGGTCGGCAGAAGATGTGGGCATCGTCTTGTGTGAACCCACGCACGCGGGTTAGGCCGTGCAATTCGCCACTTTGCTCGTAGCGATAAACCGTACCAAATTCTGCCAACCGAATGGGCAGATCTTTGTACGACCGGGGCTTTACTTTATAAATCTCGCAGTGGTGGGGGCAGTTCATTGGCTTCAGCAAAAACTCCTCGCCTACATCGGGTGTGTGTATGGGTTGAAAGGAATCTTTGCCGTATTTCTCGTAATGCCCGGAGGTAACGTAAAGATTCTTACCTCCGATGTGCGGTGTAACCACGGGGTCGTAGCCGGCACGTATCTGCGCCCTGCGCATAAACTGCTCCAGACGTTCGCGCAAAATCGTTCCCTTGGGCAACCACAATGGCAGGCCCATGCCCACTTTTTCGGAGAAGGCAAACAACTCCAACTCGCGACCCAACTTGCGGTGGTCGCGCTTCTTGGCTTCCTCCAGCATGTGCAGGTATTCATCCAGCTCTTTCTGCTTGGGGAAGGTGATGCCATAGATGCGCTTCAGCATCTTGTTCTTCTCATCGCCACGCCAGTAGGCACCGGCCACGCTTAGCAACTTAATGGCTTTGATGGGGCCTGTGGATGGAATATGCGGCCCGCGACAGAGATCTACAAAATTTCCTTGCTGATAAAAGGTGATCGACCCATCTGCCAAACCATCGATCAACTCCAACTTGTATTCATCTCCCTTCTTCGTAAAGTACTCGATGGCTTCTTTCTTGGAAACATCGCGTCTGACGAAAGCACTGTTTACTTTGGCCAATTCTGCCATCTTCTTTTCAACGGCTGCCAGTTCCTCATCGCCAAAGGGGCGGTCGCCCAGGTCTACATCATAGTAAAATCCGTTTTCAATGGGCGGGCCAATGCCAAACTTCACACCAGGGTACAAAGCCTCCAGTGCTTCGGCAAACAAGTGAGCAGAAGAGTGCCAGAAGGCATACTTGCCGCCTTTGTCGTTCCACGTAAATATTTTGATGGCCGCATCGGTAGTGATGGTTCGGTTCAAATCCCAAATTTCGCCATTCACTTCAATGGAGAGCGCATTGCGTGCCAGCCCCTCGCTGATGCTTTGGGCTACTTGCATTCCGGTAACTGCCTGTGGAAACTCACGAACGCTTCCATCGGGCAAAGTAATCTTAATCACACTCATGTCTAAAAAATTCGAAGTGCAAATATGGGGAAATTCCCCGGCCGAAAAACAGAAACTTACAACTGCACCTGGGCGGTGAAGAGAATGCCGAACTTGCGGGCATCGGGCTTATCGAGGTAACTCATGCGGTGTATAAAATCTACGCGCAAAAACTTGAAGATGTTTTCCACACCGTAACCCAACTCTATGTAGGGTTTGTTCAATAGTTTGCCTGGCTGCCGTGTGAAATAACCTGCTTGCAGTGTTTCTTCACCATCGGGGTCGAATTGGGCAATCAGATTTCGGTTCGATTCGCGCATGCCACCCATAATTACGTTGGCGGTGGCCAGCAAGCGCCAGTTGAGCTTCTGCAATAAAGGTATACGGTTGAGCAGGAAACCTTCCATGTACTGCCGGTAGTTCAGGGCAGCGTAGTGATCGCTTACAAACTCACCAAAGTTCATCAGGTTGTAGGTGATGGGAGAATACAACGGACTTTGGTTACCTAAATGCAGGGTGAGCAAAGGGTAAGGCAATGCATTGAACACATACTCGGACGTAAGGGTGGCATAACCCACGCCCAACGGGCCGGTTTTGATGCGCTTGTTGAGGGTAAAGCGCAACTTATCGTACTCGAAGTCGCTGCCCATAACGCCTTTGATGCCATGCGTATAGCGCACGGTAATAATAGGCGACTTGTTGGTGCCTAAGCTGATGCGTTCGTTGTCGTTTTGCAGAAATATTTCATCGCGTGCATACCTCGACTCAACTGATACCTCTGTGGTTTCGAAGGTATCGCGGATGGGAGACGATGGCAAGTCGGAAGGATTCTCGTAGTAGCCAAAATTATAAGTGGGTGAGAATGTCCAGTGACGCACAGAAATCTTTTGAGAAAAGCCTTTGAACAATTCGCGCTGAAACGCCACTCTGTATTCATCAGTGTAAAAGCCTCTTCTGAAATAGCCCCATCGGGTGGCGGCCAAAAACAACGGGTTGTCTGCCAGGTTTTCATCGTCCACACCCAGTCTGCTGATGTCGCGCCTGGCCCTCACCGAAAAGGTGGTCCATCGTTCGCGCGAAACAATATGCTGGTAGTTCACCATGTATTTAAACTTCTCATCATCGAAGCCATAGCCCGCACTGGCCCATAGAATGAACTTTTTACTGAACTGGTAATTGGTTTTGAAACCTCCCTGTACCCGCACGCCCTCAATGTTGTTCCACGCCAGTGCGCTGAGGTAAGGCCCCAACTCCACCTTGCCCACCTTCACATATCCGTCTAGCACTATCTTAATAATATCTGTGTAGGTTTTGATAAGTGGAATATTGCGCAGTGTATCAATCATTTTATACACGCTTACTTCGGTGGCTGAGAGCGGCTCGTGGCGCAGGCTATCCCAATATTTTTCATCCTTTATCAACTGAGCATCTTCCGCAATCTGAATAGGTCGTTCATAGAAGCCGGGGTCGTAAGGTTTGTTAATGACAAAGTTCTTATTGCTAGTGTAGAACTTGGCCAGCATGCCGGCAGCATTTTGGTTCAACTCGCCCACATCAATCAGCACCCGGTTTTTTACGGGTAGCCAGGCACCTTCTACCGTTGGGGCCAACTCCTGCTGAATCCGCAATTTCTCCACAAAGTTGATGTTGGCCTGTTTGCCCATGGTAGCATCAATCTGCTTCAGTGCGAACTCGTTTTTCGTTATCCACATGGTGCCGGTAAAAGCCAGTTCCTGGGGGCTTTTCGGGAAAAAATCGAGGCGGTAACAAAAGTGGCCGCCCACCATCATGCTGTCAGTTAGGTCGTATTCATAATACAAACGCCAGCCGTCCGCAATGGGCGACACAAATTCTTTACTTAATATATTCAGCCAGTTTTGATAAAAGTTGTACTCCTGAAAGGAAGAACCCACCACCTGCGTAACCATGGTGCCATCTTCCACACCCACCCCGTTGATTTTGCTTTTCAATAGGTGCTCTTTCTTTAGGGATGGGTTGTCGCGGTAATAAAGTTTCGAAACGCTTTCAGTAATAAAGAGTGGCAAAATCGGTTTGCCATCTTCGCCCGCAATGCGGTCCACGCTGTCCAACACCTGCGTTATCTTCTTCATGAATTTTTTCTCGCGCAGCTTGTCAGAAATATTGTCTACATCAATCTCGATTTTGGTGTAGGTGTCGTATTCGTAGGCTGTAAGTCTTCGCTTGTCGTTTTTGTTTTTGTTACGCACCACATTGCGCAGTACTTCGAAAGCTGGGTTTTCGCCTGCCTTTACCACCACCTCTTGCAGGTTGATTACATCTTCGGTAAGCTGAAAGCTGACCACCTGCGTGGTGCCTCGTTTGATCGCCTTCGACTTAACCTTATAACCAATGTAAGAAGCAGTGACTGAATCTACCGGTCCTGTAGTGCGAATACGGTAATTGCCATCGAAATCGGTAGTGGCACCTACGGTGGTGCCTTTGAAGACCACATTCACAAATGGAATGGGGTCGCCCGATGAGGCATCGGTTACCTTTCCAGACACAATCGTTTCCTGAGCTTGCGTGAAGCTCCAGGCACTTGCCAATAAAACAAGGGGAAGAAATGTGCGAATTAGAAGCCCTTTTGCCGTCCTCACGGAATCAATTTGATGTAAAAATAAGTAAATAACGAAAGCGGGCCCCAGAGGTTCTACCCCTGATCTTTCTTTTTGTATACTATGCAGTTTTTAATCTACAAAGGCAGGGGTTCTTTTTCACCCAGGTGACGCGGAGCAGTACTTAGTACATACAAATCAAGGATGGCTTTGGCACGGGCCAGGTATTCGCGTAAATAAACCCGTGCCCCCTGTTCCAGGCCAGGTTCTTCCGCCATTAATGCCACCGCATCCATTTTATAATAATTGCCAATGAACACCGCCCGGTAGCAATGAAATGGTTGGGTGATGATGGTAAACTTTTCCTGGCCAAAAATCTCGCGGCAACGAACAATGGTGTCGAGGGTGCGCAGGCCGGCATAATCCAAGGTAATGGCAGAGTCAGGTACACCTTGCTCCATCAACGCTTTTTTCATTTCCAACGGTTCGTTGTAATAACGGGTGCGGTTATCGCCACTTACAATAATGTGTATGGCCTTTCCGCTATGAAAAAGTTGGGCCGCAGTGGCCATGCGCGATTCAAAAAATGGATTGGGCGATCCATCCGTTAACTTATTACTGGTGCCCAACACAACTGCCACTTTATTTACAGGTACCTCTTGAACGGAACCAAACACCCGGCTTCGGGTACTTTGCACCACCCACACATTGGCAGCCACCAGCAAACACGTAAAAACAATTGCCAACCCGGCTGCCCTTCGCACCAACTTTCTCCAGAACATCTATTTCGAAATTAAAGCCGTGCTAAAGGTAACCACAAGCTTTGGGTCGGCCAAACCCGGTAACACAGCAAAACGCTGACGTTAGGGGGTAGCAGGCTGCCGTTTCCAGAATTCCTTTTCTAAAAGTTCTGCATTGCGCAGGCATTTTTTATACCATTGGTAGCGCAGCATGGCCTTTTCTTCTTCGGCCAGTTGCCACTGAACATCAGAGGCCCGCAACCGCGGCATAATGGCGTGCAGACAGATAGCGGCACTCACCGAAATATTCAGGCTTTCGGTGAATCCATACATGGGAATAGTTACCCGCTCATGCGCCAATGCCAGGGCTGCAGGCGAGGCACCGCGCAACTCATTGCCCATTACCAGTGCTATCTTATCACCCACGGGCACCTCCTCTATCGATAAACCACCGGCCGGGTCGGTTACATAAATGCGGTAGTCGTTTGTTTTTAAGTGTTCGAAACAGGCCACCAGGTTGTCGCTATGGCGTTTGTTGTGGCGCACAATGTCCATCCATTTGTTCGATCCTTTCAACACCTTTTTGTTGGTGGCATATTTCGAAGTGTTCTCCACTACATGCACATCTTGCAGCCCCATGCATTCGCACGTGCGTATCACCGCACTACCGTTCTGCGATTGATAGATGTCTTCCAACACCACCGTGACATGGCGCGTGCGGTCGTTCAACACCTTTTCGATCAACAGCCTTCTGTTGTCCGACAAGTATCGCCCTAAAAAATTTGTCAGCGCTTCCTGCATTTCTTTCGCAGGTTTGAACAAAGAGGCCATACCACTGTTTGAAAAACCAAAAGTAGCGATTAGGTATGAGCGAACGGAAAAATTATCTGGTGGCAGGCGGTACCAGCGGTATTGGCGAAGCCATTGTTCAGCAACTTGCCCAACAAGGGCAACAGGTTTTTGTTGCAGCCCGAAGGGTAAGCCAGGTACCGGGCGTAACGTCCATAGTCTGGGATGCCACCTCAGGGCAACAACCAGACCTATCGTCTTCTCTGCCTGATCAACTCCACGGGTTCGTGTATGCTCCGGGAACGATTAACCTGAAACCCTTTAACCGACTGACTCTCGAGGAGTTTACCACCGACTTTCAAATCAACGTACTCGGTGCTGTTACCCTTTCGCAACTGGCACTTCCCAAACTAAAAAATGCAGCCCAGTCCTCTATCTTGTTCTTTAGCACGGTGGCAGTGCAACAAGGCATGCCCTACCACGCCTCCGTGGCCATTGCCAAAGGGGGTATTGAAGGACTGACACGGGCTTTGGCTGCAGAGTTGGCACCACACGTTCGGGTGAATGCCATCGCACCCTCCATCACCGATACACCCTTGGCTGCCAGGCTTCTATCTTCGGAAGAAAAAGTAAAAAATGCGGCTGCCCGGCATGCCCTGAAACGGGTTGGCAGCGCGAGTGACATTGCTTCCATGGCGCTTTTCTTATTGAGTGAACAATCGGCCTGGATCAGCGGGCAAGTTATTGCCGTGGATGGAGGACTCTCTTCTTTGCGAACCGGGTAGATCCATAACATCGGGTTAACCTCCACTCCAGTAGATTTCATTATTTTTGCGGCTGCTTTTTTTAGAAATGTGGAAATTTAGCGTAATAAGCCTGTTATTAGTAATCACTGGGTGTCACCCAACCATGGCGCAGCACCGGGATAACGGCCCGATGGCCCCCTATTCAGAAGATTTTTTCCATTCGCTGCAGCGAGTGAAATCAGGCATGCCGTGGGCTTTTGAACCGGCACCTGTGGCCCAACCCGATACGGCTGATCTTTGGTTGAAGTGGGCCACCGTTGATAATTATGCGTTTGGCAAAGACCGTGGAGCATTGCCCATGATTGCTGACCTGGAAGCGTTGCATCCTTATTTCCGAGATAAAGTGCTGGCACTCATTGCCCAATGCAAAGCCAAAGGAATTAACCTGGCGGTGGTAGAAACCTTTCGCACACATGCTAAGCAAAATGAGTACAAGGCCATGGGAAAGAAATACACGCGCTCTACGGGCGGCCGTTCCAAACACCAATATGGCCTGGCTGTCGATGTGGTGCCCTTAGTTGATTCTGTTGCCGTATGGAACAATCCATACTTGTGGAGAAAAATCGGTTTGATTGGCGAACGCCTTGGACTGCGTTGGGGCGGGCGTTGGAGGCACCCATACGACCCGGGTCACTTCGAATGGACGGGCGGGTTGAGCAGCTATCACCTCGCCAACGGAACGTTCCCGGTGGTGCCAAAAAAGCAGATGTACCCTTGCATGGCCGAAGACCTGAAGCACCTACAGCGCTACTGGTCGGCATGGGAGACGGAGCAGGCAACCCTGGCGCGCAATCGAAAACAAAACAAAGCCCAGCGTAAATAAACATGCAACTGGTATTTCCGAAAGATTTCATCTTTGGTACCAGCACTGCCTCCACACAGATAGAAACCGCTTTCGAACACGACTGGCAGGGCGTTGTTGCCCAGGATGGCAAAGTGTTTCAACGCACCACCGACCACGAAAGCAGAATGGCAGAAGATGCCGAGATCATTGCTTCGTTGGCACCGCACTACCGAATGAGTTTGATGTGGAGTAAACTGCAACGCCAGCCTTTGGCTCCTTTGCACGAAGAAACTGTTCAACAATACACTTCCTTTCTGAAAGACCTGAACCAACGAGGTGTGCAGGTAATGATGGTACTGCACCATTTTACCAACCCCACCTGGTTTGCTGACAAAGGCGGGTGGGAAAAAGCAGAGAACATACCGTTATGGGTTGACTTCTGCCAAAAAGTAGTGGATACTTTTGGTGATTGGGTTTCGTATTGGAATACGTTCAACGAGCCCAACGTCTATGCCAGCTACGGCTGGATTACCGGCTTCTTCCCTCCTTTCAAAATAAATCCAGTGAAGGCAGCCATCGTGGTGAGAAATATGGGCAAAGCGCATGACCAGGTATACCTGTACATCAAGCAGCAGCGCCCGAAACAACCGGTGGGCATTTCGCACAATGCGGTGGTGTTTACGCAGGAGAATGTGCTGGGATGGTTTCCGGCCCGCCTCAGCGACTGGTGGTTTATGGAGTACGTGCCTTCGCACTTCGAACAGGTAGACTTCTTTGGTATGAGTTACTACGCCCGGCTTTCGCACGACCCGCTGCCGATCACCTACATTCAAACACCAGAGAAGATGAAGAGCCTCGGCAAACGGCACGATGACTTGTGGGAATACCACCCCCAGGGTTTACGCACCTGCATAGATCGCTATTGGAACCGATACAAAAAGCCAATTATCATAACCGAAAATGGCGTGTGCGAGGCAGGCGATACGTTAAGGCCTCTGGCTATTGCCGATTATGCACGCGTTTTACACCAGGCTTTGCAAGATGGAATTGATCTGCAGGGGTATTATTGGTGGAGCACTTGGGATAATTTTGAGTGGCACCTGGGGCCTGCTATGAAATTTGGTCTCTACGAGTGTCATCCGGAAACCAAAGAACGCATCAAACGACCCAGCGCAGATATTTTCAGAAAACTGGCCCATTACAAAATACTGGAGGAGGCGGAGCCGCTTCCAGCCTGACAACTACTTCATCTTCTTTTGTTTGATCGTACTCTTGCCCTTCTTGCGTTCGGCAGTTTTCAAATCGACCAGGTAGGCAAATGTAAGACGAAACCCCTGGTTGCGTGTACGCGTATCGTCTATATATTCGTTGGTCAGGTTAAAGGTGCCCCCCGTTTCTTCATTTCGGCTAAAATAGCTGTGGCCTATTTCATAGCGCAGGTTCACCATAATCTTTTGAAAACCCAAGGGCTCAAACACAAAGCCTGCCGATAGATTCAAGCCTAGCTGCACTCGGTTGGGGTCTGTAACGTTCATCTCATTATCGGCATAGAACTCCTGATCAAACACCACCCGGTAGTCTACCTCGCTTACCAGTATCTCGTTCAATTGTGTGTTCTCCAACGTCCCCTTTCCGCCCAGCCAGTAACTTACATGAGGCCCCAGGCCAAAATACCATTTATATTGTTTGGTTTTGCCTACCTTATTCACAAACTCCACCGTATAGGCCATCGGCACATCTATATAACTATACCGTGTGCTGGTCTTCAAAAGGTCATCTTCCACTCCGGTAAAACTTTTTCCTTTAGTTGAATAGAGAAAGGCTCCGTTGAGAAAAAAACGTTCGTGCACCCTAAATGAAACGCCCACGCCCGCATGATAGCCGATGAAAGGGGTTCGGTTGTACAAGGCCTTACTGTCTTTGTTTTCGAAAGAAACCCAACTTACCTGCGGCCCTGCAACGGGGCCAATCAAGATCTGGCCCGATAGGGTTAGCGGAACTGCCGCGAGGCCCAAAGCAGCAATCATCAGAATACGACTAACTGGTAAAAAGTGCATTCAACGGGTAATATGTACAACAATCTGAATGGCTGCAAGTTACCCAATTTACTCAAGTAATAAGTTAAAGAAATCGGTGTATATTCGCAGATTGCTTTCGATGCACATTATTGACGGCAAGATGATTTTTAGCCAGCAGGTGGAAACCATTTTTTGAAGAAGGGCAAGTAGCCCTTTGGCTATGCAGACATAAACTGGCGCGCAAATGAAGTTCCGAAGATATTATATACTTCTGGTTACATGGATAAGTGTAAGTGTATGGGTTAGTGTCCCCTCGCAGGCTCAGAATTACCCGGTTTACAGCAGCTATCCCACCAACCTATATCTATATAACCCGGCTGAAGCCGCCACCGGCAACCTATGGGTGCTGGCCAACCACCGCCAGCAATGGTTGGGCCTTGAAGGAGCACCCCGCGTGTCTACGTTAAGTATTACTACTCTGCTCGATAAAAAACGTGTAGGCTTAGGCGGCCGCTTGTCTAACTACCAACGCGGGCTGCTTAGCAATACCGAGGCGTTGGCAACCTTTGCTTACGGACTGCCTGTAAGTGATAAGGATGCGCTTTACTTCGGCCTTTCCGGAGGAATCGTTACCCGTGGGTTCGATCAGTCGCAAGCGGTAGATCCATCTGACCCTGCCATTGCCAACTACTTGGCTGAAAAATGGCTGCCTGCGGGTAGCGCGGGCGTTGTCTATAAATCCGGAACGGGTTTTAACCTGGGTGTTTCCTTGCCCCAAATGATTGCTACCAGCACACTCACCGAAACCAATGAAAGCACCGGCTTCTCTCCGTTCAAGCAAGTATGGTTCACCGCCTACTTCCGCCAGCCGCCTCCTGATAAACCGGCACCCAAAAAATCGAAATCCAAAAAAGGAACCAGTTCTCCGCTGGAATTATATACTACCTACAAATGGTCTTCCTACCAAACTTCGCAATTCGAGGCCATTGCGCGCCTTCACCTGCACACTCATCTTTCAGTACATGCAGGCTACCGGCAACAGTATGGGTTGCTGGCTGGCCTGGGCCTTTCTTACGAACAGTTTTTACTGACTTACACCTTCGAACCCGGGGGACAGCCTGAGAGTGGATTCTCGCGTGGCACACACGAATTGCAAGCTGGCCTGCGCATTGGCAACAAAAAGTCTTTGAAACGCAAGGCCCCCGTTATCAAGTCGGCATTGCAAGATCGGGGTGAAGAAATTCATAATCCGCGATTCCGAGAAAACCTCAACGACCCGGAAGAACTGGAGAAATTCGATCAGAAGCTGGAAGAAAAGGTCAGCACAAAGAAGCGCTACCTGGTGGTAGCCCGCATTTTCACAGACCTGGCGGCTGCCGATGCTCACAAGAAGAAATTGATTGCCGACAAGTTTAATGCAGACATTTACTACTATCCTAAAGACAGGCGGTACTACGTGTATGTATTTCAATCCACCAAATCGCACGAAGCCACCACAGAGATAAAGAACCTGAAAACCTATACCAAGTTAAAGAATGTGCGCTTAGTAACCATTGAGGAAAAATAGAGCATGAGGTTTACTCAATATTATACGGGTTTGCTGTTGTTGTGTGTGTTATCTGCCTTCGGGCAGGCTCCTGTCATTCAGCAGGTAGATAAGGAAATAGCAGCGCCAGGAGAAAAAATTATACTGAGCGGGTCCGGTTTTGGAAGTGGCACCAGTAATAAAGCGGTCTTTTTTGGGGCAGCAGAGGGTGCTATTTTAGAAGTAACCGATCGGCTTATCGAGGTAAGGGTGCCAGCAGGCGCCACCTTCGATGCCATTACCTTCATCAATACCGCTACCGGGTTGAAAGTACAAACGCCTCATCCTTTTTTACCTTCCTTCGATGGAACGCACCCGTTCAGCCCGGCCAATCTCACCACGCAAGCCGACTTCAATGCAGAAAGTGGACTCTACGATTTGTGCTTATGTGATTTGGATGACGATGGTAAAGTAGACATAGCCGCAGCCAACGATAATGCCAACTCGCTCTCTTTGTTGCGGAACACAAGTACTCCGGGTGCGCTGTCATTTGTAAAAACATCTCTCCCATTGCCCGGAGGCGCAATCAGGGCACTACATATTGCATGTGGCGATTTGAATGGCGATGCCAAGCCAGACCTGATAGCCAGCGAAGGAGGTGAAGGCACACGTGTTTTTGTTTTCAAAAACAACAGTACAACGGGCGCCCTCTCATTTACCGCTTCCAGCATTACCCTTGCTGCCAGAAAACCCAAGCAAATAGAGTTGGCCGATTTGGATGGGGACGGAAAGGCAGACCTGGTGGTAACCGATCAAAAAAGCGGCAACGTGCTGGTGATACCTAACAACAGCACCCTTGCTTCACTGGCGTTTGGTTCGGCCGTGGCAGTGGCCATTCCCGGTGCCCTTAGTACGGATGGCATTGCTGTGAAAGACCTTGATGGAGACTTGTTGCCCGAAGTGATTGTTAACCAATTTCTATCTGCCAACAGCAATATTTTCGTAGCGAGAAACATGAGTACCCCCGGCCAGTTTCACCTGGACGATGTAACTACTCTTTCGGCACCTGGCACGCTGGTGAACCTGAAAGTGGGCGACCTGAACGGAGATGGCAAGCCCGACCTTGCTGCCACGCAACTTCTTTCCTCCGGCATTACCATCTTTCCCAACGAGTCTGAAACCGAATTGCAATTTGGCAGCCCCATAGATATTGCTACCGATGAACGTCCCTGGGGTATTGACTTTGGAGACTTGGATGGCGACAAACGACCCGACATTGTAGTGGCATCCATTACGAAGAAGTCCGTTACCATTTTGAACAACACCAGCACAGCCGGTGGATTTACCTTTCAGCAACTCATTGTGCCCACCACTTTTATTAACCGCCATATACGCCTGGGCGATTTGGATGGCGATGGCAAACCAGACGTTTCTTTTACAAGTATTGACGACAATAACCTCGGTGTACCCGCTTCTAAAATCTCTGTAATGCGCAACACCAGTTGTGTTACCCCTGTTATTTCACCCAAAGGCCCGCTTACCATCTGCGCGGGCTTTCCGTTACAGCTCAATGCATCCGTTACCAGTGGCACCTACGAATGGCTGCAAGACGGAACCCCTGTTTCTTCAGGCACAAACCCATTTTACCAACCCACTGCCACCGGAACCTATTCCGTAAAACTTACTTCCGAAGCAGGCGCCTGCATCACCACCTCTAAAAACGTAAGCGTAACCGTTGTGGCTGCTGCTTCCGCGGGCACACCTAATATCACCACCAATACCCCTGTTTGTCTGGATGGCACCCTAAACCTTTCGGTTACCAGCACTGGCGCCACGGATTTTGCCTGGCGCGGTCCAGGCAATTTCTCAGCAACGGGCGCAGCCGTAAGCAAACCCAACTTTACGGCAACAGATGTGGGTAGGTACGAAGTAGATGTGCTGGTAGGAACCTGCGTGGCGCAACAAGCTTCTGTTCTAATAGATGTAATCTCGCTGCCTCCTTTTCGCGTGGCTTTCTCTGGATCACCCATTGTTTGCGACAATGGCACCAAGGCGCTAAGTGTTTCACCCGCTTCTGGCGACTTTACTTATCAATGGTTCGAAGAAGCTTCCGGTGCCCTTACCGGTGAAACCAACCCGACTTTCACTGTAGCAGCATCGGGCAAATATTATTTCGAAGCTACCTCTATTATTTACCCAGCCTGTGCGGCAGTAAAAACAGACGTCACTGAAATCAAAATTGTAACATCGCCAGTGGTTACATTCGAAGCGCCCACCGAAGCATGTCGTGGCAAAGCCGTTGCATTTACAGATCAAAGTACCACTGATCCTGAGACAGATGCTTTCTACCAATGGAATTTTGGTGGATCCGGGTCTTCCTCAGATCGCAACCCTTCACATACCTTCAACACCAGCCAGTCGTTTAATGTACAACTGACTGTATCTTACGCAGGTAACGCCTGTGCTGCTTCCTTTTCGAAACCCATCGTTATCTCACCCCCTCCCGTTGCCACTATCACATCGTCCAACGGTTTTTCATTGTGCGAAGGCCAGACACTGACGCTGGGCGTAAATACCCCCTTTGCAACATACCTGTGGAGCAACAATGCCACCTCACCCACTATCAACGTAACACAAGCAGGATCTTTTTCCGTTACGGGTGTTACCTCCATCGGGTGCGAAGTTACGGCCACGCAAATCATCACTTTACAACCTGCGCCTGTGGTAACCGTTGCGGCCGAACCTTCCGAGATCTCTATCGGGCAAAGTGCGCAGCTTACCGCCAGCGGTTTGGAAGATTACCTTTGGCAACCCGGTAAAACACTTTCTGACTCCACCATTTCCAACCCCCAGGCTACCCCCACCATTACCACGCTGTATACCGTGACCGGCACTTCTGCAAGCGGATGCATTGGCCAAGTAACCCTTACAGTTACCGTTAGGCAGGAAAACATTAGCGATGTACTGCGGCCTGTTAACTTTTTCTCACCGAATGGCGATGCGGTGAACAACTTTTGGGAAGTCGGTAATATTCTATTTTTTCCCCAATGCGAGGTGCAGATTTTCGATGAAAAGGGGATAAAAGTCTACGAAGCGAAGCCGTACCAGAACGATTGGGACGGTTCGCGCAACGGCCAACCTTTGCCCAGTGGGGTTTATTTCTACATTATCCGTTGCGAAGGTGACTCAGGTAAACCTAAAACCGGCAGTATTACATTGATTCGTTAGTCAGACCTGATAGGAAAACCCCATAGTGTACTGAAAATCAGGCTATTTTGTTGCTTCATCGATAATTCTGATGATAATACTTACAAGGAAAGGTTACTTGCAGATAGCCGGTGAAAATTAAGTTACTAAACATGATGTTTGTATAGGTCTGGCTTTAATCGCAAAGACCAAAATCTAAACAAAGATGAAAAAGAGTATTGTTCTGGGTGCGTTGTTGTGCTTCATTACACTGCTGGCACAAGCGCAATCGACAGCTGAAATCTGCAATGATGGTATCGACAATGACGGCAACGGATTCATTGACTGCTATGACGGAGCCTGCTCATCCAATACCGATTGCGATGGTACCTTCCTGGGCAATGATGTTGCCTGCGAAGCCGCCCCTACCGCATTTCCGGCTTTTACAATGACGTTGGACTTCGCTTCGCCCAACGAAACCACCAATCATCTGGCTCGTATGGCTGTGGGCGATTTAGACAGAGACGGTATCCCCGAAATCATTACCATGAACCGCTATACCGACAAAGTATTTGTGTTGGATGGCCGCAATGGTTCTATAAAGCACGAATTGAGTGCACCATTTGATCCGCAGTGGGAAATTGCCATTGCCAACATTGATGATGATAATTGTGCTGAGATATTTACGTTCGGGGTTGAAAGTGGAGATACCTATCTGTATTCCTATAACTGTACCCTTACCACGCAGAACTGGAAACGCGAAATTCCTGGCGACCCCATCAATTTTGGGTTAGCCGATTTTAACAATGATGGTAAAGTTGAATTGTACGCCAAAGATGCCATCTATGACGCGCACACCGGCACCCGGTTGGTACCAAGTCAAAACTGGAGTGACATGAACGGTGGCCCTGTGGCTGTGGATATCTTAGGTGACTCGAAACTCGAACTAGTAGTAGGTGGCTACATCTACGGAGTAAACGTGGGCAACGGAACGGAAGACGATGGTAGCCTCACTGAACTAAAAAAGCTCAACGATTACTACATTCGTTTCGCCTACAGTGCCACCAGCGTTGCCGACTACAACGAAGATGGATTTTTGGATGTGTTGATCTCAGGATCCACCGGAAGCAAAGGCCAAAACACCACCATCTTCTTCTGGGATGTACAAAACAACACCGTTAAAACGTTCTTCGACAATACCACTGGTGCTTATCTTCCCAACGGCTGGCAGTATGGAACCGGGCGATTGAACATTGCCGACCTCGATGGTGTCAACGGATTGAATGTGTCCTACGTATCAGGAAAATTCCTCTACGCGCTGGATGAAAATCTGGAACTGCTGTGGCGCAAGGAAATAAACGAAGAGACTTCGGGCCACACAGGCTGCACTCTTTTCGATTTTAATGCCGATGGAAAATCAGAAATTGTTTACCGCGATGAACAGTTCCTCTACATCATTAATGGAACCGATGGCTCAGAATTCACCCGGCAAGATTGCATCTCGCGCACCAACCGCGAATACCCGATTGTAGCCGATGTGGATGCAGACGGCTCCACCGAGTTGTGCGTGCCCTGCGGCTTTGATAACAAAGATGCTTGGGATAACTTTAACACCCTCAGTTTCTCTCGCTACTCGCATGTGCGGGTATTTAAATCTGCCAGCGAACCATGGGTGCCTGCCAGAAGATTATGGAACCAACACGGATATTTTAATGTGAATGTGAATGATGACCTCACCATTCCACGTTTCCAGCAAAGACACAACAAAGATTTTTCAACGGGATCATGTCTGCCCGGTCAACCGAACAAGTTAATACGCCCGCTGAACACGTTCCTCAACCAGTCTCCTTATCTTAACTCCCTGGGCTGCCCCACTTACGCTTCTCCCGATCTTGCTCATGTGCCCAACTCGTTAACGGTAAATCCACCCACCTGTCCAAATCAAAACTTCACAGTTAGCTTCCAGATTACCAATCTGGGCGATGTGCAACTTGACGGAGCCGTGCCCATTACCTTTTACAATGGCAATCCGCAATTGGCCAGCGCTATCAAGCTCAATACCGTCTTCGCATCGTTGGTGGCTTTTAAACCGAACAACATCTTTACGGTGAACAACGCTACTGTAAATGGTCCTGGCGGCCCCTTCACCCTCTATATTGTTTTGAATGACAACGGGACTACGATACCACTCGATTTACCCAATACCAATTTTGTAGAGTGCGATTACAACAACAACATCATATCCGCACCAGTTACGCCCTTGCCCGTTACCCTCACAGCTCTGAAGGTTGCAGACAACGCCAAATGTATCGGCAGCACCAGCCCGGATAATGGAGCGGTAAGGGCATTTATTCCCAATGGGGCCGTTGAAAACACGGCCGACTATAACTTCTTTTGGTTCCGAGGAGCCGTAGATGCTACACCAGACTACACAGGTGCCGTTTACACGGGAATACCCGATGGTACGTACTCGGTTTTTGCCCGTCACAAAACCGCTGGATGTAATTCTGATACCGCCACCGTTGTGGTGAACCGCATCAACGCAACGGTAACTGCTTCGATTAACCTGATCAGCGGGGTGACTAATTGTACCAACCCCAACGGGCAGCTTCAGGCCATTGCCAATAATGGCAATGAACCTGCCACCAACTTCACATTTGCGTGGTACGAAGGCAACGACATTTTTACCTCGCCACAGATTGGTGTGAGCGCTACTGCTACCAACCTGAAAGCACTTACCTATACCGTGTTGGTTACACACAAGGCATCTGGTTGCCAAACGGTAGAATCGTTCACTGTCCCTAATAACATAAATACTCCCGTGGTTACAACTACCCAGGTGGATCTGCTTTGCTCTAACGCCAACTCCGGCAGCGCAACCGCCACCGTGGGAGGTGCCACAGCCGGATTTACTTTTAGGTGGTACAATGGCAATGCCGTGAAGCCTACTGCCGATTTTACAGGCAGTACCTATACCAACCGACCGATCGGCAATTATACCGTAGTTGCCGTAAACAATACCAGTGGCTGTATTTCCGCGCCTGTTACGGTTACGCTGGTGCAAACCACACAGCCCACCGTAACTGCCACCGTTACACAAAATCAAACGTCTTGCGATGCTGCTTTGCCCAATGGCGCAGCCAACGCTTCGGTGGGGGGCGCTACGACCGGCTTTGATTTTGAGTGGTTCACAGGTCAGAACACCTTGTCTGCTAATCGCATTGCCACCACCGCCAGCGTTAACAACCTCGGTGTGGGTGTGTACACAGTAAAGGCAACCAGTACTGCCAGTGGCTGCTTCGATACGGAAGAGGTTACGGTAACCCTTGCTACAACTACACCGGTGTTGTCAAGTACCGTAGTTCCTGTTACCCGATGTGATCCATATAACGGAAGCATTACGGTAGGTGTGTCCTTGGATGCGCCCAGCGATTACACCTTCTCGTGGTACAATGGCACGAACGTAAAGCCTGCGCCCGATTTTACAGCAACCAGTAACCAACTCCCCAACCTGCCTCCAGGAAATTACACGGTAAGGGCTGTGCACAACACCAAACATTGTGCAGCTGCGCCTATCACCGTTAATGTGGCCGATAACTCACCCACCATTTCTATTACACTCAACAGTGCTATTACCCAATTGCCCAGTGACTGCAACTCATCGGATGGGGTAATGGGAGTTCAGGTTTCTTCCCCTGGCAATACTTTGGGATTCACCCTCGATTGGCATTTCGGCCGAGAACCTTTTACTGCACCTTCTATTAAGACCGATAATGGTGTCACCTCCTCTACGGCCAGTGGTTTGCGCACGGGGGTTTATACTGTAGATGCAGTAGACCTCAATTCTGGCTGCGGGGCAGATGAAGAATTTTACCTGCCTTTTGCGAACAGCCACGGCCTCGAACTGATCGCACAAGACGATGTACAAACATGCGTGCCCGGAGATGACGGCAGTGCAACGTTAGAACTAGAGCCCACACCGTTGGCAGGCTTCGATGAAGGCGATTACGATATCTTTGTGTACGCGGGTGCTAATGACCCGGGCCCCTCGGGCACATCCCTGGCTGTAATCAATGGTGTCGTTGGACAAGTCAACTACACCACTGCCAATCCGCTTACACCTGGATTCTACACCTTTGTGGCTGTATCTAACAACCCGCTAACAGCCGGTTGCCGTTCCGTGCCGGTAGCCGCAGAAATCCTTGATGCTACCATCGATCCCGTTGTAACCCCGACTACCAATCTGCCCAACGTTAACTGTCTGGGGGCAACAGGCACTGGTCAATTGATTGTAGCTGCGGATGGTGCCAGCCCTAACGATTACACGTTCGAGTGGTTCAATGGCAACACCATCGCATCTCCTCCCCTTGCGGCTGCAGGTGTAAATGGCGAACAGGTAGATAACCTCGTGGCAGGGCCTTATACCGTGAGGGTTACCAACAATACAGCCACCTCCACCGGTTGCTTCTCAGTGAATACTTTTGTGATCCAGCCGAACCCTACCGCAATAACTGTAGCCGCGTCTGGACTTACTACGGTCGATCTCGCAGCTTGCGACCTGGCAACGGGTAATGTGTTGAACAACGGTACTGCCGCGATTACCAGCATCAATGAAAACGGAGCCGCTGGCAACCTCTCCGACTACCTGTTTACATGGACCAATCCGGCAGGAACAGTGCTTCAAAATGGGCCCACGGCTAGTCTGGGTAACCTGGCGGCAGGCATCTACCTGGTGCAGGCACGCAACACCAACACCCAGTGTTTTACCGATCTGCAGTTCGAAATAACAGATAGCACCATCGGTTCAACCACTGTAGACCTGACTAATTTCATAAACCCGGAGCGTTGCGTGAATCCACGCAATGGCCAACTCACGGCTACTGCCGGTGGCAATAGTACTTCTGGCTACAGCTTCGAATGGTTTGCTGGTACTAATCCTACGGGTACCGTTTTAGCCAACACGAACGACCTCCAGGGAATAGCACTTGCCTCTGGCTCGATTGACCACACCGTAAAAGTGATCAACAACGACAACAATTGCTGGGCAGTTGATACATATACCCTCACATTGATCGTGAACGAAGTCTTAACTTCAGTATCATCTTCTTCTCCCGTAACCAGCTGCATCACTGATGATGGATCGGTATTCGGTACGGTAACGAATGACAATAGCCTCGAGTATGGTTACGCCTGGTTCCGTGGCACTACCACCTCTGGTACACCCGACTTCACGGGCAAACTCGTGAACAACCTGCCAGCGGGTACTTATACAATGGTGGCCACTGACTTGGTCGATACTTTCTGCCAAAGCCAGGCGTTAGGTGTAACTTTAGTAGATGAAAAAGTAATACCCGTAGCCACAGCTGGCCAGACCCATCCGGTTACCAACTGCGATCCCGCCAAGGTAAACGGTTCTGCCAGCGCCTCGGTAAACGGTGACGTCATCAATTACACCTTCGATTGGTATGCCGGTACGTTGGCCAGTGGGCCCATTCTTCTATCTGGTCCTGAAATCAACAGCTTGTCTGCCGGTACCTATACGGTTGTGGCTACGCATCGCATCACCGGATGTGCCGGCAGTGCCATCGTTGCAATTACCGAAAGCATTATTCCACTGCCCAACCCGGATATAGAAGTATTGTCAAACATTACCAGTTGTGTATTCAACAATGGTGCGTTGACAGCCTCGGTAGATGGAAACACCAGTGACTACATCTTTAACTGGTACCTCGGTAATGCCGTGAAGCCAGGCATCGACTTTACAGGCGTGGTAATAGATAGCCTTTCTGCAGGTAGCTATACCGTTACAGCTACCAGCCGCTTAACAGGATGCACTACGGGCCCCGACACAGACGTTATTGTGGAAGATTATGTATTCCCTGAATTTGATTTCCGTGTGATTCCGGCTACCTGTGAGGCCAGCAATGGTGTAGCCTCTCTTGTAATGTTGAGCAACGTGCCTATCGAGAGCATTGTGTGGAACGCCAATGGCGCGTTAGTCGCATCCACTAACCTTACAGACATTCCTGCGGGTAGCTATGAAGTTACCGTTACCTCGCAACTGGGGTGCAGTACCACCCGAACGGTTGATATTGGCACTGAAATACGACCTTTCAATGGTGTATCAAGAAATGGCGATGGCCGTAACGAATTGTTCGTCATTCAGTGTATTGAGAATTTCCCTGGCAACAACGTCAAAATCTTCAACCGGGCTGGTACATTAGTGTTTGAGATGGATGGTTATAATAACGTAGACACCTACTTTGACGGTAAGTCGAACCGAGGAATTAGTCCATTCGGAAACGGTCTGCCAGACGGTACCTATTTTTACATCATCGACAAGCGCGATGGCTCGAAACCCCTTGCCGGATACCTTGAACTGGTACGTTAACCATGAAGCACGCAAAAACCAAAATATGTTTGTTCTTATTGCTGGCATCTAGCATCGCAGCCAGCGCCCAGCAATACCCAGTCTTCACCCAATACTACTTCAATGAGTTGGTGATTAACCCTGCCTATGCCGGCAATCACATACAACTCAGCGCTACAGCCATGTACCGCAACCAGTGGGTGAATTTTCCGGGGGCGCCACGCACGTTTTCGTTCACCACGCATACGGCTCTGCTTAGAAACAAAGTGGGCGTTGGCCTGATGGTGAACCACGATGAGATTGGCAGTTACAAGAACGACCATATATACGGTAGCTATTCGTATATGCTACGCTTCCCCCACGCTACGCTGGCCATGGGCTTGCAGGCAGGGGTAAACGTGGTGGGTGCCAACTTCAGTCGTCTTGACCTTCAGAATCCTGATGATCTTTCTTTTGCAGGATTTAACTCGGTAAAGCCCAACTTTGGTGCCGGTGTACTTTACAACAAAAAGAACTTCTTTGTAGGCTTCTCGGTACCCTTCATCATCAACAGTGCGCTTACTTCTGGGAGCTTCGAAAACATAGCGAACGAAATACGCCAAAAGCGATTTTATTTTCTTCGCGGGGGCACCATACTACCGCTGCACCGCAGCAAGACTGTACAAATCAACCCCTCGATATTGGTACGGTCGCAGGAGGGGCAACCTCTTAGCATGGATTTGAACATGGCTCTGATCTTCTACGAAGTGTTCAGTGTAGGTACTTCCTGGCGCAGTGGCGATGCCTTCATCACCTTTATTGATTTGAAACTCAGCGAGCAGTTCCACTTCGCCTACTCGTACGACATGACTTCTTCTGCGCTGAACCGTTTTTCCAACGGTTCGCATGAGTTCATGATCAACTATCGCACACGCATACGTGGCATCCACCAAAATGTGGAGTGCCCCTCCTATTACAATTACAGGTAGGAGAGTTTCAGAAGAGTTTTACCTCTTCAATGATTTCGCGGGTAACGTTGTAAAACTCTTTGTGCAAATTGAAGGGAGGCTCTCCATTCAACTCTTTAATGGCGTAAGACCCGTCTTCGCGCATGGTGTATGAGTTGACGTTGTCCTTCAGGTTGTAGCGCAGAATATTCATGGCCTGCTTCTTCAATATGTCCTGCTCGAGGCGGAACAACGACTCTATGCGCCTGTCGAAGCTGCGCACCATGGCATCGGCACTTCCAATGTACACCTTGGCATCGCCTGCATTGTGGAAATAGTAGATACGCGAATGCTCCAGGTATTCGCCAACAATGGAAATGACCTCTATGTTTTCGCTGATGCCTTTTCTCCCCGGACGTAGGCAGCAAATACCCCTGATGATTAGCTTAATCGGTACACCCGCCTGCGAAGCCTCGTAGAGCGAGTCAATAAACTCCTTGTCTTGCAGCGAATTTAGTTTGATAACGATGCCCGATGCCAGTCCGTTGCGGGCATTTTCCGCTTCCTTTCTCACCAGGTTACACAACTGAATGCGCATGTCGCGCGGAGAAGTGATGAGGTTGCGGTAAGCCAATGGCTGCGAGTGTCCGGTAATAACATTGAAGAACTCCGACACATCGTTGGCATACATCTCGTTGGTGGTGAGAAGGCCCACATCGGTATACACCCGAGCCGTAGTTTCATTGTAGTTACCACTGGCCAGGTGCACATAACGGTACACTTGACCATCTTCTTCCTGCCGTACAATCAGCAGTAACTTGGTGTGCGTTTTTAAACTGCTTACGCCATAAATCACAAAGCAACCAGCCTTTTGCAACTTCTGCGCTTCGCGCAAATTATTCTCTTCATCGAAGCGGGCCTTCACCTCGAACAACACCGACACATGTTTGCCCATTTCGGCCGCCTTCAACAACGCAGCTGTTACACGCGAATCTTTGGCCAACCGGTAGATGGTGATTTTAATAGATAACACTCCCTTGTCTTCCGCGGCTTTCTCCAGCAACTCCAGCACGGGTTCCATGCTGTCGTACGGGTGGTGCAGCAGAATATCTTTTTCCTTCAGTATCTCAAACAAATCGCGCTGGCCTTGTTCAGGGAAAAGCACAGGCCTGCGTGCCGGACGAATGGGTGCGCGTTGGTCTTTGAAAGACTTGTGACCAATGATCTGCAACAACCCGGTGAAGTCCAGCAGGCTTTCGCGGGGAACAGTGATGATGTTCAGATCGTCCAGGTCCCATTGGATTTTTAATATGCGCAATATCCAGGGGTCTGCTGCATCCTGTACATCCAGGCGCACCACGCGACCTGTTCTGCGCGTCTGCAGCTTGCGTTTCAGTTCTTCCAGAAAGTTAGATTCTATGTCTTCGCTTTCCTCCAGCGTAAAATCGCCATTGCGGTTGATGCGAAAAACGGTGACACTCAAAATCTCTACATTGCGGAAGAGATGGTGTATGTTGTTCCGCACAATGTCCTCCACGGCAACGAAAGAAATTAACCCATCGGGTTGTGCAATTTCGTAGAAGCGCGGAATGTTGCTGGGTATTTGTATGAACGATGCCTTCTGCTGATTGGGGTTCTCCCCTGCTGCCTTTGTTACCACACCCATCAACACACGGTTGTTCTTCAATACCGGAAAGGCGTGGTAATTATCGAACAGCATGGGAGTGAGCATGGGGTACACCGTCTTCAGAAAATACTGGTCTACCTTCTGGGTATCTTCCACGGAAAGTGACTTGTATTCTGCTATGCGAAATCCATTCTTATCGAACAAAGGCGTGAGCTTCTTTAAGAAGTAGTCGTGCTGGTCGTGCACAAACTGCTTGATCTCCGTCATCAGCAGATGACGGAAAGGTTCTTCGCGCAGGCCGCTATAGTCGAACCGTTGCTTGCTAAAGTCCAGGTAGTTATACAAGCTGCCCAGGCGGATGGTGCAAAACTCATCCAGGTTAGAAGAAGTAATCGACAAAAACCGCAGGCGATCGAAAATGCTGCGGTCGATGTGTTTGGCCTGATCGAGCACACGGTAGTTAAACTGTAGCCAGCTCAGGTCGCGGCTCACATAGTCGCTGCCCAGCACCTGCTTATTCAGGGCATCCAGCGATATACGTTGGTCGTGTCTTTCTACTGCGTTTTCCATTCCTTCCATAATCTCCAAAAAATAGCGGACGATGAACGTCCGCCAGCTATCCCGAATATGAAGTTGTTGTTAAATATCTATACGTGCGTAACGTGCGTTCTTCTCAATAAATTCCCTGCGAGGCCCCACTTCATCGCCCATGAGCATAGAAAACAAATGGTCTGCTTCTGCTGCTGACTCAATGTTCACCAACTTGAGGGTGCGTCTGGCTGGGTCCATGGTGGTAGACCACAACTGCTCGGGGTTCATCTCTCCCAAACCCTTGTAACGCTGCACGTTCACACTGTCCTCCTTGCCGTCCTTGCTCATCTCTTTGATGTGACGGTCGCGTTCTTCTTCATTCCAGCAATAGCGTTCTTCTTTGCCCCGCTTCAACAAATACAATGGCGGCAACGCAATGTACACGTACCCCTGCTCAATCAACTCGCGCATGTAGCGGAAGAAGAAGGTGAGAATCAATGTGCGTATGTGGCTGCCATCCACATCGGCATCGGTCATGATGATGATTTTGTGGTAACGCAGCTTGTTCAGGTTCAGCGCCTTTTCGTCTTCGGCTGTGCCGAATGAAACGCCCAGCGCGGTAATCATGTTCTTGATCTCTTCGTTCTCGTAGATTTTATGTTCTTGTGCTTTCTCTACGTTTAAAATCTTTCCACGCAGGGGCAGAATCGCCTGAAAGTTTCTGTCGCGACCTTGTTTGGCGGAACCTCCTGCGGAATCACCCTCTACCAGGTAGAGTTCTGAAATGGCAGGATCGGAGCTGGAACAATCGGCCAGCTTGCCAGGTAAGCCGGTTCCGGTGAGTACGTTTTTGCGCTGCACCATCTCGCGTGCCTTGCGGGCAGCAATGCGTGCCTGGGCAGCGAGAATCACTTTGTTTACAATCAGCTTGGCTTCCTTCGGGTTTTCCTCCAGGAAGTTTTGCAGCACCTCGCCCACGGCCGTGTCAACACAACCCATGGCTTCGGAGTTGCCCAGTTTGGTTTTTGTCTGTCCTTCGAACTGCGGTTCGGCCACCTTCACCGAGATGATGGCTGTCAACCCTTCCCGAAAATCATCGCCACTAATATCCACTTTGGCTTTCTCCAACAGGCCCGACTTGTCGGCATAGGCTTTCAACGTACGTGTAAGCGCCCTGCGGAAACCGGCCACGTGCGTACCTCCTTCGTGGGTATTGATGTTGTTGACATACGACACCAGGTTTTCGCTGAAGGACGTGTTGTAGCTCAACGCCACCTGCACCGGCACTTCCGATTTGTTGTTCTCGATGTAGATCGGTGCGGGTATCAGTTTTTCGCGATTCGAGTCAATGTATTCAACAAACTCGCGCAAACCCCCTTCCGAGAAGAAAGAATCGCCCCGGGCATTGCCCTCTTCGTCCTTCTCTCTCTTATCACTCAGATGCAGTTTAATGCCGGGGTTCAAAAACGCCAACTCGCGCAGGCGTGTAGAAACAGTTTCGTAGTTGTATTCCGTTACCTGGAAAATCTCCTTATCGGGACGGAAGTGTACGGTGGTACCTCTGCGGTCCGACTCGCCAATTACGCGCACCGCATATTTGGGGTTGCCTCGCTCGTATTCCTGTTCGAAAATCTTGCCTTCGCGATACACGGTAACGTGTAGCAATTCCGACAAGGCATTCACACACGACACGCCCACACCATGCAAACCACCAGACACTTTGTAGGTATTCTTATCGAACTTACCGCCTGCGTGCAGCACCGTCATTACCACCTCCAGGGCCGAGCGCTTTTCCTTCTCGTGCATATCGGTGGGTATACCACGACCATTGTCCTGCACGGTTACGGAATTATCTTCTTCGATGGTTACAAAAATCTCATCGCAGTAGCCTGCCAGCGCCTCGTCAATCGAGTTATCTACCACCTCCCAGATGAGGTGGTGAAGCCCTTTCACGTTCACATCGCCTATGTACATGGCGGGGCGTTTCCGCACCGCTTCCAAACCTTCTAAAACCTGAATATTACTGGCCGAATAGTTAGTCGGCTGATTCGCTTTTGGCTCACTCATAAGGGGATTTTACAAACCGTCAAAAGTACAGTTTTTTGCCTCTTTCGGGGCATAATAATCCGAAAATAATAGTCGTTTTTAATGGCATGTACGCACCCGTTTTGAAGTAAATAACTAAATTCTTAGTTTTAATTTATCATCCATCCAATTATGAGAAACAGCAACGTCATTTTGCTTCTGTTTTTGCTCGCCACACCCCTGTATTCGCAGCATCAGTTTGTGGTAGGCGAAGAACCTGCATTTAACACCTCTGCCGATTCGCTTGCCTTTGTGGAGGTGAACAAAAAGATACGCGAACAGATGAACAACCCCAACCTGCGCGAAGGCCTTGACTCGTTGTTTCAACAGGCTGCCGTGCTGCGTGCCCGATCGAATGGTACGTATAGAACCTTCCGTGCGTCTGAATCTTTCGTATCGTCTGAAAGAATTCCCTACATGACTGCCGAAGAAAAGGCAGCCGTACGGCATGTAGCCATTGTGGGCTCACAGGTTCGACAGTTCCCGAAGGAAGTATTAAGCTGTAAAAACCTCGAAGCACTGGAACTGGCCAATACCCGCATCAAACGTTTGCCTCGCCAACTAAAAAACATGCAGCGGCTGCAGTCGATATATGTACTTAACAACACCCCACGCGGGCCGCTGCGCCTGGCCAAAAGCAAGACCGTTAAAACCCTTGGCATACGGAGCAACGACCCCTCTTCATTGCCACGCAGTTACAAAGCCATGCCCGCTATAGAGAAGCTAGATCTGGCCGCCAATCAACTGCAGCGATTCCCCAAAGGCACACACCAATTGAAATACTTGAAAGAGTTGTTGCTGAGCAATAACCAACTCACGTTACAGAACGACCGTATCAAAATCCATCCACGCCTGGAGAAAATAGAATTGACGCGCAACCAGATTCAGCATGTGCCTGCCACCATTGGTAACTTCCCAGCGCTGAAGCGGCTGACGCTGAACTACAACCAGATCACTTCCGTGGATGCAGCCATCGCACGGCTAACCCATTTGGAACAGTTATCGTTCTACCGCAACGTATTGCCGTCCGTACCCGATGGTGTGTACCAACTCACGGCCTTGAAAGAGGTAGACCTGTATTACAATCAGATAGAAAGCATTGACGAACGCATCACAAATTGGAAAAACCTGGAAGTGCTCTACCTGTCGAACAACAAGTTGCTGCGCATACCTGACGCCATTGGCCAGTTGACCAACCTTACCGGTTTGTACCTGCACAACAACCGGTTGAGCACGCTGCCCACCAGCATCGGTCAACTTACGCGTTTGAAGGAGTTTCGGGTAAACAACAATTTTCTGCTGGAAGTACCTGCCAGTTTGCTACAGATACAAACACTGGAAAATCTGGATCTGTCGGGCAACCAGATTACGCGGGTGCCAGCCCAACTGTTCGACTACCCTAGCCTGAAGCTGTTGGTGCTGGTGGAAAATCCATGGGACAATGAAACGCGTGAAACATTACCACAGTGGGCTGAAAAATTACGCGCCCGCGATGCCGTGGTGCATGTGGGGTTGTAAGCAGGGAAAAAAGTATTGTTTTTGAAACTTTCCTTCCTGAGAAGAACAAGTGTCATTTTACGTCTTTGCGAGGATAGCACGCGTTAGCGGGCTGACGAAGCAATCTCCCAAAGGTTGCCCAATATCCTTTGAAGGTGGACGTATTAATTTTTACTGAGTCGGGCATGATTACACCGTGCCGTTGCCTTCAGTACCCACCCCAATGGCTTCTACCGATTTGATCTGCTTCTTATTGATGTTTAGAATCAATATCACAATCCCCGCCAATATAAACGGGATACTCAACAACTGCCCCATGTTAAGCACCAAGCCATCCTCGAAAGATTCCTGATTCATTTTGAAGAATTCATCCACAAACCGGAAGGTGAACATCATGATTAATGCCCAGCCAAAGAGAAATCCATTTTTCATGCTAACCCTTCGCCTCATCCAAAGCCAGAACAGGAGTACGAACGAGAACAAGTAATGCATGGCCTCGTACAGTTGCGCAGGATGCCTTGGAATGTTGTCGATGCGCGTGAATACAAAGGCCCACGGCAGATCGGTGGGCGTGCCTATCATTTCCGAATTCATGAGGTTCCCCAAACGAATCATGCAACACGTTAACGCCACCACGATGGCCAACCGGTCGAGCACCCACAAATAACTTACGCCTGTCTTCCGCGCGAAGAGATACAACGCCACCAGTATGCCGATGATGCCACCATGGCTGGCCAATCCCCCCTCCCAGGTCATGAAGATTTTGAGAGGGTTTTGAAAGTAGTAGGCTGGGTCATAGAACAACACATGGCCCAGGCGGGCACCCAGTAGGGTTGCCACCATCATGTATACGGTTAACGTATCGACCTCCGCTTTAGAGCGCCCCTCCTTCTGATAAATAAAATACATGATTTGCTGGCTCACTAAAAATGCCAGGGCAAAAAACAAACCATACCACCGCAGGGGATGATCGATGACCGGGAACGTAAAAATATCGGGGTTAACGTTCCAGATAATGTAAGCAATCAGGTGGGATGGGGGCATTCTGAGTTTAGTATGGTTGGGAGGATTTGTTGTGCATGGTCAAGCACAACTGTCAGTGAGAATTACGAAGACTACTGCCAGCATAATTAAATTTAGAAATGGAGCGCAGCGGAATGGCAAAGCCGACCCGCTGGGAAATTATTCCTTGTGACCGAACTACATTTTGCGACATAAGCTACAATTTAAGACGCCACCCCGCAAATGCCAAATAGCGGCTGTTTTGGGCTATTATACTTCTCTCAAATCTTCTTTGAGTATTTCAATTCGGCTCTTTAACAGGCCTCTGTCAGGCGCAAATCATTTTTAATGGTCTTCTGTCTCCTCTATTAATTCTCAGTCCCTCCCCCCTCTCAAAAAAAATAAAGCGAACGGTTGCCGGGTGAATGCGATGTTCTCATCAACTGATCTATGAAGTTTAGTCGCCACGTGCAAAGGCCGGGCGCACTTTTTAAATACGGCCTTTATGTTTATGGGCTTCGCTTTAACTTCTCGCGAATGGGCGGCCACGGAACGCACAGCACTTGCGAAGGTGTTTGTGCAGTTTCATGTCGGCAGAAAATCAACCACGCTTCATCGGGCGTAAGAATCGCCCCGTCTTCGTAGGCCGTGGTGTTTACAGGGGCACCCAGGTTGTGTGGCTCCGTAAATCCTGAAGGGGTACGCCAAGACACGTAGACATCGTCTTGAAAAGAACGGTCGGCTCGCCCCATACTATTGAGCAAGAGCACCTCACCATCGCGGGAGAAGGAAGAAGGCCACTGCCACGCCTGCTGTTGGTTTAAGCCGTCAACGAAAGACTCCTTCTCTTCCTGATTATTCCAGATACTGATCCACCACGCGGGGCGACCTTCGCGTGAGGCTGAAAACAGCAATTCGTTGGCCCAAGGCAACGGGCAGCATTCATCGCCCATATTTATGGCCGTAAGCGGCACCGGATCACCCCAGCCAGTGGTGGTCCGGTCAACATACCACAGGTTCCACGCATCGTCTGCGCGAGTGGAACCTCCTGGCCTGTCGGATGTAAAGTACATTCGCTTGCCATCGGGCGTAAGGCGTGCGCCTTGATCATTGTAAACTCCAGAAAACGGCAACGGTTGCACTTTGGTCCACTTGCCGCGAGCGCGCAAAGCCTGATACAACACCAACCGCTGTGCTCCCGAATCTTCACGAACAAAATAAAGTGTATCGCCTGTTATTGAAAAACCACACACTGCCCCCGATAGGTGAGGCGGGAACAGCTCGGGCGCATAGGGCAGGACAGCTGCTTCACCTTGAGCCCACACAGAATCGGCAACAGCAGCCACCCACCCCATCGAAATAAATGCGACTATCCAATTTTTCATCTGCTACTAAGTTGTGCTTTCCCCGTGCAGGTACCATCCCGGAAGCTGCGGTAATTTTGGCCAGCTGCAGGTGACCAAAGAGTGTAAGCCGTTGCACCCACTCATTTATGACTTATCTTTCGCAGCGCTGTTGCAAACAACCGAATAAAATGGAAATAACGCACACCAAGCCTGAAGACCTGCCCCTGATTTTTGATTTTTTCGAACACTCGATTCTTTACCAGGAAAAAAAGGGTTACCCTGCATGGCGCAACTATGACCGGCAGGCTATTGTAAAAGACATTGAAGAGAAGAACCAATACAAGGTGGTGGTGCAGTCGCAAATAGGCATCGTATTCAGCGTGCGCTATGCCGACAAAATAATATGGCGACAATGGGATCGCGGTGATTCGGTATACCTGCATCGCATTGTGGTAAACCCGGAAATGAAGGGACAGAAATTATTCGGAACAATTTTGAATTGGGCCATTGCACACGCCAGGCAGAAGGGCCTGGACAGCGTGCGGATGGACACCTGGGCTGCTAACCCCACCATCATCCAATACTACCAAAGCTTTGGTTTCTCCATCGTAGAAAACTTTACCACACCCAACAGCGAGGAGCTGCCGGTGCACCATCGCAACTTAGCGTTAACGTTGCTGGAGTACAAGGTATAATCCTTACCCCAAAATATCCCAATCTTCATTCAGCACCGGTATGGCCTGGTGCGCGGTAAGGTCGAACTGGCAGGGCACCACCGACACATAATTGTTGGCGATGGCCCACTCATCGTTGTCCTCGCCTTTGTCGAAGTTCACAAAGTTGCCTGCCATCCAGAAATACCTGCGTCCGTTGGGGTCGAAACGCTGGTCGAACTCCTCCACCCACTTGGCGTTGGCCTGGCGACAAATGCGAATGCCCTTAATGGATTCGTTTCGCTTGGGCGGAATGTTTACATTCAACGCCACGCCTTTGGGTAGCCCCTTGGCCAACACCTGGCGAGCAATTTTCTTTACATATTCTGTGGTGTGCGAGAAGTCAGCATCGTGGCCGTAGTCGCACAAAGAAAAGCCGATGGCGGGCGTGCCTTCAATGGCGCCTTCAATAGCAGCGGACATGGTGCCCGAATACAACACGCTAATGGAGGTGTTGCTGCCGTGGTTGATGCCACTCACCACAATATCGGGCTGGCGCTCGCCTTTCAACACAAAGTGGCGAGCCATCTTCACACAATCTGCGGGGGTTCCCGAACATTCGTAGGCTTTAACCCCTTCAAAAATCGAAGACTCCTCTAGTCGCAACGTATCGCCTACTGTAATGGCGTGCCCCATACCCGACTGCGGGCCATCAGGCGCCACCACCAGCACATCGCCCAACTCTTTCATCACATTCACCAACGTACGTATACCACGCGAGGTAATACCATCATCGTTGGAAACTAAAATCAACGGTTTGTTCATTTTTTTTGAAGGGAATTATAGTAGGCAACAATTTTGCCAAGTTCATATTTATCGTCAAACTCCAGACGGTTGGTGCGCGCATACTTCTGCACGTCTTCGCTGTGCTTGCCCATCAGGTACAGCCAATCGTTTTTCTTGCCCTGAAATTCGATGATGGCGCCATCTTCATCTAACAAAAAGTATTTGTTGATCAACACGAGGCGGGTATAGCTGCCGTAGTAGTAGAACGATGAGATGGTGCGATACTCTAAGGCTTCGCGGCACAGTACGGTTAACTTGCCCTCTTCCAGCAGTTCGAAGAAAACAGGTGCTTTGTAATCAGTAGAGGCGGAATAAGGCAATGAGAAAAACTGCCGGTACCGCTTCACGGTCTGATCGAATATTTCAAAAAACAACACCTTGCGGGCCGTATACGTTTCGATGGTGCTGTTGCCCTGTAGCTGCAACAGATCGGTCTGCATGTTGTACTTCACCAACCCGCGCAAAGTATCGCCTCCTTCCAGCACCATCTTTCCTTCATGCCAATATTCAAAAGGAAATTCCTGTGCATTGATCTGCAAAGCAAAAAATAGACAAACTATCGTGAGCCAACGCGTCATGCTTTCTTTAAAATCGAATGCCCCAACTTATCACGTTTCGTCAGTAGGTATTTTTCATTATGCGGATTAGGTGCAATTTCTATCGGCACATTGTCCACAATCTCCAGTCCATAGCCCATTAAACCTACACGCTTCTTGGGGTTATTGGTAATCAGTCGGATTTTAGATATGCCCAAGTCGTGGAGAATCTGCGCCCCGATGCCATAATCGCGGTTGTCCATATCGAAGCCCAACTGCAAGTTGGCTTCCACAGTATCCAAGCCCTGCTCCTGTAATTTGTAAGCGCGTAATTTATTCAGCAGGCCAATGCCTCTTCCCTCCTGCTTCATGTAAAGTACCACGCCCTTGCCTTCCTTTTCCACCATTTGCATGGCGCTGTGCAGTTGCGAACCGCAGTCGCAGCGACAAGAACCAAAGATATCGCCCGTAACACACGAGGAGTGTACACGAACCAGCACAGCCTCATTCTTCTCCCATTTACCCTTTACCAACGCCATGTGCACCTCTTGCGTGTCTACCTGCTCATAGGCCACCAGTTGAAAGTCACCGTAGGCGGTGGGCATGTCTACATCTACCTGCCTCCGTATCTGCGACTCCATCTTCATGCGGTAGGCAATCAGGTCTTTGATGGTGACCATCTTCAAGTTGAATCGGTCTGCTACTTTACGCAAGTCGGCCAGGCGCGCCATGGTACCGTCTTCGTTCATAATCTCCACCAGCACACCCGCGGGACGAAAGCCTGCCAACCGGGCAAAATCAATGGCGGCCTCGGTATGACCTGCCCTGCGCAACACCCCCTCCTTCTTGGCACGCAATGGAAAGATGTGGCCGGGCTTACCCAACTCTTCGGGTTTGGTTTCCGGATCGGCCAGGGCTTTAATGGTTTTGAAACGATCGTGGGCAGAAATACCTGTAGTGCATCCGTGGCCAATTAAATCTACCGACACAGTAAAAGGCGTTTCGAAGGTGGCTGTGTTTTTTACCACCATCAGGTCGAGACCGAGTTCTTCGCAGCGGTCTTCTATCAAAGGTGCACAGATAAGGCCGCGCCCGTGTGTGGCCATGAAATTCACAATCTCTGGCGTAATGGCCTCAGCCGCACATACAAAGTCGCCCTCGTTCTCGCGGTCTTCATCATCTACAACTACAATCACCTTTCCGTTCTTGATCTCTTCGATGGCTTCCTGAATGGTGTCAATTTTTATTTGATCTTTCATGCTCTATTTGGAATAGCGCCACACTTCAGGGTGGGGCACTGTTTAAATTGTTTATGCAGTCAGGGCTTTAGCCCTTCATCATCAAAATTGTAATTACTTATAAATGCGTCATATTCTTCCTGAAATGTTTTCTTTTGGTGATGTGCTTCCTGGTTAGCAATATACTTATTCACAGCATCAACATGCGATTGACTAACCGACACAGCAAAATATTCATCTTGCCAACCAAACTTTTCGTCTAATTTCAAATTCTTGTTTATCCAAAATGAGGACTCACCCTTAATCAGGTTCATTACAGTTGCAATGTTCTGATCTGCGGAAAGCGAAATAAAGCAGTGCAAATGATTTTGATAGCCATTGATATTGATGACATGAATATTCTTTGTGCTGGCATATTCCCTCACGTGTTTACATACAATATCCTTTATCTCTCCGGTGAGATAAGGTTTGCGGTCTTTGGTTGCCCACACCGCATGAATCAAAATCTTTGTAAACGACATTCTGTAACTCAAAAGGGCTAAAGCCCTCGTCTTAATCCTATTTTTTCCTTCTCTTTCTCCGCCCTAAAGGGCGGAGCTATTAGCCTACAATTTACTTCGCCACCACTATGCCCAATAAGCCTGCCAACTCACGCTCGGCCTGCTTTAAACCTTCCTGCATGGTTAACTTCTCATCTAACTGATTCCAGTCGCCAGAAGTTTCGGCTCTTTTTATTTCACCCAGGTTGTCTTCCATCATTTTCTGCACCACACGAAATTTCAATCGAAGAACGTTGCTAAGGGCCATTTCGTTTAGTACATCTTGCTCTTTGGGTATAAAAATTTTGTACTTGTCGCCCCAATGCTGACTGATGTCATAACGCGTTGTCATCAAATCTGTTACTGACTTTCTGATGGCATCGCTTTCATGGTGCAGGAAAAAAGTGGTGTTCATGTGTTCGCCCCGCGCCACACCTTCGCGCCACGTTTCGTATATCTGCTTGTAAACCGGGTTCGAAAACTCCACATCCTCCAACTCGTGCACGATGAACTCATCCAACTTCTGACTCTCCAACGACTTATCGGCATGGTTCAGCAGCAGGCGGATGGTTTCGCGCTCCTGGTATTGCACCATGCTTTGTGCATCTATGCGCGTTGCCGTAGCGATGTCTTCCACCGGCTCCACACTTACCGGCAGGTCATCGGGTTCCTTCAGTTTCTCGCGGTCTTTCTTCCTGCGTTCAGCAATCAGTAGCTTGTTCAGTTCGGTCAATAGCACCGCTTCGCTGATCTTCAACCGGTGGCTGGTTTCCTGCACATACACCGACCGTTTCACCGGATCGGGTATCAACGCAATGCTGGCCACAATTTCTTTGATGGACTCTGCCTTGCGAATAGGATCGTTGCCTGCATCTACTGCAAACAAATCGGCTTTAAAAGAAACGAAGTCTTTGGTGTTGGCTTGCAAGAACTGCCTGAACTGCTCTGTGCCCACCTTGCGCGAGTAGCTGTCGGGGTCTTCGCCATCGGGAAAGAGCACCACCCGCACATTCATGCCGCCCTGCAAAATCATGTCGATGCCGCGCAATGCCGCCTTGATGCCGGCTGCATCGCCATCGAACAACACGGTAATGTTGTTGGTAAACCTGCGGATGAGTTTGATCTGTTCTTCGGTGAGTGCCGTACCCGAAGAGGCCACCACATTTTCCACATCGGCCTGGTGAAGGGAAATCACATCGGTATAACCTTCCACCAAATAACAATTGTCTTGCTGGCGGATGGCATTCTTACCCTGAAATAAACCATAGAGCACCTGGCTCTTGTGGTAGATTTCTGTTTCGGGTGAGTTGATGTATTTGGGCTGGTTTTTATCCTTACCCAGCATGCGCGCACCGAAGGCAATGACTTTGCCTGTAAGGTTGTGCACGGGAAAAATGACGCGTCCGCGAAAGCGATCGTACGAACTGCCATCGTCTTTCTTTACCACCAGGCCTGTCTTCTCCAGCAGCTCTTTATTATAGCCCTTGCTTACGGCCTCTTTGCTGAAATGCTCCCAGCCATCCAG
>CAZRQK010000012.1:0-75925 GCA_964602295.1 uncultured Ohtaekwangia sp.
GCAACCTTGGTTCCGCACCAGGCAGAATGCCACTTGAAAACTGTAACCTGAAACCCTGTAACCTGAAACTTGAACCCCTGTTCCGCGTCATGCGGAATGTAACCCGTATCCTCTAATTCCCTATTTCCAAAAATTCTCCTTCTGGGTAAAGGTGGGGCAAGGAATGAGCCTGTTCTGCCGCTTCACACTGCGGGCGATGGGCTTGGCCATGAACTCATAAATGATGCTGATTTCATGCGACCCCCCACTGGCTGCGGAAAGCTCAGAAATGCTAAAATCATAACTATAGCCGATATTAAAGTTCTTGAAAAATAAACCCATGGTGAAGATAAGGGCATCGTGGTTAATGGTACCAATGGCGTTCTCCTGAAACGGCTTGCCCCGATACCAAACACCCACCGACACCGGGTCAATATGGTAGTTCACGCCCAGATCCAGCTGATCAATGGGGCCCTGGTGACGGAAGATAAATGAAGGAGTGATGTACGACACGCGTGCCTGCGTGCGCGGCCCATTGTAGAGTGGAATCCGGGCTCCACCCTGGATGGTGGTTTTCATCGGTAAGCGCGCGGTCTCATTCAAAATGGAAAGATTTGGCGTGTTCATGTGTGTGAATGCAGCCCCCAGCCAAACAATACGACTGTAAAACACAAAGCCCGACCCGAAGTCGAAGTATTGTTTGTTGCCCAGTTTCGCCAACTCAGGGTCCAGCGACTGCCCATTGAATTCCAAACCATCTCCCAGACTCAACTTGCTGCGGTCAAGGCCATTGATGCCATAACCAAAGTTCAGTCCCGGAGAGAACACAAGTTTATCCGTTAATCGCACCTTATAGCTATACAGTAGCCCTACGTTGGTGGTGCGCCAGCCGGCCGACCCCATCTTGTCGGTGGTGGCCAGAATGCCAAAGCCACTTTTCAATTCATCCACCCAGATATCGTAGCTGGCGGCATAGGTGGCGAAGGCCTGCGGCAGGTTGGGCCACTGAATGCGGTGATTCAACACAAAGCGCTGCTGAGGTGTAATGCCCGTGAAGCCGGGATTCATGTACAAGGGTGCCTGGTAATACTGCGAGAACTGCGGATCCTGCGCATGCGCCAGAACCACAGTCATAACAAGTACCCCTATCGTTACAATACGCTTCATCAATAAGCCATCTAAAAATACAAACATTTCATTTAATCTTCCCATTTCCCGTTTCACTTCTCACATTTCACGTCTAACGTTGACCTCTTTCACCTTCACCTCTCACCTACACCCGTCTCGCTAATATGGGAAACAACAAACACTATCAACTACCAACTATCAACCAACAACCACCCATTACCTAATCATCGTAATATCTCCCAATTGGGTCGTTCGCTGCCCATCCGATAATCGAAGTGTGAGCTTATAAACATATACCCCTGCTGGCAGCAGCCTGCCGTTGCGGTCGTAGCCGTCCCAACCCATATTGGAGTCATTGCTCTCAAAAATCAGGTTACCCCATCGATCGAAAATCTGCATGTTAAACTCTTCCACACCTTTCACTTGCGGCAGGAACACATCGTTGAAGCTGTTGTTGCCAGGTCTGCCACCGTTAGGCCCGAATGGATTCGGTGTGAATGCATTTGGAATGCGAGTAACCCCTCCCTGCTTGGCCACCACCTGGCGCGTGAGCGAATCCACGCACACCACCCCATTACCGTGATCGTACTTCGCGATCAGCATGACATCGTAGAGACCTTCGATACGGTATTTGTGCTTCGGCTCTTCCTCAAACAGAACGGTACCATCACCGAAATCCCACTCATACTCGGTAGCTCCTGAACTGAAGTTGAAGGTGTTCAACTCCGTATCGGGCACAAACACCACGTTCGGACGCACATCGAAAGAAGCCACTGGCAACGGATAGATTACTACATCCTTCAAGGCCGTTACCTGGTCGCCAGTGAAGGAGTTGCGTGTGGTCAATTCAATGGTATACTTACCCGGACTCACTACGGTGAACACGGGAAGGTTAGCATTGCTGGTGGCGGCCGTCTTACCCAAGTCATCGAACAGGCGCCACTCAAATATGTCTCCGGTGGCCAGGTTTTCAGTTACTTCCACATCTGCCGGGAAGCAGGCTTCCAAAGGCACGGCCACAAAGTCGGCCACCAGCGGAGGCACCGCTATCTGTATCAACTCTTTGAAGTCGCTGAAACAGGTGAGGCCCGCCTGCTCCGCCACCAGGTTGGTAGCACGCAAGAATATCTCTTTCGGTCCGGGGGTAGTGTAGTCCAAATTGAAAGGCCCTACCCCATCTGCCGACTGCGGGTTGGCATCCAGGCCAAAATCCCACGCATACCCAAACTCCGTACCATCGATAGGCTGAGACGTGTTGGTGATGGTAGTGTAACTATGACCACCTACGAACAAGGTGGGATCGGTATAGGTGAAGCCCGCTTCGATGTTGCGGTAGACGGTAATAGGCGTCACCACATCTTCGGCAGGACAGTTACCGTTGGTGGATTGATAAACCACCTCCAGCACAATCGGGTTGCTGATGGTATTGTTCGGCAGCGCAAACGTAGTATTCGTAGTGGTGCGCACGTCAAACTCGGCCGTGGTGCCCTGCACACGATAGAACCAGCGGTGCGTACTCACACCTTGCGAGGAGTTCACAAACGTCACCTCCTCATCCGCGCAGATCACCGTGCGGTCAGCAAAAACGCCTGTGGCAACGGTAGGATATACCTTCACCTCCTGGAATGAAGTCTGTAAACAGTTACCGGGATAATTGTCATCCAGGCGCGTCTCTAAGAATACCTTGTAGCGCACCAGCCCGTTGGGCGAAGGGTTGAAGAACGTATGGCGCACAATCTGACCGGGCACATCGGTGCCAGCGGTGTACACACTGTCGGCTACGCCATCAAACCACTTCCAGGTATAGTTCACTCCATTCACCTGGTTGTGCTCAAATTCTACCTGGTAAGGGCTGCAGGCAATCTCCGGCCCGGCAATGCGGAAGGCCGCATCGGTAGACCCTACGTTCACGGTCACTCTTTGATCGGTCGGGTTCACCTCGCAGCCAAAGCCGTCTTTCACTTTCAGCAACTGATAGGTGGTGGTAACGGTAGGCTGAACGGTAACGATATCGATCGGTCCCTTGCGTTCCACCACGCGGGTGGTGGTACCATCCGTATAGGTGTACTCAAACAGCGGCAAGCCGCCAAAGTCGAAGAACACAAAGTCCTTGCCACCGAGGCAGATGAAAGCATTATCATCGCCATCAGAGCTGTACAACTGCGGTACAATGGCAGGGGCTACGTTTACAATCATAATGGCATCAGTTCCCACACAACTGTTGCCGTTGCTCGGTATCACCACGGTAGGTGTAATCACATATTGATAGCTGCCTAAAGACGTACCGTTGTTCTCAAAGGTTTGGTTGATGGCAGCACCTGCACCGGCCGGTATCGGGGGCAAATCAGGGTTCGCATTGTTGTCCACCGTCCACGCGAAGGTAGTGCCGGTGGCCGAACTGCTTAGGTTAATGGCACGGGTCTCCCCTTCGCACACGTTGATAGAGCTGGCCAGCCCGGTGACTTTAGGAACGGGATAAACCCCCACTTGCAAAGTAACAGGAGCACCGTTGCAAGCCGGCACATTGGCCACATTGCGCGCTTGCAAGGTGTAGGTAATCGTGCGCGCATCTCCTGTAGGATTAAACAAAACTTGTGAGAAGGCATTGCCCGCTCCATTGGACTCCCCGGTTACTTCCGTATCCGGAGTCACCGTCCAATTGATAAAGGTCGCAGCCGGGTCGGTGTCCACGGTAATGGCCACAGGGTTAAACAGCTCGCCACTACAAATATCAAAGTCGGCAATAGGTGTAATCACCGGCCGCGGTGCCACCGTTACAACGGTACTTACCGGGTCTCCCACACAGGTACCAAACTGAGGCGTCAGCGTATAGTTCACCTGCCGGTTGGCGGAGGTGTTGTTTACTAACACATCGTTTAGAGTGGCTCCATTGGCAAAGCTGCCGGCAGCGCTAAAGCCGGTCACATCACCGCCCGCACCCGGTGCCACCACATTCGCAGTATAGGCAAAAGACACCGTACCAGCTCCGCCCGAAGGAACGGTAGGCGAATTCAAAGCAATGCTCACGGCATCGTCCTCACAAATAGTCTTGGTGGAAGCAATGGTCAATTTGGGCTTGGGCTCCAACGTGATCACAAAAGGCACGGCAGTGCCTGTACAACCAGCTCCATTCTTGGCACCTGCGGCCACAGGTGTAACGGTATAGGTGGTCGTTTGCACCACATTACTGTTGTTCACCAGGAAATCGCCCACGACAGTACCGTTGCCCAGGTTGGTTACCACGGGCACGAAGCCACTCACCTGGGGCGAACTGGCTGCCACGGAGTAGTTGAAGGTAATGGTACCGGCAGTGGGTGCAGACCCTGAATTCAGTTGTACGCTGGTGGCTATCAATCCATCACCACACAAGGTCTGAGCCGCTGGATTGGGCACAATCTGAATGGTGGGTTCAATCGTCACGGTCACATTTTCAGCAGGTCCCTCGCAGGCGGCAGCAGAGATAGGCACCACGCGATACACCACCGGTTGTGTAGCCAGCGTAGGGTTGGCAAAACGGTCGTTCAGAATGTCGTTCACGTTGGCAATGGTGCGAGGGAACGCGGCATTGCCTGCCGTGCGCGTCAAATCAGGATCAATCGTGATGTTCTCAATACGATAGTTCGCAGCGGCTACCCCATTAGGATCGCTCGGGAACGTAGTAGCCAGCACCACCCCGATCACATCATCGTTACAGGTAATGGCATTGGCCACATTCAGGTTCGGTGCCGGGTTGATGGTGAACACCACATTCTCATCGGGGCCTACGCAATTCACGGCACTTACCGGTGCAATGGTATAGGTCACGAGTTCCGGATTACCGGTTGTGTTGGTGTACGTATCGTTCGACAAGGCATTAGCCAAGCGGCCCGTTCCTACCCCTGCATTGGCAGGGTTGGGTATCAGTTTCGCAGGGTCAAAAACAATGGTGCGGAAAATATAGGTGGCAGCAGCCACGGAGGCCGGAGGTCCTGGGTCTTCACTCAATACCACTCCGGTGGCCACATCACTACATACGGGTGTAGGACTCAGGGAAGGATCCAACTTCGGTTGCGGATTCACGGTCAACTCAAAATCCAGTGCATCACCGGCACAGCTTTGCGGAGCCGGGCTGCGGGGAACAACGGTGTACTTTACCGTAACAGATTCGTTGATCAGGTTTTCAAAGCGATCGTTCCTTAAGAGGTTGAAGTTGCTGGTGGCCAGCACAGCCGCATTGGTGCCTGCAGGGGTAAAACCTGCCGGTGGTGCTACATTAAAGCCTGCATCGCTGGCGCGCTTGAATTCAATCGCGGTCAACTGGTAAGTGCCTGCATTCACCGACACGCCATTGGTGCCTAACACAATATTGGCAATGGTCGGGTTATCGGTGTTGTTGCTGCAGATATCCGGCAGCAACTGGGGCTCCAGCACGGGCTCAGGGTTCACGCGGAAGGTCACCACCTTGGCGTCACCGATACATCCATTCGTACCGTTGGGCGTAAGGGTATACACCACCAGCAACTGGGTAGAAGTAGTATTGGTAAACACATTGGCCTGGATGGCGTTGGCAGCCAGCGTATTGCCTGTAGTTGCCACACCTGCTAAACCGGCATCCACCACGGCTGTTACATCGTAAGAAGCGGCTCCTACGGAAACGCCATTGGTCGCCATCAGTTTACCGTAAGCCAAATCACTGCACAACGTTTCATCCAGGTTAGTGGCCACTACAGGTTCGGGCCGAACCGTAACGGTTACCGTGAGGAAATCACCCACACAACCAGCCCCGCTACGTGGGCGTACGCTGTATTCCACATCCAGGTCTACAGAACCAGTGTTGCGAAACACATCGTTCTGCAAATATGTAGCCGCCACGTTGTTGAAGGGTACAACAGCATTCCCCGCCTGCGGAGTCAGGCCACCGGCCACAAGGATGCTCTGCACATCGTAATTAGCTGCGGCCACAGACGCACCATTGGTATTCAGCACCAACCCGGTAGTAAGATCGCTGCACACGCCTGCAATATCCAGGGCAGGCGACATCACCGGCTCAGGATTGATGGTGATCACAATGGTCTCGATATCGCTTTGACAGCCGGCAACGGTCCCGGTGGCACGTACCTCGTAGGTAACGGTCAAAGGCAAGGCACCCGGATTGTTGTAAATATCATTCTGCAGGTAGGCAGCAGGCACACCCAACGCAGGGGCCCCTACTTCTGAGATCGGATTCAAACCGCCTTGTACTGTGCGGCTGACAATATCGTAGTTCAATGCACCGATACTGGTTCCGTTGGTATTCAATACCAAACCAATGGCATTGTCGCTACACACGGCTGCATCCAGTGAAGGCGACACCACCGGTTCGGGCGCGATGGTCATCGTAATGGTGAGCTGATCTCCCAAACAGCCGTTGATGGTGCCCACGGGCTCCACCACATATTGTACGGTAAGCGATCCGCCAGTTGTGTTGCGGTAAATCTCATTCTCCAAATAGTTATCAGCAACGCTACTCTGCGGAACGGCCACCTGGTTCACTGGTATCAGGCCTCCTGCCACAATACGATTCACGATGTTATAATTCGCGGCCGCCACACTGCTGCCGTTGGTGTTCAACACCAGACCTACGATCTGATCTGAGCAAACGCCATCATTCAATCCGCCAGCCATCACCGGCTCCGGGTCAATCGTCATGGTAATGGTCACCACATCACCCAGGCAACCATTGATCGAACCGCGGGCGCGCACTTCATAAACCACATTACGGGAAAGGGCCGTGGTATTACGATAGCGCTCATTCTGTAAATAGGTAGCTGAAACGGCATTGCCCGGAATGGCCACTGTCACCACTTGCGTGAGCGCAGGATCTACGGTGCGTGTCAACACATCATAATTCAAAGCTCCCACACTGGTGCCATTGGTGGCGAGCACTAAGTTCACATTGTTATCGCTGCACACCGTGGCATCCAAACCGGGTTGAATAACAGGCTCCGGATCGATGGTAATAACAATGGTGCGCTGGTCACCCAGGCAGCCATTGATAGTACCGATAGCTTCTACCACGTAAGTAACCGTAAGGGGGGCGTTGGTAGTATTCTCGTAGATTTCATTCTGCAGGTACCCTGTACCCACGCCCACCTGTGGCACAGCTACCTGGGCAACAGGATTCAGGGCGGGGTCAACCGTGCGACTCACAATGTTGTAGTTGGCTGCGGCCACACTCACGCCATTGGTGTTCAACACCAGCCCCACTACAGCGCCACTGCACACATCGTCATTCAACGTGGCGGCCACCACAGGCTCAGGATCAATGGTAATCGTGATCGTGCGCTGATCGCCCAAACAATTGGCAATGGTACCGCGTGCCTCCACGACATATTGTACTGTGAGAGACGCATTGGTGGTATTGCGATAGACTTCATTTTGCAAGTACACATCGGTTACACCCGAGGCGGGCACGGGCACCTGGTTCACGGGGGTCAACCCACCGGCTACGGTGCGACTCACGATATTATAACTCGCAGCAGCAATGCTGGTAGGCGCTGTGTTCAACACCAACCCGGTGGCAACATCACTACAAACAACGTCATTCAGTGTCGTGGCAATTACAGGCTCCGGCTGGATGGTCATGGTAATGGTGCGGTCATCCCCCTCGCAGGCGTTCACTGTGCCGGTAGCATGAACCACATAACTCACGGTCAGGTTGCCATTAGTTAAATTGCGATAGACTTCATTTTGCAGGTAGGTGGTACCTACTCCGTTGGCGGGAACCACTACCTGGTTCACGGGTATCAGACTCGGTGCCACGGTGCGGCTCACAATATCATAGCTGGCAGCACCCACGCTGGTGCCGTTGGTATTTAAAATCAACCCAACGACTGCATCGCTGCAAACAGACGCATCCAAAGTAGGCGACACGACCGGTTCCGGGTCAATGGTAATGGTAATGGTGCGCGTGTCACCCAAACAGTTGCCGATGGTGCCGCGCGCTTCTACCACATACTGTACCGTCAAGGGAACACTGCCCGTGTTGGCATAGATTTCACCCTGCAAATAATTATCGCCCACGCCCACTGCTGGCACAGCCACCTGGTTCACAGGGGTAAGGGCACCCGCTACGGTGCGGCTAACAATATTATAAGTGGCAGCAGGCACACTGGTACCATTGGTATTCAACACCAACCCGACCACCTGATCGCTGCATACCGTGGCGTTCAGCGTGGTGGCAATCACCGGCTCGGGCTGAATGGTCATGGTAATGGTGCGAGGGTCGCTCAAGCATCCATTGATGGCACCTACGGCCTGCACCACGTATTGCACCGTCAGGTTGCCGTTGGTGGTGTTGCGATAAATTTCGTTGGTCAGATACCCAGGGCCCACGTTGTTGGCAGGCACAATCACCTGGCTCACCGCTGTCAGTGCACCGGCCACGGTGCGGCTCACAATGTTGTAATTCGCGGCACCCACACTCCCTGCATCGGTCGACAGGGTCAGGTTCACAATATTATCACTGCAGACAGCATTGCTAGCATCCAACACGATCGGTTCCGGATCGATGGTAATCGTAATGATTTGCGCATCGCCCACGCAGCCGCCAATCGTGCCGGTGGCCCGCACTTCATATTGCACCGTCAGCGAGCCGGTGGTTGTATTTCTGTAAATTTCTCCCTGCAGGTAGTTGGCAGCCACCCCATTGGCAGGCACCCCCACCTGGTTCACAGGAGTCAGCGCACCGGCTGCGGTGCGACTGATAATATCGTAATTCAACGCCCCCACACTCACGCCATTGGTATTGAGCACCAGTCCTACCGTTGCATCGCTGCAACGGTTGGCATCCAAGGTGGTCGAGATAACAGGCTCTGGGTTAATCGTTACCACTACAATACGGGTATCGCCCAAACAATTTCCAATGGTACCGGTGGCCTGCACCTCGTATTGCACAGCTAGAGCCGCATTGGTGGTATTGCGATAGATCTCGTTCTGCAGATAGTTAGCTGCGACATTATTGGCAGGCACAACCTGTTGGGCAACGGGTACAAGGCCGGGCGCTACGATGCGGTTCACGATGTTGTAATCCAACGCGTTCACGCTCGTACCATTGGTGGCCAAGGTCAGGTTCACAATCGCATCGCTGCAGACGGTTCGGTCAAGGGTGGGTGAAATCACCGGCTCAGGCTGAATGGTAATCGTCACATCAACGGGATCGCCACTGCAACCGTTGATCGTGCCAACCGGCAAAATGGTATACACGACATCGAGATTGCCATTGGTCGTGTTCCGGTAAATTTCGTTGCGCAAGTAATTGGCGGCAACCCCATTGGTAGGTACGGTAACCTGGCTCACAGGCGTCAACGCCCCAGCCACTACACGGTTGGTAATGTTATAACCACTGGCGGCTACGCTGCCACCGGCCGTAGCCAACACCAGGTCTACAATCTGGTCGCTGCATACTGCATCATCCAGCCCAGGGGCAAGTACAGGCTCTGGATCAACGGCCACAGTCACAGTAAAAGCATTACCCTCGCAGCCATCGGCACTCACGGGTGTCACTGTATAAATCACATTCACGGTGCTATTGGTCGTGTTGCGCCACACATCGTCCGCAATGGCGTTGGCAGGCAAGCCGGTACCTCCGCTGGCAATGCCACCGCTCAAAAACAAGCCATTGTCAGTCACCACAATGTCATACGTAGCTGCGGCCACCGCCAGCGCACTGGTGGTCAGGTTTGCCCCTACAGCCTGGTCGCTGCAACGGGTCAGGTTGCTGTTCGCACCCACGGGCTCCGGCCGCACGGTAATCGTGCGGGTGAAGGCATCACCCGAACAACCATCGGCACTCACCGGTATAATCGTATAAACCACATCCACCGGGTTGAGACCTGTATTTCTCCACACATCATCAGCAATTTCATTGGCAGCCTTCAGCGCACCGGCACTGGGCGTACCCGCACTCAATACCAATCCGTTCGGGGCCACGGCAATGGTGTAGGTGTCGGCCGCCACAGAACCTGGGTTGGTGGTCAACGTAATGCCTACCACCTGATCGCTGCAGCGGATGGCGGTGCTGTTTACACCCACCGGCTCCGGCCGCACAGTCACCTCCACATCAAAAGGGTCGCCCAGGCAACCGGCTGCACTCACGGGCGTAACCGTGTAGGTAACCACTACTGGGAGTAAACCGGTGTTGCGCCACACATCATCTGAAATTTCACTGGCCGCCCTGCCATTGCCCGCACTGGCGGTACCCGCACTCAAAGTCAACCCGTTAGGGTCTACTACAATATTGTAACTGGTGGCTGCCACCGACCCCACATTGGTGGTCAGGTTTACACCCACTACCTGGTCACTGCAGCGCACAAACGCAGCGTCTGCGCCTACCGGTTCAGGATTGATGGTAACGGTTACCGTAAAGGCATCTCCCGCACAACCAGCCGCACTCACAGGCGTGACTGTATAAATTACGTTCACTGGGTTCAAACCTGTATTCTCCCACTCGTCATCGGCCAGCGCATTGGCAGGCATGCCCACACCGGCACTCGCCAGGCCACCGCTCTGAATAAGGCCACCGTTGTTCACCACGATGTTATACGATGCTGCTGCCACCGCAGTGCCCAGGGTCGTCAACGTCACCCCTACCGGACTGTCACTGCAAACGGTCACCGCACTGTTATTCGCCACGGGCTCTGGCCTTACCGTAATGGTTACGGTGTAAGAATCTCCCTGGCAGCCGGCTGCACTCACAGGCGTAATGGTATATTCCACATCCACCGGGTTCAATCCTATATTACGCCACACATCGTCTTCCAACTCATTGGCCAGCTTATTATTGCCGCCACTACCGGTACCGGCACTCTGTATCAACCCATTGGGATTCACGACAATATTGAAGGTGGCAGCCGCCACAGAAGCGCCCGAAGTGGTTAGGGTATAGTTTAACACCTGGTCACTGCACACAATGTCAGTGTCGTTCACGCCCACAGGTTCAGGATTTACCGTCACAGTCACCAGAAAGGGATCGCCCGCACAACCCGCCAAACTCACGGGTGTGATGGTATAGACCACATCGACCGGCACCAAGCCCGTATTGCGCCACACATCATCCACCAACTCGTTGGCGGCCTTGGCAGGGCCGGCACTCACCGTGCCCCCACTTTGTGTCAACCCATTGGCATTGGTGGCAATGTTATAGGTGGCAGCGGCCACGCTGGCCACACTGCTGCTCAACGTCACATTCACCGCCAAGTCGCTGCAACGGGTAACGGCCGTATTACTCAATACAACCGGCTCGGGGTTTATGGTAATGGTCACGGTAAAGGGCGCTCCCTCGCAGGAAGCAGGCGCAGCGCTCACAGGCACCACGGTGTACACCACATTCACTGGGTTCAAACCGGTGTTGCGCCAGGCATCATCCGCAATGGCATCAAACAGCAAACCGTTGGCGTTGCTGGGGGTGCCGGCACTCTGCGTCAAGCCGTTGGGATTCACAGAAATATTATATGTGGCGGCCGCCACTGCAGTGCCCGCGGTCGTCAGGTTAATGCCTACAGGCGTATCGCTACAAACAGTAGCCGTACTGTTGCTGCCTACCGGGGTCGGCCGAACGGTTACCGTAATATTGAAAGGATTGCCATTACAGCCCAGGCTGCTGATGGGCGTCACCGTGTACACCACATCTTCGTTCACCAACGTCTGGTTCACGATCACATCGTTGATTGTGTTACCCGCTTGCGGAGCGGTACTCTCTCCGGTTACATCCGGATTGTCAACCGCCACCCAACTAAAAGTAGTTCCAGCTGTCAGGTTATTGCCAGCCGCAATGTTGGCCACCAGGTCATAACCCACCGGGTCGCTGCCGCACACGGTCACCGCATCATCATTACCATCCGGCTCAGGCCGCACAGTAACGGTCAGGACAAAGGGATCACCCACACAGGCTTCGGGGTCATCATACACGGGTGTAATGGTGTAGGTAATCGTAACGTTGGCGGTCGTCAGGTTGGTGTAGGTATGATTAATAGGTGCGTTACTGGCGACCACACGGTTGGGTTCGGGGGGAACGGCACCGGCATTGCTCGAAGCAACGGTATACGTAAACAGTGAAGGCAAACTGTTGCCCAACGCGTCTATATTGTCTGCCTGAATATCATAAACCAGGGCCACATCACTGCACACCGCAACAGCGTCAGCCTGCCCTACGGGCTCGGGATGCACGTCCACGGTAACGGTCTGCGTAGGACCGTTGCAGTATTCCACCCCGGCAGTAGGGTCAATGTCTACTTTAGGAGTTACATCATACACAATCTGACCTACGGAAGAAGATGTGTTCGTGAGCGTCTGCCCGATAGGTCCGGAGCCTGTATTGCCAACGGAGGCGCCACCAATGGGGCCAATGCGCCCGATCACCACCCAGTCAAATTCCGCAGCTGGGAATCCCGCTGCCACCAATGTCAATGAACCACTTACGGTCTCTCCACTACACAAATCAACGGTGTTGGGTGAAGTCATAGCGGGCCGGTTGTTCACGGTCACGTTGAACGGTGCTGCCGGGGGACTGATACAACCCGTGGAGTTGGTCTCCGTAACGGTAATCACGCCACTGGTGGTGGAGATATTTACTGTAATAGAGGCTGTTCCCTGGCCGCTGACAATCGAACCCAGGGTACCAGGCACATTCCAGGTGTATATGGAACCAATGTTGGTAGGAACTGAATAGGTAACGTTTTCTTGTCCCGAACACACGTTGTTGTCACCGGTAATGACAGGTGCCGGTGGTGAACTGTCGACCCGGATGTTCATCGTGTTCACGTTGCCCACACAACCATCGGCTGAGGTCTCTACAACTGAAATATTAAGGCCGGCAGGGGCGGTCACGTTGGGGAAGCGCAACAACACAAAGAAGTCGTTTAATCCACCACCGCCAAACAATTCAAACTCTCCCACACCAGTAGGAATCGTCCACGCGTAGGTCGATCCTGCGTTCAGAGTAGGATCTACCTGAAAAAGAAGGATTGTGTTACTGGCACAAATGGTGATGCTGGCGGGGGTGCCGCCACCGGGGGGAATAATGGGATTATTGAACGGCAGTGGCAGAATCGTAAACTCCACCACGCCCACGTTCAAACAGCCCGTCAGGGTATTCTCAACCACGGCATAAAAACGCTCCCCATCATTCACATCATCCACATCGGTAGGTATACCTATCTGTGTGACCAGGTCTCCAGGGTTATTCACGGCAACACCGGGGTCTAACCACCAGGTCACGGCCCGGTTGGCACCAATGCCACCCGCTACAGCTACGTTGAAAGTCGTCAGGTCTACGTTGTCAATTTCATTGGTGCCCAATCCATTCTCGCACTCTTCGGGATTTAGTGTGGCGGTGGCGGGTAAAGGCTGTACATTGAAGGTCACAGACCCGGCATTCAGCACCGGAGTTTCATTGGTACAGCCAGTGAGTGTATTTACCACGCGGGCGTAATAAACGTCATTATCATTGACGTCCACATTGGTGGCATCGGGCACCGGGTTGGTTAGTGTGGCGTTGAGAAACCAGGTAACCGCCCTGTTCGCTTCGTTGTCAGAAACAGCCGCATTGTGCACATTAAGATCATATCCTAATCGTTCTCCCGATCCGGCAACAGTTTCGCACACATCGAAATTGATGTCTACAGTAACAGGTTGAGGATTTTTGGTGATGGTCAGGACAGCCGGAGGTAATGTACAAGCACCTAATGCGCTCGTTATTGTCCAAGTGAAAGTATTGGGGCCATCCTGCAGGTTAGTCACTGCAGAAGCAGGATCATTGACGTTGGCTATCAAAGGAAGACCTGAAGCAGCTGCAGGGTAAACCTGCACGTTGTCGAAAATGTGCCGTTCAGCATCAGCATTATTGCGAACACGCACATAGATTTTCAGGTTAGTACCCGCCCCGGTTAACACATTGAAGGTTTGGAGCACCGCATCAGGTGAAGCGTCTTCTACTATACTTCCAATCGGTATCTCAGCTCCACCATCAATGGCATACGTTGCAGCAATCTGATCGGTAGCCTCCATATCTCCCACTCGGGCCAACTGTATAGAAACACGAACACCGCCCGGAAAAGCGGAAATATCAATATTACGCGATTCCCATCTTACGGTTATATCATTGACATCACGGGCCGAGAATGTTCCTCCATCTACCTGAAACCAGTCATTGGGATCACTAGCAGAATACAATCCGGCTGGTACGGTCAATATCCAATCACCGGAATTAGATGTGTAGCTGGCAGGACTACCTCCAGTTGTACCATTCAATCCTTCTCCATTTTCTGAAGGTGGGAACGTCTGATAATAAAGTGCGTTTCCGATCGTCCACGTTCCCGTGCCTCCATTGTCAGGCACGCTGCCCGTCAGCACAGCCGCATCGCTACAGGTTACCTGTGGCGCACCTACGGTAGGGTTGCTCGGGCGATGGTCAGAAATCAAATCAATAGGTACACGCGAAGAACTCAAACAGCCCGAAACCGTATTACGCGCTTCGGCATAGAAGGTAACGGTGCCGCCAGGTGCCGGTTCATTCACCCCGGCAGGGTCTAACACAAGGCTGTTCGACAGTAATAAGTTACCTCCAACGGCAGCATCGTACCAGTCGATCTCCACGTTAGCGGCCGGAGCTGCCACCGAAAGGGTGCTGGCGGGAATGTCGTCAGAACAGGCCAGCACATCGCCATTGCTGGCGGGCACATCCGGTCGGGTGTCGATGGTATAGGTAACATCAGCTACGCTGAAACAGTTGGGTGCAGCTATTTCGCGAACACGGGCATAGATGGTTACTCCATCCGTAACCGTAGCAGCGGCAGGGGTGGCAATGGGAGCCGTAAGCCCGGCATCGGTAAACCACGCGAAAGTAACGGTACCAGTATTATTGATAGAATTATGCAGGGCGGTGAGATCCACCACGGCTGTATTGACGCCACTCAGGTTGGAACAGATAGCCGCGGGAGTTTGGTCATTGGCCACCGGCAAGGGGCTCACTACAATGGTGATGTTGGCAACTGGGTTGGTAGTGAAGTTACAGCCACCATCATCTTCTACGAAGTAGGCCAATTCATAGGTACCCGTAGTCGTACTGTTGAAAATTGGGTTTCGGATATTTGGATTAGATAGTAAGGTGGCTATTCCTCCTCCAGGTCCTGAAATTTTTGTCCAGGTGTGGGTGGTGTAAAGTCCCGAACCTCCAGATGGATTACCGTTCAGAAACAAATCTGAACCGGCACAAATCGATGCATTGAGCGTGGCATTGGTAACGGTGCCCGCTGTAAACCCATAAAGAATATCGGCATCTACCTCGGTAACATTGATGGTAATTACATCGAAGTTGGTACAACCATTGTTGTCAGTAGTGGTAAGCGTGAGTACATAAGCGCCCACCTTGCTGGCACCGAGGCCGGCAGAATTAAATATCGGGTTCAGCGCAGTTCTGCGCGATCCACCCACGCCATCCGTAAGCAATGCATCCAGTTGAGCGGGCGTCAAAGCGACAAGCGCAGGTGCCGCACCAAAGTTCTCATCATAGGTTCCCGTCCATACGCGGCTGGCAAACGCACCCCCTGAAAAAGACTCTGTGGCAGCCAACGGCAGGTTGGCATCGGCACAAACATCAACCGTGGTGCCGGTGGTAATGGTGGTAGTAGGTCCATCTACATTCAACTGTACGGAAGGCGATTGATCCGTAAAGGCACCACATTGTGCACCTGAAGTACCCACAATCACACGATACGCATTGCCATCCATGCTGGAGCCAAGCCCAGTGGTATTGACCGTTAGAACCGAAGTACCTTGACCTGAATAAGGCCCACCGTTGACCACGTTCACAAAACCGCCTCCCCCGCCATCGTCTACCTGCCAGGTATATTGCAGGGTAGCTTGCCCAATCGCTGTTACCTCAAAGGTGGTGGTGGCATTCACGCAAATGGTCCGGTCCACCGGCTGCACCGTGATGTCAGGCTTGAGGTTAACCGTAAGGATACCGAAGTTAGAGTCAACCGTGCCACAGGTACCTGTAACACGCGCACGATAACGTGCATTGTTTAATGTGCTCCCTAAACCTAAACCGGATAAATCAACTGTAAGTGTAGTGCTGGTTTCACCGGTGTACGGGTCTCCACCCACTCCGGCCGGTATATCTACGAAACCTCCGGCCCCGGGTCCGTCCGCATCGATTTGCCACCGGTAAGAAAGCCCCGAACCGGTAGCGGTGATACTGAACGTGGTGCTGCCGTCTTCACAAATATTTCTGTTAGGTGGATTGGCGGTAACAGCCGGGTTGGATAGAACCGTAACGCTTTGAGAGAGCGACCCGGAGGCGCACTGCGGGTTGGTTGTGTATCTCCAAATAACGCTCACATTCTGGCTGCCGCTAGCAGCACCAGTCAGGCTGGCGGTAATTTGGTTGGTGCCTTGCCCCCCTGTAATGGACCAGTTGGCAGGCACGGTCCAGATGTACTCGGTGTTCCCCCCTACCGGTTGGGCATTAGGGGCTGCGGGCATGCTCAATTGAAAGGTATGTCCGGCACTCGTAGGGCACAAACTACCGTTGATGGTGGGGGTAATACTCTGTCCGCTGAGACTCAGAGGCTCTCGTACGGATCGCGTAATGGCAACAGGAAAACTTTCGCAAACTAGGCTGCCGGAGGCGCCCAGGTACGTGGCCCAAACAATGTAGTTTTCGGCTGGCATCACCGTACCTCCTGCGCCAGGGAAAGCGGTAGAAAAAGGGATGGAAGAGGCACCCGCCCCGGAAGCGGTAGTGGTGGTAATGAGCGCACCCACGGTGCCCGGCACCTTGGGGGTGGCGGCATTCACATTGGCATACCAACGTACCGTAGAGTTGGCGGCAGCCCCGGTAATACCAAACGTAGGCATAGTGGACCGTGTTTGACCATTACAAACGGCAGCGGCTGTCACTGCAGTGGGGGCGGCAGGTTGGGCAACTACACGAATGCGGGTAGCATTGTATTCCACCGCGGCAGCTCCTTGATCATACCGATTGCATGGATTCCAGTACCTGGTGGTAATAACAAATTCTTCCCCGACTTGGGCAGTGGCCGGCACCGTAATGCTCAAGGTCTGCGTAGATGTGGGGGGATTTCCAAATGTAGTTCCTGAGGCTGGCGAATCCGTGCCGCCCGCGGGACCGGCAGGTGCTCCACTGGTAATGTTATAAGTCAAAACATCGCCATTAAGCCCCGTGTTCTGAGGCACGGCCGTCACCCCAACCGTTACCCCGCCAGTGATCGTATTCAACGCCCCGGCACCACCATAGACAAACTGGCGCCAGCGTCTCCGGTCGTTGCGGCTGGTACCCACAGTCACATCACCCGGAAAGGTATTGCAATTCAAGTTGGAACGATCTGTAAAGGTCACTGTAGTAGACACGCCCGCGCAGACCTCAAACACTGTGGCACTGGTGGCTGTTTCTGTAACGTCCAGAACAGAACTGGCCGAGTATGGAGCTCCTTCCAGATTCCATCGGAAAAACACGGGTGGCGTTCCCCAGTTCGTACTGCAAACCGTGGTTACCCCTCCTGTCGTGATACGCATTTCCGTAGTAGGCGTATATTCGCAGTTCGTATTTAAATCAGGAAAATAATGTCGGGGGCTGTTGGCCCGATGAATTCTGGTTCCAGGGCCAGTTTCGGCCAACGGGAACCAGGCAGTAAACCCACTTCCGTCATTCCAATTAATGCGGGCCTCAACCAGGTCACCGGCCAGAACGTTAGTCACGGTCACTTCCAGGATGGCGCCAGAGCTGGGATTCGCCATTGATGCATTATCCACATTAACACACGCAAAACCGTTCTGAATGGATGCAACCCCTCCCAATACACCAAATGTGTCAGCCCCGGCACAACCCTGGGCCCGTGCCTCTGGCAGGCACAGGATAGCATGTATAGAAAATACAAAAAAAACGAGCGCAGTCGTACGTAAGAAGCAAGGGAGCATAGAAGTTTTAAGAAAGTGCCGACACCAATTTGCTATTTCATGGATATCGTTGTCTACCCGTTTGTAACCGAACACAGTAATTTAAATTGTTACGATGGGTGGCTTTTTTTGTACCTACCCGATTGAAAAATAAGTACGTAAATTAGCTATATTTATAACTTTTAAAATATGAAATGTTAAAAAGTCTCTTCTCTTTTGTTTCAACGCTCTGTTTGCTGAGTTCATTAACTGCGGAGGCCCAAAGTTTCTACGCCATCAGACGGGAGCGTAGCCTGATTGCAACGGTGGGGGCTGGCTCTGCTAATTATTTCGGTGAGTTAGTAAACCCCGGCACGCTCGGTGAGTTGCGGCCAGGTCTGAACGTGGGGCTCGAGCATGCCCTGTTGCAAAGTCGCAGGATTACCGGAAGGGTGGAAGCCACCTGGTTCCGCATTTCCGGAGACGATGCCAATGCCGATGATGACCGCGTAGTGCGCAACCTCTCTTTCTTTTCAAATAACATAGAAATAGCATCTACCATCGCGTTCAGTCTTTTCCCGGCCGCCAAGCGATTCTACCAGCGACCTACCATCAATTTCTATGGCTTCGTTGGTTTTGGAATGGTCTACATCAATCCAAAGACCCAATACAATGGCGAAACCGTTGCGCTCCAACCGCTACAAACCGAGGGGGTGCGCTACAGCCGCTTCCAACCCATCGTGCCGCTGGGGGCTGGCATTAAACTGAAGGTCTCTCCTTTTGTCAATTTTTCCCTCGAAACGGGTCTGCGCAAAACCTTCACCGATTACCTGGACGACATCAGCATACGCAGGTACCCCGATCCGGCTACGCTGGGCAGCGACCTGGCACGGGCGCTCTCCAACCGCAGCGATGGCCAGGCGCGCGTACGCGGCAATCCCGAAAATGACGATTGGTACATGATGGTAAACGCGCGCGTGCAGTATTACCTGCCGTTCGACTTCATGAGCAATAGCAATCGGAAACTGTATTCGAAGAAAAGAAAAACTTATAACAGCAGACGAAGAAGATGATAAGTGCTGACTCAATCAAGCACCTGGAAACGGGAGACTGCGCTCTTATATTCAGGCACAATGTCTTTCATGATAGCCACCAGTTTCAATTCGTTCCGATCGGCCATCATCTCCTCAATCAAGTCGAGGAATTCAGAAATACGCACCACGTCATGATCTGCCACCCGTGCTTTTAGTATTTTAGGATGATGGGTGGGTACGGTGTTTTCTGCATCGTTCAATAATTCTTCAAAGAGCTTCTCACCTTCCCGCAAACCCGTAAACACAATGTCAATATCTTTGCCCAACTGCAAACCCGATAGTTGGATCATGCGCTTCGCGAGGTCAAAAATCCGCACGGGTTCACCCATATCGAATATAAAAATCTCACCGCCCTGTCCCATTACCCCTGCTTCCAGCACCAACCGGCAGGCCTCTGGGATGGTCATAAAGTAACGTACGATTTCAGGGTGAGTTACCGTAATAGGCCCCCCCTCCTCTATCTGCCGTCTGAAGATGGGTATTACCGACCCATTCGACCCCAACACATTACCAAAACGGGTCGTAACAAAAACCGTACTGATACCCTGTCGGTCACTTAGCGATTGTACGTACATCTCGGCAATGCGCTTTGAACACCCCATTACGCTGGTGGGGTTCACAGCCTTGTCGGTAGATACCATCACAAATTTTCGAACCCCACAAGCTACCGACAGGTCGGCCAGCAGCCGAGTGCCCAGCACGTTGCAATGGATGGCCTCTACCGGGTTGGCCTCCATCATGGGTACATGCTTATAGGCAGCCGCATGGTAAACCAGTTCCGGACGGGTGTCGGCCATGATTTTTTCCATCCGTTGTGGGTTGGTAATGTCGCAAACACATGCAACCAACTCAACGCCCCTGCCCTGGCGCACCAACTCCATTTCAATCTCGAAAAGTGGTGTTTCCGCCTGGTCGACCAACACCAAGCGTTTGGGCTTGAGGCGGCACAACTGGCGGCACAACTCCGAGCCGATAGAGCCCGCAGCACCGGTCACCAGAATCACCCGCCCACGAGTCTCCTCTACCACCTCTGGATTGTCGATGGTGATTACGTCTCGGCCCAGCAGGTCTTCAATTTTTACATCCTTGATTTGGTTCAAACTCAGTTCTCCGTGCGCCCACCGGTTCACGGGGGGAACATATTTCACCTTCACATGGTGTTTCAAACCCAGGTCAAGCAGCGCACCTCGTTTCTCTACCGATAGATCGCGAATGGCAATGATCAGTTCCTTCACGCCATGTAGAGAAATGAGTCTGGGCAACTCCTCCACCCCATACACAGCAGCGCCATTGATCACTTTCCCGATCTTGGCTGGATCTTCTTCCACAAACCCGATCAAGTGAAGCCGGTGATGGGTGTCATTCTCCATCGCTTGCTTGGCGGTAATACCCAATTGACCGGCCCCATAAATCAAGACGTTGGTGTATTCATCGCGCTTAGATTTGTAATACTGGAAAAGGCTCTTTACCAGTAACCGGTAGAAAAACAAAGTCAGAAAAGCAATGAAGAACGAAATGAAAGCAACGGAGTACGGTATCAGGTTCTTCGAATAGTTGTAGTAATAGATCAAATTGAGTATGCACGTCACCAACAGGGTGAGTAAAGACGTGTACATAATCCGAATACCATCATCAATACCTGTGTAACGCACTACCCCGGCAAAGCTGCGGGTAATCAGCGAGGAGGCAAGACCCGCCAGGGCAAATACCAATATACCCAGGCCCAGCGGAAAACGGCCTGCTTCCGAAATATCAAAATTGAAGCGAAATAAAAAACCAAGAAACGTGGAGAAAGAAAACACCGAAAGGTCGATCACTACGATCACCCAGCGTGGAAGAATGCGGAGCCGATTGACGAGGTCCGTCAGCATCCAGTTATTTTTTTCGATTTCGAAAATAAGCGCGAGCTCCCACGGCCGCCCCTGCGGCCAAAAGATAACCTACACCGCCAAACGGCACAGGTGCACCCGGATCAGGCGGAGGCGGACCTGGCTGTGCCCATAAAAAAGTGGCGCAAACCATCAGCACAAACAACAGGAATATCTTATTCATTTGCTATTGCTTCATCCATTGCTTGGCCCAGCTTCCTTCGGCAGTCACCACCCGAACAAGGTACAACCCTGGCGCAAGATTCAACACGTCCATCCCCTGCCCTTCCGCCAGTCTCCCCGATTGGAGCAGTCGCCCGCTCAAGTCCCGGATTTCCACCCATACAGGGGTCAGGGTCGACTTCACAAAAAGCTGGGCGCCAGCCGGATTTGGATAAACCTGGAAAGAATGGCCCCCCCCAGGCTGTGCTACTTCAGCATCAGTTGAAATCACAAACCTGCCTGTCACGGCCTCCTCGGTACCCACGTGCTCAAAAGGATAGGCTAGGGTGGCACCCGACAGCTCAAACGACTCACCTTTCAGACGGTCAATCAGATAGAACGGCCGAGATTTGTCGCCCAACTGCGACACATCCATCTCCAAAACATAGTTGCCAGGGCCGGTTAGCTGCAGCGCCAGCGGAACCGTGACATCGGCCATATCTGAAGGCAACGTGTGCATATGCAGCCAATTACCCGAGACATCCATCAAAGCCACCGAAGACCGATCGGATCGATCGCGTTTAAAGGCATCGAAATGCCAATCAAAATTTGAACTGGCCAGCGGGTTGAATTTCAAAAAGGCGCGATCCGCTCCCGCGTCAGACCGGAGTGTGACCGCGATCTGAGCAGAACGGGGAATATTTTCTGTGCGGGTGCGATAGAAAGACCCTGAGAGAGACGTATTCTTGGCGGCCTCATTCACCTCTAGCACCGGTGTTTCGCCCGGCCCGGCATAAACCCAGAAAGCCTGCCCCATGGCAATAACCCCGTTGGGCAAATCACCCGACTGATCAAAATAATTGTAAGTGCGGTCGGGGTTGCCGGGACTGCCAATATCGGGCACCGTAATGACTGCACCGATAGAAGCCGAACGGGTCCAACCCGACCCATTATTCCACACAATGCCCGAAGCATAAGGGTTCCCCACCAGGTTCCAACCGTCATTGTTCAGTTGCGGGGGCGCAGATACGGAATGAGTCACCGGCAGCACAACATTACCCACTGCCACGGTCCCGGCCACATCCCAGGTAATATCCAGTGCCCCATCTCCGTTGAGCATATAGGCCAGGTACCCACGGCCGGTCTCCATCACGTGGCTGGCGCCCACCTCCACATAGTCATCGCGGTGAGCACCACCCAACCTCGTTTCATTATACAAGCGAACAGAGTTGGGGCTGATCGTAAAGTCATCCGCAAGTTGCCCCACGTTGGCGCCTATAACAGGCGAAGAAATGTAGCGGTTTACATTACCCTCGGCTCCCATAAAGCGCTGCACCGTTATCTGGCCGGTAAGGTTGCCCCCAGACGCAACTGGACCGATACGCGCATCTACCACTGGATCGTCAGCCGTGGAGAGCAGAACCAGGTGGCCATCCGATGCAAAACTAGTAGCGGTTTCGATGTTCAACACACCCGATAAAAGGAGCGAGGATGTGAGGGACACACTCCCACTACTTTTGTTCACCACTACCTCAGATAGGGTATTACCTCCTCCCGAAAAAAGTTGGCTGGCTGGTCCGGAAAGCGTAACCACGGGAACGTTGGTAATAGTAGCAGTCGCCAGGGCGATGTCTCCCTGAACAGTAAGGGCGGGAGCGCTGAATCGGCCATTATTGGTAAAACCTCCGGTTAACACTTGTGCGGACGCATTTTCCACACCCTGGGCTGACACATTATTGATGATAAGGTGATGAAAAATCGGGGTGCCCGAAATGGTCTGCAAAGAACCACCATCAAATTGGAAGGTGCTACCGGTTCCATCGAAAGTACCACCTGTATTGGTCCAATTGCCGGCCAACACATGCGTGAAGCTTCCGGCCGTGAAACTATTGCCCGCACCCATGGAAAAGTCGCCACCGATGGTCAACCCTGCTGTAGCCGTGGTTTGGGCACTGCCGCTCAGTATGAAATCTTCAGCAATGGAGGTGGTACCCGCTTGTAGTGTTTTGATGCCAGTGCCAGACAAAACCAGGCGGCCGTAATTACCAGAAGCAACAGTTTGCCCGTTGCCGGAATACGTTACGGTATTATCAGCAGCCATGGCATTCAAACCGCAGGAAAACGTGCCGTTGATGGTGAGTGTTGCACCTACCCCCTGCACCAACGCCCCGGTGCCAAAGGCATCATTGCTGATGGTTAGATCATTGGTGTTGGTCAGGTTAATGCCGCTCACGGCCAAATTGGGAATCACAAAGGCACCCGTTAACACCTGGGCATTCGTGGCAAAGGTCTGTCTGCCATTCCCCGCGTTGAAGGTACCGTTATTGGTGATGCCGCCACGGAACGTGATGGACTCTCCCACCACGTTGTTCCACAAACCGTCAATAGTCACCAATCCTGAAAAAGTCTTGGTGCCAATGGCCGAATTGATAGACAAGATGTTGGCGCTGGGGATATGGGTGGTGCCCGTTACTACCAACGAGAGGCTACCTACCGCAAGGGTGGCGGTTCCCCCCAGTGTCAGGTTTCCGCCTATGGTCGTGGTGGCGGAAAAAGTCTTGGTGCCTGTGCCCGATAGAATAAGATCGCGATAAGTAAGCACTTGTACAACCTGAGTGCCTCCATTGTATTCAAAGCGACTGCCAGCAGTAGTTGTGAGCGTTCCGCTGCCCGCACCAAACATAGCCCCCGAAACTTGCACCAATCCGTTCCCTGTATATTGTATATTCGCGCTGGAGGTGTTACTACTTACCGAACCGCTAACCGTAACGGTACCCGTGGAGAGGGAAAGCCGGTGTACTCCGCTGCCTGAACCGGCTGTAAATTGAACACCCGTGGTGGTTAGAGAACCTGACCCCACGCTCAAAATGTTACTACCGCCATTGCGTGGCAGGATGATCTCTCCGGCTACATCCAGCGTCACGTCACTGTTGATGGAAAGTTGATTGCTGCCACCACCGATATCTTCAAACTGAAGCAACACACAGGCAGCATCGGCTGTAACCGTAACGGTAAAGCCCCCGCCAATAAAGGCCTCATCTGTAGCCGTTGGGAAGCCGCTTCCTGCTACGCCCCCAAAACCCACCGTTGACCATGTATTTGGATCATTCCAGTTCGAATTGGCCCGTGCATAGTACCGCGTGGAGCCAACGTCCACCGTTAATAATCCCGTTGAAAGCGCAAAGAACGTGTCGTTGGTATTATCGGCCGCAGAGATCGAACTCCCCCACGTTCCTCCTCCTACAGGGCTGCCACCTAACTGCAAACCACTGGCGGTGTGTGAAAGGATCGTTCCTAAATCTGCCTGAACACCTGTCAAAATCGAAAGCGTACCCTCAACGGCTACCTCTGTGTCAAATAACTTCACTCCAGACCCATCTAACGTCAAATGATGAAATGTAACGGTACCCGCAGAGCCACCTATGGCCTGAGCCGCTCCATCCAAAACAAAGGTAGAACCCGTCACGTCAAAGGTGCTTCCATTGTCGATAAAGTCTCCTGCCACCGAGTGCGTAAAGGAACCAGCGGTAAAAGTAGTGCCCGCGCCCAACGTTACGTCCCCCCCAAAGGTCATTCCGGTCACCGCACTGGCCGAAGTAGTTCCACCGATACTGAAATTGCCGGATATCTCGGTGGTTCCCACCTGTAGTGTCTTCAAACCGGTACCCGAAAGGCCTAAATTCACATAATTAATGCCATACACAGTTTGACCATTGCCCACGTAGTTCACTGTATTGTTGCTGGCTGACGCCTGGATGGCGCTGATGGATAGCGAGCCTCCTAATTGCAGAAGGGCTCCCACACCTTGAGAAAGGGTGCCGTTTCCCGCCAGGTCATTAGAAATAGTCAGCTGGCCTTCATTTGAAACGGTAATGCCCGTAATTGTAACGACTGGAATCGAAAGGTTCCCCGTTAAGGCTTGATTATTGATGCCGAATGTGTAGCGGCCATTCCCCGCATTGAACGTGCCATTGTTGGTGATACCTCCCCGAATAGCAACTGATTCATTGGCAGCGTTGTTCCACAGTCCGTTTACAACAATCGGCCCAACGAATGTTTTAGTACCCAAGCCGCTACTGAAGACCAACGATCCATCCACCAATGTACTTCCGTTGTTAATAAACGTTACTCCGGGAATAGTGCCCTGAGTCCCGCCATCGATCACCAGACTTCCAGAGGCTGCAATGGTAGTTACTGCCCCGGTACCGAGCACCTTGCTTCCCCCTCCCGTAAAGAGCAGGTGGTGATAATTTTGTGCCGACACGGTTTGGTTACCGGCACCATTGTACGCCACTGTGCCTGTTCCTGCCTGAATCAAGCCAGACCCGGCTGGGAACATACTGCCCCCTACCCCCAATAATCCCGCACCGGAAAAACTAATAAGGGTTCCCGCACCACTGTAGCCGCTGATGTTTCCTGAAATGGTGGCCGTTCCGTTGCCAAGGGTGAGTTGTTGAGTGCCGGCTCCGGCTCCTGTCGTGAAGGATACACTGCCAACTGACAGCGTCCCATCGCCCACAGCCAGCCTATTGCTGTTGCCCGAACCATTGCGCGGTATCGTTACCGCTCCCGAAACGGTAAGGGAGTTGGTATTCTGCAGGCTCACCTCGTTAATCGTCCCGGTACCTGCATCATATGACAAAGACGCGCAGGCAGCCGCAGCGGTCACCGTCACGGTAAATCCTCCGCCAATGTTCACCTGGTCGCCCGCAATAGGAAAGGTACCCGCATTGGTTGAACTGCCAAAGCCAACGGTTGACCAGGTGCTTGATTCATTCCAATTGCCCGAAGCCCTGCTGAAGTAGGTAGTTTGACCAAAAACAGGAGTCAAAGCGAACAGCGCAAGCGGAACAACGATGAACAACGTTCGACAGAAGAGATCAAAACTTCGGTTAAAAACCTTCATTTCTTGCACTAAAGGGGTTAAAGCCACTTCTAAAGGCAGCAAAATACAAAATTAACAATTAATCACGCACTTTCAGAGAGTGTATACCCTTGAATAACGTTTTAGCCTGTGCTGGTAACCACCTCTATATGGTGACAAACGTCCGCCAGGGTGGCCTCGTCCATCTGAGAACCAGAGGGTAGACAGATGCCACAACGAAACAGATCCTCGCTCACCCCACTGGTATAATGAGGCGCGTGTGCGAAGACGGGCTGCAGGTGCATGGGTTTCCACAACGGCCTGGTTTCAATATTCCATTTCTCTAGGTGCTGGCGCAGGTGTTCCCGGTCGAATCTGGCCTGAGAGTCAATAAGGGCAGTGGTAAGCCATCGATTAGAGTAGTAACCTGCCGGTTCTTCAGGGAAGGAAAATACCCCTCCACCAAGTCGTTGCCGGTAATACGCAAAGTTTCGTCTCCGTGCCGCAATCCGTTCCGGAAGCACCTGAAGCTGCCCCCGACCAATACCCGCACAAATATTACTCATCCGGTAATTATAGCCGATATGGCTGTGTTCGTAATGGGGGGCAGGATCACGCGCCTGGGTAGCCAAAAAACGAGCCTTTTGTATCCAGTCAGCGCGGTTGGAAACCAGCGCCCCTCCGCCACTGGTGGTAATGATCTTGTTTCCGTTGAAAGAATAAACTCCTAAGTCGCCAAAAGTGCCCAACTTCTGCCCATCTACCATCGAACCCAAAGCCTCAGCTGCATCTTCGATCACTGGAATGTCATACTGGCGCGCAATGGCCACAAGGGCCTTGATGCGAGCCGGCATACCGTACAAGTGTACCACCACAATGGCCTTAGGTTTGCGGCCCGTCTTTTTCATACGCTGCTCAATGGCTTCTTCCAATAATGAAGGGTCCATATTCCATGTCTCCTTTTCGGAATCCACAAATACCGGGGTGGCACCTTGATAAGCAATGGGGTTGCAGGAGCCGGAGAATGTAAACGTAGAACAGATGACCTCATCGCCCCGCTCCACCCCTAATAGAATAAGCGCCAGGTGAATAGCGGCCGTTCCCGAACTCAGCACTGCGCAATGATCAATTTTGTTGTAGGCCGCTAACTGCTCTTCAAAGGCCTGTATGTGAGGCCCGACCGGTGAAATCCAGTTGGCAGCAAAGGCTTCTTTTACATACTCCAACTCCAGCGAGCCCATGTGCGGAGCAGATAAGTAAATACGAGAACGATCCAAATGCACAGTGTTGAATGTTTGAATTTTTATGAGGCAAAACTACAATAAAACTACTCCTATAACCGGTAACCGGGGTATCCGCCTACACGGGGAGATAACCCGTAAAACTGCAACGTTCACGGGCTCTCCCCGGATTTCTCGCGGCCAATCTGGTAATAAAAAGCCGGAATCAACAACAACAACAGGGTGGGGTTTAATACCAGCCGATGCAAAAAACTGATCAGCGGACCATTGTAATGGGGCCAATAGTACTTCAACGCGAAGTAAGGTAATAGAATACCTACCAAACCTGCCAACTGCACCCATAAGGCAAACACCACATACTTGCGCTCCGAGAACAACGCGTAAATCAATCCCATGGCCAGTCCATCATTGATCAAAAATCGAAAGCTGCGGTTTACAAAAAAAGTAAGCTGAGAATCTTCCACACCAACCTTCCCCGCAAAATTGTATCCCTGCACTACAAAAAATGCCAGCAAGCCAAGCGCGCAGCAAATACCGATCAACCAACGTATACGCTTGCTCATGTCCGCACCCCTGTAAAAAAACGTATCCATGCCAGCCACAACAAAAGCACAAGGGTATAGATGGAAGCTGTGAAAAAGTATTTATGAGTGAAATACAGAAAGTCAGGAAACCGTAATGAGACGATGAACAGCAAACCGATGCGTGACAGGTTAGCCAGATGGATAACTGCCAGGCCGAACGCTGAAAACCATATCAATGCCCTCCGATAGGGACCAAAAGCCACCAAAAACGACAAGAAAATCAACCCCACGTTTACGCCATTGCAACCCTCATATACCGACACGATGCCCTGACCCAAGTGCACAATCGACACGGTGGCCTTTGTAGGCATATCATAAATGTAACTCTCCCAGCCCAGTTGAGTCAATATCCAAGCGGTTTGTTGCGTCACCCAGCGTGTCAGGGGGTCTGCCCGCGGTGCCCAGGCGGTGACTGCCAATCCATACAGCACGTTCGAAAGGAGGTACAGCCCCATAAAACGCATCAGAAAAAGCACCGTTGGTTTAAACTCGCGCCAATTCATTGGGTTTCAATTTCACGCGCTGGAACGCCTGCCACTGTTACGCCCGCAGCCACGGGACGCGTAACGACTGCGCCCGCACCTATGCGGGCTTCTCCGGCAATCAACATACCGTTCAACACACAGGCACCGGATCCTACCAAAACATAATCTTTCAGCTTCACCTCGCCCGACAGATGCGCCCCCGGCATAAGGGAGCAGCCCATACCCAAGCGCACGTTGTGGCCAACGGTGCAATTCAAGTTGATGAGCGTGTGCGCACCCACCGAGATATCCGTGGTAAGCACGCTACCCGCGCCTATGATCACACCAGCTCCCAGCGTAATGGTTTCCGGGTCCTGAAGAACAGCCCGGGGGTGAATCAAAGTGGCAAAATGAAGACCTGGTGAAAGCCGCTGCATGATCTGCTTTTTAGCCAAAGGGTTTCCTATTGCCATGACCAGGAAAAGATGCTCGTCAGGTTGTATCGAGGCAACCGGGCCCAGCACCGGCAAACCTGCCACCAGCAAGCCTTGCGCGAAGCCATCGTCATAAAAGCCCACGCACCGCCATTCGGGCAACGCACGCAGCAGGCTGAGCACTTCGCGACCCAGGCCCCCGGCCCCAATAATGGCCATGGTCTTGCTCATCCGGTTATTTTGTGAACGGTCATTTCACGGGCAGGATTTCCCACTACGGTAACCCCATCAGGCACATGGCGCGTTACCACCGAACCCGCCCCAATAGTAGCACCTCGGCCGATCACACGGCCGGGTAGCACCACTGCCCCAGCTCCAATTAAAGCACCTTCGCCCACCTGCACAGTGCCGCACAGCACCGCCCGAGGTGCCACGTGTACGAAATCACCCAACACACAGTCGTGGTCAATCTGGGCACCCGTGTTGATGATAACGTGACGGCCTACTGCCGTTTGCGCCTGCACAATCACGCCCTGTAACAACATTGAACCCTCTCCAGCTGAAGCAAACCGGCTCACAAGCGCAGACGGATGAATCACAGTGGTAAATGCATGCTGCGTTCTGGCCACCACCTGCTGGCGCGTGGCATTGTTACCAATGGCCACCACGGCACGGGCGGTAGGTTCAAACTGGGGGTCATAGGTGCCCAACTGCGGAATGCCAAAGAGCGACCCCGCATATTTAGGATCAAAAAGCGCGCGTACGTTTGCTCCGCAGGCAAGCAAGCAATCCAGCACCACCCGCGCGTGCTCCCCTCCGCCTTGCACAATCACACGTTGACCTTTCAAATCCATGGTAATTTTCAAATCTTCAAATTGCAACCTTCTAACCTTCAACTTTCCAACATTCAACTCCCCCTCAACAACCTTTCACATCCATCCTCAAATTTTCAAATCTTCAACTTGCAACCTTCTAACATTTAACTTTTTAACTTTTCAACATTCAACTCCCCTCAACAACCTTCCACATCCATCCTCAAATTTTCAAATCTTCAAATACCCACTTGCAACTTTCAATTTTCAGACTTCGAATCCTCCTTCCCCTTAAACTTCTCCATCGTAGCGGACGTCTGGCTGCTGATCCCTTCAGCCTTGAACACCTTTACCACCGTCAAAAATAGGATTTTTATATCCAACCAGAACGACTGGTGATCGACATACCAAACATCCATAGCAAATCGCTGCGCCCACGGCACCGTATTTCGACCGTGTACTTGCGCCCAGCCGGTGATACCAGGCTTCACCTCGTGCCTGCGTAGTTGATCGCGCGTGTACAGCGGCAAGTATTCTTCCAGCAGCGGGCGAGGACCCACCAAACTCATTTCTCCCTTCAGCACATTGAACAACTGGGGTAGTTCATCCATAGATGTCTTCCTCACCCAACGACCCACCGGGGTCAAGCGGTGTGCATCGGGCAGCAACAGGCCGGTTTCATCGGTGGCATCGTTCATCGTCTTGAATTTGATGACGCGAAAAAGGCGACCATGAAGACCGGGGCGACTTTGTACAAACCAAGCCTGGCCGTTATTCATCACCGCTAACAAAGCCCAGACGGTTGCCCATACTGGCATTGTCATCAATACAATCACCAGGGCAACAAATCGGTCTAGTAATGGTTTCCAAAAATGCCTATACATCGTCAATCATGGTTTTGTGGAGCCCCGTTACCCGCAACCCGTAACTTGCAACCTGTTAGCAATTTTCAACTCCTCAAATTTCTAACTTCGCCCGAAGGCGTTCCCGATATTCCCGTTCTATCAGCTTCCACACCCCGTGCCGTTCGAAGTGGGTAGTCACAAATGCCCGCGCCCCCTGTGCAAACCGCAGGCGCAGTGCGGCATCGCGATGCAGGCGCACCATGGCTTGGCCCAGCGCACCTGCGTCTTTAGGGGGTACCACCAAGCCGGTGGCTTCATGCTTTATCAGCTCATTGCAACCGTTGATATCACTCACTATACACGGCACTCCAAGGCAGGCCGCCTGCATCACCACATTGGGAAAGCCTTCGCGGTAGCTGGGGAACACAAAAACATCGGAGGCCAGCAGCCAGGGCCGCACATCCGGCTGAAATCCCACCGCATGGATACGGGCATGTTGCTCAATCCACCTTCGCGTCTCTGCCCGCACCGGATCTCGGTCTTCTTCAAAAGGTCCTACCAAAACAAGGTGTGCATGGGGCAGCTCCACAGCCACACTTACAAATGCGTCTACTAACTCATGGATACCTTTGTCGCCCACCAGGCGGCCTACAAAACAGAAAACAAAAGCATCGGCAGGAATGCCCATTTGGGCCCGGTGGGCGCTTGCCTGGGCTCGCAGCGCCTCGGTAGGCGAAAAGAAGACCATATCAATGCCGTTGGAACTCCCTTCGCCAATGTGTACGAAGCGCGACTGGAGACCACTGAAATGCTGCTCCAGGTAGCGCAAAAGACCACGGGAATTGGGATACACCACTTTTGCACACCGGTAGGTAATCCATTCTGTGCACCAGAGCAACGAACGTTGCCAACCGGTCGCTTCCATCAAGGGCAGACCTGCCACCGTGTGCAAGCGCACCGGAACACCGCTGATCTTGGCTGCCAACATGCCCAGCAAGCCGGCCTTGGGGGTGTGGGTATGTACCAGGTCGGGGCGCCAATGACGGAAAAGGCGGATCAGGTGAATCAGGCACAACAGGTCGTGCCAGGGCGTGATTGTCCGTGTAAGAGGCACCGTGTGATGCCTGATTCCTTGCGCAGCTAAATGGGCCACCTCCGGCCCAGTGGCACTCACTGCCAGCACCTCAAAGCCCTGCTGTTGCATGTAAGCCAGTTGTCCGTCCAGCAAATACCGCAACGACATTGGCACGGTGGTCATTCGAATTAATCGGGGTCTACGCAAGACTCTGAACTTTTAGAAAATAAAACCAATACTTCAACTGCAAGAAAATACCATCGACCTGGGACTCTCTGCTATGAACAATGCACTGTCGACTATAGACCATTGGCTGTCGACTATGAACTGTAAACTGTATACTCATCTCAAATCCTAACTCTTAATTTACACATCTCCCATTTCTCTTCTTACATCCGTCACCTCCCCCATCGTCAAACTTTGCATGCCGTACTGCTTCCTACACCGGGCATAGTGTTGCAAAATCAATTCCAGTTGCGCCAGGCTCTCCGCGGGGTAGTGTCCAAAGTTGTGCGGATGCCACCATAGGTGATAGCAAAAACCATTGCGGGCAGCGCGTGCCATCTCGTGGCAGATCCGCCTAATCTTCAGGTCCTGAAGCAGCCATTCTTGCGGTCGATAGGGTCGCAATAGGCGACTGGCCGGCAAACACAGCGGCAAACCCGTGCGCCATGGCAAACCGGCAAGTGAATAGGTGTTTTCCTTCCCCAGGGGAAAATAGGCATCCATGCCCCGGTTCAGCCGTTTCCACATAGACTCCTGCTGGGTGCTTTCGATGTGCCAAAACCAATCGAGCGGGTTCGAACGAACTGCTGTTATGCCTTCTTCGTAGCACACCCGAAGGTAGGCATCATTGAACTGATTACGAGGGAATACGAGCGAGCGCAACGTTACCCCGTACGCGACAGCCGCCCGTTGCGCGGCCCGCAGGTCGTCCCGGAATTGGTCGAGGGTCTGCCCTGCTTCGTTACAGTAGTAGTGCGCAAAGGTGTGTGTGCCCAACTCCTGGTGCGGGGTGACCCGTATTTTTTTCACCAGCGAGTCGGCAAAGTGAAAAGGGTCGCTGGCTTCATCGGCACCGATGCCCACGGAATCCAGGTAGTGGTAGGCCGACAGTTGCCCTTCGCGATAGGTCGGCTTGCTTGTGGGAAAATTCTTTATTGCCTCCAGGCGATTGCCATGCATCAGCAGCCCCACCGTGGCCCACGTTACGTGCACCTCGTAAGCAGCAAACAATCTTAACATTTCAGGTATTACCTGCCGAGTGTTTAAAAAGTAGGCGCGGTAATCCCCCTTCCCGCTCCCACCTTTCCCATTTTCACTTTTCACGTCTCCCTTTTCCCGTCTCACGTCTCTCTCCAACGGCCATTTCTCAAATCCTCCCCAGTGCAACTCAAAGTCCAGCGATATCGTAAAAATGCCATTCATCATTCTACATCCATCATTCTACATCCATCATTCTACATTCCTCATTCTCCACTCGTCATTCTACATTCATCATTCCACACTCGTCATTCTACATTCGTCATTCTACATTCGTCATTCTCCACCTGTCATTCTACATTCCTCATTCTCCACTCATCATTCTACATTCATCATTCCACACTCGTCATTCTACATTCATCATTCCAAATCCTTCACCATGGCCAGGCGCTTCTTTCGTTCCCGGTGCTGCCTTAATACCATGCCCTGCTGTACGTCCAGGAACTTGAGGACAATAAATAACAATAACATCATCACCTGACTCTTCTGCCGGATGGCCAGACCGAGATTACTGGATATCTGGGCCAGCGCAACACTTACAGTCAAAAACGCAAACAAACAGGTCTTAATCAGTGCATCGGCCCGCCAAATAAACCGCCACCCTCCCCTTCGAAACAACATCGCTGTAAGGAGTATGTAAACCACATTCTCAGCAGATACAAACACCCCCAGAGCGCCCGGGGCATCAAAAAACAAAGGTCTGTAGAGAAAGGTAAGCAGTTTTTCAATCAGGCTATACTGTGAGATATCGATACCCGAAGTGGCGCGTTGAAGATCGATGGCACGCTCTGTAAGCGAATCGCTGTTGAGCAAGAAATCTTCATCTAATCCCGTCAATTGCATCACATCCTCATACACGAAAAAGAGTCCAACACATGCCAACAAAACAACGGTTGCCTTTTGAGCAACGGGAATTTTGGCTCCGGATAAAATATACCCCATGGCCATTGAAGCCAATAAAACAAACATGATGTGGGGCCGCACATGATAGGTCAGTGCCATGCCAAGCCCCAGCCATAGCCAGCGTGAGGAGAGTCGGCTCAGTGAAAAAATTACCAAACCAATCCCCAGAAAGATAACCGAGCCCTTGCCGAAGGATGCAGACCAGAAGTGGAAATTAGGAAGAAAAAGCACAAACAACCGGGCATCGAGACCAAAAATACGGGGCCGGAAATGAAGTTGTTCGTACAAAAAAATGAGATAAACCAAGAACCCCAGAAAACCGAAGAAACTGAACAACACCATCATCGATTCGTAAGAAAAACCCAGAAATCGAATAAACGGATAACCTAAGAATTCTATGAAAGTGGTACTGGTGCCGTAAAATGAACTCCAGTCGGGCCCCCGGTAATCGCGAATGACCTTCGCATAATAAACCTTGGAGTCGGAAGGATTAGACAGCGCGTAGAGATAATAGACCAACGTAAGCAGATAGTGGTAGCCGAAAAGCAGGTACACATGCCTGGGCTGTATCTTCGGATGGATGCGGACAATGGCCGGCACCAGGGCCGCAGTAACCAACAAGAAAAAAGCAAGGAGTAGCAGCGCCTGTAACATGTCAGAAAAGTTCCATGTCTCCCAGTGAGGGCTGCCATTTTACAGCAAATGAGTTGAGGTCCATGCTATCGGCCACTTTGCGCAGCGTGCAAACCGGCCCTACCGGTAGGGTGAACCGAGGTTGAGGAAAGAAGCTCGGTATGGAAGAAGCCATGGTGAACACGTGAAGTCCTGCTCGGAGAGGAATTTGAGATAAAAATAGGGGCCACTGCTCCGGCAAAGAAGCGGGTTCAGAACTCAACAGGTGCACAAGCCTTGTCTCGTGATAATAATCAGACTTTTTTTGTCGGTAAATAACCAGGTGCTTTCGTAACGGGTCTGCCCAACCGTGATAGTCTACGTGGGGCACTTGGGTATATCGCCATCGCAAGAACGCTTGGTTAAGGGGTGTCATGATCCTTTCATCTCCATCAGTTACGTTGGGTGTGTTGTCAAAACGGTTGATCACCTCCAGCGCAGTCATGTGCGCGGGAGTGTTTGAAGTCAACCGTAGTACCGGATAAAAACAAATGGGTAATCGACCATGTAGAACCCACCCCATCTTCAAGTACCCAGGCATACTCTTTGTATTAGGTGTGTTATAGATCAGATCAAAGTCGCGTTTCTTACATTCATCAATTAAAGACAAAGTAAGCTGGGTGAACAGACCCTTGCCCTGATGCCCCGGGTGCACCGCGGTGTCTACGGCACGTAAAGCCTGAAAAGTCCTCGACCCTTGTCGCCAGCACCAGGGCATAAAGGCCCGCACGGCAATAACTGCGCCTTTGTCTTCGGCTACCATCACCGGTGATGGGCCGAAGGGATTATTTACGTGCTTCCAGCGCCAGTACGCTTCCGATTTGGGCATGCGTGTTTCTCCCAGGCTTACTTTCAGCAGGGCAACAATCGCGGGAATGTCTTTTTCTTCTGCAAATCTGATCTCCATTTCAAGGCGTCATTCAGGCAATAGCCCATTCAGAAATGCCGCGTTCTGACAGGCCACTCCAATAAGTTTACGATTCCACCTGAAAAGACGGAAAGCAAGTTGTTCGGACACTACCCATTGTTGGAAGTGCTCATTGTCGTTCACATCGTCAAAAACGAGCAGACAGTCATCAGACAGGTGCGGCCGGATGAGCTCAATCGCCCGTTGCCTTCCAGGCACCGACTTGTCTGAGTCGTAATGAAAAAGATCGACCTTTCGCCCCTGCAAGTCATGCACGATGCGTGGCAGATTTTGGTCATCCCCCTGCGTATACAAATGCCAGTTATTCCGGAAGGCCGGGTCTACCAGTATGCCGATGTATTGTTCCGGGTTTTTTAATCTGAAATAAGGAAAATCACTGGAGTACAAGGTTCCGGTTCCATTGGTGTGCAAGGCAGTGAGAATCGACTGGCTGGAAAAACCGGCAGCAACGCCTGTTTCAACCACCACCTGCGGTCTGGTTTTACGTATCAAATAAAATAATAGGGCGATAAATCCCCCTCCCCCCAGCTTAACCGATAGAGAGGTTAAAATAGCATTGGCCCTAACATTCTGCGCCCTATCCTGTTCCAGTGCCTCCGCCAAAATAGTTGGGTCCAACTGCGAAGAAACTTGTTCAAGGGTTTTCGTTCGTTCGGCATACCACTGCAACGACTCCTGTCGCAATCTACCGTTACCCATCAGTCGGTACTTAATTTTGTTGGCTATCACCGGCAGGTAACCCGGTTTGGCGAGGTTCTGTATCAAATGAAGTAAATGCATAAGCAACTTGAGTGTGCAAGTTAACCCATTAGAAAGGTTTTAAAAACTGGCAGCAAAATGGATAGCCAACCCCGAAATGGGTCAAAAACAAAAAAACATCAAGCCAAAAAATACTAGCAACGCTTCTTGCCCCGAGTTTGCTTTGTTCCCTTCGTGGTTTTAGAAACACGCTAACCTTTAAAGGGACTCCCGGCTTCAATGCTTATCGCTCCACCAACGACTCATAGATATCTTCCAACTCCCGCACCATCCTTACCAGGCCAAAGGAATCCTCCACCCGGGCACGGGCAGCCTGCGCCAGCCGTTGCCGCAACGCCTCATCGTCTGCCACCTGCCCCAACAGGGCTGCCATGGAGGGCCAGGCATCCACCGACACTACCAAGCCTTCCCGCTCATGCCGCACCACCTCCTTGATACCACCGGCATCGGTAGTCACAACGGCACAGCCCATGCTCATCGCTTCCAGCAGCGCAATAGGCAACCCTTCAAACACAGAAGTCATCATAAAAATATCCATCGCGGCATACCAGGGTTTCACGTCTGTTTGAAGCCCGGCCAGAAAAACCCGCCCTTCCAGGCCCAACGCCTGCACTTCCGCCTCAACTTCCGCCCGCAACGGCCCATCGCCCACCACGATGCCGTACAACCAATGCCCGCTCCGTGTTGCCTCTCCGAACACACGCAGCCACTCCTTCAACCGCTTTTGGAACCGAAACACCGCAACGGTGCCCACTACCATGGCCCCTGCGGGGATCCCCAACCGCGCCCGGATCGCCAACCCCGCACCCTCCTCGCGTTGAAAAAAATGGGTGTTGACGCCATTCAACACCTCAATAATGGGGATGGCAGGCGAAATATTCTTCTCAATTGATTGACGCACATCGGCCGACACGGCCACAACAACCGTTTGATAATTAAACGTAACTTTATTCAACCACCGCGTAATACCGTGGTAGCGCTCCTGCTTGTTGTGTTCTGTGTAGACTACGGGCAACCCCGTACGCTGATGCACCCACCGCCCGACAAACCCCGCCCACGGCAGGTGGCAATGGAGGAGGTCAATGCGATGCCTGCGTACATAGCGAACTACCTCTTCCGCGCGCAACGCCAGCGATACATTGTTGGCGGCCGACAAACAATCGACCAACCCGCCTGCCTCTTCCAGGGCACCCACCATTTGATTTTTCCAGGGAAGAAAATAAAGGTAGTGGAACTCGAACCGTTGCCGGTTGTGCTGTTGAAGTGTCGCTGGCAGCAGTGTCTCCGCCCCGCCCCGGCCCAACGACTTAATGAGATGGAGAACTTTTATTTTATCTGCCACTGCCCTGTTGTATTAACTGCCCGTATAAATCTGCAAACCTCTTTGCATTCTTGGTTGGATCAAATTCAGTGGCCACGTACGCCTGTGCCTGCCGGCCCAGCCGTTGCAGACCGGGCCTGTCTTCCATTAGTTCATGCAAGGCAGCCGCAAATGCGTTGGCATCGTGCCTGGTAAGCAGCCTCCCCGTTTCTCCCGCCCTCACTACCTCACCCACTCCCCCTACATCTACAGCTACCGCAGGAATGCCAAAAGTAGCAGCCTCCAAAATCACTCCGGGCACACCTTCCACGTGGCTGCACAGCACCAGCACGTCAGCACCCGGTAACATCGTTTCTGCCGGGCGGAAACCCGCAAAAAATATCCGGTCAGCCAGACCACGCGCCTTCACTGCCTCGGTTATCCGCGCCCGCTCTTTTCCTTCACCTACCAGCAACAATATGCAGCGGGCGTGCCGTGGCAACAGACTCCACACTTCCAAAAGGAAAAGGTGATTTTTCTCAGGCGAAAAACTGCCCATGTGCATCACAATAAAATCAGCCGCGTGCAGGCCCCACTCACTTACCAACGCCTGCCGTACCGCCTCACGATCGGCAGGCCGCACCGGCACCCCCCTTCGGATGACAGAGATGCGATCGGCCGGGTAGCCGTAGAACCGGATAAAATCCGCGCGGGTACGCTCGCCAACGGACGTCACGTGATCTACCTGTTTAAACAGCCACCGATAGAACCAACGCCTCCAACCCTGTTCCCCCGCCCATGCGCTGATCATACTGATGTTGCGATAGAGCAAAGGCACACCTGGCAGACCCCACCTTGCCATGCAGGCGTACTTCAGTGTAGCCGAACCGTTGGCCTGCACCACATCAGGACGAAGTGTTTTGAACAAATGGCGCAAGCGCTTGACCCCACTCCACGACAGAAACGGCCGCGGAGAAATACATAGATCGTACACTTCTGCACCCGGCACTTCCAACGGTGGCTCACCGGGTGCATAGAGCCCTACCAGCGTTACCCGGTGCCCCAGCCGCAACAGGTCGGCACTGAGTTGAGCAGTGAAAATCTCCGCACCCCGGTACTGTCGTTGCGTAACAATATGCAATATATGCATGCCCATCAGATGCGGCCGTCTATGTCGCCCAAAGAAAAACAAACCGGCCCCATTCGGATCGCCTCGTCACCGCGAAACACTACCCGGCTGGCAGGGCGAGTCCACTTCGCGAAACTGGCGGTATGGAGACGGCTGGCCACATCGAATGCCACGCAGCTCCCCTCGTGCCCACAGGCACCGGCAACCAACGAAGCGTAAAGCCGAGGGTCGCCCCAGAAATCGCGGACGCGCACCACCCGAAGGAAACCTTTGCGAATGGTGTCCACTGCCACACCGGTGTCGGCCGCGTGCGCATGTTGATAGAAACGGACGGGGTGCATCTGGTAGCGCCACTGCAGGTAGCGGGCATCCACGCAGGTGCGCATACAATCGCGATCGAAAACAGTAGCCACTTCTACTCGTGGAACCGGTGCCACCCCCTGGCGCCTGGGCAGCACCCCAAAATAAATGCCGCGGCACTGCACCCAATCTTGCCAGCCCATTTTGCGGTAGCCGGGGTAGCTTTGGCTGTTCGGTGTGTTGAACACCAGGTCGTAACTGCCGCGCAGCAGATCCAGCCCTTCCAGCGTTAGTTTCCTGAACACACCCTTGCCCCTGGCCGGAGGAAGCGTGGCCGTATCCACAGGCCGCAATGCGCGGAAAAGTTCGCCCCTGTGTACAAAATGCCACGGCATGAACAAGCGAACCCCTAACATGTGCTCTCCTTCCATGGCCACAAAGCCGGGCGAGGGTCCGAAGGGGCTTTGCCGGTGCTTCCAATGAAACCAGACAGCATCGCCCGTGAATTGCAACGATGTTTTCAACAGCGCCAGCGCCTCTGGCACACGGTCTTCGGTAAGCGGAACAATCGTCATGCTGGCAGGAGTTCGTGGTACATCCGCTCCATTTGTTTCGAAACCTCTTCAATTCGAAAAGCTTGCTCAAACCGGTTCCTCGCGGCCTTGCCCAAACGTTCACGCAGCTCCCTATCCAACATAACACTGCGCATCTGCTCAGCGAGACCTTCTGCGTTGCCCACCGGAAAAAACAGCGCATTGCCCTCCAACCCCACCACTTCGCGAAAGGTGGGAATGTCAGACACAATACACGGCAGGCCGGTCGCCATCGCCTCAATCAACGCACCCCCCAAACCCTCATACAAAGAGGGAAAAACAAAACAATCGCCACCGCGTAGCCATTCAGGAACATCGTCACGAAATCCATGGAAATGAACATTATCTTCCAACGCATATTTTCTGACAAGCGCTTGTAACCGGGGCGTGCTCGCACCATCGCGGCCTGCAATTTCAATTTGAAATTTTTCAGACAGGTCTGCCTGTAACAGCGCGGCAGCCTCCAACAAAAGCCATTGTCCCTTTTGAAAGTCACTCCGCCCCACCACCAAAAAACGAAATGGCGAGCCACCCGAATAGTCCGTCTTCAACTGCGCTGCATGACGGCCACGGTAAATGATACTGACCTTACCCCTTTTATATATCTGTTTGTAATGCGCCCAAACGGCTTGGGTAATGGCGTGGTAGTGGGCAGGAAACAGGTTGGCGGTCATCGCATCAATGGCCCTTACCACCGACATTTTGTTACCGATGGCCTGGTCTTCTTTGCGAATGGAAACATAAGGCGTATTGACCAAGCTCTCAACACGAACCGCGCGCGGTAAAAAAATCGAGCCTAAACGCACGGCTAAATTCGACTCTAAAAGAACAGAATGAATGACATGTGGCTGCACTTTGCGCACTGCGCGAACAAATCGCACCCACTTGGCTACTCCCGCTCCGGGCACACTTCTCAGGTCTATCCCCAGAGATTGCATTTCCTTTGAGACTCCGATTTTTTTCTCCTTGAAATAGACCAAAGAAACCGTATGCCCCCGGTCTCGCATGTAGCGGGCCAATTCAAGTGTAGACCTCTCAGCGCCTCCGGCTCCCAGCGAATTAATAACATAACATATTTTCATCGCCTGAAAGATAACCAACTGTGAATACCAGACACCCGAACCTTGAACTCAGGCAATGCATCGTAACTATTCACCCGGATACGAGAAATTGCCATGGGGTCTATTTTTTTCCGGTTCAGCCGGTGGTCGAACACAAAAGCCAGCCGAATACCCGCCTGCAAAAGCTGGGTGTGCGCCAGGGCACTGGCATTACCGTTTGGGTAAGCAAAAACATCCGGGCGGCCATCGGGCCACCGTTCAAAACACGTGCGGGCCCGTAGCAATTCGCTCACTAACTCCGCTTCGGTGCACTGATCAAACATCGGGTGCGCGTGCGAATGGTTGGCGATGACCACCCCACCCGCCTGCAATGTGTTTAGCTCCGCAGTAGTCAATTGCCGTGTGGGGGGCGCACCCATCGTGGCGAGCACACGTTCGCGCTCCACGTTCGGCACCGTTTTCAAAGCCGTAACCTGGGCGCGGGCGGCAGCATGCGTGAGGCCTTTCGACCGGTAATGGGCCACCACCTGCTCCCACCAAAAAGGCTTTTCACTGTCAATCAGCCCCGTAACAACGAACAATACAGCCGGGGCCTTGAATTGCTGCAGCACTGGTAACCCACGTTCAAGCACACTCACGTCTCCGTCATCGAAAGTCAGCAACAAAGCGCGCGGTGGCAAAGGCATGCCTTCAAACAGGTGTGCCTCTAGTTGGGCCAACGAAATGAATTGATAGTGGCGTGCCAGGTAAGCCATTTGTAAGGCAAACTGCGCCTGGTAGGGTACAGTATGGTAGGCCAGCACGCGAAGGCGCGTACCACCGAGCCTCAGAGCCAGGGGCGCCACCAGCGTCAGTAACCGGAAAAGCAAAGACCGCGCTGTCATGAAGCTGCAGTTGGCCAAAATTGCCCCACGTCCGCATAATTGATCACCGTACGGGCGGGATCGCAGCACGACTCATGCACCAACAAAAAATTCCGGTCGCCCAAAAAATGAATCAAATCATCGGGTTGCAGGGTTACCAAACCAAAGTCGGCAAAAGCCATTAGGCGGTAGCCGCGTGCAGCCACCAGCGAAACAATGGCAGAGACATTGGCCGGTCTGAGGAAAATTTCGATAAAAACAATAGGATGCCAGCGCGCCAAAAAATCACCCGCACCTTCCAGCACTTTCAACTCATGGCCTTCCACATCGATCTTGACAACGGTACGGTGAAACGGTACCAACGGATGGGCTGCCGCAAATGCGTCCAGCGTGGTAATGGCGATCTGTCGCTCTTTCACGTTCGTAAGCTTGTGCGCAGCGTAGTCGCGGTCCAGGGTGGCTGACGTAATCAAAAACCTGGTGAAACCCCGCTCCGGCACCAGCATAATGGATGACCCCACTTCGCTGCTCACCCCCTGGGCGAGCAAGGTTTGGCGGGTCGCCCGGTTAGCCTCATGAAACAACTTATTATCGGCCAGCAGGTGATCCACCGGCTCGAAACAAAACGTGGCAATACCCGCATTCAACTTTTGCGCCAGCACGGAATAAAATCCAAAATTGGACCCCACATCCAACAGCACATGGGCGTCCCGCAACAACGTAGCCATCACGGGCCCCATGCGCGACTCAAAGCCATCGTTGCCAAACCAGTAGATGCGACTGGCAACATTTACCCCCACATTACGGGGAAAGACCAACTTTTGCCCTTGGTATTGAACAGTACATCCATTTACCTTCAATCGTTTCTTGAGCCATGCCCCGGTTTCACTCAGTTTGAGTACCGGATAAAACACCACCTGCAACAGGCGGGCCATGAGATAATGATATTTGATTACTTTGAGGTACTTACGCATAAGATCTTTGAGTCAAACTTTTTGGCGGGCCAGAAACCATTTTTTGAAGTGATGCTGCCCCATCCGGCCGGGCTGCCAGATCCACTTTCGTACGGGCCCTGTCCAGGTAAGGAGGTAGCGCACCAACAGCAGCCATGACCAACGCAAACCCAGCGCCCTGCCCAGCAACTTCCTGCCCGTGCCCACTTTACCTAACTTGATCGCGCTGATGGCGGCCACACTCAGGTAGTTCGATGCCAGCTCCGGGTCTTTGCTGAAGAGTTGCCGGTGTTTGCGCAACGTGCGCACCGACCCCATCAGCTTATAACGGGGGTTGGTGGTGATCCGCTCGCCCCCATGGAAGTTTTGCCGGATCAGGTATTCACCGAGGTTGACTATACTAAAACCCTGGGCGCGGGCGAGGGGCACCAGCCTAAACGACAATTCAGTATGTTGTCCTGACCTCAGTTGGGGATCATAACCACCCACCGCTTCAAACAACGATCGCTTTACCATAAAAACACCCCCTGTGGTAAAGCGTCCGTGGGCATGGTCAAGCATCACACCCAGATCATCCGGTAAGAACTGCTTTATCACCAACCCGTCTTTATTAAAAATCTTTACCCCGCAACAAACAACGCCTACCGAAGAGTCGGCAAAAGGAGCCGATAATTTTTCCAGCCAACGTGCATCGGCCTCATCGTCACTGTCTAAAAAGGTGATGAGGCCACCCCTGCTTTGGGCAACCCCACCGTTGCGGGCACGCGCGGCTCCCCCATTGGGCTGCCTCACATATTGGATGCGCGGGTCGGCCAAAGCTTCCACAACCTCGCGGGTGTTATCAGTTGAGCCGTCATCGGAAACAATCAGTTCCCAATCGGCAAAGGTCTGCCGTTGCACACTGGCTATACACCTGCCAATCAGATGGGCCCGGTTATACGTGGGGATGATAACTGAAACTTGTGGCATCACCTGAAGGGGTCTACAATATGACTGGAAATAAAAACCACGTTAACCCTTCTAAGCACTGGTATACGCGTGCCTCCCTCATGAACCTGACGATACAACCCGAATACAGAAAAACCGTAACTTTCGAGAAACGCAAGAAGTTCGCAATAGGGCACATGTAACTTATTACCGCTATTCATGCCCGCTTCCACCTCTACGAACTTGATCTTTTGCGCTTTAAGAGATCCTACGGCCCCCTTCAAAACATCTAGGTCGTTGCCTTCTGTATCAATTTTAAGATAATCAATCTCCGTAACTCCCTGCTGGCGCAAAAAGTTGTCGATTGTTTCTATGTCGATCACCTCATCCGTTGTTTCTGCAACGGAAGGGTTAAGGTGCAATGAATTACTGACAGATTTCCTCGCATCTTTGAATACCCGAATTCGCTTTTTTTCAGCTGCACTTCCAAAACCAAGTTGGAAGCATTGAACTCCCAGGCCGGCAGCGTGGGTTTTTAGTTCGTTAAAAGTAGCGCTTACAGGCTCAAAGGAATAAATGCTGGTTTTTGGCAACCGATTTCTAAAGTAGGTGGCAGATTGACCGCGGTTGGCACCCACATCGAAAACGGTTTCTGGAACTAGGCCCGTTTTGCGCTTTACATCCGCTAGCATGTCAAGGCCAATGGGTAAAGAACGGTAGATGGTAAAACCACTAATTTTTTGGAGTGTTTCTCTTAACTTCATCATACTTGTGTGCGCGTCTCCTCATGTGCCCGAATGGTGGTGGTAGGATTAACTAAAGCCCTGATTTTTCCAACCACATCTTCTGAGGTCAGGGCGAGGAAGGCTTTTCCTTCTTCAATCAACCGGCTGAAAGTAGTTGCTCCAATCGGGTCTATCAATAAACTTTGGGTGCCCACCAGGGCAGCTTCTGCAATAGAGCCGGAATAGCGGGAGATGTGCAAAGCGGCTTGCCGTAGCAACAGGGGCAAGGGCATGGCCTGCTCTGGCTCTTCCAAACGCACCCGGTTGCCAAGGCCATACCTGTCAAACAGAGTTTTTAGCTTTGTTACGTCAGCCGCAGACATGCGCGGGTGGAATCGAAACCACCATTGCACGTCATTCACAGTGTGTACCACTGCATCCAACAAAAAGACGGGCAGCGGCTCGGCCAGCGGCTGAAGGGTATAGGCCACCAGTGGCTTGATTGGTGAAGAATAGCCTTCGGGCATAGGATAGGCAGACAATAGGTCAATCCAGGGGTTTCCAAATACAACCGCTTGGTGACCAGGTTCGCACCACGCAACCAGGTCCGCATGCGAGGACGAGTCCCAACAGAGAAACGTATGAGGCAAAATATTGTAGCCCCCCAGCGGTTGTACTCGAAAGAAATAGGCCGGGTGGCTATGCCCCTGAGATCCGTGTTGCAACTCAGAGACCTGAATACCCCGCTCCCTGCAAGCCAAATTAAGCCCATATTGGGCGGAGTTGTAATAACACAATTGAAACACGTAGGTAGGCCGCACCCGCGCCAGCAGCCACTTAAAAAGATCACGCCATGCTTCAATCAGACGCACACTGGTGGCCGTGGCACGTTTCAATCGGTTCTCATTCCAGCCAAAGAAGACTTCTATATCTGTCAAAAAGTTTTTGAAGGAAGCCCCCGTCCTTAATTGTGCCCAGTCTTGCTCAACAGATACGGGGTGCAAAAATGCAAGGTGCAAGGTCGATATATCTATCACCCTGCGGTCTCGGTAAATTTGTTTTTGCTCACGAAGCGGCTTCGTTTCCGCGAGCAACGTAGATTGACCTTGCGCATCGGCCCGATCCATTAACACATCAAAAAATCGATTCCTGCTTTCACCCTCCCACCAAACCCGAAACACAGGTTCCGCCACGAACAACTTGTCTGCCACCGGCAGGCGCGCACCCCATTTATCGAGATAAGCGCGCACGTACAATGCCCAACGGGCCCATTTGCCTGGTTTTTGCGAAACTTCCCTTTCCAACCCCGGGTCATTCGATGCCCTGAATGCCTCGGCAAATAACTTCATCTTCCATACCGGCCAAATATCAATACCCCGCACTTGCCACATGGAAACCGGATACCGCTGCTCAAGTGAAATCAAAAAATGTACTACACGTTGCCGGTCTGCATAATTCATGGCACAAAGATAAAGGTTTAAACCTGTCACTGCCCCTTTTTCGCAGCTTGCCGAAGGGTTTGGCGCAGCTTGAAAAAAGAATACAAGACCACCGGCAAAAGAAGCCCCGATACCGCCAACTTCAACCACACGCTGGCCGCTGCCAGTTGGTAGGCCAACACCGTACACCCCAGCGTGAGCGCCAACCACTGCACCGGGTAGTAGTTCAGCGTGGCATGGGTACGAAACGCTTTGAGCCAATAGCCGGAATAGCCCATGTACATCAGGCTGGCAAAAGTAGTATACGCGGCCACTTCAAAACCAAAATACGGAATCAACAGAAAGTTTAACGCCACGTTACCGGCTCCTGCCACAAAACTTACGCGCCACAATACCTTGGTTTTTTCCAGATAGAACAACCGTGCGTTGGCGCCAAAATACATGGGCCGGTAGCTGTACGCCATCACCACAATTACCCCCAGGTAATACATACCTGCCAATTCGGGATTGCGCAACAAAAAAGAAAACACCTCGCGCAGCCACAGGGCCACACCAAAGGCGGCCGATAAAAAAAATACCTGCTGGGCAAAAACCAGCGTGCGCGCCTTCAGTTCGTCTCCGGCTTTGTAACACTCATTCAGCATCGGGCCAATGGCCAAACCGCCTGCCGTGCCCAATTGGTTGAAGTAATTGCCAATGGTATAGGCGGCATTGTATTGACCTATTTGGGCTGTGTCCACGTTCAACGCCTCCATCACCACCTTGTCGGAAGTGTTGAGCAGGTAACTCGAGTAATAATGGGGAATGGTGGGCAAAGCCGTGCGCAGCGACTGCCGGATGAGCCGCCACTTGAAGCGAAAAATCGGGTAGATTTTTAACCCAAAATTCAACGGAATCCAGTAAGAAAAATTCATCACCAGGGTAGAAACAAAAGCCGACCAGAACCACCCCATGTAACCCATTTTCAGGTGGGCAATGGTGTACACGTTCAGGGCCACAGTGAGCGTACCCACCGCTACGGTGCGCAACACGATGGGCAGCGGGCGCTTATTTACCTGGTAAAAGGTAGCGGTTAGCGTAGTAGTTTGGCCGAACAACACCACCGGCAGCAGGTTAAGACCAATGATGGTCCATTGCTGGCCGACCGCAGCCGCGGGCAACAACCAAAAGAGCACCAGCCCCGACAACCCGGCAAATGGCAAATTCCACAGCGTAAGGAAACCGTACAATTGCCGCCAAAGCCAACGATATTGCCCGGGCGACTTGTAAAAACTGTTCACCAAAACCACGCGCAGGCCCAGGTTCGCCAAAATACCGATCAGCCCACTGGCTGCCGTTACCACTCCGTAAATGCCGAAGTCAACAGCCGACAAATGAGGTGTAATAATCGGTAATGCCACCAAGCTGGCAAGGCGAGGCACTTGTGGTGCAAGCCCATAGATCGCGGTGTGGGAAAATAGCTTTTTGAGCATCGCACTTTAGTGCTTGAGCAACTTCAACTCGACCTTCTTCGCCACATACGAATGACCCACATCATTCAAATGAATATTGTCACTCATTATGCCTTCTTGAGGGATATCGTCCAGCGAACAAAAGGAGCTCCCGAGTAATTGCTGCAGGATAGCATTGAACTCGTTAATCCGGCCGGTTATTCCGGGTACTTTTTTTTCATAATCTCGAATAGCCGGTAGAATACCTAGCCAGATGAATTGCGTAGTCGGGAAGCTATCCCTTATATGCGCAGCGGTTTTTCCAAACTCTAATGGCTTTGTGTAAGTAATTCCTCTTATCCTCCTTAAATGTCTGGAATAACGTCTTGCAAGTTGCTTGAGAACGGAATTGAGTAGCCAAACCCGCGTCATCAATTCCAATTCAAATTGGCTAAATGCCCTTGGGGCACAATCGACAATACCACTCTGAACGATCACAATTTGTGGCCCAAAATCTATATGGTAAGAAACCTGTCTACGCAAGTCGCCTACTGTACCTCCTCCTATAGATACTTGATGTATATTGTACTTGCTTCGGAGAATTACTGGCCACGTCTTATCATAATGACATACCTCCGGATTACTACGAGGCAAAGTGAGCGAGTCCCCTAGAACCAACAACCTCTTCATCAATGAAAAAATCAAAAGCCTTTCATCGTCCGTTCACTTGCAATCGAATAATCCTTTGGGCTACCAATATCAATCCAATAGTCCTCAAAGGGATAGACCTTGGTTATGAGTCCCACGCTTTGACTCTGAATGAAAAGTGATGGCATATCAAAGAAAGTATCAGCTGGAATTAGATCCAATACTTCTGGACCAAGAACATAAATTCCAGCGTTTATGTAGTTCTCAATTTTGGGTTTCTCAGTCAAGCTTTGCAAGTTATGTTCGCTATCGAACTCAACACGGGCGTAAGGCATTTCATAAGGTAATCTCTTTACGCACATAGTAGCTGACGCTGAACTTTGAATATGAAAATTAATTAAATCCTCGAAATCAACATGTGCAATAACATCAGCGTTTGTAACGATAATTGGAGAAGTTATTGTCGACCTGTCTATTAAGCTCAGTGCTCCGGCTGTTCCCAATCGCTTTTGTTCCAGGGTGTAGGTAATTTCCACACCTAACTTTTTCCCACTACCAAAGTAATCTTTAATAATATCTGCCTTGTAGTTAAGGCACAGAATGAAATCAAAAAAACCTTGATACTTCAGATTCTCTATTAAATGTTCTAAAATCGGGCGACCATTAATAGGTAACATCGGTTTCGGGGTAACTCGCGTTATATCACCCAAGCGACTTCCAAGACCTCCCGCCATTATCACTACCCTTTGGTTCTTTCTATCAGCAGCCAGATTCTCCAGACAAACTAAATCGACCAACCTGTGTTGGTCATCAACTATCGGCATATGCCTGAACCGAAGTCGTTTTAACGAATTTACAATTTCTGATTTTGGAGTGCCTTTCAATACCGTCTTCGGAGCCTTATTAATTATGTCGTGCAAATCGAATTTCTTATTCAGCAAAGCACGCCTTAAATCACCATCAGTAACAAGTCCAATTAACTTATTACTGCGATCGACAATCGGAAGAACGCCAATACCTGACATGTCAAGTCGCCTGACTATCTCGTCAACAGAGGTACTCTCCGTCAACACAAGTTTATTCACCAACATAGTCTCTTTTTATTGGCTGATCTTTCTGGCATGATACAATCATCTTCTTTTCCAAGAGATCTTCTATTCTCGGAAATCCATCCGTGGCCCCAGTCATTTTCAGCTGCAAGTGATTGGGCTGCAAACGCGTTCCAGCAGAGAGATGCTCTTTTGCAACGACCATCTTTTGTCGGTTTCGATAAACCATCTCTGCAGGTGTCATCTCAAAAGGATCTGAATATCCAAAAAGGAGTCCATGTGCTTCGTTCAAAAGTGTTCGAATTTTTTGTAAAGTATCATAGCCGATTGCGGCCTCAGTGTCGACCCTCTTGTCACCCTCCTTAACAGTAATGTGCTTTTCGAAAAAACGGGCGCCAAGTGAGAACGCAATCAAATTGCTGTAAATGTTCCATTCGCTCATATAACTTGAATGGTCCGCATAGCCAATTGCGACCTCTGGATACAGGTTTGATAACTGAGCTATCTTTCTCAATCTAATATCATTTATTGATGAGGGGAAAGCCTGGAATCCGACCATCAAAACCTTAATTTTTTTTTCAAAAAAATGGATCGCATTTTCTATTTCAGGCAGTGTTCTACCCCCTACCCCTAGAATTACATCCTTGCCACAGTTCTTTAATCTCTTTTTCAGAGCATCATCATAGAATGCAACAGAATGCAGTTCAACAAATCTTACAGAATCTCTAAATTCTTCAACCAAATCGAAAGAATTCTGGTCTAACGGCATTACAATAATATCTAACTTCTTTTTTATAGAATATTTAAATATCTCACACCATTCGGCCCTCGAAAAAACAAAATCTTTAAGTTTTTCATAAGCTGGATTTGAAACGGATAATAACTCACTTAAGTCAAATAACACTTGGAATTTGATTCCGTCCACATTGGCAGCCGCTGATTTTTCCACCATTTTGACCATATAATCAAAATCGCCCTCATGATGAAAGGCAGTTTCAGAAAAAAGATACGGCTTATTCATACAGGTACAACACTTCTGACCGACTGGCTCTTTCTTTCATATCTCTTGAGAATTCTTCAAAAGTAATTGATTGCCCATAGGGAAGCTTAACTTGACCCAATGGCATAATTTTGAAATGCGAAATGTCGTTTGAATCAACCATTGAAAGAATATCAGCCAATGTTATTCTATGAATTGGTCCATTCCAATATTTCGCAATTTGCCTTGATCGTTCTAAATCACTAGGCGTGTCGACCGTCAACGTGGTTAACGCCCAGTTCTTTCTAAATGGCTTTATTACTCCGCAACGATAATTGGAGGGATCAAAAAGAAATAACATCAAATATTCACTGACACTTTGATCCATTGTCTGGCTACATCGTTTCAAAGCCTCATATCTAATTACCTCGGCAGTTGCACCAATCGGAACATCTACCAACCGAACGTAATCTAGGCTTCTTCCTCGCAAAAATTTAACCTGACTATCAATAAACTCGACCGCTGTAAAAGGGTTGTCGCCAGTAATTCTCAACACAATTTCTGCATTCTCAATTTCTGAAACCGTAAGAAGCCTTTCCAAAACATTGTCAGGAGACCCACGATAAATCTTTATACAATTCCTTGCTGCGACATCCTCTAAAATATCATCCACCGCATCATCAGATGTGCAAATATAAATCTCATCAATACACTTTATTGATTTAAGCCGCTGAATCAGCATATCTATCATGGAAAAATGATCACCAATAGAGCGAAGTATCTTGAGTGGCAGTCTCTTAGAAACAGTTCGAGCAATTATGCATCCAATCACCTTTCCCATAAACTTAAATGAAGTTTAACGACTAACTTTTCGGTCACCTCATCTGCAAAATAATTTCGATGAACTTCGTCTGGAAAAATCAAAGCCCATTCCCCCGTTCTTAGGGCAATCTCTCTAAATTCCGAAACTCGGAAGAGTGAACAATCCTTGTCAGAATCATAAGGTGAGATCACTTCAATATCATTGGACTCACAAAACCTGATAATATCAGTACCATCTAAAGTAAGGTGTAAGTCAACATGATACTTGTGAGATTCGAAAACATTTTCATTCCTATTCCAATCTAAAAGACGTATACCTCTGATCTTTGGTGCAAAGTCGTACCAAAAATCGTGATCCATAGATCTCCAATCTAAAAGACTGTCTAATAATTTATTGACATTTTCTAAATGTCGTAAATGGAATGCCAAATTTTCAATTTTTCCAAAAATCATTATGCTAAATCAAATGAGAAAAAAGTAGTGGTTTATCATATTCAAGGTCTACTTTGGCCGTTCTACCTATCACTTGCGCCAGGTACTCGGGCGCAATGCCAACACCCGGTCTCTTGAAATCAAGGTCGGAACGGGTCAACACTTCTCCGGCTTTGATCGACCGAGTGGTTACAATGCTTCTGCGGAACGACTCAATGCGATCTGCGCTCTCTTGTACCGAGATGCGCGTGGTGCCCAGCGCGGCTTGTACACGTTTCGTTTCCGAACAGATCAATGCCATCTCTTCCGGGCTGGCTGACACTTTATGATCCCAACCTTCCATGTTCTTGTCCAGCGTGAAATGTTTTTCAATAAGGCAAACGCCTTTAACAACCGAGGCCACCGGAATCGAAATACCCAACGTATGATCGCTGAAGCCAATGGGATAAGCCGGATACATCGCGCGCAGTGTATCGATGTTGGCCAGGTTCACCTGATGATCTTGTGGGGGATAGATAGATACACAATGAAGTATCACGATCTGGCGATTGCCTGCATTTTCAATGGTACGAATGGCGCGGTCTATTTCAAATAATTCACTAAGTCCGGTAGAAAGTACGATCGGCTTGCCTTTGCGCGCCACATAATCTAAAAAAGGGTAGTTGTTAAGATCCATCGAAGCAATCTTGATGAATGGGGCATCCATCTTCTCTACCAGAAAATCAACCTCCCTCGGTGAAAAGGGGGTAGAGGTGCAGTCTATGCCCACCTCTTCGGCTACTCGCTTCATTTGCAGCAACTCGTCCTCTGAAATAGAATACGCCTCCACAATTGACTCCAGCGTATGGTCGGTACGGTGGCGGTAATCGTCAGCGATGAAATAGTTATCTTCATACGTTTTTCTCGAGAAAATCGAGTCTTTGCTCCAGCTTTGAAATTTTACACAATCGGCACCTGCCTCCTTGGCACGCGAGATAAGCTGGCGCGCCAGTTCCATATCGCCATTGTGGTTAGAGCCCAGTTCGGCAATAATGTAGGGTGTGCCGAAATCAGCCACTTCGCGCTGTGGGGTCAACTTAACTTTAGCCATTCAGATAATTGGTTTCTTCCCACCAAAAATAGTGGATTGGTTGTTGATTTATGTTGGTAATTTGTTGCTCGACCCATGCCCGATCGCGGGTTATTCTTTCTTTCAACGATTGGTATTTGCCAAGTCTGCTGGCCAGAGTTGAGTCGTGGGCGAGCAACGCCTCGTAATGTTGAATTTTAGTTTGAATTTGCCGTTGAAGCCTGGCAAAGTCGGTCCGTTGCAGCCCTGTTTGGTTGCCGGTATGCTGCCGGTAATGAACAACGCCTTGGGAGGTAAAAAGGGCCTGTTTATTGTGCAGCAACTGAAAAAAAATAAACCAGTCGGGTGCCAGCAGTGGCGAGGGCGGTCTGAGCTGAAGCTGTTTCAATAAATCCTTGCGCACACTCGTGTTACCCAGACCTGCTACATTGCTGTCTAACAACTGATGCTGTTCAATGATCGCATGCTCTCCCAGGCGCGATGCCCAATACGTTGACGTTGCCCACGTTCCCTCGCGTGTGAAGGGCGCTAAATCGTGCACCACCATTGGAAAGTTGTCTAAACCGGCCCGCGCCACCATAACCCGATCAGAACTTAGAATATCATCGGTATCGGCAAAAACAATCAACTCATACCGCTCAGCTTCGAGCCACGAGAGCATCTGCCCACGGATATCGGCAATCGAGCCCGAACACGCAAGCAATCTACAGGTGAAAGAGGTGCGAAACGGGGCAAGCCACCGCTCGACATCATCTACACCATCTACCACCAATACCAGGTCAAACCCGGTGCTGCGCTGTTGGCGCACAGATTGAAGAAACGAGACAAAGAACTGCAGGTTAGCAGGAAAGATTACTGCAACGATTGCCAGCGGAGGTTCCCTCATCACAAATTATAAATATCTGCCTTATACCGGGCCAGGTGCTGGGGTTGTCGGAACCATTCGATCGTGGCAGCCAGCCCCCCCTCCAAATCATAAGCAGGCTTCCAGCCAGTATTTCTGGCAAGCTTTTCGCGGCCGCCAAAAAGTCGGTAAACCTCGCTTTGGTCCGGCCTTAGACGTTGGGGGTCCGTTACCACGGTGGCTTGTGGATTGATCTGCTTGATCAGGCTGTGTACCAAGGCCTCCACAGAAATTTCCGATTCCGTGGCGATATTCACCTCCTCCCCAATCAGTGCTTCGCAGGTGGCCACCGCCACGAACGCGGCCACGGTGTCGGTTACAAACAATAAGTCGCGGGTGGGCCGCAAGTCGCCTAAACGAATTTCTTTCTTACCTGCCAACAACTGCGTGATAATAGTAGGTATCACAGCCCTGGCAGACTGCCTGGGACCATACGTATTGAAGGGACGCACAATGGTAACGGGTAGCCCAAAACTGCGATAGAATGCCTCTGCCATGCAATCAGCCGCAATTTTGGAGGCAGAGTAAGGCGACTGCGGTTGGCGTGGGTGCTTTTCATCAATGGGCACATACTGAGCCGTGCCGTACACCTCCGAGGTGGAGGTAACCAGCACACGCGCGGTACCCAGGTCGCGCGCGGCTTGCAGAATATTCAAGGTGCCTTTTACGTTGGTATCCACGTAGCTGTCGGGCGAGTGGTAGCTGTAAGGAATGGCAATGAGTGCAGCCAGGTGGAAAACGAGGTCGATATCTTTCATGGCAGTTCGCACGCCATGAGGGTCGCGTACATCACCGGCAAATATTTCGATGCGCGCTCGTTGCGCCTGGTCGAAAGTATCAATCCACCCCCAACTATTGAAAGAGTTATAAAAAACAAAAGCACGTACGTGGCACCCCTCAGCCAATAGGCGCTCGACCAGGTGACTTCCGATAAATCCATCGGCACCCGTCACCAATACACGCTTGCCTGCCAAATCAGTCTTCATAATAGCCTCCACCCTCCTTTTTACCGCGGCCTCTTCCATAATAGCCGTATCCATACCCATACCCATACCCATACCCGTAACCATACCCATAGCCGTAACCATACCCGGGCCCGGATTTATGAATGTCATTCAACACAATACTCACATTTTTTACCAGGCCTCGTTCAAAATATTGTTGTATGTTTTGAAGTGCTTCGCGCGGGGTGTAATCCTGCCGGGTAATGAAAATGGAGTGATGGGCAAACTGCGCCAACACAAAAGCATCGGTTACCAACGCCAACGGGGGCGTGTCAATCAATATATAATCGAAATCCTCCAACATAGCCTTGATCAATTCGCCCATCAGCGGGGTCATCAGCAGTTCGCTGGGGTTAGGAGGCACGGGGCCTCCGCTGATCAAGGAAAGGTTTTCGATACCCGTGCGTTGCACAATTTCCCGCGCCTGATGCAAGCCCGACAGGTAAGTACTTAATCCCCGGTCATTGCTCAATTGGAAATCGCCAAACAGGCGCGGCTTGCGCATGTCGGCACCAATAATGAGCGTACGCTTGCCCGAGAGTGCATACACGGTGGCTAAGTTGATGGACGTAAATGTTTTGCCCTCTCCGCTGATGGAGGAAGTAACCAGGAAAACCTTTTTATCCTGGTGCTGGGTAAAGTAGTTAAGGTTGGAACGCAAGGCACGGAAAGATTCGGCAATGCCCGACTTGGGCTTTTCTGAGACGATGAGCGAAGTAACCGAGCCGTTATGACCGATACCACCGATAACGGGGATGGTGGTAAGACGCGCAATGTCTTCGTTAGATTGTACACGGTTGTTAAGCAACTCGGCCAGCACAAAGAAAAAGAAGGGCAGCACCAGTCCACTTACAAAGCCAATCAGGTAATTCTCCTTCACCTGCGGTGCAATAGCCGAACCCGCCAGGGGCGGGTTTACCATCACAATGTCGGAAGTGGTAGAGGCCTCCGACAGGCCGGCTTCAGTTTGCTTCTGCAGCAGGAAAATGTACAGGCTCTCTTTCAGCGAATAGTTGCGTTGAATGTCAATTAACTCCCGCTGGGTGCCGGGCAACTTACTCAATTGCTCATTCACCAATTGCACCTGCTGGTCTATAAAACGCAGGTGTATCTGCTGGGTCTGGCTGGCATTGGCCATGGCGGCTACAATATCTTTCTTCAGCAAATCAATTTGCTGCATCTTGGCTTGCAAAGCCGGATTTTCCTCCACGCGCACCACGCCCCGCGCTGCGCCACCTTTGTATAAATTTACCTGCCCCTGCGCTTCAATCAACTGCCCGATTAATCCGGTGATCACCGGATCGTCTAACCCGATACTGGCGGGGGTAAACATGCCCTCCATCCGGTTACTGGCCATCATGTCGTCCAGGTATTGGTGATAGCGCTCCGCCAACCGTGCCTGAAACTTCTGCTCCTCCAGCTCAATCAACTTCGCATACAATCGGCCGGTCTCGGCATCGAGGTTCGTAATGATGTTTTTCCGCTTGAAGCCCTCCACCTGGTCTTCGTAGCGCTTCAACGAGTCGCTGATCTGCATCAACTGCGTTTCCAGAAACTGCATCGCCATGCGCGAGGCCGTGGTTTTCTTCTCGATATCGTAAGCCTGATAGCGTTCAATAAATTTTTTTAAAAAGGCCACTTCCTTTTCGGGCACTGGCCCTTGAAGCTCCAGATTAACCACAGCGGCACCCTGTTCGGCCCAATTTACCCGCAAACGCGAAGAATAGCTCTTTGCTACATCCAGGGTGGTGTGAAATCGAACTGTATAACTTTTGCCTACATAACCGCCTAATGGTTGGCGCAGCAGGGCCACCAGCCTATACCCGTTCACCTGAACGGTGTCTCCATACCTCAGCGAGCCAAACTGCTTTACACGGGCTTCCTCTTCCATGTTGTCGTACTCCAGTGCATAGGTTTGGCCATCGGTCAGCGTAACCCGAAACGGTGGGCCACTGCGCTGTAAACCCACTGCCTCGAAACGAACAGGAAAATCAGGATCGTAAACTTCGGAAGTCTTGATGTCGCCTTCCCGATAAAGAGAAGTGGTAAAACCTAAACTGGCAACCACCTCCTGCAACAACGGATACGACTTCATGATATAGATTTCGTTGTAAAAATTCCGGTACGGATTCAACAACTCATTATTATAAAGAAATTTGGCCCCAATATTTTCTTCGTTCTCCTTGATGATAATAGATGCCTTGATGGGGTAAATACGCGTGGCATACCGGTTGTACAGGTAGGCCGCAAACAATGCGGCAATCACCGACAGCACGATGAGATACCAATAGCGCAGGGCGCGGCTTAATATGCGCTTGATGTTGAGTGCCCCGGCCGAAGGGGTGGCAGCCTCTGTGTCGAAATTATCTAGGTGGTCCGTCTGCTGCATCAATTACCCGAATTAGAAAACGTGCTGAGCGTATAGATAAGTAAGCCAAACGAAATCACCGAACTGATAACACCCAGGTTAGAGGTGAAGTACCTTCGAAAGGTGCGCTGCTGAAGGGGGGGCACAATGATGACATCGTTCTGATGCACATAATAGTAGGGCGACTCAATAAAATCCTCCGTCAACAGGTCCACATAAAATACCTCTGCTTCCGCTCCCCGCTGACGGATCACCTTCACCCGCGAACGATCGGCCAACTCAGAGAAACCGCCCGCCATACCAATGGCCTCCATCATGGTAAGCCGGGGGTTGTTGGAAGTCACAACCGTTTCAGTGTTCACTTCCCCCAAAAGGGTAAACCGAAAATTAAGCATACGCACCCGCACGATCACATCGGGAACAAATTGGGCGGCCACCTGCCTAATACGCTCTTGCGCCTCAAAGATAGACAGTCCAGAAACTTTTATTTTACCAAGCACCGCGTACTCTACCTCTCCTTCCATATTCACAAACACTCCGTTCAACACCATGGCGTTGGCGCCTCCACCTCCACCTGAGCGCATTTGGGGAGCCAGTTTCGAAAGAAAATCAAAAGCATCGGTCTGATCGCTCAAGGTCTCAAATTGGATGTTCAACAGGTCGAGCGGCTGTATGATGTACTGATCGATGACCATGGAGTGGGTGCGCAATACACTATCTACCGGCAATTGCTTCCGCGCTCGAACGGTGGCATCTTCGCGTTGCAGAAAAATAACCTTTCGGTTAGGAACACAGCCAGAAGCCATCAACAGTAACATCCAAATGACGGCCCCAAACGAAATTTTCTTCATCAATGGTGGCTAAAAAGCTCAAATATAGGCAAAATCTTTCCTTCATGGGCCCCCAGCCCGCGAAGTAACCACCTTTAACCGCTAAGAACGGAATCCAGGAGTAAGGCTCGATATCAGACCCACCTTCGGTATCATGAACCTTATCCCCTATTTACACGGTTTACAAGGCCTGATAGACCCTGCGTTCAGTAACTACGCATCCGCCTTCCGTTCAGATGGTCGCACCGCTCAAGGGTACCCGCTTCCGCGCTCAGTAACTACGCATCCGCCTTCCGTGCAGAAGGCCGCACCGCTGGAGGGTACGCGCTTCCGCGCTCAGTAACTACGCTTCCGCCTTCTATTCAGAAAGCCACACCGCTGGAGGGTACGTGCTTCCGCGCTCAGTAACTAAGCATCCGCCTTCCGTGCAGAAGGCCACACCGTTGGAGGGTACGTGCTTCCGCGCTCAGCAACTAAGCGTCCGCCTTCCGTTCAGAAGGCCGCACCGCTGGAGGGTACGTGCTTCCGCGCTCAGTAACTACGCTTCCGCCTTCCGTTCAGAAGGCTGCACCACTGGAGGGTACGTGCTTCCGCGCTCAGTACTTACGCAGCTGCCTTACACCGGCAACCTGTAAAAGGCAACCTGTAACCCCATCCCGCGAATGCGGGATGTAACCTGCAACTGGCGACAGGTAACCTGCAACTTGTAACGTGTAACCTGAAACGATTACGTCCATTCACCGGTGCTAAAAGTAGCTACAACGGTACCCTTTTGTACTTCATCGATTAATTAAAAAATATTTTCAAAAAATATTGATTTAAGGCCATGCGTTGCGTTAAATTCATACAACAATTTAAACAACCAATTTTATGAACACCGGACACGTAAAACAGGTTGCAGCCTTCGAGAAGCTCGTTGAGTGCTGCAGCGCCCAGGGTGCCATGTACAACCCCAGCAATGCGTCTATCACGCTCACTGCCTTGCGCACATTGCTGACATCGGCACGCCAATCGTTAGAGGCGGTGAAAGGTCTGCAGACGGCTTACGCCAACGGGGTGAACATCCGTCAGCAGTTGTACGAAGAGATGCCCAGATTCATCACACGGATCATCAACGCGATGGCCGCCAATGGCGCCTCGGAAGCCTTGTTGCAGGAAGCCTATGCGCTGGCGCACAAGTACAAGTCGAAAGCGAAAGAGCGCAGCCCGCTTACCAGTGCGGAGGCCACGGCCGCCATGCCTGCCACCCGCAGCACGGCCCAACTCGACTTCGACCGCAAGGCCGACCACTTCGATGGGCTGGTGAAGTTGGTGCAAACACTGCCCGACTACAACCCACACGAAAGCGATCTGCAGCTGGCCGCATTAAAGACCAAATTGGCCGACTTGCGCAACTGGAACACCCGCGTGATGAACCGTCTGGTGGCTTTGGCTAACGCACGCATGCAACGCAACCAGGTTTTGTATGCCTCGCAGGGCATTCACGGCATCGGCTTACTTACCAAGCGTTATGTACGTGGTGCCTTCGGCTTCACCAACCCTGTTTCCAAGCAGGTAGGCAGCATCAAATTGTTTAACCAAAAGTAAAAACATGAACCTCCAACCCGAGTTTTCCTCCGGTGGCTAACCAAATCTGCAAGGTGCAGTGCCACCGGGGGTTTTTACAAAGCAGATTTCCATTCACCCCCCAACACATGCACCATGAAAACGCAAGCAATCACCGGCATCACCGCCCTCACCACCGGGCTTCTGGCAGGCATCCTGCTGTTCCGCGACAACCCTCCCCCTCCTTCTCCCCTTCAGCAACTCACGCTCGAAGAAATATTATCCATCAAAGAACTGCATTTGGTCAAACACACCTATACAGATCTGTTATTCTTACACAAAGACAATAACCCCGCTAAACCCATTCGTGCCATTGCACAAGTGCCGGTAACAGTTACCGCTTACCTGAATTTAAAGGAGGTGGAAATTATAAAACGTAACGATACGTTGCGTGAAGTCATTCTGCCGCGTGCCCAACTGAACACCCCCAACTACGAAGTGAACCACATGACCGTGCGGGAAACCAAAGCATTCCAGATCCATGCGGGCAAAGATCACTATCCGTTGGTAGGCCGCTACCTGCAGGCGGTGGTAGCCACCCGCATCGATTCATTGCGGCAATCGGCCCTCACTTTAAAAATATTGAAGCAGGCAGAAGACGAAGCCGTGGCCTATGTGCAGCAGTGGTTATTGATACTCAACCGCCCCGATGTACGAGTCCGCCTGCGGGACTAACCTGTAACCAGGAACCCCCGGTCCCGCGAATGCGGGATGCAACCCCTGCCTGCCCCGAGTTATTCGGGGACCCGCGAAGCGGGAAGTCGAAGCAAGCCTGTGGCGATCTGACTATGTGAAACTCGTAATGGAATAAAACAGATTGCTTCGTCAGCCCACTACGTGTGCTATCCTCGCAAAGACGTAACCGATTAGAGCGTAGCAAAGCAAGCCTGTAGCAACTGCCAACTAAAACCTGGAACCCCCGGTCCCGCGAATGCGGGATGCAACTTGTAACTTGGAACCTGTAACTTGGAACCTACCAACTAACAACTAACAACTAACAACCAATTAGCCGACCAAAAACCACGGATTCAACAGATCTTCTTTATTATAAACAAGTTCCTCCTCGCTGCCATGCTGCCACACGCGCAAACCCACACCATTCACAATGGCATGGGCGGCAGCCGTGTCCCACTCCATCGTAGGCGCGTAACGGGGGTAGACGTCTGCCAACCCTTCGGCTACCATCATGAACTTCAGGCTGCTCCCCCGCGACACCAGTGTAGGATTCTTCAACGACTGTATAAAGGCCTCCGTTTCCGGAGATAAGTGGCTGCGCGAAGCGACCACCCTCAACCCTGGTTGTTGGAGGTTCAACGTGTTACGCAAGGGCAAAGGGCTGGTGGTGCCGTGACGTTGAACGGTGGCACCGAGGCCAGGGCCACCTTGATACAGGTCGCCTGTAACGGGCACCGCCACCACGCCCCATAGGGGACGTTGTCCTTCTATCAGGGCGATGTTCACGGTGAAGTCTCCGTTGCGCTTCATGAATTCTTTCGTGCCGTCCAGCGGGTCTACCAGCCAAAACCGACTCCAGCTTTTGCGCTCTGCATAAGGAATAGCCCGGCCCTCTTCGCTGAGAATAGGCAACCCCGTGCCTTTGAGCAGATCGGCAATCACCCCATGTGCTTCGCGGTCGGCACGCGTCAGGGGCGACTGGTCGCCCTTCTGCTCCACAGCAAAATCTCCCGATTCATACACTTTCAGTATCACCTCGCTGGCTTTCCGCGCAGCCGTTGTCGCAACCTTTATTAATTCATCCATGTTACCCATCAATCAAAATATGTTAGCCCCAATCAAAAATAAATACTTACTCCTCACTACGCGTTTACCGTCATCGCGAGGGCGTAGTGCAACGAAGCCCGTGGCGATCTGACTGAGTGAAACATATCATACAATAACAAATTGCTTCTCCCGATTAATTCGGGATCGCAAAGACGCACAATGTATAGACAGGTACCCACTTGCTCTCCACCTGAAATCAATCAGGCACTGCAACCAACAAGCTCCCCTCTCCTGTGGAGAGGGGCTTGATGTCCGATCAGCACTACCGTTTCAAATGGGCTGAGGTCTCAAACCACCACACCCGAAACAACCCCTCAGCGGTGCAGACCGGCCGCCCTCCCACAGCCCACCAAGCGGTCAGACCGCAACCCACCCTCAAAGCGATCTCTAATAACCGTCATCGCGCCTGTCCCGCGAATGCGCATAGCCGTTAACCTAAGCAAATGCTTGATTAAGCACTTCATGATGCGGTGTTTTGTATTTTTTTGGTTCAAGGAGTAAGCCACTAATAATCGGGTACATATACATTCTACACCATTGTTCAAATGGTAATACCGCAGTGATGACCATTCTTAGTGAATATGTGTGATGTTTGGCCTGTTTGAAAAATTTCCAGACACTGCAATTGTTATTGGGTGAATGTTCAAGGATAAATTTACTCACGGCATGGAATATTTTCCAATTTAGAAGCACCCAAATAAATTTAGCAAGCAGTTGGCACTCGAACCTGTATCTTTTTACGGGTTTGCACTTATGGATTAGCAGTAATGATTTCCAGGTTTTAAAAACAAGTTCGATTTGCCATCGCGTATTGTACACTCGATTAACGTCACTGGCCGATAATATCGTTGAGGGAATATTAGTTATAAAACTATTTAGCCAGCTACGAAGTCGATATTCTTTAGATACCTGATGACCTTTCTGTTGTGCATGCTTCTCTGCCTTAGCAATACGTTCCTTATAAACAGATGGTGGTACCAAAGAAATAATTAATCGGAAAGGTGTTGAACAGACTTTTTCCCCTATGATGACCTGGGTCTCAACAAAGTGCAGCTTATGCTTTTTGATTCTATGGTGTATGCATTTCCAGTCTATCGACTGATTATTCTTGGCTTGCAGCGGTACCCATTTGGGCGGCATTCGATTAATGAACCATGCTTTTCGTTCAGTGATTGATTGGAGGTAATCATGGGTGACATAACCCAAATCACGAATCAATAAGTCGTTAGCTTGTACATCATTAATAACTCTACGGGAATGTGATTGATCGTTGTCGGTAGCCTTTGTAAATTGAAGGTATTGCCATTGTCCACTTTTTAAATCAAAACTATATTGCAGATTCATTAAAGCTTTTGCCCCCTGGCCTCTATATAGCCCAGGATAATCTTTTGCCAATGCTGGTGCAATTGAGAACTTACACGAATCTCCTATCAATATTCGATTAAAAGAACTCCATAGGCAATCAGGGGCTGTAACAGGGTGATTAGCTAGTTGTTTACCTAAAACTGATTGTAGAAAATCAACAGCTGTCTGATCGAATCGTTTATGTAAGGCTACTTTACTGTACTGCTTTTGATGCTGTTGATGGAGATCATTGCAGCAATCTTGCAGACTTAATTGAGAGTGATCTAATTCACTGAACATCAATGTGTCAATGAACTCGTGTGGAGACAACTTCGATTCGCGTTGTTTAAAAGAATGCTGACGGGCTAGCGCATCCAGATCGGCTACAGCAAAATCTTGTGTGATATTGCGAGCTAAGCTATTCCCATATTTCTTTCTAAATAGAAGTGGATTGAAAACAAATCGATCTTTTCCCTTAAAAAAATACTACTTTTGAAAAAAAGGCGGTCAAATCAACTCACTTAAATCGACCGCCTTTAACACAATAACTAACACAAATATGGGAAAAACTCAACATTCTCCCACCGGAGAACTGTTTCTCATCCGTTCCTCTGTCTTAGGTTAACGGCTATGCGCACGTGCGGGAAGGGCGCAGTGCAACGAAGCCCGTGGCGATCTGACTTGTGAGACTTGTAATGGATAAACAGATTGCTTCGTCAGCCCACTACGTGTGCTATCCTCGCAAAGACGAAACCAATCGTAAGCGCGAAGGCGCAGCGTGGCAGCTGCCTACTGCTTACTGCCAACTAATCAAAAAAACATCTCAAATCTACCCTCCGCCTCCCCTCTCCCTAGGGAGAGGGGCTGGGGGTGAGGGACCGTACCCCAACTTCACCCGCGGTACAATCGTATCCATCAACACTTGCAACGACTCTTCTACCGACTGCTCATGCGTACGCACCGTCACATCGGGATGCAAAGGCCGCTCGTAGGGCGAGCTGATGCCGGTAAAGTTCTTCACCTCTCCTGCACGCGCTCTCTTATACAATCCCTTCACATCGCGCCCTTCACATACCTCCAGCGGACAGTCCACAAACACTTCTATGAAATTGTAGGCACCCACAATGTGGCGCACCTGCTGGCGGTCTTCTTCAAAAGGCGATATAAAAGCAGACAATACAATCAGCCCCGCATCCATAAACAAGTTCGACACTTCCCCGATCCTGCGGATATTTTCTTTACGTGCATAGTCTGAGAAATCGAGGTCTTTGTTCAGACCGGTGCGCACGTTGTCGCCATCCAGCAGGTAGGTCTTAAATTGATGAGCGTGCAACTGGAACTCCAGTTGTGTGGCCAAGGTGGACTTACCCGAACCCGACAGGCCGGTAAACCAGATCACTTTGGGGCGCTGCTTCAGCAACCGGCAGCGCGCCTCGTAGGTAATGTGGCTGGCAAAGGGGAATAGATGATCCAAGGTGCTTTCTATTCTAACTCAGTTGTAGTTATAACAATGAAGTTAGAAAAGTGAAATGAAATTGAAAGGGTGTTGGAAAAATACGCATGGTACCGAACTACTCCTATTTCAAGCCTGCTCATACCATTGATAGACCTTGGTCAAGCCTTCCTCAAACAAAACAGTAGGCTGATAGCCTAACAACGACTTTATTTTGGAGATATCGGCTTTTGAATGGCGTACGTCTCCTTCGCGGGCGGGCACATGCGCAGCTTCCAACTGCTTTCCCGACAAGCGTCTCAAATGCGTCAACATGTCGAGAAGGGTAGTCTGTTCTCCGCACGCCACGTTGTAAACCTGGTTGACAGCCTCGGTCTTGTCGGTAAACAACGCGAGTAAATTAGCCTGAACCGCATTGTCCACATAAGTAAAGTCGCGACTCTGAAGACCGTCTCCGTGAACGGTAGGCGATGATCCTGAGAGAAAGGCTTTGCAAAACAAGGGAATTACGGCTGCGTAGGGATTATCTGAATATTGCCTGGGACCAAACACGTTGAAGTAACGAAGGCCGATAAAATCCAACCCATAAGACTTACTGAACACATCAGCATAAAGCTCATTGGCAAATTTGGTGATCGCATAAGGGCTCAGCGGCTTACCAATCTGATGTTCCACTTTCGGTAAAGTTGTACTGTCACCATAAGTACTTGAAGAGCACGCCAACACCACCCGCTGAATTTTATTGTTGACGGCCGCCCACAAAACATGAAGTGTTCCGTCAATATTCACTGCATTGGTACGCAATGGATTCTTTAACGATCTGGGCACAGAACCCAATGCGGCCTGGTGCGATATCAAGTCAAAGCCAGCAGTGAGGACCAGCAAGCGATCGTAGTCGCAGATGTCGGCCTCCACAAATTCATATTTAGGATGACCCTGGAACAATTCTACATTCGACCGGTATCCATTCGACAAATCATCAATCACCCGAACTTGTGAAACACGCTCATCGCGCAACAACGCATCTACCAGGTGAGAACCAATAAAACCAGCACCACCGGTAACAACAATTCTTTTTCCAGACATGGAGAAATCAGATAACCCAACGAGGTGCGAATATAGATAATCGAAACCAAAGGCTACAGCAAGAAATTGTAACCCTGCCAGCCTCGAGCAATTCGGGAGCCCGCAAAAGCGAATGCAACCTAATTTGGAACTTGTAACTTGGAACCAGTAACATGAAACCCCTGTCGCGCCAATGGGGGGTGAGTGCCTCAATCCATCTCCATGCCCGCAGCTTTCCACGCCTCCAGGCCGCCTTCTAAAGCAAAAACGTTTTTGAAACCCTCCTGCTTCATCTGCTCTAACGCTTTGCCACTGCGAATTCCGCTGGCGCAATAGAGTAGATAGGTTTTCTCTTTATCCAGTAGGCGAATATTGTCTAGAAAGGCCTCGTTCTTGAAATCTATGTTCAGGCTGTTGGGCAAGCTGCCGCTCTCAAATTCTTCGGGGGTACGCACGTCAATCAATACTACCTCAGGCCGAAACTGTTCCTGAAACGCCTGGGGCGACAAAAGTGAAGCTTCTTCCTTACCGGGCGAGCAGGCCATCAGCACCGCATACACCGCCACTACCAGCAGCTTTTTCATAGTCTGATTCTTTTCAACAAAGTTCTGCTATTTCATCACATGAATCCAACTTTTACACGAAGTTTCCCCGGCAATCTCCAGCTCGTAGTAATAAACCCCATTCGCTAAGCCCTCAGCAGCCCAGTCGTTCTGATAGTCTTTGTTTTCGTAAACCAGTTGCCCCCACCGGTTGTAAACCCGCAGCCACAACAACAAGTCCGTGTCGGGTTGGGGTGGGTTGCCAAAGGTAATGCGCAACGCATCATTCCGTTGGTTCTGATCGGCCGGGGTGATAACGTTAGGTACAGAGATAGTAAACACGGGCACCTCTTCCGATTTTTCATAGACGCAAAATTCCTTTCGACCAGCAAGTGTCACGGTATAGGCGCCATCCGCAGCATAGACATGGGTCGCTTCGGTGTCGTTGCTGAGGGTGCCATCGCCAAAATCGAAAGTAAACGTTTCATCCTCCTGTACTTCGGTCAGGTTGCGCACCTGCAGCAGGGGCCTGCCATCGCAGTCGTATACTTTGGCGAACTCGAACGCCACATCGATAGCTGGAACCACCTGTACCACCACGGTGTCGCGGGCAATGCATCCCAACGTATTGGTCACCTGCACATAGTACGAGGTAGTATCTTCCGGACTCACCTGCAGCGAAGGTGCATTGCCAAGCATACCCGTATCCGTGCGCCACTCGTACGCAACGCCACCCGAGGCAGTCAGCCCAATGTTGCTGCCAAAACAGATATCAGCATTGGGCGATACTTCGGGAACCACTTCGCTCACGTCAATCGTAACCGCAGTAGAATCCGCACCCACGCAGGTACCTTGATCGATGGCCTTCAGGCGAATGGTGTATCGACCTGGCTCAGGATAAAGATGCCGCACCAGACTGGTGTCTGATCTCGAAATGAATGTACCGTCACCCAACTGCCACTCGTACAGGCGTCCACCTGTGCTCAGGTTCTGAAACACCACCTCATCGGGAAGGCAAACAACACCCAGACCCGGTCGATTCAAAGCCACCGAGTTGGTTTGGATGCGCGCACGTAGCGAGGAGAGATCGAACTTGAAAGCGGCATTGTTGCAATTGAGGCTGTTGTTGGTTTTCGACCACACATTGCCTGTAGTAGGGAAGTCGCTGGTGGGGCCACCGGTTAGGTTGCCGCCACGGCAGCCGGCACACACGGCATGGTAAACAATGCCACTCTTGTCGAAACGGCTGGTGCCCCCGTCTACGTGTGTGGCTGATTGGTTGCCCCCTAGATAAGTGCCGTACAGAAATTCACTGGCATCATCGGTCAGCACCATGAAATAAAAATCAGAACCATTCGAAGCGGACTGCACCGCATCAGGCGTTACAGGCATGCCACGTGTATCGTTGGCCCACAAAAAAGCATTGTTGAGTATACCACCCCATCCCGACATGTAAATATTATTGCAGTCGTTTACTAAGAAGGCCGTAGGCGAAATGTCTGGCTCGCCCCTCCCCGATCCAAATACGGTAGAGAAGATCAAGGTGGAAAGATCGGTGGAAAACTTCTGCAAAAACTGGCCACTGTTGGGATTGTGATAAACACCGGCTGTAACGGAAAAGCTTCCCCCTGTTTGCCCGTACACAAACACTTCGTTGCTGCTGTTCAAATCCACAAAATAAACCTGGTCGAATTGAGGTGTGCCGGTAAAGGTGGACTGCAACAACTGCGTGCCATCCGAAGAAATGCGGGCAATCCAACCCTCGGCATTGCCCTTGTGTTGGGTCTGGTAGCTGCCTGTTGTCACGGGAAAGTCGGCACTGGTAGTACCACCGGCAAGGTAAACGTTGCCTTCCGAATCCAGTTGAATGGTGTGGCTGGCATCGGTACCGATCCCACCCAAAAAATTCCCCCACAGTATCTCCGACAGACCCTCATTCATCTTCAACACCAAGCCATCAGTATTGCCACCCCGATAAGTAGTAGAAAAGCCATTCGGCAAAACCCAATTGACAGAGCTGGTAACGCTGGAGAGATAGACGTTGCCATCGGCATCGGCAATCACATCGCCACGCAACTCATCGCCATAGTTGGCTACCAGCCCTGTTCCCCGTGGGTTTACACCATCGTTGCCGGCCTGCCCCAGGTAGGTGCTGGCCAGTAGTGCGCTGCCATCGGCACTGATACGCGCCACAAACAAGTCGGTGCCAAAGGTGTAATTCACCACGTTGGTAACGGGTGCACCTCCGGTAAATATTTTGTCGTAGGCGTTGGCGGAAACCGGAAAGTCCAACGAGCTGGTAGTACCCAATACGATCAACTCATTGTTGGCATTCATCACCAGGCTATGAGGCGACTCTGACTGACTGCCACCCAGGTAGGTAGCGTAGAGCAAATCGCTGCCGGTGGAATCGTATTTAAGAATGCCGATGTCAAACAGTCCGCCATAGGAAGTTTGAAAAGATCCTGTGGTGGCAGGGAATGTGCCGCTAAATAAATTCTGAGGCCCTTGAACCGTTACAAAGTGGTTGGTAACACCCGAAGAGTAGAGCGTGCCGCGTTCACCGGGGGTGGCGGTGCTGCCCCAGTTGTCGGCTTCGGAACCAGAATAGGTAGAAAAAATCAGCAGGGGATCAATCACCAAAGGCAGGCATCGGTCATAGCCATTCGGAAAACAAAACGATACCGTAGCTCCATTTAATTCATAGTACACATCCACGTCCACCCGTCTTCCCCCCACTTCCTGGTAGGCCAAAGGTTTCATCTCTTGCCACGAAGCAAAGGATGCCTGCACCTGCAAGGAGCCATCGGCTAATGTAAGCCGGTCTGCGCCATGGTACGTCCACTGAATAACAGATGGATCGGCAAAAGGTGCTACCACCCAGTCGTATTTCAACGCCTGGCCTTGGCTGTATAACTTCAGGTCGATACCAGGGTACAAATCAGAATATACTATTTCCTCGAAAGAACGGGCCTTGCCCGCCCACCGGCTGGTATCGTTACCCTGAAAGAAATTGTAGTACGTAGGTAAGGGACCAAACGGCACGGCCTGGCTGTTGGCAGAGGCACCAACAAATTCAAGGGTGGCGTTGACCCCGTCAATCCACGGGCACGCTTCCGCGGAAGCAAACGCCTCGCCATGATGGTGCAAATGTTTTTGCTGAACCTGCTGTTCGTGGAGAAACTGAAAGTGGAAAGCGCCCGCAGTTACTAACAGATGGCCGCCCGGCAATCGCGCACCGGCATCAACGGTGGCCGGCCACTGCTTTTTATTCTCGATGAAGGGAATACCAGAAGGGGGCGCAGCTGCCAGACGTATCCAGCAACCAAAAATTCCAAACAAAAGGAGCCCTAGCATGGTGCAATTTACAAAATAGACACTCGCTATGCCCGCTACGTTGGAAGAGATAGCTTAGCTCTCCTTGCGCAGCACCTGCAGCGGAGGCGTGCCGATCACTTCGCGCGAATTCCACCAGCCAATCAACATAGACAATGCCATCACGGCACCACCAATAATTAACAGCCCTACCGCATCGAATGAAAAACCTGTTTGGAAAAAGAACTTCGTAAGCAGGTAGCCAGACACCAATGAAAGCAATATCCCGGTAAGGGCCGAGAACAAACCTAAGTAGGCATACTCAATCAAAGTGATCTGAACAATCTGTCGGGTACGTGCACCAACGGTGCGCAACAACACATGCTCGCGAATACGGGCAAACTTACTGTTCAAGACGGCTCCTGCCAACACCACCAACCCGGTAATGATACTGAAGAGCGCCAGAAAACGGATCACCAACGATATTTTATCGAACAACTCATTCACGGTGCTGAGAATCAAACGCAAGTCGATCAACGAAACGTTGCCATACTTCATCACCAACTCCTGCTGAAAGCGGTTGGCTTGCGAGGGGTCGTCTACGCGAGTGGTCGTTACCCATATCTGTGGCGCAGGTTCCAACACACCGGGAGGAAAGACAAAAATAAAGTTGGGAGGATCTTTCGGCCAGTCTACCTTCCGGATGCCACTGATGCGCGCCTGGATGGGAACGCCCTGCACATCAAACACCAACGAGTCGCCAATGTCTACTTCGAGGGTTTCTTGCATGCCCTCCGAAATGGTTACCCACACAGAATCGGGCTGACCCGGTCGCAACGCGTGCAGTTCACCTTTCAACAACTCTTCAGAATGATGCAGGCTGTCGCGGTAGGTTACGCGGTATTCGCGCGTAAGCGCCCAGTTGGGAATGTTGTCAGACGTATCGCGCTGCAGCGAATCAATGGATTTGCCTTTCAACGATGCCAACCTGCAGGTAACAATCGCTACCACCTGCTTGGGCGGAAGGCCGTGACTTTCCATCAACGCCACCACCCCATCGCGCTGCGAAGGCTGGATGTCGAACAAAATGGTGTTGGATTCATTCTCGCGGTCGGTGTAGGCTACCTCGCTCAGCAAACTGCTTTGTATGATGTTTAGTGTGGCAATGATAAATGCACCCAGGCCAATCGTCACCATCAGCGTTTGCGTTTGGTTGTTAGGACGGAATAAATTTGACAATGCATGACGGAAAGTGAAGCTGGCATGGGAAGGAAAATATTTGCGCACCACAAACAGCAACCCGGCCGCCACCAGGGCCAGGCACAGCAGCGCCACGCCAATACCGGCAGAGAAAAACACCCCTGCCAGAAAATCGCGCGTCTGGTAAGCGCCTGCCAACAATGGAAACAAAACAATGAGCACCATAACGGTAAGTCTCGTTTTAGAGAATACCCGCAGCGGTGCCGAGTCAGCACGCAAAACCGTTAAGGGTGGAACGAATCGCACCGATACCAACGGAAGAATGGTGAACAACACAGCCACCACCACGCCCAGTATCAACCCCTCGAACACAGCACGCCACGAAACACCGAACTGAAGCTCGACTGGCACAAAATCTTTAAACACAATAGGCACGGCTTGCTGGATGCCCACCCCTACCAACGCACCCACTAAGCTGCCGATCAAACCCAGAACAAAAACCTGTATGAAGTAGATATTAAACGCCTGCCACCCGGTAGAGCCCACGCAACGCAACACGGCTACCTCATCGCGCTTTTCGCGGGCATAGATGTGTACAGAGCTGGCCACGCCAATGCTGCCGAGAATCAGCGCCACAAAGGCCAGCAGCGAAAAGAATCGGTACACCGCCTGAAAGTCTTCGCCCAGGTCCTCCTTCTGCCCCTCCACAGTTTCCAGCCGGTGGCCATATTTGCGCAGCATCGGCCGCAATTTCTTTTCCATCGCTTCCGACTGTGCTTCACTGTTCGTTTTGAAGAACCTGCGATAGGTTACGCGACTGCCATACTGGATTAACCCGGTAGAATCCAGTTCGCTTTGCGCGATATACACAGAGGGTGTAAAGGTGGTAAGAATACCCGAGCTGCCAGGAAACTTCTGCACCACACCCGATACCACAAAAAAGCTATTGCCAATCTTCACGGAATCACCCGAGCTTACTTCATATTGTGTGGCCAGGGTTTCATCCAACATGGCATAACGGCCGGTCTTTATCTTTTCATAAGCATCACTCGGCTGCGTAAGTATCTGTCCGTAAAACGGAAAAGGGCCCGTGAGTGCCATTACCCGCACCAGCCTCGACTCGCGGGTACGCATAAACATCACCATAGAAGCCATCTCCGATTCAGACGCCTGGTCCAACCCGGTTGAATCGAAGGCCGCCACAACAACTGGCTCGAACTGTTTGCCAGAGCTGGCTACCAGGTCGGCACCTAATAATTCTTTCGCATTCCGGTCCAGGTCGTTTTGCAACGAATAATTTAACGAGCCGATGGCAACGACAGCTGCAATACCGGTAATCAAAGAGGCGGTGAACAAAAACAACCGCGACAAATTGTGGCGTGCATCGCGCCAGGCCATGCGCCACACCCAACCGTCCTGCAGCAAGTTGCGCGTTTTGCGTTTTACCTTAATGATGTACTCAATCATACCCCTACAGTTACCGACTCCTTAACCAGTTTACCCCCTTTCATCTGTAAAATACGTTGCGTACGTTGAGCCAACTCAAGGTTATGTGTAACCAGAACCAGCGTGGTTTTCTCTTCCCTATTCATGCCAAAGAGCAGCTCGGTTATGTGTGTGGCATTCTCTTCGTCCAGGTTGCCGGTAGGCTCATCGGCAAAAAGTATTTTAGGTGACGTGATGAACGCACGGGCCATGGCCACACGCTGTTGCTCGCCACCCGAAAGTTGCGTAGGATAATGATCCATCCGCTCGGCCAATCCCACACGGGCCAGCAGCTCTTTCGCCTTTGGTGCAATGTTCTTTTCACCACGCAATTCTAACGGCACCATCACATTCTCAAGCGCAGTAAGGGTAGGCAGCAATTGGAAGTTTTGAAATACGAAGCCGACAAACTGGTTGCGCACATAAGCGCGGTCGTCCTCGTCCATGGCGTTCAGCTTAAAACCCATCAGCGAAATGGTGCCGGAAGAGGGCACATCGAGCCCGGCACAGAGCCCGAGCAGCGTTGTTTTTCCGCTTCCGGAAGGACCAATTATAGAGAGGCTGGTTCCCTGCTCCGCCTGGAACGAAACCTGATCCAGCACAGTTAGCTTACGGTCGCCCGATGTGTAAATTTTGGTAAGATTTTCTGCTTGCAGTACAGTTTCCGGCATGGTTTTCGTCTTAAGTATGCTATGGTAAATCGTAAGTGGGTTCAAAATGTTTCAGCATCTGGCAACTATCATTTACATTGAGACGTGTTTATGCAAAATAGAACAAATTAAGCACGCGCTGGCAACCCATTCGTCAAATACTAATGCACAGTAACATGGTCGTTAACAACTTTTTAATTATTGTATCTCTTTTTCTCTTTCAACCAAAATCTGCCAAGACCATTCTGTTTTTTGGCGATAGCCTGACCGCTGGCTACGGCCTTTCAGTGGACGAGGCATTTCCAGCTTTAATAGAGAAACAACTGATCAACAAAGGAGTGGCGGTAAAGGTGGTGAATGCAGGCCTGAGCGGAGAAACGTCTGCCGGTGGACTCAGTCGTATTGACTGGATTTTGCGGCAACCGATAGATGTGTTTGTGCTGGAGTTAGGTGCCAACGATGGCTTACGTGGGCTGCCGTTAGACCAAACTATCACTAATCTTCAGGGTATTATAGACAAGGTGAAGGGCAAATACCCGAATTGCAAAATGGTGTTGGCGGGCATGATGGTGCCCCCCAACCTGGGGAAAGAATACACCGAGCAGTTTAGAAAAATATATCCCGAACTGGCACGGAAGAACAAAGCTACCCTGATTCCTTTTCTGTTGGAGGGTGTAGCCGGTGATGAAAACCTCAACCTCACCGATGGCATCCATCCCAACGTAGAAGGTCATAAAAGGGTAGCCAGTAACCTAACGGTAATCCTTGAACCACTTTTGAAATAAAACCAATAGCACTTTCAAAATCGCTGCCCATGAACCGACTGTTATTCCTCCTTCCTGTTTTATGGATGCAATGCCAACCCGCTCCGCGGTTTTCCAGAGCCGAAGAAGAGCAGGCCATCCGCGATGTGCTGGCACAACAACAGTCTGCCTGGAATGCGGGCAGCCTCGAAGGCTTTATGGAAGGTTACTGGAAATCGGACTCGCTGAAGTTTGTTGGGTCACAAATCACCACCGGTTGGGATGCTACGTTGGCCCGCTACAAACGCAGCTACCCCGACCTGGCCACCATGGGCCAGCTCACGTTCGAGTTCTACAGTTTTCAGTTTCTGGCGCCCGATGTATGCCTGGTAACGGGCCGTTACACCTTGGCGCGCGCCAACGACAACCCCACGGGTTTGTTCACTTTGGTGGTGCGTAAGATCGATGGCCGCTGGCTGGTAGCCTACGACCATACTTCGTGATTTTTTAGTTGCGCTGATAAACCACTTTACCGCCCAGCACGGTCATCTCCACTTGGGTGGAAAGAATGTCTTTTTCCTCCACCGTCATCAAGTCCTGGTTAAAGATGGTGAAGTCGGCCAGCTTGCCCACTTCAATAGAGCCTTTCACGTTTTCTTCGAAAGCGCCATAGGCCGCATCGAGCGTATATGAACGAAGCGCCTGCTCGCGCGTCATACGTTCTTCTGGCTCGTAGCCCCCTTCGGGTTCGCCCTTCAACGTTTTGCGCGTAACAGAAGCATAGAAGCAAGCGATGGGGTTGATAGGTTCCACAGGTACATCGGTGCCATTCACAATCTTCGCGCCCGACTTCAGCAACGTTTGCCACATGTAGGCGCCTTCGCGGATGCGTTTTTCGCCCAGTCGATCGATGGCCCACGGCCGGTCGGACGACAAATGGATGGCTTCCATGGAAGGGATCACGCCCAACTGCGCAAAACGGGGTATGTCGTTGGGGTGCAGGTGCTGCGCATGCTCAATGCGGAAGCGGTGATCGTTAGCCTTGGCCGGATTTTCTTTCAACGCAGTTTCGTAGCGATCTAATATCTCGCGGTTGGCGCGGTCGCCAATGGCGTGCGAACACACCTGGAAGCCTGCGTTCAGTGCTTCGCGCGATGTTTTTAAAACCGTATCCATGGGCAAAGTAGCCATGCCCGCAAAATCAGGGCGATCGGAATAAGGTTCCAACAACCACGCCCCTCTCGAACCCAACGCACCATCGCAATTCAACTTTACTGAGCGTACGGTTACCCAGTGGGTGGAATCCACATCGGGGCCTTTGCGGAAATATTCATATACCAGGTCGCGATCGAAACCGGTGATCATCACATACAATCGTGTTTTTAGCTTTTGTTCAGAACGAAACTTTTGAAACAACGCGATGTTCTCTCGCGAAGCACCTGCATCGTGAAAGCCGGTGATGCCGTTGCGCGCGCATGCCTCCATGGCCAACGCCAGTGCTTGTGCATCGGTTTCTTCTGTATTCTCGGGAATAAACTGCGTAACTAACCCTTGTGCACGCTCATTGAAAAGCCCCGTGGGGTTGCCCATGGCATCGCGAATGATTTCGCCCCCCTCGCCCAGGTTTTTCTCCAACGTTTCCTTCGACAGTTGGTTAACGCCCGCTATCTGCATGGCTTTGGCATTGGCAAAGCCTGCATGACCGCTGGCATGGCGAAGAAACACGGGGTTGTCAGGAGTTGCCTCACTCAACAGGTGGTGGGTCTGAAATCCCTTTACCATATTGTCGGGTTTCTTGTCCCACTTGTCCTGGTGCCAGCCACGCCCTACGATCCATTGGCCAGGTTGTGCTTTGGCCGCTGCTTCTTTCACACGTTCCACCAATTCCTCGTAACTCTTCACATCCATCAGGTCGAGGTTCAGTTCGTTGTAGCCCAACCCCATGATGTGGCCATGGCCTTCAATCAAACCAGGGGTCATGGTTTTGCCTTGCAGGTCAATTACCTGAGTTTGTTCGCCTTGGTAGTCTGCCACCTGCTGCGTGGTTCCGGCAAATACAATCCGGTCTCCCTTTACTGCCACCGCTTCCACAGTAGGCTGTTGGTCGTTCATGGTGTAGATGGTGCCGCCCTGTATAATGATATCTGCGGGCTGTTGTTGCGTACCGCAGGCCCACAATAATAATAGTGCGCAGAAAGAAATGATGTACTTCATAGTGTAGGAAAGGTTGAGCAGCAAAGTAGCACGTTTTTTCTAAATGAGCTTCGTGATTTTATACCAAAGGATAATGGCAGTACAAAGCTTTTAATGACACTGCCTCAAGCAACGAATTACATTCAAATCCGTAGTAATTTAGCGCCATAACTCCCAATAAAATCCAGAATTGAACGACCATGCCTTGAGCGGTCTCACCTAACTATGAAGCAGCGGCTGGTACTTTTTGCCCAAACGGGCCTTTATTGGATACTATTCTTTGTGGTGAGTCGCCTGCTTCTCCTAGGGTACACCCACGATCTTACCACCTCGCTTTCTATTACCGATGTGCTTACGCTGATGGCGTTAGGCCTGCGCATGGATGCTGCCATGGCGGGCTACTGGCTGCTAATCACCGGCTTGCTGCTCACACTCTCCTGCCTGGTGGCCGGAAGGTGGGTGGGCAAAGTGCACGGCATCATCACAGTTTCACTGTTGCTGATCTCTGCTTTGATTGTGGTGGGTGACCTGGAACTGTACCGCAACTGGGGATTTCGCATGGACGCGACTCCGTTGATGTACCTCGGCTCGGAAGGGGCCGCCAGTGTTCAATCCTGGTCCCTTGTTCAATTGGTGTTGCTGTTTCTATTGCTGGTGGGCAGCTTCGTGGCCTTGTATCATTTCTACCTGGGCAAAAAGTTCTTTGGCCTTACCACTACTGAATTTAAAAAAGCGCCTGTTATCTTCCTCTTCACTGGCTTACTCTTCATTCCCATCCGCAGCAGCTTCAATGTGGCACCCCTTAACACGGGTGTGGTCTACTTTCACAAAACCAATGCGTTCGCCAACCATGCGGGCATTAATGTAGTTTGGAATTTCTTCAAGGGCCTCAGCTCTTCCAACCGGTTTCGCTATCCTGAAAACATCGCACAGAACAACGATGCCGAAAAAGTATTGCAAGCGGCCATGGACCCGAAAGCCCTCACCCAACGGATATCGTTGCAACAGAAGCCCAATATTTTGTTGATCGTGCTGGAAAGCTACACCGCCAAGGTAATTGAACCACTCGGTGGCAGGCCGGGCATTACACCACGACTTAACGCGCTTACGCGGGAAGGCATTTTGTTCGATGACTTTTACGCCAGTGGCGACCGTACCGACAAGGGCATTGTGTCTATACTCAGTGGCTACCCGGCACAACCCAAAACATCTATCATCAAGTTTCCAAAGAAAACACAAAGCCTTCCATCGCTGCCTCGCCACCTCGAAAAGCTAGGGTACACTACCTCTTTTGTTTATGGTGGCGATATTGGCTTTGCCAACATGGAGTCGTACGTAACCAACGCAGGCTTTAGTCATGTTACGGAGGAAGGCGACTTCCCCTCTTCGCAAGATAATTCGAAATGGGGTGTGCATGATCATATTGTGTTCGACCGATTGCTGCAAGAATGCGACTCTGCGCGGGCACCGTTCTTTAAAGTCATGCTATCGCTTAGCAGCCACGAACCGTTCGATGTGCCGCTCGATCCACCCTTTCTATCAGAGAAAGATGATGCCTCGATGTTTTTAAATGCCTGCTACTACACCGACCAAAGCCTGGGCCGCTTTATCGATGCTGCCAAAACACGCAGCTGGTGGAACAACACGTGGGTAATCATTACGGCAGACCATGGCCATCGCTTTCCTGATACACAAGAGCTAAAGGAGAAGTCGCGGTTTAAAATACCGATGTTG
>CAZRQK010000012.1:75935-86897 GCA_964602295.1 uncultured Ohtaekwangia sp.
TGGCTGGGAGGCGCATTGAACGCACAAGATTCTGTTGTCCACTCGTTCGGCAACCAGACCGATATTGCCAATACCATATTGGGGCAAATCGATCAACCTGTTGCAGCATTTTCGTTCAGTAAAGACCTGCTGGCCCAGCCTACACCTTTTGCCATTTATGTTTTTCACAATGGCTATGGTTACGTTGATCCGGAAACCGAATTTATTTATGACTTCGACCTGGGTAACTATACTCAGCCCGTTACATCGCCAGAAAAAGAAATATTAGGAAAAGCATACATGCAGCGCTTGTTCAAAGACTATAACAGAAGGTAAGGCTCGAAAATACCCGCCAGAAATTCTTACCTTTGGCAAGTATGTATCTCCAACAATTTCTGCGAGATCAACTATATGACGGACAAAGAGAGGAAGTACTTGTCTGACATGCTCCTTTCTATTCAACACCAATGAAAAAAATACTTGTTACATTTTTATTGCTGATGCCTTGTGTACTTTCAGCGCAAGACTTTGGCTTATCGTTCTCTTACTTTCTGCCACGCAACGGCTACTTCTCCACGCCTATCAGTCCATTTTCTTTCCGTGGCGTGGGCGTTAACCTGAACAAATTCCTTGCGTTGGAAACAGGCGGATCGCTTTATCGTATGTCGGGTTTAAACATGAAAGACCTGCCCTTCGAAACCAAAGACCCTTTGGTGGGCCCTAACTTCACCATTTTCGTTCCCGCTGAATTGGTTGTTCAATTGGTAGGGCGCAGGGCGCAGTTCGATATCAAAGCAGGAGGCTTTGCCTTCTATGGTTTCGACCAGAAACTGAACTACGGCAACCTCGATCGGGCCATCCGCCAAATGGAAAGTTGGGATGTGGCCAACTCCAGTTTTACCTTCAGCAATAGCCCCGGATATGGCTACCATGGCGGTGTGGAATTACTGGTGTATGTAAACCGGCAATTCGGGATTTCATTGGAAGTAAATTACCTGGTGGGACAATCCAAACTACCGCTGAGTGGCAGCTACACCGGTGGAACACTTACCGGGCCGTTGGAAACACGCACGGCAAATTATGCCGATGCCAAAGTAGACTTTACCGGCCTGGAGGTTTCGCTGGGCGTTATCATGCGGGGCGGCCGCTGATCAATCTATATCTTCGCGCCTGCCGCGCACAAACCGAACCAACTTCAGCGAGTCGATGCCTTCGTTTTGTAAGTGATGGCGTGCGGCACGGGCAGTATCTACATCGTAAAAACGGCCAATGAGCCAATCTTGCTTCGCGCTGTCGTACTGTGCCCTGTAAAATGTGTGCACCACCGAGTCTGAAGGCAGTGTGTTTGCTGCCAGCATGTATACAACGGAGTCGGAGGTAAACTGCCGCGCTGATTCTACAATGCCGAGGTCGTGCTTACCAAATAAAGCACGCGAGTCGGCTGCAAACACCCGAAGTTGCTGCCGCTCTTTGGTCTCGCGCACCACCAGCGTATCGGCCTCAAAGTCGCGCACAGGGAGCACATAATATTTTTTTGCAGTATTACGGTACACATATTGTAAATTATATTCAGCATGTGCAATGCGGGTAACAGCCAGGCTGTCGGTTTTTATTTTTTCCAGGTCTACCCACAGCGTGGCGCCTCCATCGCGGTAACGCACGCGCTGCCCCGACACAAAATTCCCCAGCGAATAAACCACCAACTGGTTTTTATCTCTCCGCCATTCCATAGGCTGTAGCACGTGGGGATGTGCGCCAATCACCAACCCGGCACCGCTCTTAAAACAAAATTCGGTGAGCTTCTTCTGCCAGTTGTTCGGCATGCTTTGGTACTCGGTACCCCAATGAAAAAATACAATCACCACATCGGGCGATTGCGCAGCAGCCGCGGCCATGTCTTCTGCTATCTGCACCGTGTCGATCGGGTTTACAATATTGGGCCTGGTTACCGGTATGCCGTTGGTGCCATAGGTGTAGTTCAATAAAGCCATCTTCACGCCATTGGTTTCGAAAACAAACGGGTAACGTTGGGCACGTTCGGCAGAATCTTTAAAAGTACCGGTATGTTTAAGGCCAATAGAATCTAACAAGTGGATGGTGCGCTCCACCCCTTTTCTTCCGCGATCCATGGAGTGGTTATTGGCTGTTACCAGAATATCTACACCCGCCTCTTTCAATGATAATGCAAGGTCATCGGGTGCGCTGAACTGCGGATAGCCTTTGTACGGAGGACCCGCCAGCGTTACTTCCAGGTTGCCAATGGTTACATCAGCCGACTGCAGCAAGGGTTGAATGTATTGCAAGGAAGGCCTGTAGTTGTATTTACCAGTCTGCACATCGAAGGCCGCATTGATTTGCGAATCGTGTTGCATGATGTCGCCCATGAACAGCAGTGAAACGCGCGAGGTATCCTGCCCAAAGGCATGGATATGGAATAACATCAAAAGCAAAAAAATCTTTCTCAAGGTGCTACTTGTATCACTTTCTTATCGGCAATCACAAATACGTGATCGTCTTTTTTGGGTCGCACACGGTACAATCCCGTGAAGGAACCAAAGGCTGGTAAAATACCAAGCTGCCTGCCAAAATAAAAACACGGCAAGGTGAGTGCCTGTTTTCCAGCGCCCACCAGCCGGGCACCCGGATGAATGTGGCCGGCCAGATTATAAATCCCCTCAGCCATTTCTTCTGCAGGTTCGTGCGTGAGCAGCAAATCTTCCAATATCAAATTAGCGTGCACTTTAATACGGTGCCGCTGGTATTGCAACTCGCTCATGATGTCGTGATTGCCCAACACCAGTTCGAAGGAACAACTTTGAAAGTGCCGCATCACCTGGCCCATTACCTCCCACTCTTCGTTGTAGTGGCTGTGAAACAGGTCACCCAGAAAAAGCATGCGGTCGGGCCTGAACTTATTGAGCAACTCAATCAAAGTGGCTGTATTTTCATCGTTGGCGCGAGGAGGTACTGCGTACCCGGCCTTACGGAAATGGTTGATTTTTCCCAGGTGTAAGTCTGCCACCAGCAGCATCTTTTGTGCGCCCCAATACATCGCCTTTTCTGGCAGCAGTTGGAAAGTATGTTGACGAATCGTTGCCTGCACCATATCCCCGCAAAAATGACGTTAATTGGCCTTACACGAAACCCCATCCTGAAATTTGATTCTATTGACTATCAACTGATTAAGATCATACCAAAATGTTGCCCACTTTTGCACCGCGGCCAGCATTAAATTGTTAACATTGCCATAACATTGGGGCTTACAGGCCGCATTACATTTGGTGGCTTTTGCATTTTCAATGATCTATTAAAACCGCACCTTTGCATGTTTGAGTTAGAGCTCTCTTATTCCATTCTGCTCGTTATTTGTCTTGTTGCCGCCTGTGCTTTCGAATTTGTGAATGGCTTTCATGATACTGCCAATGCGGTGGCTACGGTTATTTATACCAATTCCTTAAAACCGTGGGTGGCGGTAATCTGGTCTGGTTTCTTCAACTTTTTGGGTGTTTTGTTGGGAGGTGTGGGTGTGGCCATGGGTATTGTAAACCTGTTGCCGGTAGAATCCTTAGTAGATCAAAATGTGGCGCATAGTATATCGATGGTAATGGCGCTATTACTGAGTGCTATTTTCTGGAACCTGCTTACCTGGTATCTGGGTATTCCCTGTAGCAGTTCGCATACGTTGATAGGGTCCATTTTGGGTGTTGGTCTGGCCTACAGTTTGTTGCCTGGCGCTGGCGCAGCGGCTGTAAACTGGAGCAAAGCCAAAGAAATTGGTTTGTCGCTGCTGATTTCTCCTCTCTTTGGCTTTTCGATGACGATCATCCTTATGTTCCTCATAAGATCGCTTACCAAGAAAACGGAATACGGAGACAGCCTTTTTAAAGAGCCTAAGAAGAATGCGCCACCCCCATTGTGGATTCGTTCCATACTCATTCTTACCTGTACCAGCGTGAGCTACTACCACGGATCGAACGATGGACAGAAAGGTGTGGGATTAGTGATGTTGATACTCATAGGCATTGTGCCCGCCTACTTTGCGCTGAACGCCAACGTTTCTCCTGCCTCGCTCAATGGGTCGCTGATAAGAATTGAGCAGGTCATTAATTCGATCGATCCCAACCCGCTTTCAGAACCTGATAAATTGAAGTTGGAAGAAACGAAGCAAATGAGTGCACGACTGATAAACGAGCTGAGCAATAAGTCTACCGTTGCCTCCATCGGCAAGAACGAGCGTTTCTTCGTGCGCAAGGACATCATGGTGATGGATCGCAACCTGAAAGACCTTACCGCCAAAGATGAAGTTAGGATCAGCGAGAATGACAAGTCGCTACTGAGTAAAGAAATTAAGTCAGTAAGAAAGATCACCGACTATTCACCCCAATGGGCCATCTTAATGATTTCGTTGTCACTAGGTATTGGCACTATGATTGGATGGAAACGCATAGTAAAAACAGTGGGCGAAAAAATCGGTAAAGAACACCTTACCTACGCGCAGGGCGCTTCTGCGGAATTGGTTGCCGCCAGCACGATAGGTCTGTCTACTAACCTGGGTTTACCGGTTAGCACCACGCACGTTTTGTCGTCAGGTATTGCGGGCAGTATGGTGGCCAGCAAGGGCATTAAAAACCTGCAGCCGGAAACGGTAAGAAATATCCTGATTGCCTGGCTGCTCACACTACCCGTGGTGATGGTGATGTCGGGAACGTTGTTCTTGCTGTTCAGAAGTATTTTCTAGCGATCGACAACGGTAACAAAGGTCTCGGCACGAACAGGTTCACCGGTTTCTAAAACGCCTTCCACTACGATACGATAGCGCGTAGGCAAGTCAGCCGCATAAAATGTAACCTCGCCAACTTTGGCTTCATCATTTAACTGTAATGAAGGTAGCCACAAAACAGTGGATCGATAATCAGCCGGCCCTCCGTCTGCATGTTGCGTGTCATAGACTGGCGCTTTAAAGTTTTGAGGTACACTGAATCCCCGCAGCGTATAGAAGTCCATCGTCTTTTTGTCTTCCGCGTAAGACATCTTTCCCGCTGAGTTTAGCTTGGTAAACACAGCAATTACGCCATTCCTTCCAGCATCACCATACATGCTATTGAGACGGGTGGTTATTTCAACGCGTTCGATCGTAGTAATATCGAGCGTGCGAAGCCGGTCGCCAGCGAATTCACTTCCTCCTCCGCCCACAGGTATACCATCAATCAATACCAAAGGTTCGTTACTTAATTGAAAAGAGGAGGCTGCTTTCAATCGAATTACATAATGTACCCCGCGGTCATCGCTATAGGTAGTTACAGTTAAACCTGGCACTTTACCCTGCATGGCTACCGCCAGGTCGGCCGTACCACTTTTCATCAGATCCTCGCTGGTGATTACATAGTCGGCACGACCAAAAATCTTGTGTTGTGTCTCCTCCGATTCTTTTTCAATGCGCTTGCCACTTACGGTAACCTCCTCCAAACGGATGGTGCCGCGTGCCGCTTCATAATCTGAAAAAATACGTTGTGGTGCACCGGCATCCGTCCAATTCACCTTTTGATATCGTTTCCACGTGCTTACTGCTGGCGGTGCCGCTGCGTTAAACCGCACATGGCCATAGGGCACACCCCGTTTGTCTTTGGCTTGAAATGCAAATGTGGCACTATCAAACAGAAGAATATCCTTTAACTCAAATCGGCCATCTTCACCGGTTCGTATAGAGAAGACCTGGTCAAAGTCTCCCAAGATGGCCATGAGAGAAACACTCTCAGGTTTTTCTTTCTTGTTTACAAAGTAACCTTTCAAGGTAATCCCTCTTTCTATTTCAAAAAAGGTTTTTACCGGATTGGGCACCTCAGGATTTTGCATGGCAGTTACAATGTCGTCTGTTTCCGGCAAAGCAATAACCTGCTTTGCATCGGTAACTGCTATTGAGAGCTGGGCGCGAAGGGTATCTCCCAATTCATTCTGAACCCACGCTTTTAACCGAACAGGGTCGCGGGTATTGTATATTTCTTTATCGGTGGTTAACACAACATGCTCTGTTTGCAGAATACCTGCTCTTACAATAGGTTCAGGCTTCTCGTTCAAACGCAATACGGGTATTGGTTTATAGTAAAATAATGCGTCTCCGAAATTTCTCATCCAACTGGTATAGGCGCGGATCATGTAGTTGCCAGGCTGAAACTCAGGGGGCAGATAAAATTCTCCCATCGCAACCTGGTTGTCAATCTGGAGTAATTTTGAAATCACAATTTTGCGCGCATCATTCACCAACTCTACGTACAGCACACGGCTAAGTGTATCTGGAATATCACAATAGCGAAAGTGCATGTAAGCTTTTATCCAAATGGTCTCACCCGGGTAGTAGTAAGGCTTATCTGTTTGCACATAAACTCTTTCAACAGGCAATTGTGCTTGCGCTACATCACCAGCTTGTTCAAGCAGAGAGGGCGGTTGATAATTCTGAGGCAACAGGTTTCCAATTCGCAAAGAACTCATGTCGCCTGAAAAAACAACATCGCCTGGATTCAGAATGACACCATCGCCATTCACCCTTACTTTGTTTCCACGCACCTCCAACCAGGAAACCTGCCCGGGCATGTCTTTGTATAGCCTGGTAGCCCCCGGCTTCTTCAAATAATGTACTTCTGTTCTTCCCTTTAATGCGATCACATACTCATTAGGCATTACCGTAGGCTGAATAAACCCTGGCTCCGCTTTGTATTCTACCACCTTTACGCCCACTTCCGAATAAAAAATATCGGTACGCGAATTCACATCCAACACACCCGGTTTATCAATATATAATCTGAACCCTTCGCCCGCGGTGGTTTGATTTAACATGGATCGAAACAGGTGTCTCTCTGAACCATAATAGGCTGCATCGCGGGCTTTTTGCCATGCCTCGGCCTTGGTGATGTCCTCCATTTCTTTGAAATAGGCATTGCCGTTAATTACATATGATTTTCCATCGGTCTGGAAATTCTTGAGATAGAAAAACAATGTATATCCCAGTAGATTGTTGTCAATTTCAATGGGCTGGGAAGCTTTGGCATTAAAAACCCTGCCGCCATCTGTGGTAGCGAAGTCGATAACCCAGGGGTTTTTTATAATACATTCCGATCGTGCCCGGTTACCGAAAAAAGTTTTTTGAAACCGGTCCAGTTGCTTCTCCCACTCTTTGTCACGGGTGCCCTTCACCTCCACATCAGACAATTGCTGTAAAGAAGGCGTTAGCTGTATGGTAAGCGTAACCACTTCGCCTGGTTTTACATAAACTTTAGATTGGGTGGATTCATACCCCACAAAGGTGAAGATTACCTCCGTTTGGCCGGCCGGGAGATTTTGCAGTGAAAATTTGCCCTCTACATCGGTAGTGGTAACCTGGGTGGTGTTGTTAACAAAAACATGGGCAAACGGAAGCGGTTGTTGGGTTTGCGCGTCTGAAATGGTACCCGATATGCCGCCTGTTTGTGCCCAGCAGACTCTGGAAGCCAACACAAACAATAAAGTGACGAAACAACGCAAGGGCAAATAGGCAGATTACCTGGTAATAACATTCAAGCTACAAGCGTTGCGTTAAAATAACAACTGTGGCGTCCTCATTCTTCATGAGTTAGAAAATATGCCTATTTATTTAACCCCCTTTGGGGTAAGTCGGTTGCGCACTACACACCATCAAATTGCACCATCATTCGCCTCACGCGATCTTCCAATCTTTCGGAGGTCAACTTTTCGCGCATGCGGTCTACCATAATCGGAAAGGCAAAGGGTGAGGGCTTTTCTGGTTCTTTTACCACAATCTTTTGTGTTGCTATCCGCTCCAGCGCTTTGCGCAAACGTACTTCCTCCAACTGAAAATCCATCACTTCCTCGAAGGCTTGCCGCAACAGCAAATTGCCGGATTCGTATTGGTGAAACACTTCGAAGAAGAGCTGCGATGAGGATTGAATATGTCGGTCTTTTACCGGCTTGCCCGGATATCCCTTGAATACCAGACCTGCAATGGCGGCAATATCCCGGAATTTTCTACGTGCCATCTCCGTGGCATTGATGCTGGCCTGTATATCGGTTAGCAGATTTTCTATTCCCAACACATCCGTTTCAATGGCTTCGTAAATGGGTATCTCCTGATCGGATAGCAATTCAAAGCCGTAATCGTTCATGGCAATAGAAAACGTGATGGGCTGAATGCGTGATATACGATAAGCTACGAGGGCTGCCATCCCCTCATTCACAAAACGGCCTTCGAAAGGATACATCAGTACATGATAACCCTCATTGGTTTTCAGGTACTCCACCAGGAACTCATCTTTTCGGGGCAGCAGCGAGCGATCGCGTTGTAAATTGAGTAAAGGTCGTATGAACTTCAATTCCGGATCGTGTTCCACACCTCGCGCTGCTTCGTCAATCTTTGCGCGCATCATCTCACTCAGTTGCGAAGACAGAGGCATGCGCCCTCCCTGCCACGAGGGTACCCTTCCCGATTTGCGTTTGGTTTTGCGCACCTGTGCTTCCATGTCTCTGATGCGCACCAGTTCCAGGTTGCGGCCGGCAAACCAAAATACATCGCCCGGGTTGAGCTGCGAAATAAAATATTCTTCTATGCTGCCCAGGTATTTGCCCGAAACATACTTCACCATGATGGAGGTATCGCCTACGATGGTGCCTATGGACAGGCGATGTTTCAACGCGATGGCGCGGCTCTCCACTTTATAAAGGCCGTCTTCCACCACTACTTTACGGAATTCATCGTAGGCAGTGAGCGATGCACCCCCCGTGGTAACGAAGTTCAACACCCACCACCATTCTTCATCGGTTATGGAAGCGAAACAAAACGTGCCGCGCACTTCTTTCAAGATTTCTTCGGGCCTGAAGCCATCGGATACGGCCAGCGTTACCAGATACTGTATCAATACATCGAAAGAGCGCACGTAGGGAATTCGCTCTTCCACAATACCTCTTTGCATGGCTTCGCGCAGCGCAGCGGCCTCTGTCAGTTCCAGCGAATGAGTGGGAATGAAATAAATCTTACTGACCGCACCCGGTTGGTGGCCACTGCGGCCCGCTCGCTGCATAAACCGTGCAACCCCTTTTGGGCTGCCCACCTGCACTACTTTTTCTACAGGCCGAAAGTCTACACCTAAATCCAGACTGCTGGTGCACACCACTGCCTTCAACCTGGCCTCGTGCAATTGCTCTTCCACCCAATGCCTGATCTGCTGACTGATGGAGCCGTGATGCATGGCCATCTGCCCACTGAGTTCAGGATCTGCGTCCAGCATTTTCTGGTACCACACCTCTGCGAAAGACCGTGTATTGGTAAAGATAAGTGTGCTGGTACTCGATTTTATAATAGGCACCACTTTGTCGAGCAACTGAATGCCCAGGTGGCCAGCCCACGGCATGCGCTCCACCGTATCGGGCAAAACCGAGACAATCTCCACCTCTTTGCGGATTTGCGCCCTTATTACACTTACCTTTTTACTGCGGTAGTCAGCGCCCAGCAGCACCTCTACTGCCTGGTTCATGTTGCCGATGGTGGCCGATATACCCCAAACTTTCAGTTGAGGAGCAATGGATTTCAGCCGAGACAATGCCAACTCCATCTGCACCCCACGCTTAGAGCCCATGAGTTCATGCCACTCATCAGCCACGATTACTTTACAGTTTTTGAAGTAGGCCTCGTAACCCTTAGTGGCCAGCAACAAGTGCAAACTTTCAGGTGTGGTAATAAGCAGTTCGGGTGGCTTTTCTTTTTGGCGAGCCCGTTGAGCAGCTGTTGTATCACCCGATCGAACGCCCACACGCCAAGGTATATCCAACCCTTCCAAAGCACGCTTGGCAGCTATCTCAATTTCTTTGGAAAGAGCACGAATGGGGGTAATCCAGATCGCTTGCAGTCCGTTGCCTTTTGGTTTGTGAGGCGTATCGCGCAGGTATTCCAACAACATGGGCACCAATAGCGAATACGTTTTGCCACTACCGGTCGGTGCATTTACCAGGCCTTGGTGCCCTTTCAGGTAAGCCTGCCAGGCATTTAACTGGAAATCGAAAGGCGTCCAGCCTCTTTCCCTAAACCAATTCAACGCGGGCGCAAGTACCTCCGGTGCCATGGCGGTAAATTAACCCAAAAAAGTCATTAGACTTTTTGCGCTATGCATTGACGATTGAAAATGAATAAGTCTTTTTCTGCTTCAGGTCATACAACATAGTCGTGTTAGATGCCTGGGAGGGTAAGGTTAATGACACCAACTTTAGGTCAATAGCCTCCAAAAGCCAATAGCTATGATACCAGCTTGATTATTTTTGGATTAACCATCGTGTTAAACAATTTTGCATTTTCGTGGTTAAGCACTCAAAGACTAATCAGGCAATGGGCCAGTATTCAATCAAAGAGCTGGAAAGACTTTCCGGCATCAAGGCGCACACTATCAGGATTTGGGAGAAACGCCACCAGCTAATTGCGCCTGAGCGCACCGATACCAACATCAGGCTGTATTCCGATGAAGACCTGAAGAAGATCATTAACGTTTCGTTGCTGAATAACCGGGGCATCAAAATCTCGAAAATAGCCAACCTCACCAGTGCAGAGCTTTCGCAGAAAATAAATGAACTCAGCGATGGCCATGACAGTGTTTCCATCTATATAGACCAGTTGGTGGTGGCCATGATTGACATGGAAGAAGAAATGTTTGAAGCCTTATTGGGAAAGCTGACGATGAAATTCGGCTTCGAACGCACCATTACAGAGGTGGTGTATCCGTTTCTCGAAAAAATTGGCATACTCTGGCAGACCGGTAACATAACCCCTGCGCAAGAGCATTTCATTTCTAATTTGGTGCGGCAAAAAATAATTGTAGCGATAGATTCTTTGCCCATTCCAGCAAAAACAGCCAAACGCGTGGTGTTGTTTTTACCGGAAAACGAACTACATGAAATCGGCTTGCTTTTCTACCACTTTCTGGTGCGCAAAGAAGGATTTCGTACCTACTA
>CAZRQK010000013.1:0-86509 GCA_964602295.1 uncultured Ohtaekwangia sp.
CCCCTAACGCGGAAAATTGGCGTTATATCCTTCGTATGGGTGTTCGCGAAGCGCTCACCACGCTGGCCTTTATCGCTGCCGGCCTCATGGTGTGGGCTGCCGGAAAGAATAAAACGTTAGGTGCGCGGTTCGTTGCTGTTTCACTTTCATTATATGGATTGGCGCACAGCTACTATTTATTTGTAATCGCGCAGAATCTTTCTGGTAATAGGGTTGAACTTCCTTCATTCTTTGGAGTGGCAGAAACCGTGCTCATCAGTTGGATTGGCTTTGGACTGATCATTTGGATGTTGGAAGAAGAAAGGGTACACCTGCAGCAGATCAACAAAAAACTCGATAGCTTTCTGTACAGCACCTCGCACGATTTACGGGCGCCCATTGCCTCAGTGTTGGGCATTACCAATCTCAGCAAACTTGAAATCAAAGACCCCACCAGTCTGCAGTACATTGGTATGATTGAAGACCGGGTGAAAAAACTCGACCTGGTAATTTCTGATATTCTGCAGCTTTCAAAAACCACGCACGCCACATTGAAAAACGAAGCCATTGAACTGGACAAACTGATGGCTGATGTATTGAGCGATGTACAATTCAACACAGGCGCTGAAGCCATTGCCCTGCAATTCGAAAAACAACCGGGCGCTACTTTTATTGGCGATTACAGCCAAATGAAGATCATATTAGGTAACCTGGTGAACAATGCGGTGCGGTACCACCGGTTGGATCAACCTAATCCCTTTGTCGCTATCCGGTTCGAAAAGCACAATGGCCAGGTAATACTTGAAGTGGAAGACAACGGAGAGGGCATAGCAGCCAGCCACCAACAAAAAATTTTCGACATGTTCTACCGCGCTTCCAGCCGGGCAGATGGTACGGGTTTGGGCCTTTATATTGTGAAGGAAGCCCTGGCACGCGTGGGTGGAACGGTAACGGTTCAGTCGCAGCTTGGTGTGGGCACCACTTTCCGGGTTATACTGCCCCAAAAGACTTAGCAATGGCGTTGGCTGCCACCCACGCAGTAGTCCAGGCAGCCTGAAAATTGAACCCTCCGGTCTCACCGTCAACATGCAGTAGCTCTCCAGCTGCGTAAACACCAGACAATTTTTTTATTTGCATGGTTGTAAGATCTAGTTCTTCCAGTGCAATTCCACCACAGGTAACAAACTCTTCTTTAAACGTTGTTTTGCCTTTGATGGAAAAAGGACAGGCACATACTACCTCGATCAATCGATTGACAATCTTGTTCGACACCTCAGCCCATGCATGGCTTTCAGTAACGCCAGCTTTGTTGCAGAGGTGCTCCCACAATCTCTTCGGCACGCCAAAAAGCGGATGACCAACAATCTTTTTTTGACTCCCCTGGGCTTTTAAAGCTGTACAATAGTTGCGCACAACTTCTTCCGGTTCACCGCACCAGTTCACCAAAGCTGTGAAGATGTAGTTTAATTTAAACAAATGCTCGGCCGCCCAGGCAGAAAGCCGAATAACAGCAGGGCCACTGAGACCCCAATGGGTAACCAGCACGGCCCCACGGCTCGAAAATTTGGTGCCCGCAATTTTAACTTCTGCCATAGGCACCGATACACCCATCAGGTTGGCAAAGCTCTTGGTGGAATCGTTGAAAGTAAAAAGCGATGGAATGGGGTTCACAATCTGCAGGCCCAACCGGGCTAACCAATCATAACCTTCTGCTTTATGAAATCCGCCAGTGGCTATTAAAACAGATTTTGTATCGATGAAGCCAGCTTTGGTTTCTATCTTCCATTGCTTACCGGCAGCAACTATCCCCTGGGCCTCTGTTCCCGTTCTTATCTCAATGTTGTATCGGTGCGAATATTGAAGAAAGCATTCGATAATGGTTTGAGAGCTGTTCGTTTCAGGAAACATGCGGCCATCTTCTTCTGTTTTCAGCACCACACCATGGCGGCCAAACCACGCAACGGTATCCTTGGCATTAAAATGGTGAAAGAGTTTTTTTAGTACTTTTTGCCCACGCGGATAGTGTGAGGACAAGGCAGCAGGACTGAATTCATGATGGGTGACGTTACATCGTCCACCCCCGGAAATTTTCACTTTGGAAAGTAACTGTTGCGATTTCTCAATGATCAAAACCCGGAGGCCTCCGCGCATTTCTGCAGCCTGTATGGCACCGAAAAATCCGGCCGCACCGCCACCAATCACTACTAGATCGTAACCGGAGATTGAGCGTGGTGCCGCCATCGCATTCACAAGCTAAAAGACATCCAGCTGTCCTCTCAGCAGATCTTCCAACGTGTCGCGTTGGCGCACCAGGTGTGCTTGGCCGTCCAGCACCAATACTTCGGCCGGCCGGAAGCGTGAATTGTAATTGGAGGCCATGGCGTAGCCGTAGGCACCGGCATTTTTCAGTACCAGCAGATCGCCTTCGCGCACCTCGTTCAGTTCGCGGTCGGCACCCAATGTGTCGGTTTCGCAGATATTGCCGACAACTGTATAAGTTTTTTTGGGCGCAGAAGGATTAGATACATTCACAATTTCATGATAGGCATCGTACATCATGGGCCGGATCAAATGATTAAGGCCCGAGTTAACACCCACGAAAGTGATATTGGGATTATTCTTCACAACCGTAACTTCTGCTATCAGATAACCTGCCTCGCTTACCACAAACTTGCCGGGTTCAACCCACATCTCCAGGTTGCGCCCGGTCTTTTCGCGGAATAGCCTAAAGGCTTCGTTGATAGCCGCACCCAGCGCACCCATATCAGTTGCTTTGTCGCCTTCCTTGTACGGAACTTTAAAGCCACCACCGAAGTCGAGCACCTGTACATCGGGAAACTGTGAAGCCCAATCGAACAGAATGTCGGCCATTTTTGTGAACACATCCACATCCGTAATCTCCGAACCGGTGTGAATATGCAAACCAGTTATACGAATGTTGTATCGGGCAACGAGCTGCTTCACGTCATCCAGTTGCGCCACGGGTATACCAAACTTAGACTTGCTGTGGCCTGTTGATATTTTAAGATTGCCACCCGCCAGTATGCCGGGGTTTAAGCGTATACAGCACCCTACCTTATTGCCAAAACGTTTCCCAAATTTTTCGAGCACAGAAAGGTTGTCCATATTGATGTGTATGCCAGCGGCAACCGCCTCGGCAATTTCATCTATGTGCACGCTGTTCGAAGTAAACATAATGTCGGCCGGTTCAAAGCCAGCCCTTAACGCAATGCGGGCTTCATTCATGCTCACCACATCTACACCCGATCCATTTCTTTTCAACAACTTCAAAACCGACAAATTGGTAAGGGCCTTGGCGGCATACTTTACTTTCACATTACTTTCGGCAAACGCCCGCTGCAACGTTCTTAATTGGGCAACCATCTTGTTGCCATCGTACACATAAAGTGGCGTGCCAAATTGGGTAGCCAGGCGGCTGCATTCTACACCCTGAATACGGTAGGTTCCGTTGGTTAATTCCATAGAAGTAAAAAAATAAGCCAACCTGTTGCAGAGTGGCTCGCGCAAATATACCGGAATGCCCACCTATTGTTATCTTGCCGCTATGAATTTGTTCTATAGAGAATCTGGAGAAGGGCAGCCGCTGTTGATTTTACACGGGCTGTTTGGCTCGTCCGATAATTGGTTCACCCTTTCGAAAACGTTTGCCTCCCGCTTCAGGGTTTTCATCATCGATCAACGCAATCATGGGCAGTCGCCTCATGCTGATTCACATACCTATCAGGATTTAACGGCCGATCTCGAAGAATTCATTCAAACACACCAACTTCAAAAGCCGATTTTGCTCGGGCACTCCATGGGTGGCAAGGCGGTAATGAACTTTGCTGTGAGAAATCCGCATGTGCCAGCCAAAATAGTGGTGGTAGACATTATGCCCAAAGCCTACCCGGTGCACCACGATCATATTGTGGAAGGACTGCAATCCATTGACTTAACTTCGCTTCAATCCAGACAACAGGCAGATACCTTATTGGCAAAACATGTGGCCGAGCCAGATACGCGGCAGTTTTTGCTGAAAAATCTAACCCGCAGCAGCGAAGGTGGCTTTGCCTGGCGCATTAACCTGCCTGTGCTGGCGGCCAACATCGGGCAGATGGTGGGTAACATGGTTTACGATGGTGTATACAAAGGGCCTGCGTTATTCGTAAAGGGCAGCCGATCCAATTATTACAAACCTGGTGACGAAAAGCGGGTGGAGCAACTCTTTCCGCAAGCCCAATGGGCAACATTAGATACGGGCCATTGGGTGCAGGCAGAAAAGCCGCAGGAGTTTGCTGAGCTCGTGTTAAAATTTATCTGATGACCTTCTAGTGTATGAGCAGCGTGGAATTTGGAAAACTTTACCTGGTACCCGCCATCATTGCTCCCAACACACCGCAACGGGTGATACCGCGACAGGTGACGGAAAGACTTAAAACGCTGCGTTATTTTTTGGCCGAAGACGTGCGAACAGCGAGGCGTTACCTTAGCAGCCTTCAAATTTTTGATTCCATTGAGGCGCTCCGCTTCGAGGTACTTAATAAAGACACGCCCGATGTTGAGCTTCCGAAGCTAATGGCTCCGTTGCAGCAGGGAGAGTCAGTAGGGTTGTTGTCAGAATCGGGTTGCCCAGGCGTGGCCGATCCTGGTTCAAAGGCTGTGTTGTATGCGCACCGGTATAACATCCAGGTGGTGCCTTTGGTGGGGCCCTCTTCTCTGCTTCTTGCCTTAATGGCTTCAGGACTGAACGGACAACAATTTGCCTTTCACGGGTACTTACCGGTTGAACCGCAAGAGCTGGCAACTAAATTGAAAGAGTTGGAACGTGAATCGAAACAGAAAAATCAGACACAGATTTTTATTGAAACTCCTTATCGCAATAACTACCTGTTCGAACACTTGAAGAAAAACCTGCACGCCCGAACGCTGTTGAGTGTAGCCCTGGGCCTAACTGGTGAAACAGAGTTCATTAAAACGCAGAGTGTGGAAGCCTGGCAGAAAAACCCTGCCAACTGGCCCAAAGAACCTGCTGTTTTTATGCTCCTGGCTTGATAGCAAAACATTTCACCAAAGCGCTGCGTCAGAACAAGGACATGGGCAACCGCAACCACAGGTTCCGCCCAGTGGGCGATTTAGTACCATCATGGGGAATTGCCACCATACATTAAAGCTCACCCCTTGGGTCTCTGCCTCACAGATCGAAATACGCACCCATGACTTTGTCACTCATAGCGCAGCGAATCGACCGGATTGGCCCGTGTGATACGGTATATCTTGAACCCGATGGTAGCAAGTGCAATCGCAAAAAGTATCGCTATCGCCAGCGAGAGCACCACACTATTCACAGCCACGTAGTACTCCCACACGCTGTCCATCATGGCATTCACCATCACGGAACCGAGCAGTGGACCCACGACCACCGAAACGCCCATGATCATCAAAAACAACTTCGAGGCTTGCAACGACAGGTGCGGCATGGAAGCTCCGAGTAGCTTGCGGATGCCCAACTCTTTGGTGCGCTTCTGCAGGTTGAGCGACATCAACGAATACAAACCGGAAATAGACATCACAATGGAAACCAATCCCAGAAAGGTGTAAAGAACTACCACGCTGTCGAAGTGCTCCAGCGGCATCACCATGCGGTACTCCATCAATTGCCCGGGATACAACTGCTGAGGGAAAACCTTGTTCCATGCTTTCTTAATTGACTCGTTGGCGGCTATCAGCGTGCCGGCTTCGGTGGCAGCCACCAGGTACTTATAGCGCCCGGCCGGCACATACCGGAACACCACAGGCGAAAGGGGCTGAAACAAAGCACCGAGGTACACATCTTTTACCACACCGATGATAAACACCTGCGTGGTGTCGTTCAGGGTAATGCGCTGACCCAGCGGGTCGTTGCCCAACCCAAACGCCCGCACAAATTCTTCGTTCACCACAATCGATTCATCCACGTCCGACACCTGGTTTTCCACAAAGGCTCTGCCCTGCAATAGCCGAACATTTACAGTTTCGAAATAGCCATCGCCCACGTTCAGCATATCTACTTCTTTTTCCCTTTGGTTAACCGCGCGCGCAGCTGCCTTGTACGAGTTGCTATAAATATGATGCTCGCTACCACCGACTGTATGCAGCAAAGGGTTTCCATTAAGTTCGTTCCGCAGCAACTCAAAGGCAGCCCCGTCCGCCACGGGCACCTGAATGGTGGTGCGCCAGGAGTAGCCCAGGTCGTACTCTTTTTGATAACGCGAGTTGAAGTAAAACGCCAGTGCAAAAATGACAGCCGCCAATGAAATACTGAATTGAAAAACCAGCAGCGATTTGGTAAGCCAGTTGATGCCTCCCAGCCGCGTGGTGCCACGCAAAATCTGAATCGGCTTGAATGCAGAAATGTAAAATGCCGGATAGCCCCCCGCCAGCAGAGCTGTTACCAGCAACAATGCCGATAAAGCACCGATGAGCCAGTAGTTATCCTGATACTGAATGGCAATCTCAATACCGGTCCACATGCCATTCCAGCCATCAACAAAAAATTCGGCCAACACCAACGCCAGCCCTAACGCGAGCAGGCAAAATACGGTGGTCTCCGCCAGAAATTGGAATACCAGCTCCTTGCGCCTGCTCCCCACCACTTTGCGGATGCCGATTTCTTTCAGCCGGTTACCTGCCACCGCAATGGCGTTACTCATAAAATTGAAGCACGCTACCAGCAACAGAAAAGTGGCCATTGCGAAGGGAGCAATCACGGCTGCCGGTGGCATGGGCGTGTTCATCCAATGGCCCTGGTTGCGAACACGTACGGCACGGGCCGACATCCCCACAAAGGGCTCGATGTAGAAAGTTTTCACCTTCAGATCGGGTCGTGCGTTGTTTTGGGTTTCAACATACGTGGCTAATTGTTTTTCCAAGGGTGCAATGATCGATGGCGACTGCAGGTAGAGAAAAGTAGTGCCCCACCGCGTCCAGTCGTTTTCGGCCAACGTACGGGCTGCAGGGTCGGCAAAATAATTGTCGTAAGAAGTAAGCAGGTCGAAGCGGAAGCTGGAGTTGGCCTGAAACGCCTTGTACACTCCGGCAATGGTGTACTCTTTCGGCTCACCATCTACCAGTTGAGTTAGCAGTCGGCCTACCACGTGGGTGGTGCCAAAATAGTTAGTGGCCAGCTGATCGCTGATGAGGATATTACTTCTCTCGAGCGTCTGGACGCCCTGCAGCAGTTGCACCTTGAAAAGTTGTGTGTAGGCCGCGTCTGCAAATACAAGTTCTTCGCGAAACACCTCATCGCCCACACGAAACTGGCTGCTTTTACTGATGTATTGAATCAGGTGGTCGCCCTCGTACAGTTGCTCGCGCAGCAAATCGGCTACCGGAAGAGGCGCAACTCCATAATGTGTTTCACCACGCTCGGTTTGCTGCGTGAAGCCGATGCGGTATAGCTTGTCGCGATGGGGTTGGTCTGCGTCAAAATCAGTGTTGTACTGATAGTTTACAAAGGCAGTGATGCAGCATCCGAGAGCGATGGCCATGCCCACTAGATTGATAGAGAAGGCAATACTGTGGCGGCCGAACGTGCGGAGCGCAAGAAGAAAGTAGTGTTTCAGCATGAGTTTTGGGGTTACGTATGAGACGCTGCCAATTCGTTTATGTTTCGGGGGTATAAGAAATATACCTGTTTTTGGGTGACATTTACCCGTCACGATCTCAAAACAGACTCCTTGTCAGAAAACTTACTTTGCTTGCCTTGATCGCTTATGCGGACCACCACCGCAGCGCTTGACAAGGAAAACGAAAGAGTCAGCTCACTTCCAAAACCACCTTCAGGCAATTCTCTTTTTTGTGGGCAAAGATATCGTAGCCCCGCACACCTTCGCTTAGCGGAAGCCGATGGGTAATAATGGACTTGAAATCGGATTTCTTTTCCTGCACCAAAGGCACCAGCCGTGGCATCAGGGCGCGCGCAGGACAGCGCCCGGTTTTCAGGGTCAGGTTTTTATCGTAGGCCTGCGTAGGCGAAAAAGCAAAGTGGGCATCGTTACAAACGCCTACCGTTGAAAGTATCCCCCCTGGCCTGAGCAATTGAAAACTCAAGGCCGTTGCACCTCCACTGCCTACCGCTTCCATCACGGCATCAGCACCACGCCCCGCGGTCGCTTCACGAACCACTTCCAGTGCATCGGTCTGCTGGGCGTTGATGACTTGGGCGCCCAACCGGGCTGCCATGGCCAGCCGCTCAGGCACGGTATCAATCGCAAAGAGGTTTTCAGCTCCCAACGCGTGTGCACCCATAACGGTCATCAACCCAACCGGACCACAGCCCACCACCACCTGCACCTCGGCTGGTTTTATCTCTGCCTGCAGGGCGCAGTAAAAGCCGGTGGAGGCAATGTCACCCAGCAGCAGTGCTTCGTCTGCATCTACGCCCTCGGGTATTTTCATTAGTGTGCTGTCGGCCAGCGGCACCCGCACATACTCGGCCTGGCCGCCTTGCAACCCTTGCCCTTGCTCTACCCATCCAAACAATTGACTGTGTACACAACGGCAGGTGAGGCCTCGCACACAGAAATAACATTCACCACAACTCGTAGTAAACGGGCTCATTACCAGGTCGCCAGTGCGCAGCAACTTAACGGCACTGCCCACGGCTACCACCTCACCCATAAACTCATGCCCCATGGCGGTATGGTGGTCGCAGCCGGTTTCGCGTCCAAAGTAGGCATGCAGGTCAGAGCCGCAGATGGCGCAACGGTTTACCTTCACAATCACATCGGTATTGGCAATCAATGACGGATCGGGCACAGTTTCGTACCGCACAATTTGCACGCCATTGAATGTTAGCGCTTTCATGGGGCTACTCCCTCAACCAAAATCATACGGGTGTAGCTGGTAGCCTGGCGCAATGCTTTAGCGGGTGCGTAGCCCTCGCTGCTCCACCACGCTTTGGCTTTTTCGGCCGAGGGAAATTCCACAATCACCATCCGGCCGGGAATCCAATTGCCTTCCATCGTTTCGGTTTTTCCTCCACGCACAATGAATTTACCACCGAAGGGCTCCAGCGAGGCAGGCGTCAGTTTCTTGTAATCATCGTAACGAACTGGGTCTACCACCTGCACATCCACTATCATATACGCTTTCATAAAAAAGGGTTAAGCATTAAAATTAGAAATATTCCAACCAAAATAGGGGGGTTAGGTGTCATACTATTTCAAACCCATATCCGTTATTTTGCCAACCTAACCCCAGCACTTTTATGAGTAAATGGCAACTCTGCCTCTTCCTTCTGCTCGCATCCCTGCTTGGTTCTGCACAGAAATATACCATTAGTGGTTATATAAAAGATGCCGACACGGGCGAAAGCCTGATTGGCGCCACGGTGATACAGTTGGGTACCTCCAGCGGCACCACAGCCAATACGCATGGGTTTTACAGTCTTACGCTTCCGCGCGATTCCGTTACGTTGCTGTACTCCTATGTGGGGTACACGCACCAGCTGGTGAAGTTGTTGTTGCGCAAAGACACCACAATACAGGTGCGGCTTACCGGCAGCACTTTGTTGAATGAAGTGGTAGTACAGGGCGCCAAAGCCGATGCCATTCACGAAGTAACGCGCATGAGTACGGTGTCTGTGCCAGTAGAACAGATCAAGGCGTTGCCTGCATTTTTGGGCGAAACCGATGTGCTGAAGGTGCTGCAACTGATGCCAGGGGTGCAATCGGGCAGTGAGGGCAGTAGCGGGGTATATGTGCGCGGAGGTGGGCCTGATCAGAACTTGATCCTGTTGGATGGTGTACCTGTTTACAACGCATCTCATTTATTTGGCTTTTTCTCTGTCTTTAATGCCGATGCGCTCAACCACGTTGAGTTAATTAAGGGAGGATTCCCCGCGCGCTATGGCGGTCGTCTGTCGTCTGTAATAGACATCAATATGAAAGACGGCAACATGAAAGAGGTGAAGGGCGAAGGCTCCATTGGGCTCATTGCCTCTAAGATTAGCGTTGAGGGCCCGATCAAAGAAGACAAAACATCCTTTCTTTTTTCAGCACGCAGAACCTACATCGATATACTGGCCCGGCCGCTTATTAGGCTTGCCACTGAAGGGGAAAGCGCAGGCTATTATTTCTACGATCTTAACCTCAAGTTGAACCACATTATCAATGATAAAAACCGGCTTTACCTGAGCACCTACACAGGCGATGACAAAGCATATTCGCGGTACGAGAGTTTTTATGTAGATGACAACGAGCGCACCGACTATAAAGACGAATTTGGCCTACGCTGGGGCAACATCATTACCGCTATTCGGTGGAATCACGTTTTCTCACCCAAACTGTTCGGCAATTTTACAGGCACATTTAGCCGGTACAGATTTGACATTTTCGAAGAGTATGATGAAGTGCGCACGCTACCCAATCAGCCAGCAGAAAAAAACTACTACCACAACCGTTATGTGTCAGGCATTCGCGATTGGGCCGGCAAAGCCGATTTCGACTACCTGCCCAGCCCCAATCATTACGTTCGGTTTGGCGCCAATGCTATTCAGCATCGTTTTTCACCTGGTGTGTATGCCTACCGCTCCGATGTGGAAGCTGACACTACCGTAGGTGCGGCCGTAACCAATGCACAAGAGTTTGCCGCGTACCTGGAAGACGACTGGAAAATCAACTCGTTCATTAAACTAAATGCCGGAGTACACGCTTCGGGCTTTTTGGTAGAAGACCGATGGTATCAATCTCTACAGCCCCGTCTTTCTACCCGCATATTATTAAGCGATGACCTGTCGCTCAAGGCATCGTATGCTACGATGACACAGTTCATTCACTTGCTTACCAACGCTGGCCTTGGCTTGCCAACCGACTTATGGGTGCCCAGCACCAATCGCGTAAAGCCACAACAGTCGTGGCAGGTGGCAGCTGGGGCAGCCAAAACCTACCGGGGCACTTACGAGATAAGCCTGGAGGGTTATTACAAAGAAATGAGCAACCTGATTGAATATGAAGATGGCGCCAGCTTTGTAGACCTGGAAACAGACTGGCAAGACAAGGTGGCAGTGGGCGGTCATGGCGAAAGTTATGGAGCAGAACTTCTTCTTCAGAAAAAGACCGGAAACATAACCGGTTGGGTTGGTTACACCCTGTCGTGGACGAACCGGCAATTTGAAACATTGAATTTTGGGAGATGTTTCCCCTACAAATATGACAACCGACACGATATTAACGTGGCTATTACGCACAATTGGAATGACCGAATGGACTTTTCCATGGCCTGGATTTTCACCAGTGGCAACGCCATTACCTTACCCATCGCTAACTACCGTTCCGCAGGTGAAGGCCGTTACTATTATTCAGACGATGTTCTACACTATGATGCCCGTAACAGTTACCGCATGAAAAATTACCACCGGCTCGATCTAAGTTTTAGCTGGTGGAAGGACAAAAAGTGGGGCCAGCGCAAATGGACATTAGGCATCTACAACGCATATAGTCGGCTGAATCCATTCTTTATAGACTTTGGCTTCGATCGCGAGGGAAATAAAAAATTTATTCAATACAGTTTATTCCCCATCATCCCCTCTTTCTCCTACAGTTTTAAATTTTAACGATATGAAATTTCTCATCGCTATAGCCCCTTGTCTACTTTTGCTTTCCTCCTGTCAAACCGTGGTAGACATTGATGTTCCTCTGGAAGATCGCAAAATTGTAGTGAATGCCCTCAACAATACAGATAGCCTTTGGCGCGTAGACCTTTCATTAAGTCGGCACATATTAGACGATGTACATTGGAATGTAGTACCTAACGCAGAGGTTTCAGTAGTAGACCCAGCCAGTAATTTGGTTATCGATCAACTTCAATTAACAGGCCCAGAGAGTCGTTACACAGGTTCGAAATCGCCAGAGGCCGGTAAAGACTATTTGCTGCGGGTATCTGTTCCCGGTTACGAAATGGTGGAGGCCAGGGAGCGCTTTCCCACTGCTGTGCCTATTGAAAGCGTTTCCATTGATTCTTCTGGGCTGAACTCAGACGACAGGCGAATACGTATGGCGCTAACTTTTAGTGATCCTCCTTCTGAAGAAAATTATTACGAAGTAGTGTTGATTTGGGAAACGTTTTACATCATGCATGGCGACACAATACGATCAGAAAACCTTATTAGTATTGAGGCTGACGATCCGGCTCTCAAAGGAAATGGAGGCTTTGGTAACATTCTTTTCCGAGATAACTTTTTTAATGGGAAAAACTATACCCTTGCCCTCAGCACTTTTGCCTATAGCCAACATTATGGAAGTAGTTATCGGATCGTTTTTAAGAATGTTAGCAAATCGTACTATGAATATAAAAGTACATTGGATTTACAGCGTTCTGTCAGTGGCGATCCGTTTGCCCAACCTGTATTGGTCTTTAATAATATTCAAAACGGGTTTGGCATTTTTGGAGGCTACAATCAGTCTGTTTGGGTGTTGTCAAAGTAAACAAGTCTGTTGCCTCACTATTTATACTGATCGCTGAACAAGCTGTTCAGCTCCAACTCAATCTTGTTTACAATGGTGGCAAAGTCTTCCACGCGCTCCACAAAGTCCATGTTGTTTACGTCTATAATCAGCAACTTGCCTTGCTTGTAGCCACCAATCCACTCTTCGTAGTGCTGGTTCAGGTTCTTCAGGTACTCCAGTTTAATGTTGTATTCAAAATCGCGGTTGCGCTTGGCAATCTGGTGCACCAACTTGGGGATATCTGCTTTCAAGTAAATCAACAAGTCGGGCGGCTGCACAAAGTTGATCATCGAGTGGTAGATGTCGAGGTAGCTCTGGTAGTCTCGGTCGTTAATGTGGCCACTGGCGTGCAGGTTGGCAGCAAAGATGTGCGCATCTTCATAGATGGTGCGGTCTTGCACAATGGTTTTGTCGCTTTCGCGGATTTGACGCACCTGGTTAAAGCGGCTGTTGAGAAAATAGATTTGCAGGTGGAAGGCCCAGCGCGTCATGTCCGAATAAAAGTCGCGCAGGTAGGGGTTGTGGTCTACCGATTCGTACAAGGGTGCCCAGCCGTAGTGTTTTGCTAATTTTTCTGCCAGCGTGGTTTTTCCGCAGCCAATGTTGCCGGCAACCGCTATGTGTTTGGGATTTTTCAAGATTACAATTTGAACAGAGGGGCGAAGATCGGTTTCTCACGGCAATGAACCCAAAAAAGTCTCATTACTTTTTGCGCTGCGCGGCAACTCTTCTGCACACCAAGTTACTGTCAGCTTCGTTTGCTTTAGTGCCTCAAAAAGTAACATCTTCGCAACCAATGAAATCTGCCTCGGTTTATTTACTGCTGCTAACGCTTTGGCTCACCGGTTGCGGAAACAACGCTGCCGAAGAGCCCTGTGCCTTTGTGCCCGACACAAAAAACATTTCGGTTAACCTGGAGTGGCAGGCGCTGGAAACAGTATTACCCGCTGTTTCTTCAAAAAAAGAATTGGTAGATTTTTTCACGGCCCACTCCCTGATGCGCGATGCCGTCTTCAACCGGCCAGCTTACCCCGATGATTCCTTGTTCATCAACCAGTTGTACCAGCGTTTCACCAACCCGCACATCGACACACTGCTGATGGAAACCCAAAAAGTATTTGGCGATGGTTCGGAACTGAAGAAACAATTCGAAGCCGCCTTCGCCAACCTGAAATATTATTACCCCGACTTTGAATTACCGGTCATCCAAACGGTCATCAGCGGTCTTGAAACCGATTTGTACGTAACCGATTCGCTGGTGGTGATTGGGCTCGATCATTACCTGGGCCCCGGTGCCAAATACCAACCCAACATGTACGAATACATGAAGCGCAGGTACCGCAAAGATTTTATTGTGCCTTCTGTGATGTTGCTGTTAGGTATCGATGCGCGCTTCAACCGCATAGACCCGGCCGACCGCACTGTGCTGGCCGACATGGTGGCTTATGGCAAAGCCTACCATTTCGCTAAGTTGATGACACCTTGCCTGCCCGACAGTGTGTTGATTGGCTACACCGCACAAGAAACGTATGGCTCCCGAAAAAATGAACACCTCATCTGGTCGCGCCTGGTGGAAGACGAAGTGTTGTATGCCACCAGCGCAGTAACCAAACAGAAGTACATCATCGAGCGACCGAAGACGCTGGAAGTGGGCGAGAAATGTCCAGGCAGAATCGGCCAGTGGGTGGGCTGGCAGATCGTGAAGACCTATCATGACAATCATCCCGACCTCACGCTGCCGCAAGTGATGGCACTGCCCAACGCCTCCGAACTATTCAGGCAATCGGGTTACAAACCGCAGGTAGTAAAACTGACAGGTAAAAATAATTTCTAACACATGGGTACCGTTCCTACCGCTTACGATATTGAAATGGCACACGAGCGCATTGCTCCTTATGTGCACCGCACACCCGTACTCACCAGCGACAGCATCAATGCCTTAGCGGGTTGCTCGTTGTGGTTTAAGTGCGAAAACTTCCAGAAGATAGGCGCCTTCAAAGCACGGGGCGCCATGAATGCGGCCCTGCAATTGTCGGAACACCAGCGGGCCAAAGGCCTGGCTACCCACTCTTCCGGCAACCACGCACAGGCTTTGGCGCGCGCTGCCAAAATTCTTAACACACCCGCTTACATTGTAATGCCCAAAACTGCGCCCGATGTAAAGAAAAAAGGAGTGCGCGCTTTTGGCGGACAAATATTTGAGTGTGAACCCACCCTGCAAGCACGCGAAACCACGCTGGCCGAAGTAATAGCCAAAACAGGTGCCACCGAGATACACCCTTTTAACAACTACGATGTGATTGCCGGCCAGGCTACTGCCGCCAAAGAATTGTTGGAAGAAGTGAAAGACCTCGATTTGATGCTGGCACCGGTAGGTGGCGGTGGCCTATTAAGTGGTACGTTGCTGGCCACGCGTTATTTCTCGCCAAAGACCAGCGTGATAGCCGGGGAACCCGAAGGCGCAGACGATGCTTACCGCTCCTTGCAAAGTGGAAAAATCGAACCCTCGCAAGCCAACTCGATTGCCGATGGCCTGCTCACTTCTCTGGGCGACAAAACTTTTCCCATTATCCGGGAGGGAGTGAAAGAAATCATCACTGTGTCGGACAAAGAAATTGTGGGTGCCATGCGCCTGATCTGGGAGCGACTGAAAATCATCATCGAGCCATCGTGTTCCGTGCCCTTGGCAGCCGTGCTGAAGCATCCCAAAAAATTTGCCAAACAAAGAGTAGGCATTATTCTTTCGGGTGGTAATGTAGATCTGGCGCGCGCCTTTAAACTTTTCGCTGACTACGAGTAAGCCGGGGCGTTGAGCCATAATTCCTGATAGGCTCCATCCGGATCGTACATTTTGCTTTGCCGCTCTATATTGAAGTGGCGGTTAGGCCGCGGATCGTTGCCTACCCCCGCCACATAGGCCCAATTAAGCCAATTGCTGTGCACATCGTAATCGATCAGCCGGCTTTCGAACCAGGCAGCACCCCAACGCCAGTCTAACCCCAGGTCTTTGGTGAGAAAGCTCGCTACATTCTGCCTCCCGCGGTTAGACATAAAGCCCGTCAAAAGCAACTCGCGCATATTGGCATCAACAAACCTCACCCCTGTTTCACCCATGCACCAACGGCTGAATGCAGACCGGTCGTTCTTCCAGGTGGGCGCCATCGAACGTAAACCCTGGCTTTGGAACGACCGTGCCCCATACTTTTTCATCACGAAGCGGAAATAATCGCGCCACATCAATTCAAAAATCAGCCAATAGGTAGATTCGTTGGCCACGCGCTGTTGCTCGTATAGTTTTACTTGCTCGTAAACATACCTGGGCGAAAGGCAACCTAGAGCCAACGCAGGCGAAAATTTGGAAGAGTAGTCAGGCCCGATCATGCCATCGCGGGTTTCCTTATAGCGCCTCAATAAGTCGTGGCCCCAGAAATACTCATACAGGCGTTGTTGTGCGGCCCACTCTCCTCCCGGGTAAGTGATGGCTTGCGGCAAACCCGGTCTGGTTGGTTGAACAGGTGCTGCCGGGAAATTGTCATCTGCCACTTGAGGCGACAGCCCATGAATGGAATCGGGGGCCCGGAACGATAGCCTAACCGTTGCCTCTGCCTCCAACTCTTTTCGAAAGGTTGTAAACACATCGGGTAAACGCTGTATGGGCCATGGAATATCGCTGTACTGATACAACGAATTCATCTCATAGCAGTGAAGCGCAATACCGCTAGAGGCCAGTTTGCGCTCGGCCGCGCGAAGCATGCGCAGTTCGTCAGGTGCCATTTCATTCGCGGTGTAAACGGCCTGGGCCTGATGACGTACAGCCTCCTGGTAAACGATGTCTTCGGGTAAACCTGTACGGACCAGCAGCGTGCCTCCGCGTGCAGCCAAGTTGTTTTTTAATTCTGCAAGGGCTTCGTACAAAAACCGAAACCAATGAGCACCTCTGGTAGTAAATCCCAACTTATGCGATTGTGCCCAACGTATATCGATAACAAACAACCCAAGTACAGGCAGATCTTTTTCACAGGCACGAACCAACGCTTCGTGGTCATGCAGACGCAAATCATTCTTAAACCAAACAATGTTGCAGGCACGCAGCATGCTTTCATAACACGCAAGGCCTTGCTTGGTTAGTAGTGTCTAACTTATTTTTTCTGGTTGTCGCCCAATGGCAACGTTACCTCTTCGCCCCAAATGTATTTGTTGAACCACTGCCAGTTGTGCCAAGTGGCAGCCAGGCGCTCCTTAGGCTTGGTGATGCCATGGCCAAAGCCTTTGTAGACGTACAATTCGCTGGGCACATGCTTATCGCGCAAGCCTTGCAGTAGCTCGTAGGCGTTGGCAATGGGCACCCGCCTGTCGAATTCGCCATGCTGGATCAGCGTAGGTGTTTTCGCGTTGTTAATGTTCGTCATGGGCGAGGTTTTGCGATAGACCTCTTCGTTGCTCCAGGGTGTGGCCTGCAGGTACTGGCGTGTGAAGGGGTGTATGTCGGTGTTTACATAATAGGTCATCCAATTCGAAATACCTGCGCCCACGCTGATGGCTTTGAATACATCGCTGTTGGTGGTGAGAAATGCAGAAATATAACCGCCTTGGCTCCAGCCCATACAACCCATTTTGGTTTTGTCGATCATGCCTTTCGAGTCGAGGTAATCGATACCCGAAAGCACATCCCACGCATCGCCCACACCCAGGTTGTTCACATTCAACGAGCGAAACGCTTCCCCATAACCTGCGGAGCCGCGGTAGTTGGGGCGCAACACCAAGGCACCTTTGTCGAGCCACTGCAACACAGGGTACACATAACCGGGAACGGGCGTAGGCGTATCAATACCTGTAGGGCCACCATGAATCATTACCAATAAGGGATACTTCTTCGAAGGATCATAATCTTTGGGTTTGTGCAGCACGCCCTCAATGGTTGCACCGTCTTTGCTTTTCCAACTGATCACTTCACTTTGGGCTACTTTCCAGTTGGCCACCTGGCTACTCATGTTGGTTATTTTCTCTGGCTTAGGTGTTGCCACCGATGTTAAAAAAACTTCCGTTAGCTGATCGCCATTGCGGCCGGTGAAGGCAAGGCGGTCGCCTGCTTTGGAAAAAGCAAGCCCATAAATCTGTTCGGGTGTAGAAAGAAAGGTGGCATGTGCTCCTGTTTTCGGATCGATGCGGTAAATGTGGCGCTTTGTTTTGTTCCACACCGTGGCAAAGATGCCTGTGGGTTTCCACGTAAAACCACCCAGGTCTTCGTCTAAATTTTTTGCGAGTTGGCGAACGCTTTTGCTGCCCAGTGCGATGGCAAACAATTTTGAGTTCTTATAGAAGTTAGATGTGGTGTCGTTCTCGTTGGTGGTGTAAAGTATCTCTTTACCGTCTGGCGACCAATCTTCCAGCGCATCGGAACTGGCGTTTGTTACCAACGGAGTAATTTTTTTATCAGCCAGGCTGAACACAGAAATATCTGAACGCAAGAAAGAATTAATCAACGGGTTGGGTTGGTGCGAAAAGGCCACGTGTGCACCATCGGGTGAAACAATGAAAGAGGTAACCGTAAAGGCGCCTTCTGTTAACCGTTTGGCTTTAGGCCATTCAATACATCCCGCTTTTACTTTTAGCGAATCGGCTGTTTCGTAGCACGGTAACTCCGCGGGGTCGGCCTGGTCGGGTTTAAAATCAACTTGCCAGAGGTGCGTGAGTGTATATTCTTTGTCGTCTGCTTCGTAAGCGCCATAGCGCTTTTCGCGATCTTTCTTCAACTTGTCTTCTTTCTCTGGTTTCAAAAACACAATCGATTCCCCGGAAGGGTGCCACTCAAACCCCGATACGCCTTCCTCCTCATGGGTGATAGCCCTCGGCTCACCACCTTCCAGCCGCAGTGCATATACCTGTGTCTTGCTGCCGCGATCACTCATAAAGGCCAACCATTTTCCATCTGGAGAAAGGATGGCATTGCTACTGCTGTTCTTAGGATTGTGCGTGAGCCGAAACGGGTTCTTTCCGTCTTTCGCCAGCCACAGTTCCGTATCGAAGCGGTTTTCATTCCAATCGGTAGTTTGCACGGTGTAGGCCACGTGTTTGCCATCGGGCGAAATGGAAACGCCCCCCACGCTGCGCAAAGAAATCACTTCTTCGAAAGTGGGCACGTGTTGCGAATGGGCGTAGCCAAATGCCAGTATAAAAACTGCTGCGATTAGTTTTCTCATAAAGCTTTGTTAAACAGTCTAAGATCGTAAAAAACCAATAAGGCACAACTATTAAACCATACCAACTGTTGGCAAAGAGTTAGATACTGAAATTATCTGAGATATTATATTTTTCATTCGATATTTGCCCCTTATGTCCGAAACGAAAAGACTCTTCCTGCTCGATGCATACGCGCTGATTTACCGCGCGCATTTTGCCTTCACCAAAAACCCGCGCATCAACTCCAAAGGCATGAACACGTCTGTGCCGTTTGGGTTCACCAACACCTTGCTGGAAGTAATTCAGAAACAGAAACCCACACACATTGGGGTAGCTTTCGATACGGCTGCCAAAACTTTTCGCGATGAGATTTACAAAGAATACAAAGCCACGCGGCAGGAAACACCGGAAGATATTCGCAGCGGCATTCCCCTGGTGAAAGAAATCATTCGTGGATTTAATATTCCGATTCTCGAAAAAGATGGCTATGAAGCAGACGATCTGATTGGCACGCTGGCGTTGAAGGCAGCTGAACAGGGTTTCGAAGTTTTTATGATGACGCCCGACAAAGACTTTGGGCAGATTGTGCGCGACAAAGTCTGGCTCTACAAACCCGCTTACATGGGCAATGCAGTAGATGTGTGGGGGCCGAAAGAAGTGTGCGAAAAATGGGAGATCAACGAAGTGGGCCAGGTGATTGATATGCTTGGTTTGCAAGGCGACAGCTCCGACAACATTCCCGGTATACCGGGCTTTGGTCCGAAAACCGCTTCGCAACTGATTCAAAAATACGGATCAATTGAAAACATTATTGCCCATGCACACGAGTTGAAGGGCAAGCAGAAAGAACTGGTGGAGAAATATGGAGAGCAAGCGTTGCTTTCGAAAACACTGGCTACCATCAATATCAACTCGCCCATCGAGTTCAACGAAGAGCAACTGCGTTATTCAGGGCCCGACAAAGACATTCTCAATCCTATTTTTGACGACCTGGAATTCAAGACGATTGCGGCACGCGTGTTTGCCACTCCTGGCGCACCAACACCTTCCGGTTCGCCTGCTACAGGCAAGGCTTCCCAACTTTCTATGTTTGGTGCCCCGGCCGAAACCGAAGAACAACCAACCGAAAAAAGAAACTTAGACGAATCGGCCATTAGCTACCGCGAAGTGAAAACGGCCGAAGAGCGCGCGGCACTCATCGATAAACTTTTGTCGAAAAAAGAAGTGGCGCTGGCTTTGGTTACTGCTGGCGAGTCGCATTTTGACTTCGAGTGTAAGGGGATTGCGTTTGCTGGTGACGCAGGTCAGGCTTACTACGTTCCTGTAACTTCTGTGAACGACCTCATCGCCTTCCGGGAAATTTTTGGTAGCGAGCGCATCACCAAATGTGGACACAATATCAAAACGGTGGTGCTGGCGTTGAAAAAAGCCGGCATGGAAATGAACGGCCCGTTGTTCGATTCGATGTTGGCACACTACCTCATTGAGCCCGAAGCTTCGCACGATCTGGGGATTATCTGCGGCCAGTACCTGAACTACCAGTTGATGAGCGAATCGGCAGAAGAAGTAAAGAAAGCTTGTGAAGAAGCAGATGTTGTTTTGCAGCTGCGGTCGCGGCTCACCAAAGAGTTGGAAGTGCGCAAACATTCGTTGCTGCTGCGCGATGTAGAGATGCCGTTGGTGCAGGTGCTGGCCGCCATGGAGTTTGAGGGTGTAACGCTGGATGAAGAAGCATTGAAGTGGATGTCGGAGGCGCTGCGCAAAGACAGCGAGCGGGTGCAGAAAGAAATTTATCAATTGGCGGGTGCCGAATTCAACATTGGCTCGCCCAAGCAATTGGGAGAAATTTTGTTCGATAAGCTGAAACTGCTGGACAAAGCCAAGAAGACAAAAACAGGCCAATACGCCACCGGTGAAGATGTGTTGCTGAAGTTGGCCGATGACCACGACATCGCGCGAAAAATTCTGGAATACCGCGAATATGAAAAACTTCGGTCTACGTATGTAGATGCGCTGCCGCGGATGGTAAGTACTGCCGATGGGCGTGTGCATACCGACTACCGGCAGGCCGTGGCCGCAACGGGGCGCTTGAGCTCCAACAACCCAAACTTGCAAAACATACCCATACGCACCGAGAAAGGCCGGCAGATACGCAGCGCCTTTGTGCCGCGCAGCAAAGAGTTTTTGTTTATGTCGGCCGACTATTCACAAATAGAATTACGCATTGCCGCTGCCTTTGCGCAAGACGAAACCATGATTGAGGCCTTCCGCAACAAGCGCGACATACATGCCACCACGGCTGCAAAAGTTTTTAAGGTGGCCCTTGAAAAAGTTACCCCCGACATGCGCAGAAAAGCCAAAGAAGTGAACTTCGGCATTCTGTATGGCAGCACCGCCTTTGGCTTGTCGCAGAACCTGGGCATATCGCGCACCGAAGCGGCCGAAATCATCGATGCGTATTTTAAAGAGTTTCCCGGCATCAAGCGCTACATGGACGACTCCATCAACCACGCCCGCGAAAAAGAATTTGTAGAAACCATATTGGGCAGAAGGCGCTACCTGCGCGACATCAATTCGCGCAACATCACCACACGCGGCTTTGCCGAACGCAACGCCATTAATGCTCCCATACAAGGCAGCGCTGCCGACATCATAAAAATTGCCATGGTGCACATACACCAGTGGCTGCAAAAAGAAAAACTAAAAACCCGCATGACGATGCAGGTACATGATGAACTCGTGTTCGACCTGCACCAGGACGAAAAGGAAATAGTGGTGCCCAAAGTAACCGAGCTGATGAAGCATGCCGTGTTGCTGGATGTGCCCATGGAAGTAGAAGTGGGTATTGGAAAGAACTGGCTGGAGGCCCACTAAGCGTCTTCGCGTTCTTTGCGGTCAGTGCAAGACGCATTGACTGTGTTTCAGTCCACCCATGTTTCTGCATAGTTAAACTTCTATCTTTGCGCACCTTTCCCTTTCGGGGAAGTTCGATTGTTATGAAAAAAGCTTTTGTAGTGCTGGGGCTGCTGTTGGTACAGTTTGCCGCACAAGGTCAGGCCATCACCCCTTCACCTTATTTCACATTTGGCAAGGGTCTGGGCATTATCTCACCCGATAGTTTGTACCTGTTCAACATTCGCTTTCGCATACAAAACCGGGCGGCTTTCCGCACCGAAAGCGCCAACGATTTTTCTATAGACCAGGTAGAAGCACGCGTACGCAGACTTCGTTTGCGTTTCGATGGCTATGTGTACAATCCACGCCTTACCTACCTGCTTCAACTGTCTTTTTCACGGGCCGATATGGATTTTGACGATACGGGCTTCCCCAACGTGATACGCGATGCCATGGTGATCTATGCAGTGAACAAACATTTCGCCATAGGCCTGGGGCAAACCAAGCTGCCCGGCAACCGGCAGCGTGTTAACTCATCGGGCGATTTGCAATTGGCCGACCGCTCCATCGTCAATTCTACTTTCAACATCGATCGCGACTTTGGCGCGCAGGCTTACTACAACAATTACTTCGGCACATTTTATTACGTGTTGCGCGGGGCCATTTCGCAGGGCGAGGGCCGCAACATTACTTCTTCGGATAATGGTCTGGACTACACTGGTCGGGTAGAGTTGTTGCCCTTCGGGCCGTTTACCGATGGAGGAGATTACTTTGAAGGCGACATTCTGCGCGAACCAAAACCCAAAATGTCGGTGGGGGTTACCTTATCGCACAACGAAAACACCACACGCACCGGTGGCCAGTTAGGGCGCTTTCTCTACGGCCAGCGCGACATGACTACCTTTATGACAGATTTCTTATTGAAATACAAAGGTTTTGCGTTAGCGTGCGAATGGTTGCGCAGGGAATCGCCCGACCCGATTACCACCAATGCCGATGGAGACGTGCGGTTTATCTACACCGGTATGGGACAAAACTACCAAACGAGTTATTACTTCAAGAGTAAATATGAAATCGTGGGGCGTTACTCGCGCATAAAACCTTTCAATAAAATCCAAACTCTAGACGACCAGACCACCCACTACACCATCGGTCTTAACCGGTACGTGCGCGGGCACCGCGTAAAATTGCAGGGCGATATTACATACGAAGAAAACCGTTGGCTGGAACAAACCCGCGCCAACAATGAAAACTGGCAAGTGCGCTTCCAGATTGAAGTGGGCATCTAACTCTTCCGTTCACTTTCATGTTTAAAGTGGCGGATTCTGCGAGGGCCATACCACAACCAGAAGCCGGTAACAGAAAGCACCAACAAACCCCAGCCAATATAATTGGTGTACAAAAGCTTAAATCCATCGCTGATGATGGATCCATCGTGCACATGTTCAATCCAATCGCTGTGGCGCTGCGCCACCGATAATGCTTTGCCGGTCTTTCCATCTACCTGCACTTCCCAATAACCCTTTTTCAACAACACTTTGATAATACCATCTTTCGGGCGCACATCCATCTTGTCGATTTCGTTGGGCTGTTTCACCACCGAATCGAATGCATGCAAAGCCGACTGGGCCACCACCTCAAAGCTCACCCACTCTTGCAAGTTGGCACTGGCTCCGTCTTGCGCAGGCGGTTGCAGTATATCCACGTTCTTTTTCCATCCCAACAGTACACCTGTGGCGCTGGTAACGAGCATGAACAACGCCACGCTAATGCCAATCCATTTATGGAGTGATCTGAATTGCCGGAGGGTATTAACTAGTCTTTGTAGTCTCATTTCTATACATGAAAGTAAGAGGCTGTATCATAAGTCCAACTGTGGACGTCATTCTGAGCGTTAGCGAAGAATCTGCTTTTAAGCCAATAGATGTTCCTCCGCAAAAACGCTAAATCCTGACATCCAACAAACCTCCTGATACAGCCTCCCTATTATTTATTTAAAATTTCACCCGCAACGTTGCCAAAAAATTTCTTCCCGGTGCGGAAATGCCCGAAGAATAGGGCCGGTAACGTTTATCAAAAATATTTTCAACACCCATGTCCATCCGAAAGAGTTTCGTAACCTGCCAGGCAAGCTTAAGATTAGCGCTAGCCCATGACGGTGCGTAGGGATTACCATTTTCATCCTTTGCATAGAGGTGCGCATCGGCTCGTTCGGAAACCGCCAGGTTATTGTAGCTGATTTCGCCATTGTAGTTGGCATACGCCACTACGGTGATGGTTTTGAAAGCATACGTGAGTTGCGTATTGCCAAACGTGGGTGCAATGTGGGTAGGGCGGGTTGTTTCATTGGTAGATCCGTCTAACTCCTCGCCTTGCTGGAAGTTAAGAAACGATGCCAATTGAAAATACCTGTTGATTTTCCAACGCCCACCCAACTGCAACCCTTGCACGTTCACGCGATTGATGTTTTGCAAAGCCAGCACATCGCTCAACATACCATCGTAATCTATTTGTGCCTGTCCGTTAAAGGTGGAGGGGCCGCGCGTAATGGCATCGTTCAAACGGGTATAGAAAGCGGCTACATTGAAGGTGAGCTGGTCTGCGATCACACCTGTGTATCCCAACTCTGCATTGTATGCTTGCTCTGGCTTTAATTGTGGATTAGGTACTACCACCGAACCCGGCTCGGAATCAAATACCTTGCCCACATCGTCTACATTAGGTGCACGGAACCCGGAAGAAAGGTTGGCATACCACTTACTCCGTTCATTAGGAGTGAATACAACCCCTGCACTACCATTCAATGCCCCGTTATTCAATTCTGCTTCTGTAAACGGAAAATCAAAATACGTGAGATCGAATGGTGCATAGGTGTGTACATGTGTATAGCGAACACTGGCATTGGCCAACCATTGGTTGTTGATTTTGTGCCTTAGGCTGGCATAGGCAGCATAGCTGCGCCACTCCGAGTCATCGGGGTAGCGAGTGGATACACCGGAAGTCTGGCCCGTGGTGATGTCTACCCGTTCTGCCGTAGAGCCCACCGTGTTGGTTACATACTCGGCTCCGTAAAACAAACTTGATTTCTCACTCAATTGTTTATCGAAATCCAGGTTGGCCGAAATAGCGTCTACCGATTCGTAGCGGCTGGTTCTGCGATTGCGGTTGCCTCCGGTGAAATTGCGGTTGTGCCTGCTCTCTTCGTAGTGCTGGTAGGCCAACGTTACTTTCAATTGATCGAATAATGTGGTGTTGCCGGTATATCGCATGTTGAGGTTGTGCATGTTCCACTTTTGCGGACCATAGTACCATTCGGCACTGGAAAACGTGTTGTTGTTTTTTAATATCAAACGGTCGTAGCGGGGCACATCCGAAGTTTCCGAAAAATTGAATCCATACTCCCAATCCCAATGCTGATTCGGTTTGAATCTTACCTTTTGCAAAATGTTGAGTTGATCGTAACCGGTGGCTACCTGCCTGTTGGGATCGGGGTTAACAACCGTGATGTCGTTGGCACCCTCACGAAGCTGGTAGTCAGGTCGTGTATATTCTTCCGGGCCGCGCGATCCCATCAGCAGGTCATCGAAATAACTTTTTGTGATGCTCGTTGTAAGTGCCCATTTTTTAAAACCCGCATTTACATCGGCATGTGCGGTTCGCTCGGTGTTGGCTGAGGCAAATCGCACAAACGCGTTACCCGAAACATCGGTCTTTCCCTTGCCCGATAAAGTTGGCTTCAACGTGTGGAAATCCATTACACCGCCAATGGCATCGCTACCGTAAATAACAGAGCCGGGGCCAAAGATCACCTCTGCCTCGCGAATGGAATTGGCATCTAAAGAAATAACGTTTTGCAAGTTGCCACTGCGAAAGATAGCGTTGTTCATGCGCACACCATCCACCACCAATAGTATGCGGTTGGTTGCAAAACCTCGAATCATGGGGCTACCGCCACCCAACTGGCTTTTCTGAATAAAGACCTGGTTGCTTAGGCCTAGCAAATCGGCACTGGTTTGTGGGTTTTGCAGTTGAATAGTGCCCGTACCGATTTTGGTAACATGGTTAGCAACTTCGCGCAGGTTTTGTTCCCAGCGGTTCACAGAAACCACCACCTCATCGAGCACCGAGGTGCGCGTGGTGTCTTCCTCTTGTGCCCACAGAGGCAGACAGAATAATAGAATAGATACAGTAAAAATGTATTTCATTACACAGTCAATTTCTGGGATATCCCATGCATTACAATCCACAGATGGAATTCCTAAACGGATAAGAAAAATCAGGGATAGTACAGTGACCCCGCAGCTTCACTTTCCAAGCGAAAGGAAGGAGGGTGTCAGATCAACAAGGTTGGTTTTTTGGCGGGGGACCGTCTATAGGCAGCGATGCGCTGCTAGGTGTAAACTGGTAGCTTGTGTAATGCTTGATGGTCAGGGTCTCTATTTGCTTGTGTGGAAATTCTGAGGGCAGAAAAAGCAACGCTTGCAGTCCGCTAAGTGACGAGGGGACGGGCTTCTTGTCCTTGGTTGCGTTCTTTAAAATCGCATCGAGAAAGGCGAGCAAATTGTCCTCAGCCTCATCGTGCAGCGCGTACACCGTAACTTCGTCTCCATGTGTCTCAATCCAGGCAATGTCGTACATCTTACCGGCCACCTCCACCTCGTGTTCTTCTACAAGGGCGTTGCGAAATGCGCTGGTTGTAAGTTGCAGCACCTCCAATTCATCCACGGGCTTATGCCTTAATTCGGCACGCATTTGTGCTTTTATGCGCTGAAGCCGAACGAAAAAATAAACGTACGCTCCTGCCATATTCAGCAGAAAGAGAGACAGAAAAATAATTGCTGCCGTGCGTTTCACTCATGGGCAAGTTACACAAAAGAAAGCTCAACGGGTTGAAATTACAGGAGTGGCATGGGCGAAGCTGGCATTTCAGTAGCACAAACGTCCGCCTGAAGTACTCCAGTGGCTGCTTTGGTAACGGCCGGTTTTCACCAAATGGGGAATTGATTAGCTTGACCCACCATTTCCCAAATCAATAATGAAGAAAGTTCTTTTCGCCCTCATCGTTTTATTGCCAGTGGTGGTGCCGGCCCAACAAAAGTTTACGTTCGTGTTTCTGCACAAACGCGCTGATAAAGCAGAGCTACCCAAAGAAGAGGTAGACAAAATCATGGAAGGCCACATGGCCAATATCAACCGCCTGGCCAGCGAAGGCAAGCTGGTAGCGGCTGGCCCATTCGAAGGTGGTGGTGGCATCTTCATTTTTAACTCGGGCTCAGTAGCCGAAGTAAAAGAATGGTTGCAGACAGACCCCGGTATACGCGCAGAAAGATGGAATGTAGAAATTCTACCGTATGAACCTCGCATAGGGGGCGTATGCACTGTGGGCGAGCCCTATGAAATGGTGAGTTATACGTTCGTTCACTTCAAGCCGCAGGTCATGAAATTCAACGTGCAGAATGCAGAAGAAACTTTAGAAAAGCATTTTGATTTCGTGAAAAAATTATCGGCAAGTGGCAACGTAGTTACGGAGGCTACCTTTGGCGGATTAGACGGAGGCATATTGGTGATGCGTGGGGAGGTTCAGCAAGAAGCCATTTTGGGCGCCCCTGCCGTGGCCGAGAGCATATACGAAGCGGAATTCAAAAAACTATGGATTGCCAAGGGCGCATTCTGTGAAAAATAAATTTGTTATTCACTCACCACCACGGCCAGCTTTTTTCCATCTGCGCTTACGGCCAGGCGGGTAATGCCTTTCAATAACGTTTGCCCTTCTGTTACTGCCACCGGTTTCCAGCTTTTTCCCCGTAAGGCAAGCAGTTGTGCGCCATCGCTGGTAAGGAGTGTGCCCGTGGGTGTCCAGGCAATGTCTTCCTTGCCAGGCACCGTAGAAGCTACCGTTGCTATCTTCATCGTTTCCGTATTCAGCTTTTTGATTTGCCAATTGCCTTCTGCCACTTTGTGTACAAAACTGATGGATCTTTCGTTGGGCACTTTGTGCAACGACCGGCCAATATTTGAAGCGATAATGGTATCTTCTTTGGTGGGCAGGCGCAGGTAATGCAGGGTGTTGGGCTCGCCCAGCACAAAAAGCGCCAGGTGACTGTTGTCGGCCCACACGTGGTATCCCACCGTTAGGTTATCCACAATCACATCGGGTTGGCCTCCTCCCAAAGGGTACTTACCCAGATCTTGCGCGTTGTTGTCGCGCTGAATGATGCACGAAAGGTATGTTTTGTCGGGGGTAAGTGTAGGTGAATACTCGCGTTCGGGTGTTTCAGTAATGTTTTTTGTTTCTTCCGAGCGGTAATTATAACTCTTGATATCGGCCCGGCCTTCTTCATTAAAAGAAGCATAATAGACTACTGGCTCATCGCTATGGAAGAAAGGCTGGTTGTCGTAACCCGGGTGGTTGGTGATGTTGCGCGGATTGGAAAGTGTAATGGTACCCTTCTTTTCTTTCAGGTCGAAGAGAAAAATTTCTGAACCTGTCTGTGCCTGTGCCCACGAACTGATGAACACGGCTGCGAACATCCATTTTTGCATACAGCAAGTTAATGATTCCTGCGAAATGGGTACGATACCGATTAGGAACAAAAAAGGTACCGTTAGAAGGCAAAATCGTGATAACGATGCCACACCTTGCCATCGTGCTTTAGCAAAGTAATACCCGCTACGCGCCATTGCGCCTGCCAGGGTTTGTCTTTCACTTCATTCCAGGCATTGTTAAAGTCATTCCTTTTCAGGTCGCGAAAAGCAACCGTAAGGTGCGGATGAAATGGCAAACCGGTGTTTAATGAAACGGCTATCTGTAACTGCTCACGCCCCATGCGCTGCAAATCGGCCGCAAGCTGCAACAATGATTCAGACGGAACTACGCGCAGGTAAATAACACGCGGAGCAAAAGCACCAAAGCCCTGCATTGCTATGTTGAATGGAGTTTGGGCCGCAGCAAAAGAAGCAAGCGATTCAAAAAGTGTTGGCTCCTCTTCCTCTTTCCACCTAAAAGGCATTTGCAGCGTAATGTGTGGTGGCGAACGCAACGCTGCTTTTGTATGAAAGTTATCTTGAAAAAAATGCTTCCACGAAAGCGCCTCCTCATAATAAGGCGAAGGTGGAATGAGTGCTACAAAATATTTTTGCAGACCGCTATCAGGCCTACTCATTGTGCAGATTGCTGTTCTAGGCGCTTGTAGAGCGTTGCATTGCCTGGGTCAATCTCTGCCAAGCGACTGTAAATTTCTGTGCGCGAGCTATCCAACTTCAAGGCTTCGCGGTAAAGTGTAATCGCCCTGGATGTATTTCCTTTGTTATCGTACAGATAAGCCAGCACATGGCTGAGAAACGCGTTCTCAATGCCCGCGTCATAGGCTTTGGTATACCAGGTAAATGCTTCATCGTAGCGCTGCCGGTCGTAGTAGTTATGGCCCATGATCAAAAATGCATTGGCATAGTTCGGTTCTGCCTCCAGGCATTTCTTCAATGCCACAATCGATTCATCGTATTGCTGCGTGTTGTAATGAACTAACCCCACGTTGTAAAGCACAGCACTATTAGTTGCATTGATGGCCAGTGCACGGTTGTAATAGGCCAGTGCCGAGTCGTATTGAAAGTCTTCTAAATAGCTGTTGCCAATTTGAGCGAGCGCCTCCACATTGTTTGGGTCCTTCTTCAATTTTTCCTGGTATTCATCGGGAATGGCATCGTACGTGTACGCATCGTCCTCGCCCACAAACAAGCCAATCAAAAACAACAGAAAGAAAATGCCGAAGATGGTTACCGCTATGCCAATTACAATTTTTTTTGCCAGTGCCTGGCTTCGTTCCGCTGAGGTTTGATGCGTTTGCGGTCTGTGGGCAGTTCTGTAGTTAGGCCGTTCTTCGTGTACACGCGGGCGGTGCAGCAGCGACAGAGCGTAGCAATAAAGTGTTGCACCCAGAAAAATCCAATTAAAAAAGGCAGGTAACCCCCAGGTGATGGCAAAGATAAAAACGAAGACGGTAGCGCGCCTTTGCCATTGTTTTGCCTTCCTCCCAGATGGATCGCTCGCTTCGCTCATCGATTTAAGTTGGTAAGCGAATTTACCAACTTAATCGATGGCCAAAATGGTTCTTACAATTTTTCGAGCAGAAACTCGGTCATGAGGGTTAGGCGGTGGTGGTTCACTTTCGCCCCGCGGAAGCCGTGCGCCTGGTCAGGGTAAAAGTGCGAACGGAACTGCTTGCCTGCCTGAATCAGCGCTTCCTCCAACGCAACCGAGTTTTGGAAGTGCACATTGTCATCGCCTGTTCCATGAATCAGCAGAAAGTGTCCTTGCAGTTTCGATGCGTGTGTCATGGGCGAATTGTCATCATAGCCCGAAGGATTGTCCTGCGGGCGTTGCAAAAATCTTTCTGTATAAATATTGTCGTAATAGCGCCAGGTGGTTACGGGCGCACCCGCGATACCTACTTTATAGGTACCTGCACCTTTCGTCATAACCAGCGAGGTGGTGTAGCCACCGTAACTCCAGCCCCAAATACCCAGGCGCCCGCCATCCACAAAAGGAAGTGTGGCCAGGTATTTTCCACCTGCCACCAGGTCTTCAGTTTCCATTTTGCCCAATTGCTTATACGTCTGCTTGGCAAACTGTTCGCCACGGCTGCCGGTGCCACGTGTGTCGAGCACAGCCACCACGATTCCTTTTTGCACCAGCATCTGGTGCCAGAAAAAATTTTGCCCTCCTCCAAAAGCATTCAGCGTGTTGGTTGAACGCGGGCCACTGTATTGAAACACCAGCACCGGATATTTTTTGCCCGCCTCCATATTGAGGGGCTTCAACAGGTAACCGTCTAACTGGGTTTGGCCATCTGCGGAAGGATACTTAAAGAACTCCTTTTTTACGATGCCATATTCGTTCAACTTCGCGCGGAGGCCTTCGTTGTTTTCCAGCACCTTTACCAACGTGTTTCCTTTGGTGCGATACAAACTTACCGTTAGCGGCTGCGCTGCATTGTTGAAATAATCGATGTAAAACTGAAAATCATCGCTCATGTTGATGCTGTGGTTGCCGTCTTCCTTCGATAATTTTGTTTTCTTTTTTCCATCGAACGAAACCGAATAGAAAGAACGATTCTGGTAGTTGCCTTCTGTAGAAATGTAATAGAGCGTTTTGCTTTTTTCATCTACGCCTACCAGTTGGGTGGCTTCCCACTCGCCCGAGGTAATGGGGCCCACCAGCGTGCCATTTATTTGGTAGAGGTAAAAGTGTTTGTAGCCGCTGCGTTCGCTCGACAGAATAAACTGCTTGCCATCAGCCAGGTAAATCAATTCATCGGTATAGTCTATGTCGTAGTACGTATCGCGCTTTTCAGTAAATACCACAGTCGACTGGCCCGTGGTAGCATCGGCATGCACCAATTCCAGTGTATTCTGCAGCCTGTTCATTCTGCGTATGGATAACACGTTGGGGTTGGCTGTCCACGTTAGGCGTGGAATGTAGATGTCTTTTTCTTCACCGATATCAGCTTTCACTTTCTTGCCCGTGGCTACTTCATATACCCAAATCTCAACTACCGAGTTGGCTTCACCTGCTTTGGGATATTTGAACCGGTAGTCCTCTGGATACAATGCACCCTGATTCCACTTCTGCATGTTGTATTCGCGTACGTTGGTTTCATCAAACCGATAGAAGGCAACTTTCCTGCTGTCGGGCGACCAATAAAATGCCTGAGCAAAAGTGAGTTCTTCTTCGTACACCCAATCGGTGCTGCCGTTAATGATGGCGTTGCGTTGCCCATCGGTGGTTACCTGTGTTTCTTTCAGCGTGGCTGTTTCGGTAATGAAAAGGTTATTGTCGCGCACGAAGGCGATGCGCGTACCATCGGGCGAGAAAGTGGCATAGGATTGTTTACCCCCTTGCGAAAGTTTTCTCAGCGATTTAGAAGCGCGGTCGAAAAGAAAATAATCTCCTTTAAAAGACCTGCGGTAAACGCTTTCACGATGAGTAAGAATCAACAGGGCCTGCTCGTTGCTGCTCAGGTGGTAGCTGTCAATCTCTATTTTCGGTTCGGAGGCATCGCCATCGAATAAAGTTTCTGCTGGTTGGCCGGTGGAAACATCATAGCGGATAATTTTATTACCTGTCTGCGATGTATAAAACTTACCGTCTTTCATCCAGTTAATGCCATAGACCGACCGTTGGGCAAACGTGTTACGCACAACCAGGTCATCGATGGTGATGTTGTTTTGAGCCTGAACCCAGGAGGTTATTACAAGTAGAAGAACCAAGAAGCGCATAATGTTGATTTAGTGAAGCCCAAAGTTTTGAATATTGTACGAATATGCAAATGCAGATGGTGGGAGCGGCAAGTTCTCTCGCGTTTCATCAAACAAAAAAAGCCCTGACGGAAGTGCCAGGGCTTTTATTGAATTGTGTTAGCACTTTTAAAGGGCGTCTGCCACGATAGTCATCTTGATGGTAACGGGTACGTTAAATGCCACCGGCACCGCAGAAACGTTTCCTGAAACCTGCATGCGAACTGCCTTCAGTTGCTCCATTTCAGAGGCAATGGCCTCTAAACCTTGAACAGAATACTCAAGGGTTTTGATAGTGCCTTGCGCTTGCGAAATATTTTGAATATTGATGGCGGCTGTTGCCAATGCGGTAGAAGAAGTGCCTTGGGCAAAGAAGCTGCCGTTTCCATTGCTGAAAGTAATGCCAGGGTCGCCACTGTAGTTCGCCACGGTGTACTCCACACTGTTAATGGTAACATTCTGAATTTTGTCTTTGTATTTGGCAAAATCAGCATTGTCGGTGGGGTCAATTTCTTCAATTTCTGTGTAGCTCAGCGGGTCTGTGGCCGAAGCATTGATCACGAAAGTGTGCTTGATCTCAATGTCGAAGGTAACATCATCTACTTTGTCGAAAAGCTCGCAAGAGGCAGATGACAACAGAATGGCAAAGCAGGCAAATGCTGCAGTTCGGATGGCATAGGTAGCGATTTTCATATTCATGGGGTTTGTTTGCGAATACCTAAGATAACAGTATTCACTGATAACGTTTAATGATTCGCTCAACCTGCGAAAGGTAACTGCCCCCGAATAAATTGGCATGCACCAGCAAGGGGTAGAGATGGTATACATCCACGCGTTCGTCAAAGCCGGGAAGGAGGGGAAGATTGGCTTGGTAGGCGCTATAAAAGGTGGCGTCAAAACCTCCAAAAAGCTGCGTAAACGCCAATTCTATTTCGCGGTTCCCAAAATAACAGGCTGGGTCAATCAGGCACGGTAATCCCTTCTCATCAGCCATTACATTTCCACTCCACAGATCGCCATGTAACAAGGCGGGGGTCTCGGCAGGCAACAAGTGGGGCAAGCGCTTAATGACAGCTTGCATACCTGTGCGGATGGACGCGTGTTTTAACAAAGCCAATTGTGGCTCTAACCGGTGTTCAATAAAAAATTGAATCCAATTTTGGGTGGGTGTGTTCCTTTGAGGCAGCGAACCAATATAGTTGTTGTGGCCGAGACCGAAGTGCGGCTGGCTGTGGCGATGCAGATTTGCCAGCTGTTCACCCAAACCTATCCAAAATTTTTTTGATGGCGTTGCACTGGTAATCCACTCGAGCAGCAAATATTGTAGATTCTCTGTCTGACCAACCAGAACAACTTCGGGCACTCTTACGCTTCCTGTGTGTTTTAAAACCTGCAGGCCTTTGGCTTCCGCGTTAAACATGCCGGGAAACTTTTCGGCATCATTCCACTTCAAAAAGAAGTCGCCCTTTGCAGTTGCTATTTTTCCACCCGAATTAATGCAGCCACCGGAAACGCGTTGAAATGTTTTAACTTCTATTCCTTGATGATGGAGATGTTGGGCGATGATTGCCGGCAACGCGTTCATGGGCGAGCTGCACTACGCAATATGATGCCTACATAAAAGTTACGGCCAGGCGCTGCATTGTAATAACGACCTCCTATGGCATTTAAGTCGTTGCCCAGACTGTACACCTCGTCCAGTACATTGTCTACTCCGGCAAACAGATCCAGTGGCCAACGGTTGCGGTTTGTCTGGTAGCCCAGGCGGCCACCCAGCAACCAGTAGGCACTGGCATAGGCAGTGTTGGCATCGTTCAACGGTGTGTGGTCAGAGTAGTGGAGCGTAGATAGCAAGTACCATCCCTTTTCCAGTCGAACATCTGCCTGCACGGCCACAAAACCGGGTGCTACCCCCGTTAGCTTGTTGCCAGAAAAGTCGTTGCCATCTTGCACGTAATCATCGAACTTAAATTGGTTATAGGCCCCACTCATGGTCACATCAAAATCACTCACAACACTGCTACCCATGTTGGGCGAAAATGTAAGCATAGCCTCCCAACCGTTTTGGCGCGTACCTCCTGCGTTCACAAAATATTCTGCGCCTTCGGCATTGCGTTGAATCACAATGGCATCGCGCAGCCTGAAATAATAGCGGGCCACATCGAACGTGAGTATGCCTGCGAGGCGACCACGCCAACCTGCCTCGTAGTTGATGCCTCTTTCGGGCCGCAAGGTGTTGCTGAAAGCCCCGGTGGAAGGTCGTACTTCCGCTAATGATGGGGGCGAAAAACCCTCGCTCACACTGGCGAACAAAGACATATTATCTGTGAGTTTATTCAGCAAAGCGACACGTGGAAAAATTTGTGGATCGAAATTGCGCTGTTGCGCGATAGTCGGGGTGACCGAAGTGCGCAGCAAATCGTATTTCAAAAAATTAAGGCTGGCACCTGCTGTAAACAGAAACCTGGCGGGCAACTGTAAGGTGGCCTGTGCAAAAAGTAACCCTCCTGCGGTATTCAGTTCATCCTGCTCCTGTAAACTGCCTTTCTCGCCAAAGTTGTTCTGGTAAACAGACAGGGGAGAAGAAAATTGCTGGTACTCCGCCCCGAAAGTAAGCTTACTCTTTGCTTCGTTCCACACATACTCGGTTTCTGTGCGGCCACCCCAATTGGTTTCGCTACGCGCTTCATAGTTGCGAATAGTGGGGTTGTTGAATTGGGTAAGGCCCAAAAACAATCCGGTCGTTGTAGTCCATGCGTTGTTCCACACATGTTCCAGCCGTGTGGCCGAATAGAATGTGTTGTTGGTTACAGCTGCTTTTGCATCGATTGCCCCGGGCAGCGTAGCAGTTGCGGGTCTTGCCTGCCGTGGGTTTTCCAAAAATTGTGTCAGGGTCAACCCTCCGGGTGTGCCATAATGTAAATTGGAAGCCAGTGCGGTAATCGTTAGCAAGTCGCTCGGGGCTATCCGGTATTCCCAATCCAGGCCCGCACTGAGTCGGTGCATTTGGGTTTGTTCGCGGTAACCATCCGACCGCTGACCGCTGAGTCGCAAAGCCAGTTTCGATTGATTGCCGGTGTGCACCGTTCCTGCTGCCTGCGCACGAAACAATCCATAGCTTCCTCCTAAAACCGAAAACTGAAGGTCATTTGTATTTTGCCTGGCAGGCGAGTTCAATAGCACAACGCCACCGGTACCGGCTCCATACAAGCTGGCTCCGGGGCCTTTAATAATTTCCATGCTGCCTACTGCATCAAAATCCAGCAAGTTTAAGTAAGTGTTGCCTCCACCGTCTGTTAACGGCAGCCCATTCCAATAGAACTTTACGTTGCGCACCCCAAATGGCGACCGCAACAAACTTCCGCGCACCGAGAAACGGTAACTTCCCGGTGATCGTTCCTCCATCCGCACTCCGGGAATTGTATTTGCTGTGGGGACAAACGAAGCGTTGCTGAAACGATTCAGCATTGAAGAGGTAAGCACGCCAACAGATGCCGGAACGTTTAATACATCGCTTTTGCTACTGTAGGCAGCCACCACTACTTCATCCAATACACGGGTAGAGTCTTGCTGCGAAAAGGCTACTCCACCCGAAAATGTTATCAATAAAAGTAGCGCATACCTGGGCAACATGGCGGACTATAACTGGTAGGGCATCAACACTTCATCCACAGTTCTGGCTGTATGAAAATACGAAACCAGCTTCAGCATCACGCGGTCCACCAACGTATCGGGGCAACTGGCACCACTGGTGAGAACAATTTTTACAATATCTTTTTCTGGCAAGAAGCCGTGGGTTATTATTTTCTCCTTACGGTGATAATTGAAATGATGAATCTCAGTATTGGATTTTATTTCTTCTTCTGAATTGATGAAGAAAGTGGGAAACTTCTGCTCGCACAATTCCACAATGTGCGAAGTGTTTGAACTGTTGTAGCCACCCACCACCACCGCCAGGTCGGCATCGGTTTTCAATAGTTGATAGGTGGCATCCTGGTTGTCGTTGGTGGCATAACACAGGGTATCTCGGGTATCAGCAAAATGGCTTTTGATATTTCCCTCGCCATACTTCTGCATCATGATTTGTTTAATGAAATCGGCAATGGCCTGTGTTTCGGTGGCCAGCATGGTGGTTTGGTTCACCACGCCCACCCGCTGCAAGTGCTCTTGCGGATCGAAGCCATCGGAATGGCGACCCTGAAATTCTTCAAAAAATTCCGCTCTCGATTTGCTACCCAAAATGTAGTTGGCCAACTGCTGCGCCTCTTCCATATTGCGCACAACTACCGAAGGCCCGTGGTGGGCGCTGTGCGAAAAGGTGGCACGGGTTTCTTCGTGTTTCGGCTTGCCGTGAATAATTACCGTGTAATTTTCTTTTCCCAGTTTCTCCGCGCGGTTCCAAACTTTCTCCACAAAGGGGCAGGTTGTGTTATATTTCTGCACTTCAACCCCTTTGTCGAGCAGCGTGTGCTCAATTTCCAGCGTGGTACCGAAGGCAGGCACGATCACCACGTCTTCTTTTCCAACTTGCTCCCAGGGAATAAACTGTGTGCCGTCTGTGTCGAGAATGAAACGAATACCCCGGCTTTGCAGGTCGTTGTTTACTTCCTGGTTGTGTATCATCTGGCTGAGCAGGTACACGTTTTTATCAGGGTTTTCTTCCAATGCCTTGTAACTGATTTCGATGGCGTTCTCCACACCGTAACAAAATCCGAAATGCCGTGCGATATAAAATTGCACCGGGCCAAAGTCTAGTACGGCAGGCGAAAAATCTTGCTTGCGTAAATCTTGCTTTCTGCGCGCTTCCTTTACGCGCCCCGTTAAAGACGAACGGTAATAGGCGGGGATGTCGAACTTTTTAATAAGGCAAAGTTTTGGTTAAAACCCATCTGCCAGGCAAATGTTCTGGTAAAGTTAACCCAAAAAAGTCATTCGACTTTTTTGTGCTACGTGCTGATTATTGAACATCGGGAAAAATGGATTTCTTCCTCGGCCCTAGGTGAGATTTCTTCCGAATCGACACAAAGCTACTGTAGCTGGCGATTGCCGATCGGCCATGATGGGAACAAAAAAATAACAGCCACCCGGTAAACGCTTACCGGGCGGCTGATTGGGCAGCTAAGCCGCCTCAGATAACTTGTCTTCCTTGATTTTATTGATTCGAACTTCTTTCGCTTCCAGATCGAACCACTTTACTTCTACCAGGTTGCTTTTGATGTACTTGAGAACTTCTACCACTTTTCCATCAATCTTGCTGCGGACACGCTGTCCCTTCTTAAACAGTCTCCTCATATTAGAACGTTTGGTTTTACATGCGTAAGGCGTAGATGTACTCGCGCGGATAATCTTCATAAACGCCCGAGAACAGCACCGTCTCACCTTCTTTTTTCTTTTTCAATATATCATTTATTTCTTTAGCTGATTTAACAGCCACATTATCTATGTGTGTAATAATAAAACCTTCGCGCATATCGGTATAACGTCTCACCTTTCCGTTACCCAATTCTTTCACCCGCACGCCATTCGAAAGATCAAGCAATTTCAGGTCGCCTGCCTCTACATCTTCCAACTCCAAACCCAGCGAGGCCACACCTTCGCGCACCTCGCGCTTTACCGTTTCCATATTGCCATCGCGGTTGCGCAAGGTTACCGGAATAACCACTTTCTTGCCTTTGCGATCAACCGTTACATTCACTTTATCGCCCGGGCGCTTCTGGCCTATGTATTCAATCAATGCCGTGCTGGATTTGATCTCGGTATCGTCCAGCTTCACCACTACATCACCTTCTTTAATGCCAGCTTCTTTCGCGGCACTCTTACCGTCTTCTGCAAAACCCGATACGTAGGCGCCTTCGTTCACAGCCAGGTCGAATTGTTTCTTCACATCGCTGTTCACGCTGCCCACCGACACGCCAAGCCAACCGCGCTGCACGGTGCCATAAGCCAACAGGTCTTCCACAATCTTGCTCACTATATTCGATGGCACGGCAAAACCGTAACCGGCATAGGCACCTGTGGTGCTGGCAATGGCCGTGTTAATGCCGATCAATTCACCATTTAGATTTACCAAGGCACCCCCACTGTTGCCGGGGTTAATGGCAGCATCTGTTTGAATGAACGATTCGATGGCCGTGCGTTGCGCTTCTGCGTTTTGATTGTTGCTATTTATGATGCCAATGTTTCTGCCTTTGGCACTGATAATACCAGCTGTAACCGTTGAGTTGAGGTTGAAAGGATTGCCGACTGCCAATACCCACTCGCCTACTTTGGTATTATCTGAATTGATGAACGACAAATGGGGCAAACCTTTCTGGTTGATTTTCAAGACGGCCAGGTCTGTATCAGGATCGGTGCCAACCACCTCTGCTTTAAAAGTCCGGTTATCGGCCAACGTAACGTCTACCATATCGGCTCCCTCCACCACGTGGTTATTGGTAACAATGTAGCCGTCTGCGTTGATGATAACACCCGAGCCTGTGCTCTGACTAGGCCCTCTTTGTATGGGCCCTTGCGGACCAAAAAAGAACTGGAAAGGATCTTGCGCCTCGCGCCTCGATGCGGTGGCCGTAGAAGTAGAACGAATATGCACTACTGCCGCAGTAACTTTGGCGGCCGTACCGGTAAAATCCAGTGGCACCATTTCTCCTTTTGCATTCATTTGGTAAGCCACCTGCGATGTGGGCGTGCCTGTTACATGCTCTATCCGTACGCCCTCGCGCGTGCCTCCCCACCAATCATACGCAGCCATGGTTATTCCGCTACCCACCATCGCTGCCAACAAAAGCGTTCCAAACTGTTTCATAGCTCTCTGTTTATCTCTTAAAATTTGATTTCTATTCCTCGTCTTCGGCAAATGATGCACCAACTTCTTTCAACGCGAAATTTTGTCTTTTATTTAGTCTGTTTTTCCCATCGCCTGCTGTCAAAATTTCCGGGTGTGTAGTAAATACGAAATCTTTCGGATTTAAGTTTCAAACCTTCATTTTTTCACCAATTCGCCATTTTTATACTCATATTGTATCGAAAGATTACCGTTCTGATCGTACCATTTGGATAGCCCATCGCGGGTGCCATTTTTATAGCTGCCTTCCTCCATCAGCTTACCGTTGGGGTAATACACTTTCACGAGCCCTTCCAGTTTATCGTTCACGTAAGTGCGTTCTTCTTTCACACTGGCATAGGTAAACTCTTTGTATTCACCGTGGCGCATACCGTTGTGATATTGGCATCTTTTCTCCAGCGTACCAGTGGTGCTTAGTTCCACATAGAGGCCTTCTATTTTCCCGTTCACATAAGGCGTAATCGATTTTACCAATCCGTTGGGATGATACTCCACCCAATTGCCCTCGCGCTTCTTGTCTTTGTAACTGCCGAGCAGGGAAAAGTTCGTTCCATTTTTGATAAAAGCCCTCACCACTCCGGGGGTATCTTCAAACGTTTCGGTAACGGCACCTGCCGGCAGATCCTGGTAAACATCGGGCACGGGTTCTGAGGTGGCCGCAGGCACCATTTCCTGAATAGGTGCATCCTTCGATGCTTCCGGCTTGGTATTACAACCCACAAAGAGCAGGCACAAACAAGCTGTAGTGGCTAATTTACTTTTCATAGCAAGCGCATTTTAGCAAACGATTTTTTTTGTGTCAAGCGGTGTGCGCGGTGTGGCCATTGAAATAACCTATTTTTGCTCCCCATGTTTTCCATCGACCGAACCATTGTTTTAAAGAGAGGCAAAGAGCACTCTGTATTGCGCAGGCACCCGTGGGTTTTCTCGGGGGCCATTCACCATTACGACAGCGGCCTTACCGATGGCTGTTGGGTGCGCGTGGTGGATGGCAACCAGCAAATGCTGGGCTTCGGGCACTACCAAAAAGGCAGCATTACCGTACGCATGCTGAGTTTCGGTGCACCAGTGCCTGATGAAAACTTTTACACCAACCGACTGGCTGCAGCCTTTCACCAGAGAATGGCCACCGGTGTTATTCAACCACACACCGATGCGTTCCGTTTGGTACATGGAGAAGGTGATGGCTTGCCAGGATTGATTGTAGATATGTACAACGGTATGGCTGTGATGCAAGCGCACTCGCACGGCATGCACCACGACAGAAGCCTGATCGCCACCGCGCTTAGAACCGTGCTTGGTGACTTGGCGCAAGGTGTGTTTTACAAAAGTCAAGGAACGCTCGAACAAACCACCAACGAATACCTGCAGGGCATGGGCGTTGTACCTCACGTGGTGCAAGAGCACGGCAACAAGTTTTTAGTGGATTGGGAGGAAGGACAGAAAACTGGTTTCTTCTTAGACCAGCGCGAGAACCGGCAGTTGCTGGGGCACTATGCCCGCGGGCGCAAGGTGTTAAACACGTTCTGTTATACCGGTGGATTTTCGGTGTATGCCTTGCATGGCGGTGCGGAACTTGTTCACTCTGTGGATGCCTCTGAAAAGGCCATTGTGCTAACGCGGAAAAATATTGAGTTAAATGGATTTGACGCGACCCAACACGCCTGTTATACCGATGACACATTCGATTTTTTGAGGGACAAGCAGAATCTTTATGACCTGATCATTCTCGACCCTCCTGCTTTTGCCAAGCATAAGGACGCACGGCATCAGGCCATGAAAGGTTACCAACGGTTGAATGCAGAGGCCATGCGACAAATTCAGTCAGGGGGGATTTTGTTTACCTTTTCCTGTTCGCAGGTGGTAGACCGCCAGTTGTTTTATGATACCGTAGTGTCTGCCGCCATACAGGCTGGCCGCGATATACAGGTGCTGCAACACCTGGGGCAACCGGCAGATCACCCGGTGTCTATCTATCACCGCGAAGGAGAATATTTGAAGGGCTTGGTGTTGTACGTGGCTTAGCAACTAGTTTCTATTAGCCAATGCCTTCTTCGCCATTGCAAATGGCGAAGAAGGCAATAAAATAACGCAATATGGAATTCAGCATGATTATCGGTATTCCAATGCTCGTCTGTTTGGGGTTTTTTATTGCATTGTTTTGGGTTTCAAAACGGCTGCAACTTAAAGAAAGACTAACCATGCGTCAAAAACAATTAATGGTAGTTGGGTTGGCTGTAATGTTTATGATGATTTTGATTGCCCTTACTTTGTATTTTATTACTGAATGACGCTTATCCAGCACCCGATTTCTTCCAAAATTTCTTTATGCTCTTCGGGATTTGAAATCCGGAGGTACAGATAATTTGGATATAAAATCCAAGATATCAGTGGTTCGCCATTGCAAATGGCGAATAGGCTATCAACGGATCATCTCCAGAATTTCTTCCACATACTCGCGTGAGTTGCTCAAGCGGGGCACCTTGTTTTGTCCTCCCAATTTGCCTCGTTTTTTCATCCAGCTATAGAAGGTGCCTTCGGCTACACTGTGCACCTTGGGTGCCACCAGCGCCAGGTCGTGGGCGCGTTTAGCATCGTAGTCGCTGTTGATTTTGCGTAGCGTTTCATCGAGAATCCGTGTAAAGTCATCGAGGTTACCGGGCTTTACTTTAAATTCAATGATCCACTCATGCCCGCCTCGTTTGTCTTTCTCCAAAAAAACCGGGGCGGCTGTAAAATTGTCTATCACGGCACCGGTTTGTTCGCAGGCACGCGTAATGGCTGCCTCCGCATTTTCAATAATCACCTCTTCGCCAAAGGCATTAATGAAATGTTTGGTTCTGCCAGATATACGTATGCGGTAAGGTGCCAGGCTGGTGAACTTCACCGTGTCGCCAATGTTGTAGCGCCAAAGCCCTGCGTTAGTGGTAATCACCATCGCATAGTTTTTGCCCAATTCTACCTCTGCCAAGCCGATAGCACGCGGGTATTCTTTTTCCAATTCTTCGGTGGGAATAAATTCGTAGAACACACCGTAGTCCAGCATCAGCAACAAGTCTTCGGAATCGCTGCGGTCTTGTATGCCGAAGAAGCCCTCGCTGGCATTGTAGGTTTCCCAATAGCGCATGCGGTCGCCCGGTATCAGCGACTTGAATAAATTACGGTAGGGCTTAAACGCCACTGCGCCATGAAAGAAAACTTCCAGGTTGGGCCACACTTCCAGAATGTTGTTCTTCTGCTCTATCTCCACAATGCGCTTGATCAACAGCACCGTCCAGGTGGGTACACCGGCTATGTTCGTTACGTTTACTTTGGCTGTTTCGGCTGCGAGTTTCTCGATCTTCTCTTCCCAGTTGCTCATCAGAGCAGTTTCCAGGCTGGGCGTGCGAATGAACTGTGCCCATGGAGGCAGGTTTTGCATGATCACCGCGGACACATCTCCATAATGCGAAGAAGAAGTGGGATCGTATTCATTCGCCTGCAAACTTCCACCCACAGCCAGCCCCTTGCCGGAAAACATCTCTGTGTCAGGATAGTTGTTTACATAAATCGAGATTAGATCCTTGCCTCCTTTGAAGTGACAGTCCTCCAATGCTTCGGGCGAAACCGGAATAAATTTGCTGCGCGCATTGGTAGTACCCGATGATTTGGCGAACCATTTTACCTCCGAAGGCCACAGCACGTTTTGTTCGCCAGCCATCAAACGTTCAACATAAGGGAATAACTGCTCGTAGGTGTGTATGGGTATACGTTTGCGGAAATCCTCGTAAGTAAGAATATCTTCGAACGCATATTTCTGACCAAACTCCGTATCGCGGGCCGTTACGATCAGTTTTTTCAACACTTCGTCCTGCACCTCGTGCGGATATTTCATGAACAGCTCCATCTGGTGGATGCGCTTTTTCATGACCCAGGTAAGAATGGAATTGAGTATCTGCATGGTTCAGGCGAAACTCAAAAATAGGGGGCGCCAGTCGATAAACAAGTAAACTTTGTGTGCAAACCTTACAGCCCCGACAGGTAATTGTCTTACTTCCGATGAAGATTATTCTTCCGTTACTTTGGCTCTTCGCAACTGGAAATTCTGGCCGAGGTACACCTTGCGCACCATCGGGTCGTTGGCCAGCTCTTCGGCATTGCCGGCCCGGAACAATTTGCCTTCCACCATCAGGTAAGCACGGTCCGTGATGGACAGTGTCTCGTCCACATTGTGGTCGGTAATCAAAATGCCAATGTTCTTTCGTTTCAAACGCGCTACGATGCCCTGAATTTCTTCCACGGCAATCGGGTCTACACCCGCAAAGGGTTCATCGAGCAACACAAACTTCGGGTCCACGGCCAAAGCACGTGCAATTTCTGTTCTTCTGCGTTCGCCCCCCGAAAGCACCATGCCCAGGCTTTTGCGCACATGGGTGAGGCTGAACTCTTCCAAAAGCTGCTCTACTTTTTCTTTTCGGTCACGGCTGTTGATGTCGCGCATTTCCAGCGGTGCCATCAGGTTTTCCTCCACGGTAAGCTTTCGAAATACCGAAGCCTCTTGCGCCAGGTAACCTATACCGAGTTTGGCCCGCTTGTACATGGGCAAATCGGTAATGTTTTGGTCTTCCAGAAAAATCTGTCCCTCGTTGGGTTTAATCAACCCCACAATCATGTAGAAACTCGTAGTTTTCCCTGCGCCATTCGGACCGAGCAGCCCCACAATTTCTCCCTGCTCCACCTTTACCGACACATTGTTCACCACGGTGCGCTTCTTGTATTTCTTCACCAGGTTGTCTGCCCGCAAAACCATATCAATCGAATTTAATGTCTTTGATTCTCAACTGCACCGAAGTAACACCATTGTACGTGTTTTCTTCGATGGTAAATGCCATTCTGAAACGTTCTCCCTGCGAGAGGCGCGTATAATGCTCCATACAATCGAAACCCACCACATTGAAAACATTTTCGTTACCTAACTGGGCTGCCAAAAAGCGGATGTGTTTGTCTTTGAACGAACCCAGCGAGTTCATGACGTACACATTTCGTGCCTCAAAAACGGGTTTAGGGTTTTCGGGCCCAAAGGGAGCCATCTGTTTCAATACCGATACAAACTTAGGTGTAATGGCATCGAAGTGCACAGAGATATCAATGTCTACCACCGGTATGCGCATTTCATCGGTCAACCGTTCGGCAACTACTTCTTCGAAGCGCTGCTGAAAAGCCACCAGGTTGGCAGGCTCCAATGTGAGGCCGGCCGCATATTTATGGCCACCAAATTTTTCGAGCAGGTCGCTGCAGGCTGCAATGGCCTCGTACAGATCGAAGCCGTTCACACTGCGTGCCGAGCCTGTTATTTTCTCATTCGATTCCGTGAGGATAATGGTGGGCCGATAGAATTTTTCCACGCACCGCGCAGCCACTATACCTATTACACCTTTGTTCCAGGTATTCTTATAGAGCACCGTAGATTTTGCCTGCATCATGCGCTCATCGCCTTCAATCATGGCAATGGCTTCTTCGGTAATGTTGGCATCGAACTCCCTGCGCAAATCGTTTTTGATGTTTACTTTCTCGGCCAAAGCATTGGCTTCTTCTTCGGTTTTTGAAATCAGTAGCTCAACGGCACCCCTTGCGTGTGCCACACGGCCCGCAGCATTGATGCGTGGCCCCAGTGTGAAAACCACTCCTGAAATGTCCAGATCGTTTTTGATGGCAGCAATGTCTTTCAGCGCCTTTAAGCCAGGCGAAGGATTTTCATTAAGTTTCTTTAAGCCATGAAAAGCCAACACCCGGTTTTCGCCATTGATCGAAACAATGTCTGAAGCGATGCTTACCGCCACCAGGTCAAGGTATTGGTAAACCTCCTCTTCCTTCCGGTATTGGCGTGCGTAAGCCTGTATCAGCTTAAAGCCAATACCACAGCCGCTCAGTTCCTGAAAAGGATACGTGCAGTCTTCTCTTTTCGGATCGAGCACAGCCACTGCCTGCGGAATTTCGAGGCCAGGCAGGTGGTGATCGCAGATGATAAAGTCGATGCCCTTGTGGCCGGCCAATACCACCATGTCGCTGGCTTTGATGCCCAGATCGAGCGCAATAATCAGCGTGAAGCCATTTTCTTCGGCCCACTGTATGCCTTTTTCTGAAACGCCATAGCCTTCCACATGCCGGTCGGGAATATAGAAGTCAACGTGTGGGTAGAAGGTGGTAAGGTAACTGTGTACTACCGATACGGCCGTAGTGCCATCCACATCATAGTCGCCATAGATCAATATCTTTTCCTGGCTTACAATGGCCTGATGCAGGCGCTCTACCGCCTTGTCCATGTCTTGCATCAACAGCGGATCGTGCAACTGCTGAAGTGTAGGTCGGAAAAAGTTTTTGGCGGAGTCGAAATCGGTAATGCCACGCTGAATCAGTATAGCCGACAAGTAAGAGTTCAGGTTGATGGACTTACTTATCTCTTCCACTTGCTGTGTGGAGGGAATAGGCTTGTATATCCATCTTTTGATCATATTAGTTTATCTCAAAATTAATGGCGCCAGGTTTACCCTGTTCGCCCTGAGTGCCCGGCTTACCCTTGGCACCATTCTTACCGTCTTTGCTGGTATCGCCAAAGGCACCTAAACCCGCGGAGCCTCCCAGACCAGCGTTGCCTCCCAGACCAGCGAAACCACCAAAGTTGCGAACCAGCAGTTTTTCATCGAGCCAGCTACGCACGTACAAACAATTTTTGCAATGAATGGAAAGCGTACCTCCATCCCCTCCGTTGCCCCCTGTGCCACCATTGCCGCCAACCCCTCCGTTGCCCCCTGTGCACACCCGAGTGCCGGTACTCCCTCCTCCGCCAACACCACCGTGCCCACCATCGCCACCATCTCCGCCTCTCAGGTCAATCAACAACGAGCCCTCAATGTTCCATTCGTTGATGTACATGGCAAGGTTCACGCCCGGTTCGCCATGGGTACCTCCGGTGCCCCCTTTTCCAAAAGAGCCGTCCATGCAGGGGCCTGTTGGGCTCACGCCTCGTGGGCCCTCTTTGCCAGGCTTACCTTTCTGCCCCGAGCCAAGAATGCGCGCACCTTTGCCTGCCACCAATACTTTGGCATGGATAAAGTTGTCCTTCAAAGCGCTGTTCAACCAAATGGCAGAAGAGTCGGCCATCACAATCGTGTCGGCCACGATGATGTCGCCTTCAGCCAGTCGAAATTCCTCTTTGGGTTTAAGCTCGAGTCGTGAAACACGCAACTGGCTATGAGCCAGCAGTGGGAGGGTAATGAGTAGTAACAGAAGCCGAACCATCCGGTAAAAGTAATGAATACTTGCGGGGTGGGCACAAAAAAAGCAGCCCGTTACCAAGCTGCTTTTTCCGGGTTTAAGCTTAGGTAAAGCTTATTTCTTTTCTGCGGACTGATCGGCCACTACGCCTTCCAGCACGTCTTTAATTTCTACGCGAACGCCATCTTTGTAGGGCACAATCCAGGCGTCTTTCACGCCCATTTCGCGCATGTACTTCTTGAAAGTATCGGCTTCCCAATAGTCGCGAAAAATACCGATGGTAATTTTTTGAGGCTCGTTAGAATCTTTGTCTGCGGCCTCACCTCCAAAGTTGGGGTTGTTATCGAAGTACTTGGAGAGGTCTTTGTTTTTGAACGCTCCCACCTGCACTTTAAACACTACCCCCTTGGAAAAATCCATCGGGTTTATGGGTGGTGCAGACCGCAATTGCGCAAGCTCAGCCTTAGTGGCATTTAACTCGCTGCGCATGCGCGAAATCTGATCTTCGAGTTCGGCAATACGGGCGTCTTTGTCGCTGATGGTGGACTGCAGGCTTTTCACCTGGCCCGAAAGATCTACCACGCTATTGTCGGCAGTCTGTTTGTCTTCGGTGAGCTGCTTCAGGGCAGCGGGGTTGGTTTTGTATTCTTTGGCTTTCTTCTTCCATTCCTTTTTCTCCTTTTTGGAGAGCTGGGCGAAAACTTGCGTGCCGGAAAAAATCAAAGCCAGGCAGACGAATAAAAATCTAGTTTTCATGTGTATTGTTTTTGAATTAGAGGTCTACTGTTAAGGCCACGTCATCTTTCGCGTTGGGCGCAAACCGAGTGAATGACCATTTCATTAAGTGGGTTTAGTTTGTTTAATCAGATAAAAGTAATAAAACTTTTTTGAATTGCACATGCCGCGGGGCGCTTACACCATCCTCTCCGGCCGCACCCACTGGTCGAATTGTTCGGAAGTGAGCAATCCCAACTCTACAGCTGCCTCGCGCAACGTCTTGTTTTCTTTGTGTGCCTTCTTGGCAATCTTGGCTGCATTTTCGTAGCCAATATGCGGGTTAAGCGAAGTCACCAACATCAACGAGTTCTCCATATGTTGCTTGATGATGGACAAGTTAGGTTCAATGCCTTCGGCACACTTGTCGTTGAAAGAGACACAGGCATCGCCCAGTAGCCGGGCCGACTGCAACACGTTGGCGGCAATCACTGGCTTAAATACGTTGAGTTCGAAATGACCTGTGGCACCACCCACCGATACGGCCACATCGTTGCCGATCACCTGCGCACACACCATGGTAAGGGCCTCGGGTTGCGTAGGGTTTACCTTGCCCGGCATAATGGATGATCCAGGCTCATTGTCTGGTATCACTATTTCGCCAATGCCCGAACGGGGGCCAGAGCTGAGCATGCGTATATCGTTGCCAATTTTCATTAACGCTACCGCTGCACGTTTCAAAGCGCCCGAAAGCTCCACCATCGCATCGTGGGCTGCCAACGCTTCGAATTTGTTAGGTGCGGTAACGAATGGGTATCCTGTTAACTCAGCGATCTTTTTCGCCACCAACACATCGTACCCTTTCGGTGCATTCAGGCCAGTGCCTACTGCGGTTCCGCCCAATGCCAGTTCGCGTACAGCCTCTAATGCATTTTTAAGCGCACGGATGCTGTTGTCTATTTGTTGCACATAACCAGAAAACTCCTGGCCGAGGGTGAGGGGAGTTGCATCCATGAAATGCGTGCGCCCTGTCTTTACAATGTCTTTGTATGCAGCCGACTTTTTTGCGAGGGTATCGCGCAGCTTCTGCATCCCCGGAAGGGTAATTTCCACTACCTGCTTGTAGGCCGCAATGTGCATGGCCGTGGGAAACGTATCGTTAGACGATTGCGATTTGTTTACATCATCGTTGGGGTGCAGTACTTTTTTCTCGTCTGTTAACTTACCACCCGACAAAACGTGGGCACGGTAGGCCACCACTTCGTTTACATTCATATTGCTTTGCGTGCCAGAGCCGGTCTGCCAGATCACCAGGGGAAATTGGTCATCCAGTTGGTGGGCCAATATCTCATCGCACACTTTGGCTATGAGGTCTTTTTTGTCGGCCGCCAGAACCCCCAGTTCATTGTTGGCCATGGCCGCTGCCTTTTTCAGGTAAGCGAAGGCATAGATGATTTCCTTCGGCATGCTGGCCTCGGGGCCAATTTTAAAGTTATTGCGCGAGCGCTCCGTTTGTGCGCCCCAGTACTTGTCGGCAGGTACCTTTACCTCGCCCATGGTGTCTTTCTCGATGCGGAAACTCATAGCTTTTCGTTGGATTGAAAACGATGGGCAAATATAGAAACCCGTGGCAAGAATTATGTGCTTATTTTCGCTGCGTAAACACCCAATCATTGCTAGAAGCCATCCATCACATTGCCATCATTTGCTCTGACTACGAGCGATCGAAAAGATTTTATACCGAAACACTGGGGCTTACCATCGTGGCCGAACATTACCGAGCGGAACGCCAGTCTTACAAGCTAGACCTGGCATTGAACAATCATTATGTAATTGAGTTGTTTTCATTTCCCAACCCACCCGCGAGACCGAGCAGGCCAGAGGCAACCGGGTTGCGACACCTGGCCTTTCAGGTAAAAGATATTGAAGGTTCTGTGAAAAAACTAAGAGAGCAGGGCGTTGCCGCGGAAGCCATACGGGTAGACGAATACACCGGCAAACGGTTTACATTCTTTACCGACCCAGATGGCTTACCGCTGGAGTTGTATGAAGTCTTGCCTTAAGCCGTAGCCACGTGCACCTGCCTAAACACTACGGGCACGCTCACGCTCACCGTGGTACCCTGCGCTGGCTCAGAGTCAATAACGATTTCTCCTTTCAGACTGTCTACCACTTTCTTTACAAGAAAGAGACCCAAGCCCAAGCCTGAAGAACTTTCTGTGGCACGGAAAAACATTTCGAACAAACGAGCCTGGTATTGCTTGTCTATGCCAAGGCCATTGTCTGCAATGGTTAAGTGCAAGTTGTTACTCATACTTCGCGCAGAAAGATGTATGTAAGGCGTAGCCTTTTTGTGGTCGCTGTACTTCACCGCATTGCCCAGCAGATTAGATAATGTAATTCGCCAACGCGCCCTGTCGCTCGTTATCATCAACCCAGGGTCGATATCAATCTGCCAAAAAAGGTTTCTCGCCTCAGGCATAAATTCCAATTCCTTTTTTATCTCAGTCACCAAATGGAGCAAATTGAATTCTTCCATCAAAGGGTCGCCTTTCACATTTCTTACATAAGCGTTGATTTCGACCAGTATTTGCTCCAGCCGGGCTATCCGGTCCTCCATCATTTCTAAGTACGTGTGTGTTTCATCAGGCGAAAGCCGAACCAAATGCAATAATCCTTTAATGGATTTGACAGGCGACACCAAATCGTGAGAAGATCTGTAAAGCAGAATGTCCAGTTCATCGTTGGTTTCCTTTAGTTCTTTGTTTATGGCTAACAGTGCTTTTTCGTTTTTCTCTATTTCGCTGGTCTTCTCCGCCACCATCTTAGTCAACAACTTTTGATTTACGCGCAGCCGATAAGTAAAGGCAACAACCAATAACAGCCCGATAGCTAACGAGCCAATGAAGTAACGCCAATTGTCTTGCACCAGGGTATACCAGGGTTCGTCAATTTCAAAATTCAACAGTCCTTCTGCCGACTCGCCCTTGTCAGAAATTCGCTTCACGCGAAAGCGGTAAGTGCCATTTGGCAGGTCTTTATATTCGTAGAAACCGGCCAAGTCCACGTTTTTCCAAATGGTATCTAACCCCTCCAGGCGAATTTGATGTAGATAAGTGGCTTGGTGTTCAAAGCCAGGCGTTGCAAAGTGAATACGCAACAAGCTTGGCTTCCTATTGAAGCGGATTTGCTGAGAGGTAAGCGGGTAAAAAGTATGCTCGCCATTAACGGTTACCTGAGTAACAGACGTATGCGGTGTGCTTACCTCAACAGACCATGCCGGCCAGGCAGAGGCTATGTCTATGGCTGAAACACCAAAGTCTGTTGCTGCCCAAAGCTTCCCCGTGGCGTCCAAGGTCATGTCAGATATCCCATCGGAAGCTAAACCTTGTTTTATCCCACATTGATCGAGCAAAGAACCTTCTAAATCGGTAAAGAGTATGCCGTGGTACCATGTGCCTAGTGCCAAAACCCGGTCTGTAATGGGTACAGCCTCGTAGAAAGCTTTGTCGCTGAACAAAGCAGAAAATTGTTCATGTTTTGTCACCTTGTCCGTTCTCAAATCGTGCACATAAACTCCATCGTAGGGAGTAAAAAGCAGATTCTGGTGTTCGTTACGTGGTGTGATGAAATAAACGGCCTCACGCAGGTGGGCATGGTTCCATATCAATTGTCGGCTACCTTGTTTTGACACGTACAGGCCACCTCCCTTCCGCGAATAATATTTGGTCTTGCCTGACAGAAAAACGTAAGTATTGCGCGTGGTGTCTGTAGTAAGCTTGTTTTGATACCAAACGAAGTGGGCCTCATTTGTCATGAAAGTCACCGAATCGCCTTCTATCAAAATCTGCCACACTTGTTTGAACGGAATTTGCGGAAAGGCCTCATTAGACACAGGCACGTAACGAAAGTGCTGAATGGAATCGGGCGCCAGGTAACCAAAGGTTCCAATTCCTCCTACCCAGAGACGGTTTTTAGTTGGTTGAAACTCCAGCGATCGGCCGGGACTTTCGTCTGCCAGGGCGATCATTTTCCAACGATCGCCATCGTACACCAACACTCCTTTTTCGGAAGTAAAAAATAACCTGCCGGCATTATCAGCCAGCGCCATACCCAAGACTTCGCCCGCCTTATTTACATCTGGCCCATAGTTACGCACGTGCTTCTGCGTTACTTGTGCAAGACTGTGCACGCCAAAAGTCATCAAAAACAGAAGTGCAGCGGCTAAACGCATGATTTTCAACTTATAGACAAACAAAGTAAACGAAAGTTTCAGATTTACGCTCATGCGGGTAAAGGAGTACCCAATTGGTAGGAAGTCTCCAACTAGTCACCAAACATCGTGGGCTTCCGCACACGAAAACATGTAAATTCGCGGCTCACTTTGAAGCGTATTGATGACAGAAGCTGCAGAACAGGAAGAACGCACCCACCTGGAAGAAATTAAGGAGAAGCTACAAGTCGCCATCAGGCGGGCAGATGAACGGGTGCGACAGCATGTTACGGAACTGCGGCAAAAGAAAGAGTACCTCTTCGAGCATCAATCAGGGCTGGACGAAGCCGACCATGTGGCTGCCGGGCAAAGCATAGACCGTATGGCATTCACGGGCGAATCGGCCGAGGTGCGCAAACGAAAGCTTATGAAGCTTCTCTCTTCTCCTTACTTCGGGCGGGTAGACTTTCGCCAACCAGGCGAAACAACGCTACCGGTTTATATTGGCATTCATACTTTCTCAGACGACCGTACCAACCACATCTACGACTGGCGTGCACCGGTATCCTCCTTGTTCTACGATTTCGAGAAAGGAGAGGCCTCGTACCGAACACCCTCGGGCACGGTACAAGGTGTGGTAGAACTGAAACGACAATACAAAATTCGCGATGGTAAGATGGAGTTCATGATCGAAAACGATCTGAACATTCATGACGACTTGCTACAGAAAGAGCTGAGCAAATCGAGCGATGACAAGATGAAAAACATCGTGGCCACCATTCAGCGCGACCAGAACGAGGTGATACGCAACGAAAGTGCACCGGCCATGATTATTCAGGGCGTGGCAGGCTCCGGCAAAACTTCCATTGCCCTGCACCGCATTGCCTTCTTGCTGTACCGCTTCCGCGACAGCATGTCCAGTAAAGACATATTGATTCTTTCGCCCAACAAAGTTTTTGCAGATTACATTTCTAACGTGTTGCCCGAACTGGGCGAAGAGCACATACCCGAAATGGGCATGGAAGAACTTGCCGGGGAGTTATTGGAAAACAAAGTGGCTTTTCAACCATTCTTCGAACAAGTTGAAACACTGCTGCAGGAGCCTGACCCTGCCTACATAGAGCGCATGCGTTTCAAAGCATCGTTCGATTTTTTAAGCCAGCTCAATCGCTACTTCATCTACGCAGAAAACAACTATTTTACTTTCAGCGAATTGAAGGTGGCCGGAGTAACTGTTCCCTTTCCTTACATCCACGAGCGCTTCCGTTCTTATTCGCGGCTACCCATTTTGAAAAGGCTGCCCGAAGTAGCCAAAGAAGTAACGCAATATGTGCGCAATGAAGCCGGTCGCAAATTGTCGGGTGGCGAGAAAGCCCGCATCTGGCAAGCGGTGCCTGCCATGTTCCGCTTCAGCAACGTGTTGGATTTGTATCGCGACTTCTTTCAATGGCTGGGCAAACCCGGGCTTTTCAAAACCATGCGCGATGGTCGCTTGGAATATGCCGATGTGTTTCCTTTAATCTATTGCCAGATTCGTTTGGATGGCGCCCCACGCTACGACCATGTAAAGCATCTGCTGGTAGACGAAATGCAAGACTATACCCCCGTGCAATACGCTGTGCTGTCGCGGTTGTTTACCTGCAAAAAAACTATTCTGGGCGATGTAAGCCAAACCGTCAATCCGTATAGTGCTTCGTCAGCGGAAACCATTGAAGAGGTTTTTCCTAATGGCGAAGTAGTTAAATTATATCGCAGCTACCGCTCTACCTGGGAGATCGTTCAATTTTCGCTGCGCATTAAGCCCAATCCAAACCTGGTACCGTTGGAACGACACGGTGCCGAACCGGAAATAGTAAGTTGTGCCGGCAATGACGAAGAGATGGAGAAAATCCAGAACCTCTTCTTAAAATTCAGCGAGTCGGGATATCAATCGTTGGGCATTATCTGTAAAACCTTCGATCAAGCTGAATTTGTTTACGGTAAGTTGAAACAGCCGGGTGTGCACCTGCTAACGCCCGAAAGCGCCACCTTCAAAGAAGGCATTACCATTACCTCGGCACATTTGGCGAAAGGCCTGGAGTTCGATGAGGTGATCGTGCCTTTTGTTTCTGCCCGTAACTATCGCACCGAAGTAGACCGCAGCATGCTGTACGTGGCCTGTACGCGCGCTATGCACCGGCTTACCCTAACCTATAGCAAAGAACCTTCTCCGTTTCTCTGAAACGCAAGGGTCCAATTTAGCCCATAGTCATAGTTACTTTTTTTGCTGGCGGTGGCCCACATCAGTAGGGTCTGGTTAATCACTCGGGGAATGGTTGGCACGACTTTCGCATTTCAGGAATCATCTCGCTATATTCGGGATACCCCATGAAAAACAAACCTTGCCTCTGGTGCCTGGTGGCCTTGCTGCTGGCAACCACTTCGATGCACGCTCAGCCTGCACAGAAATGGATTACCCTTTACACCGATAACTTTTCGGGCAACCACTACGATTTTGGCATAGGCCAATACGACAATCAATATCTCTCCTTATCGGGAATTAGCATGGTGCATTCCGTGCGCGTTCCGCCTGGCATGAAAGTGACGCTGTACGCAGAAGATGAATTCAGGGGCACATCGCTTACGCTGACCAAAGATGCAGACAAAAACTTTTTAACCGAAAAGGGTTTTACCGACCTGCGGTTATCCATCTCCATCGTGGTAGAAGAAGTACGCGAACTACCTCCCGATAGCAAAATCCCAGCAGTAGTGGTTTACAAAGACGATTTCACCGGCACTGCGCTGCGGCTCTCCACAGGTCGCTACGACCTGAAGGACCTGGAGGCGGTAGGCAATGACCACATTTCGTCTGTGCGTGTGCCCAAAGGGCTAAGGGTTACGTTGTTCGAACACCAGAATTTTACGGGTCGTTCGCTTACCCTTACTTCCGATGCCCCTGCCAGCTTTCTCGTGAAGAATAAGTTCAATGACGCTACCACATCGCTCACCGTAGAAGCAGTAGCGGTTACTTTACCTGCCGACAGTGTGGCTACTCCCGGCAAGAATCCGTTGCCTGCCCAACCTACGGTGCCCGTGGAAGAATCCGTTATAAAAAAGGATGACCTGTCCGGTGTGGTTATTTTTCAAGGCGATTTCTCTGGCACAGCCCAAAACTTTATCGAGCCTGGAAACTATGCCGTGAAAGACTTGAAAATCGGCAACAATGAACTATCGGCTATCAAAGTACCGGAAGGTTATCGCGTAACGCTTTACGATGGCGAAGCATTCTCTGGCCGCTCGTTGGTGCTTGACGAAACCAATGCCAGCACAAGTTTTTTAGAATCAAAGAAATTTAACAACACCACTTCTTCACTTGAAGTTGCGCGGGTGCAGCGGGTACAGGTATATGAAGATGCCTTCGCGGGAACAGCTAGTAGGCTTAGCCCCGGCATGTATGATCTGCCCCATATGGGCATTGGCAACGATCAGGTTTCTTCAATTGAAATACCTGAAGGTTGGTGGGTGCTGTTGTTCGAGCACGAGGGATTTCGCGGACAGTCGTTACTGCTTACGCGCGATGCCGACCCTACCTATCTGCGCAACCGTGGCTTCGATAATCAAGTCTCTTCTTTGGTGGTGGGTGATACCCGCGATCCGTTACCTCAGGCAATCGTCTATGCCGACAACCTTTCAGGCGCCTCGCAAAAACTTTCGCCCGGTGCCTACGAGCACCCCGACCTGGAGGTGGGCAACAACACCATTTCTTCTGTAAGTGTACCACGCGGCCTTCGGGTTACTTTGTTTGAAAACAGCGACTTTACCGGCCGCACATTGGTTACTACCAAAACCGTAGATGCCGAGTTTTTGAAAGCCCATCAGTTCAATGATATTACCTCCGCTGTGCAGGTACAATGGCGCAGGCCTGAAGAAATGGTAGTAACCATTTTCAGCGAGCGATTTGAAGGCCGAAGTCAAAAGCTGGAGCCTGGCCGTTACGAGGCCTCGAAACTAACTATTGGCCCCAAAGCGTTGTCATCGTTGCGTGTACCCAAAGGCTTGCGTGTAACCTTGTTTGAGGCCGATAAACTTAACGGCATAAACACCACCATTGAACGCGATACCGACTTCACCGGCAAAAAGATGCTCGACAACACTTTTGCTTCGTTGATTGTGGAAGATATTTCTGAGCCCGAAGTAACTGCCCCGGTAGCGCCTGTGGCAACCGTGGTTGTTGATACCGTAACGGCAGCACCAGAAAACGAGGAACAGGTTGTGGCCGCACCCGACTGCTCTTTAAATGAACGGGAATACAACCTTGCGGTAGAAGCCATCCGCGGTAAAGCGTTTAGTCAGGAAAAGATGGATATGGCGCGGATGGCTACCAAAGGAAAATGCATGACCAATACGCAGATTGCGGGCATTGCGCAATTGTTTAATTACGAAGAGCAAGCATTGGAATTTGTGAAAGAGAGCTACGAGCTGTCATCGGAGAAAAGCACCTATTATACCCTTCAGGAAACATTTAAGTTCATGAGCACCCGCGAAGCTTTTCTTCAGTTTCTGAAAGAAAAACCGTAAGGAGGAAAGCTGCTACTTCACTTTGTCAAACCGCAGGTTTCTCACGCGACCGTTAGACGCTTTCATACCCGCAATTTGGCCGCCCGGTTGCTGGGTGAAAGTGATTTCGCCCATCCACCACGTGTTGGTGCTGAATACGTGACCCTTCTTGCGCCACATTTTGGTATCATCGTGGCGCTGGTGGCGCGCTATCAACGTGTCGCCTACAGCCTGGAGGGTGTAGAAAGTTTCCAATTCCTCGCTGTAGTAACGCCCTTCGTAGGCAGATAACTTTTCACCAGACTCAACGTCTGGCTTATTTTCCGTTGTCGCAGGTGGAGGTGCCGGTGCGTCTCGTGGTGGTTCAGGCTTGTATTCGCTTTCTAAAAATGCATCGGCAATGGCATAGCTCAATCCTCCGGGGCTGAATGAGGCCAGGTTGCTGAACACAGCTATAGATAATTGCTGGTCGGGGAAAATCAACAACATGGTGCGGTAACCCGCATCAGCACCGCCATGAGATAAAGTTCGTAAGCCTTTGTACTTGCCCATACCAATGCCGTACCCATATTGGGTGGTGTCGCCTTTGTTTAATACGAATGGTTCCTGCATGCGCTGCATCACACTTTCATTGCCTACTTTCATCGTTTGGAAATTGGCTGCCCACTTGCTCAAATCCTCCACCGTGGTAAAGAGGCTGGTAGCGCCTACGTTGGCGTAACTTAAAACGCTCTTCTTATATATGGTGTCCCTTTTATGGTAAGAATAAGCGCGATTGGGCACCATCTTCTCGTGGTCATCATAAAAGAAGGTGTTATTCATTTCTAATGGTATAAAAATGTTTTCGCGCGTCCAGTCTGCAAAAGATTGGCCGGTAACCCGATGCACCACTTCCGCCAGCAGTGTAAAGCCCGTGTTGCAATAGAGCATTTCATCACCGGGTGCGAAATTCAACTCACGCTGTTTGGCGATCAGGCGCATGATCTGGTTATGGGTAATCACATCATCCAGGCGCCAGCCTGCCATGGCCAGCAGGTTCCATTGGTCGCGCATACCGCTGGTGTGGTGCACCAGGTGACTGAGTGTTATGGGCGTACCGAAATCATGCAACTCGGGAATGTACTTGCGCACGTCATCGTTCACATTCAACTTTCCCTGATCGGCCAATAAAGCAATGGCAAAACCGGTGAACTGTTTGGAGACCGAAGCCACATGAAAAATGGTTTGTGGTGTGTTCGGAATGTTATATTCCAGATTAGCCAACCCAAAGCCTTTGCTGTATACCAATTGGTTTTTTTGCGTAACGGCCACTGATGCACCCGGTCCATCGGCAGGGATCATGACTTTGGCAATTTGGTCAACACGTTTGGCGGGGTCTTGCGACAATGCTTCAGCTCCCGTAAGGTGAAGTTCGTATTTGCCTTCGTTGGCCTCGAAGGGTTTGATGACGATGAACCAGGTACCCGCTTCCTTGGCCATGAAGAAAAAATTGTCGTGACCACGGGCGGAGTCATCATAGCTGTTGGTTTCTTTTTTTTCCGGGTTCAGAATATGGATTTCTACATCGGCCGTTAGTTGGTTCGCATAGCCGGAAATAAACGCATTGCCTCGTAGCTCCACACGAAATGTGTCGGCTTCAGATTTCTTTAACTCATCTGCTGCATGTTTTTGAACGGTGAGGTCTGAACTTTCTTCCACCAAAGGTGAGGAGGTGGGCGTGGCACAAGCCGCAAGCAGGCAAACCAGTATGGTAGGGAAGAGATAACGCATAAGAACGGGATTAAGGGTGGAACGAATATAAGTAGTTTTCGTGCAGAAGCCCCTTATCGGGAAATGAAAGACTTGTGCACTTTTTCGGAACTTAATTGTTCTTTTGCGGGTCTTTACATTTTTAAAACAACTTCAATATGGAATTGGGCATAGGCATGTTTGGCGACAACCATTACGATGAGAAGGGCCAACCGCTGCCTGCGGGCGATCGCCTGCGCGAATTGATTGAAGAAATCAAATTAATGGACGAAAGTGGTATTGAATTTTTTGGCATTGGCGAACACCACCGCCCCGACTATGCCGTGTCTGTGCCGGAAGTGGTGCTGGCGGCTGCCGCCACAGTCACTAAAAAAATAAAACTGGGTAGTGCTGTTACTGTGCTCAGTTCTTCCGACCCTGTGCGCATCTATCAGAGTTTTGCCACACTTGATCAACTGAGCAACGGCAGGGCTGAGCTGATGGCCGGTCGCGGCAGCTTCATAGAATCGTTTCCTCTGTATGGCTACCAACTGGATCACTACAACGACTTGTTCGAAGAGAAGTTAGATTTGCTCGTAAAAATTAACCAGCAGGAACGCATCACCTGGAAAGGGAAACACAGGGCCCCGCTTCAGGAACAGATGGTGTTGCCGCGGGCTGTCAACAACCACCTGAACATTTGGGTAGCCGTAGGTGGCACACCCGAGTCGGTAGTGCGGGCAGCGAAGCTGGGGCTGCCGGTTATGTTTGCTATCATTGGTGGCAATCCCGCGCAATTCCAACCCCTGTTTCAATACTACCGCGAGTTGTACGAACACTTCGGCCACGACCCGAAAAAATTGCAGGTGGGTGTGCACATGCATAGTTTCTTTGGCGAGAACAGTCAGCAAACGGCCGATGCCTACTACCCGGTATATGCTGCGCAGATGAACCGTGTAGGTGCCAGCCGTGGATGGCCACCATTTAGCCTCGGTCAGTACGAACAAGGGCGTGGCAAGAGTGGCGCTTATTTGTTTGGCGATGCCAACGAGGCGGTGGACAAAATTCTGCAGATGCACGAACTATTTGGCCTTACTCGCTTCTCCGCCCACATGGATGTGGGTGGCCCTTCGCACGAACTGTTAATGAAGTCCATCGAAATTTTTGGGACGAAGATTGCACCGCAAGTGAGAGCGGCTTTGGGATAGCCACTAAAAAAGACCAGCCCCAAACACCGTGGTAACTGCGGGCACGATGCAGGGGCTTTGGTCATGCAAGCGGGCGTTTGGCCCGCTTATATTCTTGGAAACTTTATTCTAATTCAGTGGCCTTTCGGTCTGCTTAAGCGCCACGGGCACTTGCTGCTCTACCAGCGATGCCAGCCGCGTGCTGGCCTGGTGTTGGCTCAGCAAGCCGGCCACACCCAGGGCCTGGCCCAGCTTTTCGGATTTTTCGTTTACCTCTTCGGCCAGAAAAATAACCGGAGTGCCGCGGTTTACGGAGTAGGTGCGCACTGCGCGCACCAACTCGTAACCTGTTACAATGGGGAGTTCTGTACCACAAATAATCAGATCGAACTTTTCTAGGCGCGAAGTAAAGAGGCCATCCAGGCCCGACTCGTGGTGCTTCACCGCATAGTCCTTAGCCCTCAGGTCGGCCAGTATCTGGTCGAGGGCGGGGGTAGAGCGGTGAACGACTAAAATTTTCATGGTATCTCCTGATTGCAACAACATAAATTCCTAAACCTAAACCGTAGCCTAATTTGGTAAGAATGGAATGCAGGTGCTACCGAAACATGAACCCCATACCGTTTTAGGGGTATTTGACTTGTTTAAGCAGTTATTGGGTTCAAAAAATGAGTAGAATTACTCATACGCCTTTTTGCACAAATTATCAGAGAATGCCATGCTGGTAGGCATAGTGCACCAGCCCGATGGTGTTTTTTACGCCCAGTTTTTTCATGATGGCAAAGCGGTGGTTCTGCACGGTGCGCTCGCTCACGTTCAGGCGCTCGCCTATTTCGCGGCTCGATAATTCCTGGCACACCCAACGCACTATTTCCTGTTCGCGCTCGGTGAGATTGGAATTAAATTCAGGTCGTTCGGCCTGTTTGTTTTTACGCATGATGTTGGTAACCCAATCGGTGGCGTAGAAATCGTTCAGCATTACCGCCCGGATGGCGCGCTCGAGTTCATCGGGTTCGGTATTCTTTAGCAGAAAAGCGTTCACACCCATTTCCATCATGTGCAACACATACTTGTCGCTGTCGTGCATGGTTAACACAATAATGCGTGTATCCGGATACTTCTGCAGAATGTGTTCGCAGGTTTCCACCCCGTCCATCACCGGCATTTGCAGGTCTACAATGGCCAGATCGGGTGTTCCGTATTTCATCAGCGTAAGCAACTCTTTTCCATTCACCGCATCTTTCACCTCGCCTACATCGGTAAAAGACTGTAGCAGCCCCACCATGGCCTTGCGGAAAAGCGTGTGGTCATCGGCAATAAATACTTTCCATTTACGATCCATGCGCGAGTGGTAGGGTTACCGTTATTTTGCAACCGTCTTTCTTTTGTTCATCCACCAACAGATTGGCCCCCAGCAATTGCAGGCGGCTTTGTACATTAAAGAGCCCCAGGCTTCCGAGACCGCTTTGTGCTACCTGTTCGCGGCTCAGGCCCACGCCATTGTCTTCCACGATAAGCTGAAGGATGGGGCCGTAGCTAAGCACTACTTCTATGTAGGTAGCCTGGGCATGCTTAATGGCATTGTTGAGTAATTCTTGCGCGATGCGAAAGAGCATCAACTCTTGCGATTTGCTGAGGTCGACCTCTGTGCGGGTGCCCATTTCTACCACGCCAATTTGAATGTGGGCTGTGGCTTGCAAACGCTCGGCCAGCTCGCGCACGGCTGTGGCCAAACCGAATTTTTCCAGTGTGGCCGGCATCAGGTCTCGGCTGATTTGGCGCACCGCATCAATAGTGTCGTCCAACATTTGTTTGGAGGCTTCCATTTTTTCAGGCTCGGGCAAAAGGGCTCCCAGGCGCGACACGCCCACGCGAATGGCGGAGAGCATGCCACCAATGCTGTCGTGCAAATCGGCAGCTACTTTTCTACGTTCCGCCTCCTGCGACTCGAGCGTGGCTTGTAATATCTGTTGCTGCACGGTTTTCTCGAGTTCCTGCCTGCGCAGTTGTTCGCTCAACATGCGCTTCTGGTAAAACACTACAAACAGCACAATGGCAATAGCCATAAAGAGGGTGGCTGCTGTGCCGAGGGCGATGAGTAAAACGATGTTGCTGTTCACGTGTGCGTTGCTGCCTGTGCAAGTTTACAAAAACGGAGAAGAATGCGATGGTTCTGAATTACTGGCAACCCAACTCCTTTCCGCGGAGGCGTAATAGAGCCCGACTAAAATCAGCGACATTGAAATCAAGGACACTGCATTGTGAAAAATGACAAACATGGTCAATATCTCCCACGAGATATCCGCCAGGTAATCTCTGAAGATGAATTGCAATAACGTAGATGAGTTGTAAATCAGAAATGAAGTGTTGAACCAAAAAATGGGAAGCCGATGAATGGCCAGTGCCGGCAAGTCGACCATCAATTGATAACAAAAGCCTATTCCGCAGATTAGACCCAATAGACCTGCCGCTATGTAAGAATACGAGTTCACCTCTCTTCCCTGTCCAACCAGCAGGTTCAGCAGCGCAAGAATAACTAATGTGGGTCCGAGTTTTTTCAAAACCACCTTCCAGCCGGGTGGTAACACCTCTATGTATAGGAGGGTTAACATTGCAATTGCAATACAATTATGAAGATGGCCGGGTGCGTTCACCCATGCGGTCATCTTCATCCAGATGAGAATCGATCCGGTCAGGCTGGCAAGAAAACTTGCAAAAAAGTACACCCCCACCCATACAACAATCCGTCCCGGTGCTCTGAACAAACGACCGGCCCAGATGGCAATTACCAATGCCAGCGCGGTCATCCCGTGCGACAGCCAGGTGCTGATAGGCAAAAGCTCTTCAAGCCTCAACGGCAAGATGGTTTACGGTTTGGGGCAATGAGGTGGACATAGCTGTCCAGAATCATAAGCCGATCCTCCGCCATCTTTTCCTTCCAACGCATTCCATAAAAGCTGGCCGTCTTCGGTGGTGGGCACCAATACCAGTTGCACGGTATCCTTGCCGTTGCCGTTGGGCTTATCAGCCAGAAAGAAGCTGATACCGGCCGCGTTGGGGTGTTCGGCAAAAATGCTGTTGATGAAGTCTTTGCCATAGAATACCGACTTGGTGTCGTCTTTGTCCTTGCGTCTGTCTTTGTCGTACTTGGCAATCCATTTTTCTGCGTCTGCTTTGGGCACTTTGCTGCCCACGGTGGGTTTAAAATCGTTGGCCATAACTATAGGGGTTAAGTTGAACGAGGTGTGAAATATAAGGCTTTTTAAAATTAGCCCTTGCGGGTATATGTCCCGAAAATGTCAACGTCAGCGGTTGGCCACCACCACCCTTTTGCGGTAGGTGCGCAGGTTGCCTTCCGCATCGAATACTTCGAACCACACTAAATAATAACCACTGCGGGCGCGTGTGCCATCGTCCAGGTCTCCCTCCCAACGGAAAAAGCCCTCGTAACCCACGGGTTGGTTGTGGGCCACCTCTTTCACCGCGCGGCCTTGCTGATCGATAATTTTTACGTTGGCAACATAGCCGCTTTGTTCGAAACGGAATTGTATCTGTGCAAAGCCCTGCGCTGTGAGTGGTGCTATTATTTCAGGGTTCACCACAATTTCTCCACTTGCAGCCACCATTTCGGGGCGTGCCGCGCTATTCATCTGGCCGGGTGTGGCAAAATTTGCCGTGGCGCTGGCAGAAGTCCAGTTGGCCGGGTCTTGGGTAGGTTGCGAATAGGCAATCCGCTCCAACGATACACCTTCTTTGTCTTTGATCAGGGGAGAATGGTATGAGTCGCTGTATTGCAATAAATCGATGAGCTGATCTTGTTCATTCAGGATGGCCAGCGTGCCTTCCTCATCGGGCAACGTTGGCAAAGGCGTTTCGATAACACTTTCCAACGGCATGGAAGGAAACAGTTGTTGCAATAAGGCCCGGTCGGGTGTAAAGACCTGCCATTGTGCGGGTGCCCATAAAGTCTGTTGGTCAAGTGTTCGAATGTTGGCCGGGGCCTCATTCTGCCAGTTAGCCAGTTTCAGCTGATTGAGTTGAAAGTATTTAGGCGATGCGTTGTAGAGTTCCACAAAATCTACCCCACCAGGTAGGGGGTTAAAAAGTATTTCGCTAATCAATACATCCCCCGGCTCTATGGGCTCTGGCAAGGCAAAAACGGCTTTGCTACTTTCTTCGCTTATTTCATTGCCGTTGCAATCGTAAATAGCTTGAAGGGTTAATTGATATTGGGTGCGGATTGCCAAAGGCGTTGCCGTTAGCAGTCGCACTGTGCGCAGGGATGAGTCGATAAATACAGCCTCAGTTATTTCAACCGCTGGCTGAAGTACAAAAGACCCCGGTGCGATGGCCCGATCCAGTTTCTCACTGAAAGTAACCAGCACCTCGGTTTCGCTGGCCGGTCTGGCCTGCAGCAACCGTGGCCCGGTAAGGTCGGGTTTGTTGGCCAATACGGAATTAACAACGCCAGGGGTACCGCCACGTTCGCTTTCCGAGGCGGTCCAATTGTCTTCTTCTCCGCACGGGTTGTTGGGGTCAATCAACTCCAGCGACCAGCCCCCCTCTTTCTTTTCTTCGCTGCGGTACCAGCTCAGATTAAAATAGATCGAATCGATGGTGTTACCCAAAGCATCCTTCAGCCGCAGGCTTTCACCTGCATTATTCAATGAAGGAAAATTCGGCACAGCCAATACCTTTCCAAAAGGAGTGAACTGCGCTGCCTGGCTGGCAGCAGTTATGATTCGGTAATCGCCCGGTTGAATAATGTGAGGCGGAAACACTGAAGGCGTACCGCCATCAGTCAACGTCCATCCTTGTAAATCGATGGGATGGTTGGAACGGTTTAACAATTCGATGTACTCAGCTTCCGGCAGTTGCACTACTGGTGCAGGATCGGCCATTACTTCATTGAAGATGATATCTTTCGGATGAACCGGTGAAGGAATGAAATAAAGAAATGATTGTGTTGCGGCATCCATCGTATTGCCGGCAAGGTCATTCAATTGTTCCACCTGCAACGTATAGCCTGCCCCGTTTTGTAAAGGTTGGGTGAGGGTGAGCACCAGTACGAGCGTTTCCGCGAAAGCGACAGATGCCGGATGAATGGATCCTGGCTGTACGGTATAATTTGATAGTGCCAGCGCAGTGATAGTATCTATGGGCTCATTGAATACCAACCGAAGTGTGTACGCATTCACCACCTGAATAGATTGCCACACCGGTGGCACCACGTCCAGCTTATAGCCAAACACAGAATTTCGTTGGCCGGGCGTGCCTCCTTTTGTGTCTTCGCTGGCGCGCCAGTTCAAGGAGTTATGGCTATTCTCTTCGTAACGCAAGCGCTCCAGCGACCAACCTCCGTCTTTCTTTTCGTTGGTAGCATACCACGTTTGCGCATAGCGAACCGAATCAAGCAAAATGCCTTGATTTGAAAAAAGTGCCAACCGTTCGCCCGTGTTGTTGAGTGAAGGAAAGCCAGGCACTCCTAACACAGCTCCCAACGGGGAGAAGCGGTTAGCCTGGCTGGTAGCACAGAGCACTAGAAATTCTCCTGGCCTTAAAATATATGAAGGCAGCGAAGTAGTATCCGTAGCATCCATCAATTGCCAGCCCAGCAAATCGAAGGGGTGAGCCGATGCGTTTACTAATTCGATATACTCGGCTTCGGGCAACTGCACCACGGGGCTGGGGTCTGCCATGATTTCGTTGAACAGCACTGCGCCCGTTGCAGCCGGCATTTGTAAAAAATAGCGGAAAGAAATGGGTTCGCTTTGAAACAAGTTGCCAGCCAGATCAGCCAGTCTATTGATCTGTAGCTGATAGGTTTCACCATTGACGAGTGGCTGCGCAAACACGAGCGTAATGGTTGTGTTTTCTAACCGTACTTCCTGCAGTTCAGGGCCATCATTCACTACAAAGTGAGCTGTGTCGGCAAAAACAGGTTCATTGAAGGTGAGCACCAATCGATCAGCCTCCACCAACGAAGCAATCAGCAAAGGTGCTTTGCTGTCGGGGTTTCTGCCCAGCACAGAGTTCGGTTTTCCAGGCGTACCACCAGAGGCATCTTCTGAGGCCATCCAGTTGATGGAGTCATTGGTCGGCATTTCGGGATTCAGCCGTTCCAGCGTGTAGCCGCCCTGGGCTTTGTCATCATTCTGGTACCAACCCAGTTGGTAGTTCACCGAATCAATCTTCAGGCCCTCTGGGTCTAACAACACCATGGCATCCGAGGTGTTGTTCAAGGTGGGGAAATTCGATAGCCCAGCCGTTGCGCCATGAGTACTGTACAGGGTTGAAGCGGCTGATGTGCACAGAACCAGGTAGTCGCCCGGCAGCAGGAAAACGGAAGGCAGGGTGGCCGTGCTGGTAGGGTCTTTCAGCTTCCACCCGGCCAGGTTGAAAGGTTTGCTGCTGCGGTTATAGAGTTCCACGAACTCTGCTTCGGGCAAACCGATAACTGGGTTGGGGTCGGGGAAGAGTTCGTTGATGACTAAGTCGTTGAAGGCCGCTGGTTGAGGATCGAAAAATCGAAAGGGTGTTGTTGTTTCGCTCATCTCATTTCCCGCCAAGTCTTTCACCCCATTAATCGTGAGTTCATTCAAAACGCCATTGGTGAAATCGTTGGCAAACTGCAAAAGCAATGTTTTGCCATCCGGTTGCAAGCTGGCCAATACAGGCTGTGCCAGATTGTTGTTCGCGGAAAAGTGTGTAGAAGTAGTAGCGCTGGTTGGGTCGAGTGGCTCTGAAAAAACAAGTGACAGCTCGTTGGATGAAGTTACCTCTGCGGATAAAAGAGAGGGCGGGGTGGTGTCTGGAACAGGAATGCCTGAAACCACAAAGTCGTCAAAATAAAAGCTAGTAGATCGTGTAGAGGTGTATTCGCAATACACGACAAAATATACGGAAGCAATATGTGCGGCATCCGTTGTAGAACCTTCTAATATCCAAGTACCAGTTAAATTTACGTCCGAGAACAATTGCCAGTTAGCATTCGCATCTCTGGTCGCTCGGACTTTTAGTTCCACGGTGCCAAGATTCACGCGGCCATCCAAGCCATCCACAATTTTTTCATGGCTAACCCCTGATTGTTTGAACAAGCTGATTTCGTCTGATGTCCCTCCTATCTGGATGTAGTACCCCTTTGTTGTCGACTGAATGTCGGGCACATCTGCCATCAGGTAGATTCTTGTAAAATTTGAGGCCGATGGATTAAAATCCATCCTTACATAAAATTCCCAGGAACCATTTTCAACTGCATTGCTGTTGGTCACCAAGTATGATTTATCAGCGAATGCGGGAGCCAACAATCTCAACCGTCCTCCATCAATACCAAACCTGTCGGGTTGGCCCACCCACACCGGGTTGTTCGTAAAATCACCGTCCGAAAAATCATCGGTAAATTGTGCCAAGCATACGTTTGCAATCAGCACCAAACAGAGTGTTGAAATTTTCTTCATAGGCTCTTACCAAAAATAGTATTTTTACAGCCTAAAATTTTAAACACCATGCGTTTAGCTGTAGTAGGCGCCACCGGGCTGGTGGGCCAGGAAATCCTGAAGGTGCTCGATGAGCGCCAGTTCCCATTCGACACGTTGTATCTCGTTGCCTCCGCCAAAAACGTGGGCAAGGAAATGGAATATAAGGGTAAGAAACACACCATCATCAGCATGGAGGAAGCCGTGAGGTTGGCGCCCGATGTGGCCATTTTCAGCGCGGGCGGTGGCACTTCATTAGAGTGGGCACCACGCTTTGCCGAAGTGGGCACCACGGTAATCGATAACTCGTCTGCGTGGCGCATGGACCCCACGAAAAAACTCATCGTGCCAGAAATCAACGGGCACGTTTTGCAGCCGGAGGATAAAATCATTGCCAACCCCAACTGCTCTACCATTCAAATGGTGTTGGCGCTGGCCCCTTTGCACAAAAAATATAAACTGAAGCGCATTGTGGTCTCTACTTACCAATCGGTAACGGGCACTGGCAAAGATGCCGTAGTGCAACTGATGGACGAGCGCAAAGGCATAGATGGCCCCAAGGTATATCCGCACCGCATCGACATGAACGTGCTGCCGCACATAGATGTGTTCTTAGACAACGGCTACACCAAAGAAGAGATGAAGATGGTGAACGAAACACGCAAGATCATGCAAGACGATAGCATTGGCGTAACAGCTACTACCGTGCGCGTGCCGGCCATGGGCGGCCACTCCGAAGCGGTGAATGCCGAATTCGAGCGCGATTTTGATCTGGCAGAGGTGCGCAAAATACTGGAACAAACTCCGGGCGTAATTGTGCAAGACGATGTGAAAAACAACGTATACCCCATGCCTATTCTTAGCCACGGCCGCGATGAAGTTTTCGTAGGTCGTTTGCGCAGAGACGAGTCGCAGCCTAATACGCTTAACATGTGGATTGTGGCCGACAACCTGCGTAAAGGTGCAGCCACCAATGCAGTGCAAATTGCGCAGTTTCTCATGGAAAAGAACCTGGTGGAGCAATAAACCGCAATCGACTAGTGGCATCAAAAGCCGCCTCCGTTATACCGGGGCGGCTTTTTGTTGATATCTGTTTCCGGGCCAGCCATCACAAATCATTTTTTAACGGGAAGGTGTTTTATTACTTTGCGTTCATGAAGCGCAGCCTGGCCGTTTTTTTTCTGTTGTTGTATTCGGTGGCCCACATCGAATTGCACCAGGCTTTCAGACTGCCGTTGCTTGTAGAACATTATCAAGAACACAGCACCTCCACCGACCTTTCCTTTTGGGAATTTTTGGTGATGCACTACGAAACCGATGTGGCCCACGATGACACCGACATGCGGCTGCCCTTCAAAACCTGCGATCACTCCTCGGTAACAGCATCTGTTGCTTTGCTTACCCACAGTTTCAGTATGCAGTTCGTGCCCGTAGAAGAAAGGAGTTCGCACCAATCGCTTTACCTCTCAAGAAAACCAGCCCTTCGGGCCGGAGATATTTTTCAGCCTCCTAAAATTTAACCGGCAAATCTGTACCGGTAATTTTTTTTGATTTAGCCTGAAGCCACCAAGGTGCCAGGCAAAATTGCATTTACATTATGTTTCATTCTATCATTCGATTTTCCATACAGCACAAGCTGTTGGTAGGCATGTTCACGCTGGCTTTAATCGGCTGGGGTAGTTGGTCACTTACGCGGCTCCCCATCGATGCGGTGCCCGACATCACCAACAACCAGGTGCAGATCATTACGGTTTCGCCCACGCTGGCTGCACCAGAGATAGAGCGGTTGGTCACCTTTCCGGTGGAACAAACCATGGCCACCATACCGGAAATAATCGAGATGCGTTCCATCTCTCGCTTCGGCCTGTCGGTGGTAACGGTGGTCTTTGAAGAAGACACCGACATTTACTGGGCACGGCAGCAGGTGAATGAGCGACTGAATCAGGCACAAGACCAGATTCCTGCGGGGGCAGGGTCACCTGAGATTGGTCCACTTTCAACGGGCCTTAGCGAAATCTACCAATATGTGCTGCGTCCGCACGGAGGCTTCGAAGCCAAATACGATGCCATGGAGTTGCGCACCATTCAAGATTGGATTGTGCGCAGGCAGCTGATTGGTACCCCTGGCGTTGCAGACATCAGCAGCTTTGGCGGCTATGTAAAACAATACGAAATAGCGGTTGACCCGCTAAAGCTACGGGCCATGGACATCAGCATAAGTGATGTGTTCAATGCGCTTGAAAAAAACAATCAAAATACGGGTGGCGCTTATATTGAACGAGGACCGAACACCTATTTTATACGCAGCGAAGGCATGGTGCAAAGTATAGAAGACCTGCGCCAGATTGTGGTGAAAAACACAGCCAGCGGACTGCCGGTGTTGATGAAAGACGTGGGCATTATTCAGTTGGGCAGTGCCGCACGTTATGGCGCGCTTACCTACAACGAGAAGGGCGAGGCCGTAGGCGGAGTGGTGTTGATGTTGAAGGGCGCCAATTCTTCTGAAGTAATTGCCAATGTAAAAGAGCGCATTGCGCAGATCAGAAAAACGTTGCCCGAAGGTGTGGAGATTGAAGCCTTTCTCGACCGAACGCGCCTGGTGAACAATGCCATAGAAACGGTTGTAAACAATTTGGCTGAAGGTGCGCTGATCGTGGTGTTTGTACTGGTGATGATGTTGGGCAACTTTCGTGCGGGGCTCATTGTGGCATCGGTTATTCCCCTGGCCATGTTGTTTGCCATCAGCATGATGAACCTGTTTGGCGTATCGGGCAACCTGATGAGTTTGGGTGCCATCGACTTTGGGTTGATTGTAGATGGTGCCGTAATCATTGTCGAGGCCACCATGCACCACCTGGGCATCAGCCAGCTTACCAGAAAGCTGTCGCAAAATGAAATGGATCTTGAAGTGGAGCAGTCTGCCAGTTCTATGATGCGTTCTGCTGCTTTCGGTCAAATCATCATCCTCATTGTTTACTTGCCGATTCTGTCTCTCACCGGCATAGAAGGTAAAATGTTCAGGCCCATGGCCCAGACTGTTTCGTTTGCCATACTGGGTGCGCTCATACTTTCGCTCACCTATGTGCCCATGGTTTCTGCTTTACTGCTTAGCAAAACAACGGGTCACCAAGCCAACTTTTCCGACAAGATCATTGCGTTCTTCAAGCGCTTGTATCAACCGACTATCCATACCGTGCTGAAACATAAAATCGCAACCGTTGGTGTATCTGGTGCCCTGCTTATCGTCAGCTTGGTAGTTTTCTTTCGCCTGGGCGGAGAATTTATTCCCACACTGAACGAGGGCGACTTTGCCGTGGAAACACGATTGATAACCGGCAGCTCGTTGAGTCAATCGGTGGAAACCAATTTGAAGACAGCCGATGTGCTGATTCAGAATTTTCCCGAGGTGGTGGCGGTAATCGGTAAAATAGGAACATCAGAAATTCCTACCGACCCCATGTCGATTGAAGTAACCGATCTCATTATTACCCTGAAAGAAAAAGACCAGTGGGTGAGTGCCCAAACCCGCGAAGAACTGGCGGACAAAATGCTGGCTAAGTTAGAAGACGCTTTACCGGGCGTCATGTACGGCTTTCAACAACCCATACAGCTGCGCACGAACGAACTGATGACGGGCGCCAAACAAGATGTGGTGATAAAAATTTTTGGTGAAGACCTGGATATGCTCGCTAAATATGGTGAAGCCGTGGGTTCGCTGGCGCGTGAAGTGGAGGGGGCCGAAGATGTATTTGTAGAACCCATTGGCGGCTTACCACAGATTGTGGTGAAGTGGAATCGCGAACGCCTGGCGCAGTTTGGCTTAAGTATAGAAGAAGCCAACCGTGTGTTGCGTGCCGGCTTTGCTGGCGAAGTAGCAGGCATGGTGTTCGAAAACGAAAAACGCTTCGAGCTGGTGGTGCGGCTGGCCAACCAAAACCGGCAAAACATGAGCGATGTAAAAAACCTTTCTGTTACAACGGCTGCCGGTTTGCAAGTGCCCCTCGATCAATTGGGCGAAATAAGTCTTACGATTGGCGCTAACCAGATTCAGCGCGATGATGCCCAACGTAGAATTGTGGTGGGCTTCAATGTGCGTGGCCGCGATGTAGAAAGCATCGTAAAAGAGCTAGACGCCTTAATTTCCGCTCGACTGAAATTCGAGCCAGGGTATTATGTGAGCTATGGAGGTTCCTTCAAAAACCTGGAAGAGGCCAAACAGCGATTGTTGGTAGCGGTACCGTTGGCATTGGCGCTCATCTTTTTACTGTTGTATTTCACATTTCATTCTTTGCGACATGGCTTGCTCATTTTCACAGCCATTCCGCTTTCGGCTATTGGTGGTGTCTTTGCACTCTGGCTGCGCGATATGCCGTTCAGCATTTCGGCAGGAGTCGGGTTTATTGCCCTGTTTGGTGTGGCCGTACTTAACGGTATTGTTTTGATTGCCGAATTCAACCAGCTGAAAAAGACCCATGATCTTCCGTTGAATGAAATAGTAATCCGCGGGGCCATGGTGCGATTACGCCCGGTTATGATGACGGCTTTGGTAGCCTCTTTGGGATTTTTGCCCATGGCGCTTTCGCAAGGTTCGGGAGCAGAGGTGCAAAGGCCGCTGGCCACCGTTGTAATTGGCGGTTTGGTTACGGCCACCTTGCTTACGCTGGTGGTACTTCCTGTTTTGTACACATTATTCGAAAAGAAAACACAACAAGAGCTATGATTTACAAGTGCAAACTCTGGGCGGTGTTGCTTTCGCTGATTTGCGGAGCAGCACATGCACAGAAAATGAGTAGGGAAGAAGTTGTGCAGGCTGCTATAAAAAACAACGGCCGGGTAAGAGCCGCAGAGCATGAAACCGAGCAGGCACGGCATCTTAAAAAAGCCCAGGCCGACCCCGGCAATTTCTCTGTCGTGCTGATGCGCGGCCAGTACAATACCATTGAACAAGACAACAACTTCACGTTAACACAAAGCCTCCCCTTCCCTACTACATGGGCAGCTCAGTCGAAACTGGGAAAAGAACAGTGGGCGAGTGCCACCCGTCAACTTGCCGTTACCCGAAACGAACTTGCCTGGGAAGCCAAGGTGGCTTATGAAGAGTTGTTGTTCTACACTGCCATGCAACAACTGCTGCTATCGCAAGACAGTTTGTTTACTGATTTTGCGCGCGCAGCCAACGCAAGATACAAAGTCGGTGAAGGCACGCTACTGGAAAAAACAACAGCCGAAAGTCAATTACTCGAAACCAAAAATCAGCTTCAGCAAAATCAGGCAGACCTTAACATAATGCAAACCCGCTTGCAGTTGCTTACCCAATCTGCCTCGCCTGTTCTGCCCGCTGAAACCTTTCAGAGGCGCGTAGTCGCAATGGGTGCATTGACGAACAACCCTTCCCTTCTATTAGCAAATCAGCAAATGACTACCAGCCGGGCAGCCTTGCGGGTGGAGCGCCACCGTTTCTTGCCCAACCTGGAGCTGGGGTATTTCAATCAAACCTTAATAGGGTTTCAGAACACGCGTGGCACAGAAAACTTCTACAATAAAGACACCCGCTTTCAAGGATTCTTGCTGGGCCTTTCTTTCCCCCTGTGGTTTGGCCCTCAGGTCGCCCGCGCCAAAGCAAGCCTGGCCCAATACGAGGCAGCGCGCACCCGTGCCGAGTATAGCTTGGCAGCCGTTAACCAGGCTTATGAAGAAGCACAACGCGAATGGCAAAAGAACGAAGCCAGTCTTTCTTTTTACGAAAGCACTGCGCTGCACAACGCTGCGCTTATTCTTTTGCAGGCACAGAAATCTTTCAAGGCGGGGGAAATAGGGTACGTAGAATACCTGCAATCGCTACAAACAGCTTTGCAAATCCGAAGGCAGTACCTCAACGCGTTGCTGCAATACAATATGTCCGTTAACAAAATAGAACACCTTACCGGTAGCAACTAAAGTTATGAACAACTCTTCCATTTCAATATTATTTTGTATCGCATTTGCTGTGATCATCTCAGGGTGCGGTGCCCCTGATCAGGATAACACCGCTTCTTCAGAAGGCCACAGCGAGACTGCCTCTGTGCAATTGTCGGAAGCTCAAATCAAAAATTTGGGCATTCAGTTAGGAAAAATAGAGATGAAAAATATCAGCACACCCATTCGTGCCAATGGGGTGCTCGATGTACCACCACAAAATCTGGTAACCATTGCCGCACCCATGGGCGGCTTTGTAAAGCACACCGAATTGCTACAAGGCATGCGTGTTAAAAAAGGTCAGGTGGTAGCCGTGCTCGAACATCCGGACTATATACAACTTCAACAAGAATACATGGAAAGTAAAGCGCAACTGGAGTTGCTGGAACAAGAGTTCTTACGGCAGCAAGAGTTAGCCAATGATCAGGTAAATGCAGCCAAGGTTTTACAACAGGCACGTTCTCACTTTCAATCGGCCAAAGCGCGCGAAGAAGGATTACGTGCTCGCCTAAAGTTGATCCAAATCACACCAGAAGGCATTGAGAAAGTCGGCATTCAGAGTACCATTTCAATTAGTACACCTATTGATGGTTTCGTAACTGAAGTAAATGTAAACCGGGGTGCCTACGTAAACAGTGCCGATGCCATGTTCAAGATTGTGGATACCGAACACTTACATGCCGAGGCGCAAGTTTTTGAAAAAGATTTGGCGCAATTGAAAGTGGGGCAGCCGGTGCGCCTGCGGCTCGCCAACGAAAGCAAAGACCGGCTGGCTACAGTACATCTGATAGGCAAAGAAATTTCTACTGACCGTACAGTAAGGGTGCATTGCCATTTAACCGAAGAAGACCCTGCCTTAATTCCAGGTCAATATTTTTCGGCAGTAATTGAAACAGAAAACGAGGCGGTAACCGCAGTGCCTGTGGAAACCGTGGTGAGCTTTGACGGCACCCAGTATATCTTTTTCCGAAAGTCGGAAGGCGATTTCGGTTGGGCAGAGGTAACAACTGGTGAAGAACAAGATGGTTATACGGAAGTGGTGCTTCCAGAAGGCTTCGATCAAACGATTCCCCTTGTTGTGAAGGGAGCGTACGTGCTGTTAAGTAAATTAAAAAATGTAGAAGACTAAGCCCTCGATGATTTTCGGTGGCGCTCACATCCGAGGCTCTTCAATAACCTTTTTGAATTGATACCTTTGCAGCCGTGGAGGTGTACGCACTTTATTTGCTTGGCTTCGTAGCGCAGGGCTGCTTTGGCGCTCGGTCCATAGTGCAATGGATACAGTCCGAACGAGCCGGAAAAGTAGTATCGCCCACCTTGTTTTGGGTGTTCAGCGTGGTAGGTGCCTCCTTATTCTTAATCTACGGACTCATCCGGCAAGATGTGGTAATTATTGTAGGGCAAACCATTTCGTTTTACATCTATGTGCGCAACCTGCAATTAAAAGGCGCCTGGAAAAAGCTACCGCGCATTACCCAGTACATACTACTTAGCGTTCCCGTTGTGCTGTTGACTCTTGCCTTTGTTCAATTCGAATCATTCTCTATTCTTAAAAATATTACCTGGACAGAGCCTTTTTTACTGATGGGTGCCGTGGGCCAGTTGTCGCTCAATCTGCGTTATCTTTATCAATGGTATTATTCAGAGTTGGCCAATGAGTCGTTGCTGCCGCTTGGCTTCTGGATCATCAGCGCGGTGGGCTCGTTGCTGGTAGTGGTGTATGGTGTATTTCGTCACGATCCGGTGCTGTTGGTCTCGCAATCGTTGGGTATGGTTATTTATGTACGGAATATTTGGCTGTTCTGGAGAGGTGTTGGCGTTGATGGGGCAAAAGTCTAAATTTGATTCATGGATCAACCGACCGCTGCATTAAGGGAAGAACTTCACCAACTGATTGAACAGGCTGATGAGCGGCTGTTACGAATAATTCATTCTGTCATGCAAGCTGATCTGGAGGATGATTTAAACGAGCGTGTTAAAGCCGAATTAGATAGAAGACTTTTGGACCACGAACAAAATCCGGAGGCAGGATTGAATGAGGTTGACGTATTGGAGAAGTTGATGAGAAAGTATGAACCGTAAGGTTCTCATCAAGCCTCTTGCCGAGGCTGATCTTGTTGAAATTCAAAATTGGTACGATGGAGAATCTTTTGGATTAGGTAAGCGCTTTTTGATTGCCTTTTCTCAGGCATTACTACTTGCCAGAAACAACCCTTTGCATTTTCAAGTCAGGTATTCGAAGTTGGTGCGTATGGTGCGCACACCCGGATTTCCATATTGCCTTCATTTTGTGGCAGAGACCGATCGAATCGTGGTCTTGGCTGTACTTCATAACAAACGCAACCCAAGGCTTTGGAAAACACGGATGAAATAATAGTGAGGGTTTCGGCCGGCCTGGTTCAGGATTATCTATTCGCTCATGAAAATGATGACGCAAAAAAAATTGCCCTCTCCAACAGAAAATTAAATGACATTTCTCCTGCCGTGCTTGCCAACCAGATTAAGTGCAGGCAGAAGGCACGACACAAGTTGCCCACCTGGTATGGCACGCGCGGTATCGTCTACCCTCCGTCTCTCAATCTGGAGCAATCCTCCTCCGAAGTAACCGCACGCTTCAAATCGCAGTTGGCGAAAGAATGGAATGTCCATCGCATAGCCGACCTCACTGCTGGCTTTGGCGTAGACAGCTATTTCTTTTCGCATGTTGCGCACGTGGATGCAGTAGAACCCAACGCTGAATTGGTAGCGCTTGCCAAACACAACCATCGTGTGTTGGGCGCCACAATCCAATACCACCACACGTATGCTGAAGCATTTCTTGAGCGCTCACAGCCTTTGTTCGATCTGGCCTTTATAGACCCCTCGCGCAGGGGCAGCCATCAACAACGACTCGTGCGCCTGGCTGACTGCGAACCCGATGTTACCAAACTGCAAACACCTATTTTCACCAAGGCGAAATATTTGCTCATAAAAGCGGCTCCGTTGCTGGATATTCAGCAAGCCATACGTGAACTGCAAAACACAAAGGCGGTGTATGTGGTAGCTGTTGATAATGAAGTGAAGGAGTTGCTCTTTCTTTGTGAGAAAGACTTTACACAAGAACCTGCTATACATGCCGTTAACCTGAAGGGAGAGGAAATTAGCTACTTTTCTTTCTCCTTCTCAGAAGAAAAAAATACAAGTGCTGCGTCCTCTCCTCCGTTGGCCTTTGTGTGCGAGCCCAATGCAGCCCTGCTGAAGTCGGGGGCTTTTAAAACCGTTGCTAATCGCTATCAACTTCTAAAGCTGGCACCACACACCCATCTGTATAGCTCCGCACAGCCGGTTGAGAATTTTCCAGGTCGCGTTTTTCAGGTGATTGAGGCAGTGAAGCTCGATAAGAAATTGGTGTCGAAATTTCCAGATGGCAGGGCAAACATTCTGGTTCGCAACTATCCGCTGAGTGTGGAGGAGTTGAAAAAGAAAACGGGTTTGAAAGAAGGGGGAGAGTTGTATTTGATCGGCTGCTCCGGGGTGAAAGAAAAATATCTGATGATCGCCCAGCGGGTGAAATGAGCCCATTACAAATACTTCCTCAACTCCTCCACCGTAACTTCGCCTTTAAACTCCTTCACTTTTTTGCGGTCGCTATAAATATAGATCGCGGGCACCGCATCGATAGGGCCCATGGCGCGATACACATCGGGAGGGGTGGCAGTGCCCAGATGCATGTTAGGTTCGTTCAATTGGTAGTCACCGGCAAACTTTACAATGTTATGCACCGAGTCGCTGCTGATGAAATACAACTGGTAGCCTTCAAATAGCTTTTTGTTTTCTGCTATCGCCTTGGCTTCATTCTGGCAATGGTCGCAGTCGGGGTTGAAAAAAATCAAGATCAACTTGCCATCCAAGCCACGAAGAAACACCTCCTGCCCATCTGTCTTTGTCATAGTAAGTACAGGCTGATCGTTCACCTCAGGAAAGGCAGCTTGCTTTTCTTCTTTCGGTTTACACGCTATCCAACAGATCGAGGCTATCGCAAAAAATAAAATCCGTTTCATGTTAAATGGTTATTCACTTAATAATTGTTACAAAATAAAGCACCCAATAGAAAATGTAAAACACCACTGCCAGCGATCCGTACACTTTTATCACCTTTCTGCGATTTTGCACATCCTCCCACCAAAGCATGAGCCATGGCCGAAAGAGGCCCAACAATAGGAACAACAAAGCGGTGCCGCTAAGATAAAGCAAAAGCAGGCGCACGTAATACATGCACGTAAAGGTACAAATGTTGAACAACGAATAGCGGCCACGTTCATTATCGGGGGAATTTCCTCAAGCATCATTCGTCAATCGTCATTCTGTTTGTTAGTTTTGTGCCTCTTTTTCTGGAAGTTGAAGGCGGCAGATTTTCTTTCCATTTACAAAGCCGATGGCCTGGTACAAACGCTGTCGGAGGGTATTCGTACGTTCAAACCTCAAACCATTCGCGTAAAAGGAATTCACGGAAGCCTCGATGCCATCACCGTGGCCGCAGTGGCTCCGGCAACACGCGCCAGCCATGTGGTGGTAATGCAAGACAAAGAAGAGGCAGCTTATTTCATGAACGACTTGCAGAACCTGCTGGGTCAGAAAGACGTGCTGCTCTTCCCCATGTCGTACAAACGACCTTACGAGTACGATGAAACAGAGAATGCCAACATTCTGATGCGCGCAGAGGTGTTGAACGCCTTCTCCAACCATCCCGACTCACAAATTATCATTACCTATCCCGAGGCACTGTCAGAAAAAGTAATCAACAAAAAGTCGCTTGCCTCTAACACTTTCGTGGTGAAGGTAGGCGAACAACTCGACCTGGCTTTTTTGGAAGAGTTTCTACACACCTACGATTTCGAGAAGACCGATTTTGTGTATGAAGCTGGCCAGTTCGCTATTCGTGGTGGCATTATCGATGTGTTTTCGTTTGCCCATGAGTTGCCCTACCGCATCGAGCTCTTTGGCGATGAGGTGGACAGCATACGCACGTTCGATCCCGGCTTTCAGTTATCGGTAGAAACACTGGACAAAGTGAGCTTAATGCCCAATGTGCAAACACGTTTGGTGCAAGAGCAGCGCCAGTCTTTTTTCGATTTCATTCCAAACCATACGCGCATTTGGGTGAAGGATGCAGAACTTACTTTCGACATCGTTGAAAAATCTTTTGAAAAAGCCAGCCAAAGCTTTGACCAGATTTTACGCGAAAGCGGGGTGCAAGTTGTGATGGAGCCCCAGGCTCTATTTGAAACGAGGGCTGCCCTCGAAAACAAATGGCTTGAAATGCTGAAGATCGAATTTGGCAGCCGCTCTTACTTTACAGCCGATGCCACCATCGAGTTTCAATCGTCAGCACAGCCATCGTTTAATAAAAATTTCGAGTTGCTAGCCGCCAACCTGCTGGAGCATCAAAACCAGCGTTATGGAAATTTTATTGCGGCCGAACAACCTAAGCAGGTAGAGCGCCTGCAAGGCATCTTCGAAGAGATACATCCGGAATTACAATTTCAGGGACTGGAGTGTGCGCTTCGCCAGGGCTTCATCGATCATAACGTAAAACTGGTGTGTTATACAGATCACCAGATATTCGAACGTTTTCATCGCTACCGGGCCAAAGAAAAATTCTCGAAGAGCAAGGCCATGACCTTCCGTGAGCTTCAAACGCTTACGCCAGGTGATTTTGTAACCCACATCGACTACGGCATAGGCAAGTTTGCGGGCCTCGAGAAAAAAGAAGTAAACGGTAAAGAGCAGGAAGCCATCAGGTTGGTTTTTCGCGATGACGATATTCTTACCATCAACATCCACTCGCTCCACAAAATTTCTAAGTACTCGGGTAAAGATGGTGCCACGCCCGTTATCAGCAAGTTGGGTTCAGGCGAGTGGGAGAGTAAAAAAGCCAAGGTAAAGAAGAAGGTAAAAGACATTGCGAAAGAGCTAATAAACCTCTACGCCAAAAGGAAAACGGCTCCGGGCTTTGCCTATTCACCCGATGGTTTCTTACAAGCCGAATTGGAAACATCTTTTCTTTACGAAGACACACCCGACCAGGCCAAAGCCACTGAAGATGTGAAGCACGATATGGAACAGCCGCACCCCATGGATCGGCTCGTGTGTGGCGATGTGGGTTTTGGCAAAACAGAAGTAGCCATCAGAGCCGCCTTCAAGGCAACCACGGAAGGAAAACAAGTGGCCGTGTTGGTGCCCACTACCATTCTGGCCATGCAACATCAGCGCACATTCAAAGAACGCCTCGCCAATTTTCCGGTTCGCATAGAATATGTGTCGCGTTTTAAAACCGAAAAGGAGATCAAAGACACCATTCAAGGTGTGAAGGATGGATCGGTGAATATCATCATAGGCACCCACCGTGTGGTAAGCAAAGACATACAATTCAAAGACCTGGGGTTGCTCATTATCGATGAAGAACAGAAGTTTGGAGTAAAAGTAAAAGACCGGCTGAAAGAATTGAAGGTGAACGTGGATGTACTTACGCTAACAGCCACGCCCATACCCCGTACGTTGCACTTTTCCTTAATGGGCGCACGCGATCTCAGCATCATTGCTACTGCGCCACCAAATAGACAGCCGGTTACTACAGAGCTGCACACCTACAACGAAGAAATCATACGCGATGCGGTAAGTTACGAGTTGCGCAGGGGTGGCCAGGTGTTTTTTGTGCACAACCGGGTGAGCGACATTGAGCAGGTGGCCAACGTAATTTATAAACTCGTGCCCGATGCACGCATCGGTATTGCGCACGGCCAGATGGATGGCGACAAGCTGGAAAAAGTGATGGTGAAATTCATCGAGGGGGAGTACGATGTGCTGGTGTCTACCAACATCATCGAGTCTGGTTTGGATATACCCAATGCCAACACCATCATCATTCACCAGGCACATATGTTTGGCCTCAGCGATTTGCACCAAATGCGCGGTCGCGTAGGGCGCTCAAACAAAAAAGCATTCTGCTACTTGCTTACACCACCCAGTTCGGTGTTGTCGTCCGATTCGCGCAAGCGCCTCGCAGCCCTCGAAGAATTTTCAGATCTGGGCGATGGTTTCAAAGTGGCGATGCGTGACCTCGACATTCGGGGGGCGGGTAATTTGCTGGGCGCTGAACAGAGTGGCTTTATCAACGACTTAGGTTTCGATACCTATCATAAAATTCTGGACGATGCCATTCAGGAGTTGAAGGAAACAGAATTTAAAGAGTTGTTCGCAACTGAATTAGCCGAGAAGGCTAAAATTATTGCGCAGGATTGTGTGATTGAAACAGACCTGGAAATTTTAATTCCCGAAACGTATGTTAACAATACCAGCGAACGTCTGCAACTCTACGCCACCCTCGACAACATCAAAGATGAACAGGCGCTCAACCGTTTCCGCGATTCGCTTCGCGACCGGTTTGGTGAGATCCCCCCATCGGTAGAACAGTTGATAGACTCTGTGCGCCTTCGCTGGTTGGGTGAAGCCCTGGGCTTCGAAAAAATTTCTTTGAAGAATGAGAAGTTAAGGGGTCAATTTATTTCCGGCAAAGACGAGTATTTTAAGTCGGATGTGTTCGGCAAAATTTTGGCATTTGTTCAAGCCCATTCCAAACGTTGCCGGCTGAAAGATGCAGGCGCTAAGTTAACGCTCACCATAGAACAAATTGGAACAGTAGAAGACGCGCTTCAGATTCTGGAAACAATGGCCGGTCAGAGTTTCAGGTCAGCGAGGGAAACCATCTCAGCGTAAGGCAACAATCCTTCGGTGTCATTGAACGCATTTATCATCAACACTTTGCGGTAAACAGGGGAGTAATACACCTCAATATAAAATTCACCGGTATGGTAAAGGTAGACTTTGCAGTTACCCAAAACGCGTGTCATCAGGTAGGTCGACTGGCTGGTAACTACATCGCATTTCTTCTCGAAGGATGCGTACTTGAAATCTTCAATGGTGATCATACTCTTCTTTCCCCTCTTCCCTCTTCAACAAAATTATGCCAGTGCAAAAACAGCCCTTTCCGCGGATTTATTGCACCTCACCTTCATCAAATCAGGAAAATTTATCCCAAAATTGGAGAGGCCCGAAAGGCAATAGTTAAGCACCCGAAAACGTTACAGTGGCGTACCCTCGGGCAGTTGGACTAAGGATTCATCAAAAAAACCTTAGCCTTTGGAAAACATCTGATTATCTATTTATATTAGCGGTTGCTTTAAACTCTAACTATAGCAAAATGAAGTACGTAAAGGGGTTACTTTTTATTGTAGGCGGATCCACGATCATCGCCTCGTGTTCGCTCCTCGGAGGAGGGGGCGGCAAACCCACGGCCACGAACCCTGGCCAAATGAGTACAGCCACGGGCCTGGCTTACAACGATGAAGATGCGGGTGGCTTTGAGGTGAATCCTTTCGAAGGACAGCCCGATGCACCCAACACGGTATTTATTGAAGGCGGTCGCGCCATCATGGGTTCGTTCGAAGAAGATGTCATGTCTTACCGCGATAACATTGAGAGAACGGTTTCAGTAGCGTCTTTCTATATGGACGAAACTGAGATTGCCAACATCCACTGGTTGGAATACATGCACTACCTAAGCAAGGACTCTACACAAGAAGTATATCAGGCTGCCCTGCCCGATACTACTGTGTGGGTAGGCAAGCTGGCGTTTAACGATCCTTATGTAGATCATTACCTGCGTTACCCTGGATTCCGCTACTTCCCTGTGGTGGGCGTTAGCTGGGTACAGGCTAACAACTACGCCAAGTGGAGAACCACTGCTGTAAACCAAAAACTGTTGGCCGATTCTGGCGAAGAGTTAGCAGAGGTAACACCCGGTGGCCGCATTCCTTTGGAAACCGGTGTGGTAATTCCTGCTTACCGTCTCCCTACCGAAGCAGAATGGGAATATGCTGCACAAGCGTTGATTGGTACCCAGTGGTTAGAAGAAATGCAAACCCACCAGCGCATCTATCCTTGGGATGGTCACGCATTGCGTAACCCTTATGGTAAACAGATGGGCTTTTTCCTGGCGAACTTTAAGCGAGGCCGTGGTGACTATGCCGGTATTGCGGGCCGCCTGAACGATGGTGCATTGATCACTTCTTATATCTACGAATTCCCTCCTAACGACTACGGTTTGTACAACATGGCCGGTAACGTAAGCGAGTGGGTAATGGATATTTATCGCCCCATGTCGTTCCAGGATTTTGACGATCTGAACCCCATCCGCAGAGATGGTTTCCTCGACAACAGTGGCAGCGGTAATTATAATAACAGCTTCCGCCTGGTAGATCCGCGCAAAGACCCTGCAACAGCCAAGTACAACCCCAACGATCCTGACAATGATGATTGGGAAGAAGTGAATCCTCAGGGCTTCACCTCTTTGATCTCAGACAAAGTGCGTGTTTACAAAGGTGGCTCCTGGAAAGATGTAGCCTACTGGATGTCTCCTGGTACACGCAGATACCTCGATCAGGATTCATCTACTGCTACCATTGGTTTCCGCTGCGCTATGATTCGCGCTGGCTCGAACTACTAAGCAGAGCAAAAAGATTTTCAAAACCCCGGTACACTACCGGGGTTTTTTTTTGTTTCCATACGTTTCAGGCTTCCGCTATGCACGCCACACTTAATTGAGTGCATCCGTTTTTCAGCAAGTGTTGGCCGCAAGCCTCCAACGTGGCTCCTGTGGTAATTACATCGTCCACCAACAGCACGTGCTTTCCTTCAATTTGTTCGGGTAAGGAAATGGAGAATGCTTCGCTTACATTTTGCCAACGTTCGGCCCTTGTCTTCCGTGTTTGTGTTACAGTGGCTTGCTTTCGCAGCGAAATGCTTTCATGCCACGGTACGTTTAGGGTAACGCCCAGGCCTTCGGCAAAACGTGCACTCTGGTTGTAACCGCGCCTTCGTTTGCGCGTTTCGTGCAGGGGCACCGGCACAATCAAATCGAACCTACCTGCATATCCTGCAGCGGCCAGGTCGCGGCCGTAAATCTTACCAAGGTAAACACCTACCTCGGGGTGGTTGTGGTACTTAAGTGCATGCAGCAGATTCTGCACCAGTCCACCTTTTTGAAAATGAAGAAACGCAAATCCATGTGTTAGTGGCAGCCGACCTGTCAGGCGTCCCTTCACTGAATTGTCATCGTGCAGGTGAAAGTTCGTTTTTGGCAATTGCGACAGGCAGACGGTACAAAACGTGTCTTCACCCTTTACCACCGGGCCCTTGCAGGCAATACAATAGCGTGGAAAGAAAAGATGTGCAAAATCGCGGAACAGACTCATCTGTAAACGGGTTTGGGAATGGAGGCTTTTGCCTTCATCTTTGCATCTCAAAATTTTGAAACATGGGTCTCGTAGATCAATTTAATGAATATCGCAGCAAAATGAACGACAAGATCATGGCTGCTGATAACCTGATCATCAAACGCATTTTTAACCTCGATACCAACGCCTACCAAGAAGGAGCTTTGGATGTGCGATCGAAGGAATTAATTGGCCTTACTTGTTCGCTGGTGTTGCGGTGCGATGATTGTGTGAAATACCATTTGGGCAAATGCAAAGAAGTGGGCCTCAACACTGCCGAAGTGCACGAAGCCATGGGTGTGGCCACGTTGATTGGCGGCACCATTGTTATTCCGCACCTTCGCAGGGCTTTTGAATATTGGGAGGAACTCTCGAAATAATGTTTAAGCGCGATCTTGAGCTGGAGCGCCAGTGGGCAGCCTTGCTGGAAATGCTGGAGCGAACCTTGGGGAAAAAACCCAAAGACCTGAATGGCGTTCTCTTTATGATTGGCGTGCAGGAGTTAGGTCGCGGTTTTGCCCACTTCAGCAAAGAGGAAAAGCAAGACCTGATGCACATCGCCATTTGTAGGGTGCTCAGTCCCTCCGGCTATTATCAACTAGAAGGAATCGATCAGGACGGATGGCCGCACTGGGTGCCTACAAAGAAACTTCCCCGCTTCGACCTGCTGGAGCAAGAGCGGCTGCTGAAAATGCACGTGCTGGAATATTTCGAGAAGGAATACCAGTGGCATTTCGGATTGCCTTCCGAACCCTGACCTTACCCAATTGACGGTATAATTTTACCGCTCTACCTGTTTCTCAGTCTCCGCATTGAATGGCGGGCCGCGTGCTATTATCTTAGTAGATTAAACGGGGTTGGTGATTTTCATTGTCAGGGTTTAACCTTGACAATCCTGCACTACAAGTCAGGATTCGTCAACCCTACGGGCAGATTATGCCTTAAGCATAATCTGGGTTAAACGAAGCAGGCCCGGCTTGCGTTAGTGATTTAAACATGGCAGCGTATGAGTGAGGAGATCAGACCCATCCACGAGAAGTTGGCTTCTTTTCAAAAGAAGTACTACCTCAATCTTTTTATAAAAGGAGCCTTACTCACCGCCTCGCTAACATTGGCCTATTTTATTTTGGCTGCCCTGGTAGAATACACCCTGTGGCTAAGCAAAGGGGGCAGGTTGTTTATTTTTACTTCCTTCTTTTTACTGGTCGGCTTTTGCATCTATCGGTTTTTAAAACTGCCGCTTCAATGGTGGATTTATAAAAAGGGATTGGATGAGCAACAAAGTGCAAAGCTAATTGGCACTTATTTTCCTTCGGTAAGCGACCGGCTACTCAATCTGATACAACTGGCCAACAGCAATCAGTCGGGTGAGTTGGCGCGAGCAGGCATTGCACAGAAGTCGCGGAGCATGGAGGGTATTTCTTTTGAAAGCGCTATAGACCTGCGCGAGAACAAAAAATACCTGAAGTACCTGGCCATACCTTTTTTGTTGCTGGCTTTGTTGTGGATTGTTAATCAGAATATTTTCACTCAGAGTGCCGCACGCATCGTGCAGTTCAACAGAGAGTTTTCTCCCGAAGCACCCTTTCAGTTTCAATGGCTGAGCGCTGGCGACAAAGCATTTTTTAATGAAGACCATACCGTTACGGTTCAACTGAGTGGCTCGGCTTTGCCCGATGCCGTGTACCTGGTGCGCGACCAGCAGCGGCTGAAAATGGAAATGACGAAACCGGGTGTATTTGCCTATACCTTTCAACGGCTGCAGAGTGGTTTCACCTTTCAGTTTCAGGCTGCGGGGTTTTACTCCTCGCCTTATACCATAGATATTACTAACCGTCCGGAATTAACCCGACTAAAAGTAGCGCTTGACTTTCCGCGTTACCTGGGGCGCAAACCCGAAGAGCTGCTGAATGCAGGAAACCTGGAGATTCCCGAAGGAACCAAAGTTACCTGGCAGATTGGTGCGGCCAGCGCCTCGAAGGCGCTCATCAGTTTTTCAGAGCAAGACATTAACCCGATGCAGCCGGTTGATGACGATGCATTTCTCTTTGGAAAAAATTTCAATAACCCTACCGACTACTGGATTGATCTTGAAAACGACCATGCCAAAAACCGCGATCGCATTTTTTATTCCATTCGGGTAGTTAAAGACCAGTTTCCATCTATTGCTGTAGAACATGTGCGCGACTCGGTACTGTATAAGAATGTACTGCTGGGGGGAAACATTTCAGACGACTATGGTCTCACTGGCCTGGAGTTGCGCTACACCATCGACAAGGGCAACAACAAGGGTAAAGAGAAACGCATCCCTATCGAAATCAACAAAGCATCGAACCGGCAAAGTTTTTTCTTTCAGTGGCAACTCGACTCCATGCAATTGAAATCGGGCGACAAAGTTCATTACTACCTGGTAGTGACGGATAACGATGGTGTGAATGGCCGCAAGTCTACCCAGTCGGCCGGTTATGTATTTGCCCTACCCAGCGAGGAAGAAATCAAAGCCGAGATTTCGAAATCGCAATCCGCTACCGAGGGTAAGATCGATCAGAGTATCAACCGGGCCAAGAACTTAAGAGAATCCATAGAACAGGCGCAACAAAAGCTACGCGGCAAGCAAAACATGGATTGGCAAGATCAGAAAATGTTGGAAGACCTGGTGAAGCAGAAACAAAGTCTCGACCAGATGATTCGGGAGCTTCAGAAAGAGAATGAAATGCTGGAAGAGAAAAAGGATGCCTTTACCGAAGAGAATGAACGCATTCGCGAGAAATCGGAACAGATAAAAAAACTGATGGACGAGCTGTTGGATGAAGAAACAAAGAAACTGTTTGAGGAGCTGGAAAAGCTTTTGAAGGAAAACACAGACGTGTCGCAAATTCAAAAGATGCTGGAGAAAATGGACCGTAAGGAAATTAACCTGGAGAAAGAGCTGGAGCGCACGCTGGAATTATTCAAGCAACTACAACTTGATTTTAAAATCGATCAGGCCATACAAGAGTTGAAAGAACAAACAGAGCGGCAGGAGCAATTGATGGAAGAGACCAAACAGTTAGGCAACCAGGAAAACAAAGACGGCAAAAATAACAAGGAGCAAACGAACGATCCTGCTGAGGAAAATCAAGGGGAGGAAGGCAACAGCAAAGAGGAAGAGTTGGCCCAACAACAGGAAGCGCTTACCAAAGAGTTTGAAGAGTTTGAGAAATCGCTGGAGGATATTGAAAAATTAGGTGAAGAACTCGACCAACCTACCGAGCTGCCCACCGAAGAAGAGAAGAGCGAAGTAAAAGATGCTCAACAACAAAGTAAAGAACAACTGCAGCAGGGCAAGCCACAGAAGGCGGCACAACAACAGCAGAAAAGTGTGCAGCAGATGAAACAGATGCAAAAGAAATTGGAAGGCATGCAGGCCTCTATGCAGATGGAAATTGATACCCAGAATCTGGAATCGCTGCGCCAGATTGTACATGGCCTGATCAAACTTTCGTTCGATCAGGAAAACCTGATGAAAGAATTCAACCCGATTCAACAGACAGATCCGCGCTATGTGCAACTAGGGCAAAATCAGTTAAAGATTCAGGATGATGCTAAAGTGCTGGAAGACAGCTTGTTATCTCTATCGAAGCGCGATCCTGCGTTGAGTGCGGCCATTACACGTGAAATAGGCGAACTGAACGACCACATTAACAAAGCCGTGGAGAACGTGAAAGAAAGGCGCAAAGGCAACGCCAGTACAGAAATGCAGTTTTCGATGACCAGCATTAACAACCTGGCATTGATGCTGAAGGACCATTTTGATATGATGATGCAGATGATGGCCAACGCCATGCCCAAGCCTGGGAAGGGTAAGGGCAAAGGCCAGATGAACCTGGGGCAGATGCAGCAACAGCTGAACCAAAAGATGGAGCAGCTAAAAAATGGTGGTGGCAAGTCGGGGCGCGAACTCTCTGAAGAGCTGGCAAAAATGGCGGCTGAGCAGGAACGCATACGCAGGGCACTACAGGAAATGCAGGAGAAGTTGAAGCAGGAGGGGGGCAAGTTGCCTGGCGGAGATTTGCCTGGCAAGATGGAACAAACAGAAATGGATCTGGTTAATAAGCAAATTACAGAGCAAACCATTCGCAGGCAGCGCGAAATTTTAACGCGGTTGTTGGAGGCCGAGAAATCCATGCGCGAACAAGACATGGATGAGGAGCGCAAAGGCGAAACAGCCAAGGAGTATGAAAAAGAAATTCCCCGGGCTTTTGAGGAATATTTAAGATTAAAGGAAAAAGAAGTAGAATTGCTGAAAACCGTACCTCCTAAATTGTACCCCTATTACAAGCGAGAGGTAAATGAATATTTCAAGAGAATTGGAACAGAGCAATAAACTTTACCCGTTTGCATGAAGAACATCCGTATTGAGATCCCCTCCTTGGCCGAAAACATCAGGATGATCGAAAGCTTCATAGACAACGCAAAAGA
>CAZRQK010000014.1:0-12947 GCA_964602295.1 uncultured Ohtaekwangia sp.
TTGTTATCACCAAAGGCATGGTAACCGAAAAGCTGAGTAAACTGGTGAAGAACCGTGACTTGAGCGAATATATTTTGTGAGGTGAGTAGGTATCTCTTTGTTTTGTTCTCAATTCTTTCCTTTACAAACGGTATTGCGAAAGAAGACAGCACAAAACAAACATTCATTAAATCCTATCCCGATTACGCTTTCATTTGGCCTTACATCCGCCAGCGTTCTTTGCAATTCAATGTGCAAAATCGAGAGGGCAATTCTGATGTGCTGAATTTCCGCCCTAACAATTCATTCAGCATGGGGCTAGGACTTTACGTTTTTGACGTGGTGGGGGAGTTGGGTGCGGCAGTTCCTATTGATGAAAAAAGTCGAAACCGGTTTGGTAATTCTGATACGCGCGATCTCAGGGCTAACATTATTGGAAAAAACTGGGGCCTGGATTTTTTCACACAAAAGTTCAGTAGTTTCTATTTGGCCAATCCCACGCAAGCCATCAGGCCCAACGAGGCTTTTCCACTGCGCCCCGACATTTCGCTGCAAAATTTTGGTGTAAACGGCATCTATGCTTTCAATAGGAAAAAATTTTCGTTGCGCTCTTCTTATAACTATGCGGAGCGTCAGTTAAAAAGTGGAGGTTCAGTAATGCTAGCCGGCATATTTAGTTCGGCACGGCTTGCCTCCGATTCGGTAGTGCTTTCTCAACAACTACAAACACGTTTGGGTGTAGACGATACCTTCAGCAACCTGCGATACACTACCCTTAGTCTTGCTCCGGGCTATTCCTATAATTTAATTTACCGCAGCCTGTTTATTAACGTTACACTTTCGGTAGGGCCTGCTCACCATTGGATATATTATCACGATGGGCAGGGAGCACCTCACTACGATATTGCGATCAATACCTTTGTGGATAGCCGGGTGGCGATTGGTTATAACAGCGACCGTTGGTTTGGTGGCATTGGCTTTATCAGTCAATCGCGGGAGGTGAGATTTGATCAGTTTCAATTCACCACAGCCGCATCGAGTTTTAAGATGCTGGTAGGCTATAGAATTAAAGAGCGCGGTATTTTTAAAAAGCGCATTTGGGATTTTCTGCCTGAACTAACAGCCCGACTCTAATCTTTCCTTTTCGGGAAATCAAAAAACTCCAACGAGCCTTTGCCCCAATCGAGCTCTTTCCAATGAGTTACATCAAGTTGGCAGCTTACTACTCCACAGGTTGGAATATTGTCTATGTTCTCATTAAGCAGCTCGTTGGCAAACTCGGTAAGGCCGGGATTGTGTCCAAACAGCATCACCACTTCTTCGCGGTCGCGTAAGTCGGGCAATGTTTGCAGCGTTCGCAGTAGCTGCTCCGGGCTGGCGTGGTACAGACTTCGATCTGTTTTTATCTTCTTCAATGAGAAGCCCAGAATACCGGCAATGATCTCACACGTTGTCAGCGCCCTTGCCGCAGGGCTTGTCAGCATCATATCGGGGTGGATGTCTTTTTCTTTCAGCCGTTTGCCCATCCGTGGCGCATCGCGGTTGCCCCGGTCGTTCAGCGGCCGGTCGAAATCGGTCAGGGTTTGGTCATCCCAACTGGACTTTGCGTGCCTCACCAGTATTAAGCGCTTCATAAAAACGGAAAGGTAAATTTAAAAAAGACGGACTTATATTTACGCTCCATGGCAGACGACAGATCGATTGGTAAAAGAACCAAATACACGCTACTCTATTGGTTTGTGCGGGCGCTGATTGGCTTTGCCAACGTGTTGCCGCGCCAATGGTGGCTGCGCTGCTGTGGCTTTCTGGGTGGCCTGGCTTACCATCTGTTGCCCGATACCCGCGAAAAAACCATGCTCCACCTGGGCCTTGCCTTCGGTAGAGAAAAAGACTTGCGCGAGATAAAGGAACTGAGCAAAGAGACCTTTAAGATGCTGGGTCGCAATGCGGGAGAAATTTTGCGTGCCATCAGGGTGAAAGACCTGAACGACCTGGAGCAAATTCTGATTACACATGGGTTTGAAAACTACGAAACAGCCAACGCGAAAGGGAAGGGTGTAATTTTCTTAACCTGTCACCTGGGCGCCTTCGATTTGCAGGTTACCAATATGAGTTTGCGCGGGTTGAAGCCCAACATTATAGGCACGCCATTGAAGGATGCAAGGCTCAACGATTTGTTATTCAACTATCGCAATGCGTATGGTGCGGTGGCAGTGGAGCGTGGCCGCGAGACTCTGCGCCTCATCAAGGCATTGAAAACCGGAGGCACGGTGGCCATCCTTATCGATCAGGACACCAAAGTGAAAAGCCGCTTTGTAGATTTCTTCGGCATGAAAGCAGCCACACCCGTGGGGGCAGCCATACTGGCTATGAAAACGGGTGCAGCCGTGGTGCCCACGTATATTCACCTGGCGGAAGACGGCATGCAACACATGCACATCTTACCCGAATTGCCGCTTACCTTAACCGGTGATGACGAACTGGACATGGCAACGAACACACAGGTTTATTCGCGTTTCATTGAAGACACCATTCGCAAATATCCTTCGCAGTGGGTGTGGATGCATGAACGATGGAAGACCAAACCGGGTGATGAGATTAGATAAAAAGCGCTTTTAAGAAACATGAAAAAAATATTACTCGTTGTGTGGATGGCCTGCCCGTGCGTTATAGCCCATGCTCAAATATCAAAAAATGAAAAGAAGATTGCTGCCGCAGTAGATGCGAATAATACAGCCGCTCGAAAACTGTTGGAAGAGGTGGTAAACATCAACAGTGGTTCCATGAACTTCGAGGGTGTTTATAAGGTCGGGCAGATTTTTAAAGCAAGGCTGGAGGCACTTGGCTTCGATGCTCGCTGGGTAGACGGCAAGCCATTTGGCAGGGCTGGGCACTTGGTGGGCTACCATACGGGTAAGGGCACGGGCAAAACAATTTTATTGATCGGTCATTTGGATACAGTTTTTGAACCAACGAGCGCATTGCAAAAGTTTACATTGGTGAATGACTCGATAGCCACCGGCCCCGGTATTAGTGACATGAAGGGTGGCGATGTAATGATTATTTATGCGCTGGAAGCGCTGAAGCAAACGGGAGCCTTAAAAACCATGAACATTATTGTGGTGATGACTGGCGATGAGGAGTTGAGTGGCCGACCCTTGGACCTGGCGCGCAAAGATTTGATACAAGCGGCACAACAGACAGACATTGCCATTGGTTTGGAAGATGGCGATAGCAAACCCGAGACCGCTGTAGTAGCGCGCAGAAGCGCTTCGGGATGGAGCCTGAAAGTAACGGGAAAACCAGCGCACTCATCGCAGATATTCACACCCGAGATTGGCGCGGGTGCCATCTACGAAGCGGCACGCATACTCAATGGGTTTTACGAACGCCTTGCAGCAGAAAAAGATTTGACCTTCAATCCGGGTATGATAGTGGGCGGCAACGAGGTGAAAAGCGATGCGGTGCTTGATGGTGGTACGGCTTATGGTAAATCCAATATCGTGGCGCGTGAAGCCATGGTAACGGGCGACATCCGTGCACTCTCGCCTGAGCAATTGAAAAGGGCGCAAGATGTAATGCAAGAAGTCGTTGCGGCTCATCTTCCCCTGACCAACGCCACCCTTACCTTTGGCGAAGGCTATCCGCCTTTGGCGCCCACGCCCGGCAATTACAAATTGCTGGATCTATACAATAAGGTGAGCCTTGATCTTGGTTTGGGTCCAGTGAAGGCGGTAAATCCGCGCGATGCAGGTGCTGCTGATATTTCATTCACAGCCGGTTATGTAGACATGGCCATTGATGGGTTGGGATTGTTTGGCGGCTACGGTCATACCGAAAAAGAATACGCCAATTTGAATTGGCTGCCAAGACAAACAAAACGAGTGGCATTACTATTATATCGCCTTACCGAACAGAAAAGCAACGTGCGATAAACTCTTACTTTGCTGTGTAAAAACGAATGGCAAGACTATTTTTTTTAGCCCTGATTTTTAAACAAGTATTTGCCTTTAGTCAAAGGCTTGAACTTGTGAAGACCGATACTGCTCTGACCGGCAACCAATCGCTGGCAACGGTATTGATGTTTGTGCCTACTTCATTTCTCATGATTAATATGCATGAGATAGGACACACAGCACTGGCAAAACTATCAGGCGACCGTTCGGCAGGATATTACTTTTACCGCAGAGATCCGCGTTGTATCGGATGCAATTTTTATGATCATACAAAACTGTCGAGAGTACAGAATGTGTTGGTGCCATTGGGTGGAGTGGTTTTCTCACAGTCGCTGGCCCAGCTTGCTGATCTTTCACTACGAAATGTGCCAATGAGCCCGTTTTTACAACGTACAGTGGCTCTTACATACACGGTGTCAAAATTTGATATGTCTTTTCAAGTTCTGCAGGGTGTGCTGAAAGCAAATCGGTTTAATAATATCGTCAGGTACGGCCTGCCTTCAGGAACAGACATGGTAGATGCCGCATTCTATGCTGCCAATGGCAATCAGCGTAAGTTTAACTGGATAACGTTCGCTTTTGTGGCCTTGGCAACCACAGATATTTATCTTTCTCGTAATCAGATCAAACGAAACTGGCGCATACTGGCTAACAAACAAAGATATAGACGTAAGATGTCTACTTCTTGAAAATGAAATAGACGGCCAGTACCAGGAACACAAAACCGATCAGGTGGTTCCAACGGAAGGTTTCTGTTTTAAAAAATACCAGTGAGAACAATACAAATACCACTAGCGTAATCACCTCCTGAATGACTTTCAATTCCACCAAAGAAAACGGGCCACCATAACTCTTAAAGCCCAAACGGTTGGCAGGCACTTGCAGCAGGTATTCGAACAGCGCAATACCCCAACTAATTAGGATGATGGAGAGCAGCGGCAGGTTCTGACTCCACTTCATATCCTTGAATTTTAAATGGCCATACCATGCAAAAGTCATGAAGGCATTAGAGGCGATCAGTAGTAAGATGGTGTAGAAGGCTCTCATAGGGGTAATTTGAAAATGAACCGATTTGAAAATTTGAGAATCTGAAACTCAGCAATTTTCAAATTTATTCATTTTCAAATCTTCAAATTATTTCACCAGTTTCTTATACTTTATGCGGTGAGGCTGGTCATCGCCCAAACGTTTCTTCTTATTCTCTTCGTATTCGCTGAAAGTACCTTCAAACCAATACACTTGCGAGTCGCCCTCGAAGGCAAGAATATGTGTGCAAACACGGTCGAGGAACCAGCGGTCGTGAGAGATGATCACTGCGCAACCAGCAAAGTTTTCCAAAGCTTCTTCCAGCGCGCGAAGGGTGTTCACATCCAGATCGTTGGTGGGTTCATCTAACAACAACAGGTTGCCGCCCTGCTTCAACGCAATGGCTAAGTGCGCACGGTTACGCATACCACCCGAAAGTTCTTTCACCTTCTTTTGCTGATCGGTGCCGCCAAGGTTGAACTTGCTTACATAAGCGCGCGAGTTCAGTTGCTTGCCGCCAATTTCAATCAGTTCGTTTCCTCCGGTAATGGCTTCCCATACGGTATCTTCCGGTTTCAGGTCGTCATGCTCCTGATCTACATAGGCGATCTTCACTGTTTCGCCAATTGAGAATGTGCCGCTATCGGGTTGAAGCTGACCGGTGATTAATTTAAATAAGGTAGTTTTACCGGCCCCGTTGGGGCCAATGATGCCCACTATGCCAGCCGGAGGCAATGAGAAAGTAAGATTTTCGTAGAGCAACTTATCGCCAAAAGCTTTCGATACGCCATTCGCTTCAATTACTTTATTACCGAGACGCGGCCCCGGTGGAATGTAGAGTTCCAGTTTTTCTTCGCGCTCCTTGGTTTCCTGGCTCAACAGTTTTTCATACGCACCCAAACGGGCTTTGCCTTTGGCATGGCGACCTTTCGGGCTCATGCGCACCCATTCCAATTCGCGCTCCAATGCCTTCTGGCGTTTGCTTTCGGTTTTCTCTTCTTGCGCCAGACGCTTCTGCTTCTGATCCAACCAGGAAGAGTAGTTGCCCTTCCACGGTATGCCTTCACCGCGGTCGAGTTCCAGAATCCAACCGGCCACGTTATCCAGAAAGTAGCGGTCGTGCGTAACTGCTATAATCGTTCCTTTGTATTGGCGCAAGTGTTCTTCCAACCAGAGTACCGATTCTGCATCCAGGTGGTTGGTGGGTTCATCCAGCAACAACACATCGGGTTCTTTAAGCAGCAAACGGCACAAGGCCACCCTGCGCTTTTCGCCACCCGATAGATATTCAATTTTGGCATCGGGCGGAGGACAACGCAGTGCATCCATCGCGCGCTCTAACTTGTGGTCAAGATCCCACGCACCTACGGCATCCAGCTTCTCTTGTATTTCGCCTTGTTTGGTGATGAGTTTATCCATCGCATCGGGATTCTCCATCACTTCAGGATCGGCAAACTTTTCGTTAATGGCTTCAAATTCTTTCAGCAACGAAACGGTTTCCTGCACACCTTCCTCCACAATTTCTTTTACCGTTTTATCCTTGTCGAGTTGCGGCTCTTGCTCGAGCAAACCAACAGAGTAGCCCAAATCTGATACCACTTCGCCCTGATACTCCTTGTCTATACCTGCGATAATGCGCAGCAAAGACGATTTACCCGAACCATTTAGACCCAACACGCCAATTTTAGCACCGTAGAAAAAGGAGAGGTAGATGTTTTTAAGAACTTGTTTATTGGGTGGGTAAATTTTGTTTACCCCCGTCATCGAGAAAATAATTTTTTCGTCAGCCATGGTTAAATACTTGATAAAGAGGCGCAAATATGGCTGTTTTAGTCGACAAGTGCATAGTTTCTCTTGGTTTGGAAGGCAGCGCTCTCGGTTACTTTTCGAGGCCGTAAACTATGGAATGCCAACCATTGACTATGGAGTAATTAATTCTATTTTTGCGAAAAATTAACCGGGAGGATTTAGCATATGTATTGGACACTTGAACTGGCATCTTACTTGGAAGACGCGCCCTGGCCGGCAACCAAAGATGAGTTGATAGACTTCTCCATCCGCTCGGGTGCGCCCCTGGAAGTGGTAGAAAACCTGCAAGAGTTGGAAGATGATGGCCAGCCCTATGAAAGCATTGAAGAGATTTGGCCCGATTACCCCACCAAAGAAGATTTCTTCTTTAACGAAGACGAATACTGATTGGCACCGGCAGCGGTTGCTCTAAATAAAAAGGATAGCCTGCGGGCTATTTTTTTTGTCCTGATTTTTCGCGCGCGGCCATCAAAGCCTCGGCCACAATCAAATCTTCGGGGGTGGTGATTTTGATATTCTCATAGCTTCCTTCAAAAAGAGAAATAATGTGGCCTGCGCGTTCGGCCACGCTGGCATCGTCTGTAAGGCTGGCATCTTCTTTTATCTGGTAGGCTTTTTTTATCAGGTCAACCTGAAACGTTTGGGGAGTTTGTATGAGGCGGAAGCGCGAGCGATCCACGGATTTAGTATTATCCTGGTCGGTCATGCGGATGGATTCCTTCAGGCGCACGGCTGCCACGGCCGATTGGTGCACGGCTGCCAGCCGGTAAGAAGCACCTATAATATCTTCGCTTACCAAAGGCCGCACGCCATCGTGAATGGCCACGAGTCCTTCTTCAGCAATGCAATCCAACCCGTTTTTCACCGATTGAAATCGTGTGTCGCCACCAGTTTGAAGCACCAAAGGAATGTTGAAGTGAAATTGCTTGCAAAGTTGCTGCCACGTATGCTGGTCGTCTTCGGGTAGCACCAGCACAATTTTTACTTTTTCAGAATAGCGCACAAAGGCATTGATGGTGTGCATGAGTATGGGTAGCCCGCGCAGCTCCAGAAATTGTTTGGCTACTTTACTTTTTATACGTGTGCCTTTGCCCCCGGCCACAATCAATGCATATTCCGTCATGCTTATTTTCTTAGATTTACAAAAATACCCTTTTAGAAATGCCTTTGCTTCGTTTGCTTTTGCTTGGCTTCAATGTGGCCATCATCACTTACCTGGTTTACCGGCTGCTGCAGGTTTACCAGCTGCCGCTGCCTGGTTCGCGCAAAGCCGTGATATTGATTGCCGGCCTCCTGTTACTGTTGGCGCCCATTACCATCGTAGTCGGCTTTGTACGCCCAAATCCCACCTACATGCTTATTTACCCTGTGGCCGTTTCGTTATTTATCTACCTCGTGCGGGGACTAAAATGAAAAAGGAGTTCAGATTGCTCTAAACTCCTTGATTAAAGTCTTTTTTCTTGAATCAAATAATCAACATGGCATCGCCATACGTCAAGAATTTGTATTTTTCTTTCTTGGCGGTCTGATAAGCTTGCATCACCAGGTCGAAACCACCAAAAGCGCAGGCCATCATCAACAAGGTTGACTCCGGCTGGTGGAAGTTGGTGATCATGGCATTGCAAATCTTGAAATCGTAGGGAGGGAAGATGAACTTATCGGTCCATCCTTCGCGCTCTTTCAATCTGTTGGTGGCAGAAACAGCCGATTCTAACGCGCGCATGGTGGTAGTGCCCACCGCACACACACGGTTCTTATTGTCCAACGCCTGGTTTACCATTTTCACAGCTTCCGAGCCCACAATGAAGTTTTCGGAATCCATTTTGTGTTTGGTAAGGTCTTCTACATCTACGGGGCGGAAAGTGCCCAGGCCGATGTGCAGGGTTACGTAGGTCATGTCTACGCCTTTTATCTGCAAACGCTTCAATAACTGACGCGTAAAATGCATACCTGCTGTGGGGGCCGATACGGCTCCTTTGTTTTTGGCATAGATGGTTTGAAAGCGCTCTTTGTCTTCGGGTTTCACCTTGCGCTTAATGTATTTCGGCAGTGGTGTTTCGCCCAGTGTTTCTACCACTTTGCTGAAAGCCTCAGAGTCGCCATCGAAAAGAAAGCGAATGGTGCGCCCACGCGAGGTGGTATTGTCAATCACTTCGGCCACCAGGTCGCCATCGCCAAAGTAAAGTTTGTTGCCTACGCGTATTTTGCGGGCAGGGTCTACCAACACATCCCACAGGTGCATGTCGGCATTGAGTTCGCGCAACAGAAATACTTCAATTTTGGCACCGGTCTTTTCCTTACGGCCATACAGGCGTGCAGGAAACACCATGGTATCGTTGCCTACCAATACATCGCCTTCATCGAAGTAGTTAACAATGTCTTTGAAAACTTTGTGTTCAATTTTGCCAGTGCTCTTATGCACTACCATCAGGCGTGCTTCATCGCGGTTTTCGGCAGGTTCTAAAGCAATAAGGTTGTTGGGGAGGTCGAATTTGAATTCTGATAACTTCATAAGCTTACGGGCTTTGTCCTGATCGATTCAGGACGCTGTTTTAAAATTAAGGACGCAAAAATAAAGAAAGGGTTTCGATTTGCAAGGTTTTGAAAAGCAGGGCTTTCTAAACTTTCTCTCGCGACTTAAACTGGGTAAAAAACCATCCCATCCGTAACAATTGGGGGCCGTTCAGCGTCAAAAGAAGTGTTTTACTTTAAATTCGCAACCTTAACCGCGATGTTAGTCGTTTAAACGCCCATGTTTACCTTCCGCCTCATTGTAGAAAGCTTTCAGTTTGCCTGGCGCGCGCTCAGGGCCAACCTGCTCCGAACCATTTTGTCACTTTTGGGAGTTACCGTGGGTATCTTCGCCATTATTGCGGTTTTCACGCTGGTTGATTCTTTGGAAAAGAACATTAAAGACAGCTTCAATTTTCTGGGCACAGGTGTGATCTATGTGGAGAAGTGGCCGTTTATTGGCGGCCCGGACATTCCGTGGTGGGAATACTGGCGCAGGCCCAACGCTTCGTACAATGAGTTTAAGTTTATGCAGAGCTCGCTGCAGCACTCTACGGCCATCACCATTTTTGCAGCGAAGGGCAACTCCATCATCAAGCGTGGTTCCAGCAGTATTGGGCAGATTGGCTTGAGGGGCGCCAGTTTGGGTTATGAAGCAATCTTTGAAATGAATATTGAGCGTGGACGTTACCTCACCTCAGATGAAGTGGAGGCTGGCCGCAACGTAGTGGTTTTAGGTTATGAAGTTGCCAACGCGCTTTTTCCTAACAACGAAGATCCCATCGGTCAAGATGTAAAAATCAGAAACCTGAAATACAAAGTGGTGGGCGTAGTGAAGAAGGAGGGGCAAAGCTTTCTGGGCACACCCAGCAACGATTATGGTGCCGTTATCCCATATCAATCATTCAGACGACTCTATCAAACGGGCACGGGTGCATGGTTTGAAACCACCTCGCGTATTGGTATAAAGGGCTACGAAGATGATATTGGCCTGGTAGAACTAGAGAATGAGGTGCGCGGTGTACTGCGGGCGCGCAGAGGTTTGCGCCCCACGGCCAAAGACAACTTTGCCATTAACCGCCCCGAAGCCATTGCCAACACGGTAGGCCAGTTGTTCGATGTAGTAGGAGTAGCAGGGTGGATCATCGGGGGCTTCTCCATATTAGTAGGAGGGTTCGGTATTGCCAACATTATGTTTGTGTCGGTGAAGGAGCGCACGAGTATCATTGGCTTGCAGAAGTCGCTGGGTGCAAAGAATTATTTCATTCTGTTTCAGTTCTTGTTCGAAGCTATTTTCCTGAGTTTGATTGGCGGATTGGGTGGTTTGTTCTTGGTGTTTTTGATGACACTGGCTCCGTTTGGCGATCTGGAAGTAGTATTGTCGTTTAAGAATGTTGTGTTGGGGTTAGGTGTCTCTTCGGCCATTGGTGTTATTTCGGGTATTGTGCCTGCCGCGGTGGCAGCCCGCCTCGATCCGGTAGTGGCGATACGCGCCAATTGATAGCAAACTACATTAAGTCGTTCCGTTGTATGAACAAAAAAAGGGATTGAGCCACCGGCTCAATCCCTTTTTTAACGTTCAACAATTTTTACTCTTTTTCTTCCTTCACGGCCACTGCGCCACCCATTATCTTTTCCTTAATCTTCTTCTCTAACTCTTCGCACAGCTCGGGGTTGTCTTCTATCAATTGCTTCACGGCATCGCGTCCCTGGCCCAACTTGTTGCCATTGTAAGAAAACCATGAACCCGATTTTTGTATGATGTTCATTTCTACACCAATGTCCACAATCTCGCCCGACTTAGAGATACCTTTGCCATACATAATGTCGAATTCGACTACTTTGAATGGAGGTGCTACCTTGTTTTTTACCACTTTTACTTTTACGCGGTTACCGGTAATGTCATCGGCAGCTTCTTTGATTTGTCCTATCCTTCGGATGTCTAAACGCACAGAGGCGTAAAACTTCAAGGCATTACCACCTGTGGTGGTTTCTGGGTTGCCGAACATGACACCGATTTTCTCGCGCAACTGGTTGATAAAAACACAAGCGCAACCAGTCTTACTAATAGTGCCGGTAAGCTTACGCAATGCCTGCGACATGAGGCGCGCCTGCAAGCCCATCTTACTTTCGCCCATCTCGCCTTCCAGTTCGCCTTTGGGCACCAAAGCGGCCACCGAGTCTATTACAATAATATCGATGGCGCCCGAGCGAATCAGGTGCTCGGCAATTTCAAGCGCTTGTTCGCCATTGTCGGGTTGCGAGATAAGTAGGTTCTCTGTGTCGATGCCCAGCTTTTCGGCATAGCTTTTATCGAACGCGTGTTCCGCATCGATAAAGGCGGCAAGTCCGCCTTTCTTCTGCGCCTCGGCAATACAGTGCAGGGTTAGCGTGGTTTTACCAGACGATTCCGGACCATAAATTTCCGTTACACGACCGCGGGGAATTCCCCCAATACCCAGGGCAATGTCCAGCCCTAAAGACCCGGTAGAAATGGCCCCTACGTCCATTACCTTCGAGTCGTTCAGTTTCATCACGGTGCCCTTTCCGTAGGTTTTCTCCAGTTTGTCGATGGTTAGTTGGAGGGCTTTCAACTTTTCTTTTGCGTCACTCATATAGCTTGTTTTATTTTTTCGATTCCGGCAAAGTGGGCTGAAATTAGTACTTCACACCTAATTCCGAAATGATCGGGCAGAATGTTTCTGTGCGGGCCAGTCGTGCTGCCGTGCAACTAATTTATCTTTAACCAGTAAGGTGTAATTGTTTTATTTGCTACTTGAAGATGAAGCGTAAGATTTGGATTTCTGTTTGTGTGCTGGTGGGCCTTGCATTGGTGTTTTACGGGCCGCTGTTGCTCTATGGCCTGCGGCAGGGGTGGGGGCAACTTTCCATTGTGTGGAATGCAAAGCCGGTGGAAGAACTCATGCAAGACCCAACCTTTCCCGATTCCCTGAAAGCGCGATTGAAGTTGATCGATGAAGTGCGCCAGTTTGCCATCGATTCGCTGCACCTGAAGGACACAGAAAACTATCATACCGTTTACGATCAGAAAGGGCAGGAGATCATGTGGGTGGTAACGGCCAGCGAACCCTTTCAGCTAAAACCTAAAACATGGCATTTCCCGGTGGTGGGCACTGTTCCCTACAAGGGCTATTTTAATAAAGAGTTGGCCATTGAAGAACGCGATCAGTTGGTAGCCGATGGTTACGATGTGAGTGTGCGCAATCCGGGCGCGTGGTCTACACTGGGTTGGTTTACCGACCCCATCCTTACCGGTATGCTTACGCGATCGGAAGGCGATCTGGCCAGCCTCATCATTCACGAAATGGTGCACGCCACCTTCTGGGTGAAAGACAGTGTTACTTTTAATGAAAACCTTGCCTCTTTTATTGGCGACACAGCAGCCTACCAGTTTCTGGCATGGAAGTACGGTGCAGAATCAGATCAATACCGCACCTATCTGTATGAAGACCAGGACTACAGAACCTATTCCGCCTATGTGCTGAAAGCATCGCAGCGGTTAGATAGTCTTTATAATACATTTACCGAGGCGTTGCCCGTGGAGGAGAAGAAAGCAAGGAAAGAGGAAATGATCCGATCGATCGTTACAAATATGGATACCTTGAAGTTGCGTTTGGTTGCCAAACCCTCGCAGCGGTTTTCGCA
>CAZRQK010000014.1:12957-84303 GCA_964602295.1 uncultured Ohtaekwangia sp.
CAACGGTTGCCCAACAACGCCTACTTCATGGCATACCGCCATTATCAATCGAAGCAGCATGAGTTCGAGAAAGAATTAGACAGTCTCTTCCAAGGCGACCTGCGCGCCTATGTTAAGTTTTTAAGTACAAAATTTACTTCCCTTTAATCTGGGTTTAGCGAAATGCTAAATCAACATCAAAAACACAGGGTTTGAATTATGGAATTGTTAAGTTGATAACACTGGTTTTTAATTAGCTTAATTTCTCTCTACTTTTAAATCATCAAAAAATCAATGCAACCATGGGTAGCAAGCCTTCGCAGAAAGTGCTCGTTGTAGATGACGAAGAACCCATTCTGGAATTACTGAAATACAATCTCGAGAAGCAGGGCTACGATGTAAAAACTGCCAGCGATGGTTTTACTGCGGTTGATACCGCCAAGCGCTTTCACCCCGACCTGGTACTTTTGGATATTATGATGCCCAAGATGGATGGTGTGGAAACTTGCCGCCAGATAAGGGCGATACCCGAACTACAAAACACGTTTGTAGTCTTCCTTACCGCACGAGCAGAAGAGTATTCTGAAGTGGCCGCTTTCGATGTGGGTGCCGATGATTACATTACTAAGCCTATTAAGCCACGTGCGCTCATGAGCCGCATCAGTGCGCTGTTCAGGCGAGATTCGAAAAAGAAGTCGAGCTCAAGCCAGATAAAAATTGGCGATTTGGTGATAGACCGGACCAGCTACACCATCAAAGTAAAGGGCAAAGAAATAAGCTTACCAAAAAAAGAATTCGAACTGTTGTTTTTCCTGGCACAGAACCCCAACAAGGTGTTCAGTCGCGATGATTTATTGCAGAATATCTGGGGTTCCGATGTGTATGTGCTAGCTCGCACCGTAGATGTACACATTCGCAAAGTGCGCGAAAAGATTGGAGATGACTATATTACCACCGTGAAAGGAGTGGGGTATAAGTTCAATCTCAACTAAGCATGGTCTATAGTGCCCGTACGTTGGCTCTGCTGTTGGCAGTATCCATTGCCATTGTTACCCTATTATTCCTTTCCTTATTAGAGGGGGTAAGTAATACCGTATTGGCTGTTGCCACTACCATCAGCTTCTCGGCTTCTTACCTGCTGGTGTTTATTGTGCTGGAATTCCTTTTCTTCCGCGAGATCAACAAGATCTATAAGTTGATGGATAAGTTGCGCAAGAAGGAATTGTCGGGCATCACCAAACAAAAGTCGGGCAAGCTCAACCCCATTCGCGATATCAACGAAGAAATTTTTTCTTTCGCTACGCTGAAGCAAAAAGAGATAGACGAACTGCGCAAGCTCGAAGCTTTTCGCAAAGAATTTATTGCCGATGTGTCGCACGAATTGAAGACACCCATTTTTGCAGCACAAGGTTTTGTGCACACCTTGCTGGATGGCGCAGTGAACGATAAGAACGTGCGCACCAAATTTCTGAAGAAGGCTGCGCGAAGTTTAGATGGACTCGATGTGCTCGTGCAGGATTTGCTCACCCTGTCGCAAATAGAAACAGGCGACATTAAAATGCACTTCGATCAGGTTGACCTGTATAAGTTGTGTGCCGAAGTAATCGACCAGTTCGAGGAGAAAGCAGAGAAGAAAAAGATCAGGTTAAAAATGGCGCACGAGCCGCACAACAAGCTAATGGTGCATGCCGATTGGCAGCGCATCACGCAAGTAATCACCAACCTGGTTTCCAATGCCATTAATTACACCCCCGAAGGAGGCGAAGTAACCATTCGCTTCGAGGCTACGAAAAAGAACATTACTACGCTGGTGAGTGATACCGGTGAGGGTATTCCTCCACAACACATCCATCGTATCTTTGAAAGATTTTATAGAGTAGACAAAAGTCGCAGCCGCGAGAAGGGCGGCACCGGTCTGGGTTTGGCCATTGTAAAGCATATTCTGGAAGGCCACAACACCCGTGCGGAAGTGGAAAGCGAAGTAGGCAAAGGCTCTACCTTTAGCTTTAAGCTTCCACGCGCCAAAGGAGAGGCAGAGGTTGATTGAGGGAAAGAAATTGTGACTTTCGAGCGGCCTTTCGCTTAGCTTTGCGCAGTGAAAGCACCGCGATTCCATTTGCCCGATTCCATCTTGTTCCAAAATGAAGACTATCTGCTGGTAAATAAACCTCCGCACATTTCCACCCTCGAAGACCGTAACGACACTATTAATATATTATCGGAGGTGAGAATGGTGGAGGCCGATGCCCAGGTATGCCATCGCCTCGATAAAGACACGTCCGGGGTTTTAGCCATTGCCCGCCATCCGGAAGCCTACCGCCACCTGAGCATGCAGTTCGAACACCGGCAGGTTAAGAAAATATATCATGCCGTAGTAGGTGGGCTGCACCGTTGGGAGAATGTGGAGGTGAACAAACCGATTCTGAAACAGAATGATGGCACGGTGAAAATTTCCCGCGAAGGCAAAGAGGCCCAAACGTTTTTTACCACCTTGAAATGCTACAAAGCCCACACTTTGGTGGCGTGCCGGCCGGTTACAGGGCGTATGCACCAGATACGCATCCACCTGGCCACCTTACAGGCGCCTATTGCAGGCGATGATACTTATGGTGGCAGCCCGGTTTTGCTATCGGCACTCAAACGCGATTTCAATCTGAAAAAAGGCACCGATGAGGAGCCCTTGATGAAACGGATGGCATTGCACGCTTTTTCTTTGGAATTTGAGGGATTGGATGGGCGTCAAATCACTGCGGAAGCGCCCTATCCGAAAGATCTGAAGGCTTTGGTAAAGCAATTGGAGAATAATTCCCGCTGAAAACCAGTAATTTACAGACAGGCTGTATGGCCCGCTTTTCTTTCGGGGAACGTATTCTTGGCCGGTTGTTGCATAATCAGTTTTTTGCACCTACTTTTGTGTCCCTTTTTTAAGGGGTAAAGTGTTTGTAAGTCAGTTTTAACAGTAAAAAAGTGGATCATAACAGCTATAAAACGCTCAATACCAACCATGCAACTGCAGAAAAGGGTTGGGTATTAGTGGATGCCAAGGACCAGGTTTTAGGCCGCGTAGCCAGCCAGATTGCCCGCGTATTGCGCGGTAAGCACAAGCCGGGTTATACACCCAACACCGACATGGGCGACCATGTGGTGGTAATCAATGCCGAAAAAGTGCGTATGACGGGTAAAAAATGGACCAACCGCGTCATCTTCACCTATTCAGGTTACCCCGGTGGCCAGCGTGAGTTAACACCTACTATGATTCGCAGCAAGCACCCCGAGCGCCTCATCGAGCACTCTGTGCGCGGTATGTTGCCTAAAAACAGCATGGGTCGCCAGGTGTTCCGCAGCTTGCACGTTTATACCGGCAGCGAGCATCCTCACACAGCACAACAACCTAAAGAAATAAAGTTCTGATAAATGGAAATCATTAATACCATCGGCCGCAGAAAGACCTCCATTGCACGTGTGTATGTGCAACCTGGCAAAGGTCAGATTACGGTAAACGAGAGAGAGTTGGCAGATTATTTCAAGTCTGAAATTCATCAAACCCTGGTGAAGCAGGCCCTGGTCCTTACAAAGGCCGATGGCAACTACGATGTTACTGTGAATGTAGAAGGTGGCGGCATCAAAGGTCAGGCGGAAGCCATCCGTTTGGGCATTGCACGCGCCCTGGTAAACATCAACAATGAAAACCGCCCCGCTTTGAAAAAAGAGGGCATCCTTACCCGCGACAGCCGCATGGTAGAACGTAAGAAGCCGGGTCGTAGAAAGGCAAGAAGAAGATTCCAGTTCAGCAAGCGTTAATAGAAGAAGCATGGCAGAGAAATTAACAACCCAGGATTTAATGGATGCAGGTGTTCACTTCGGGCACCTTACCCGCAAGTGGAACCCAAAGATGGCCGAGTACATCTTCATGGAGAACAACGGTATCCACATCATCGATTTGAACAAAACGGTGAAATGCCTGGAAGAAGCAACCTACGCATTAAAGAACATTGTGCGTTCCGGTCGCAAGATCATGTTCGTAGCCACCAAAAAGCAGGCGAAAGACATTATTACCGATGAGGCTTCGCGCCTGAACATGCCCTTCGTAACCGAGCGCTGGTTGGGTGGTATGCTTACCAACTTCGCCACCATCCGTAAATCGCTGAAGAAATTGCAGCAGATTGAAAAGATGATGAAGGAGGAAGCGTGGGACAACCTGACCAAGAAAGAAAAGTTGATGACCACACGCGAGAAGAACAAACTGCAGAAGCAGTTGGGCGGTATTGCCGACCTGAACCGCTTGCCTGCTGCGTTGTTTGTAATCGATGTGAAGCGCGAGCACATTGCCGTATCAGAAGCGCAGAAGTTGAACATCCCCGTGTTCGCCATGGTAGATACCAACTCCGATCCTTCTGATATCGACTTCCCTATTCCTGCCAACGATGACGCTTTCAAGTCTATTTCGTTAATCACCAAACACGTGGGTAAAGCCATTGAAGAAGGTTTGATGGAGCGCAAGAAAGACAAGGAAGAGGCAGGCATGAAGAAAGAGGAAGAAGAGAAGCGCAAAGTAGACGAGGCCGTTCAAGAAGCGTAACAGTAGCCCATTAGCCGATGGGGCTAATGCTTCAGATATAATTAAACATCGGTCGAAAGCCGGTGTTTAATTTTTTAAGGACGGTTCGAATAGGAATCCAAAATCAAAAAATCGTAAAATCTAAAATTGTAAATAAAGTTATGGCCGAAATTACCGCACAAGATGTGAATAAGCTGCGCACCATGACCGGTGCCGGCATGATGGACTGTAAAAAAGCTTTGACAGAAGCCAATGGCGATTTTGAAAAAGCCATTGAGATACTCCGCAAAAAAGGGCAGAAGGTTTCTGCATCGCGTTCTGATAAGGAAGCCAAAGAAGGAGCTGTGTTTGTAAAAACTTCAGACGACAATAAAACAGCTGTGTTGATTGCTTTGAACTGCGAAACAGATTTCGTAGCCAAGAACGATGAGTTTCAGAACCTGGGCAAGTTGATTGCCGAGACCGCCTTCGCGAAGAAGAGCGCTACCAAAGAAGCTTTGTTGACTGAGAAAGCAGGAGACCTGACGTTGGGCGACAAGATTACCGAATTGGTAGGTAAGATTGGCGAGAAGATTGAAGTGAAAGAATACGTAAGCATGACAGGTGAAGCCGTGGTGCCTTATATCCATGCTGGCAGCAAATTAGGTGTGCTCGTGTCACTGAAGGGCGTAAACGGCAAAGACGTAACCGAAGCAGGCAAAGATGTAGGCATGCAGATAGCTGCTATGAACCCGGTAGCGGTAGACGAGAGTTCGGTAGACAAGAGTGTGATTGAAAAAGAATTGGAGATTGCCAAGGCGCAGATTTTGGCCGAAGGCAAACCCGAGAACATGGTGGAAAAAATTGCCCAGGGCAAGCTGAACAAGTTCTTCAAAGAGAGCACGTTGCTGCACCAGGTTTTTGTGAAAGACAACAGCAAAACCATTGCCCAGTACCTCGATAGCGTGAACAAAGGCCTTACCGTAGCCGAGTTCAAGCGGGTTACCGTGGCGTAATAGCCAAAGCGTTGCAAAATGTGCGAAAAGGGAGCGATGAGCTCCCTTTTTTTTGTGGGTTATAAATACCTCTTTAGGAGTATTGATAAAGATGTAAGAAATTAATTACTTGAAAAAAATGCCACGCTTATGGTTAGGTTCCACCATCATTTTTTTCTCGTCTTGTTTTTATGTTTAGTATTAGCGGAGTTATCAGTTGCTCAATTAATATCAACAATAGCTGGAACTCAAGGCGATGGCAAACCAGCTATCGAGGCACAGTTGAGCGGCCCGTTGGGGATGTGCATAGATGCATCTGGTAATATTTTTATTGCGGATACTGGCAACAGACTAATTAGAAAAATAGATCATTCAACGGGTGTCATTACAACCGTAGCCGGAAATGGAGAACAGGGCTCGGCCGGAGACGGAGGTCAGGCTACGCAAGCGCAGCTTCATGAGCCAGTTGGTATTGAATTGGATGCGTTGGGTAATCTTTACATTTCTGATCGTACCTCAGCAGTAGTTAGAAAAGTTGAAGCCTCGACAGGGGTGATCTCTACCATAGCAGGTATTGGTGGTGCGCCAGGATTCGAGGGAGACGGAGGGCTAGCGGTAAATGCAAGGCTCAATGGACCACGGAACGTTTGCGTTGATGAGGGCAATAATATCTATATAGTGGAAGAATCTGGTCATAGAGTAAGGAAAATTGATTATTTGTCGGGTGTTATTACCACCTTCGCAGGCACAGGCAATCAAGGATTTTATGGAGACGGTGAATTGGCCACATCGGCTCAGTTGTCTTATCCTACAGATATCTTAATAGACTCTAATGGTGACTTGATAATAGTTGATAAGGGCAATAACCGAATCAGAAAAGTAGATTTGAGTACAAATATCATTTCCACCATTGTGGGAAACGGAACAACCGGGTTGGGAGGTGATAATGGAGATGCGTTGAATGCAGAGTTAAGTTCCCCCTCAGCGATCACGGAGGATGTCGATGGGAATCTTTTCATTGTCGATAGCGAAGCGCGAGTTAGGAAGGTGGATATCGTCACGGGAATAATTACAACAATTGCTGGAAGTTCAAGTGGAATCCTGGGATTCTCTGGCGATGGCGGCCCCGCGTTGGAAGCACTCCTTTTCGCACCCCGTGGATTAGCTTTCGATTTAAGTGGGGAACTTTGCATTGCTGAATACGGTCCGTTTGCAAAAGGCCGAATTCGGAAGGTCGATAATGGTGGAGTCATCTCAACGATTGCGGGCAACGGTGGATTTAGTGGTGATGGCGATTTAGCAAATGCCGCGTCTTTGGATGGCCCCGTGGGTATTGCTTTTGATTCTGAAGATAATTTGTTGATAGCTGATGCCAGCAATCATCGAATACGAAAAATTGACAATCTAACCGGGGTAATTACAACGATCGCGGGAACTGGAATTGGAGGATTTTCTGGAGATGATATCCCTGCCACAACTGCAGCGCTCAATTATCCTTTAGGCTTGACTTTAGACGAAAGCGATAATATTTATTTTACGGATGCAAGCAATAGCCGAATTAGAAGAATTGATGCAGTTAGTGGTGAAATCACTACCATCGCGGGGAACGGTGTTTTTGGATTTAACGGTGATAATTTAGCGGCTACTGCTACCCATTTGAATGCTCCAAGCGGGTTGGCAATCGATGTGAATGGGGATATTTACTTTTCTGATACATACAATAACAGGGTTCGTAAGATATCTGCGGCAACCAACCTGATTACAACTATTGCTGGAGACGGAGTTTTTGGATTTGGTGGTGATGATGGACTGGCTACCAACGCACAGCTGGCTCAGCCCGCAGGTATTGTCCTCGCTGCCGGCCATCTTTATATCGCTGATAAATTTAATCAGAGAGTTAGAGGCGTTGATCTGAGTACGAACATTATCTCAACCTATGCTGGGGGTGGAGGATTACAGCATGATGGAGTATCACCTCTTGATACCGATTTGGGATTCCCCACGGGATTGACTTTGGACCCTGTGGGTAACCTTGTAATTACAAGTGAAATAGGGAAAGTACGGGTGGTTGACAACAACACCAATTTGATAACTACTTTGGCTGGGGCAGGCGGGCAGGGTTTTTCTGGAGATGGTGGTCCAGCCAATTTGGCAAAAATGAATCCTTCTTCCGCAGCTTTTGATGCGGAGGGTAATTTATACGTTTCTGATTCTGGTAATGACCGCATTCGAAAAGTACTTAAGCGTAATGATCAAACCATTACATTTAATGAAATACAAAGCCCTACTGTAGGAGACGCACCGATTATTCTGGATAATACTATTGTGTTTGCCAGCACTGGCCTGCCGCTTACATTCTCCAGCTCTAACAATAGTGTTGCTACTATAAGCGAAAACCAGATTGTTATCCTGGGTGCGGGTTCTGCAGTAATAACTGCATATCAGGCAGGTAATTTAGATTTTGCTCCGGCCAGTCAAACTCAAACATTGGTGGTGAATAAAGGTAATCCTGTCATTTTTTTTACGTCACTGTCAACAGGCGAAAAGAACACAACACTTGAGTTGTCGATTGAAAAGGGTGGAAGTACGGGGCCGGTTACCTACTCGGTTGTTAATAGTAGTGGGCTAGCACAAATAAATGGAAACATGCTCTCATTATTAGGCGTAGGCATGGTTACAGTAACCGCAACCGTATCTGAGGATCAGAATTATTTAGAAGGAGTAGCAGAACAGATAATTACAATCGAAAAAACTACCCCAGTCCTAAAATTCACATCACCCACCAATTCTTCAATAGACGATCCTATTGTTTTATCGGTAGATAGTGATGGCTCTTCCGGTCTGGTTACTTTTTCTATTTTATCATCTAACCCAACGGTAAATCCACCTTTCATGGGCGCATCGTTGACGGGCAATTCGCTTAACTCAGATACACCGGGCACAGTTAGGATACGCGCCTTTGTTGAAGAAGATGAAAATTTTAAAGCAACTAGCATTGATAAAGTTGTACGCTTTAACATAGATGATGATATTCTACCGGATAAGGCTTACTTGTGGGGTGCTACTTCCCTGGGGGGAAGTGCGAGAATGGGAAATATTTTTTCTCTTCGCGAAGAAGACTCTAGCCCTGTAAGTAGATATGAATTCTTTTCTGATCCAAGTGGACACAACCCAAGTTTTGTTGATATGTATGAAACACCGTCAGGAACCTTGATTGGTGGAGTGGGTGAAGGTGGGTATGACAATCGGGGCGTGTTGTTTGAATTTAACCCTGCTACAAAGAACTATGAAGTGAAATTTCATTTCTCCAAAGAGACGGGATCTGGACCTTCTGGTCCGATAATACAAACTGCGACTGGTAATCTCTTGGGTATGACTTATTGGGAGGGTAGTTTACAGGCCGGAACGCTTTACGAATATGATCTCGAAACGGATGCTTTCGAAAAGACGCACGACTTCAATTATTTTAGCGGGGCCAACCCTTCATATATTTTCCAGGCAAGTAATGGTGAAATTTACGGAATCGCTAAATATGGTGGGTTATTTAATGGCGGTACTTTGTTTGCTTATCGAGGTGGTGCGGTTGTACCCTTGACACATTTTGAATTTAATACCACCGGTACGCAGCCAACGTATAACCTGGTTGAATCGGGTGGTAAATTGTATGGAACAACCACCGAAGGAAGCCTGGGTGGGCATGGGGTCCTTTTCTCACTCAACCTCGCAGACGAAGCATTTGCTGTAGTACACCAATTTAGCAGTTCAGAGTATCCGGGTTATTTGGCGGTGGCCCCAGACGGAAACTTATATGGATCCAACTTTAATGGTGGCTCTGAGAATGTCGGAGCACTTTTTAAGTTTGATATCGCCACACTCCAATACACCGTCTTGCAGAATTTTTCATCGTTGTCGGATGGAAGTTACCCGCAGAATATTGTATGGTTTGATGGAGCCTTTTATGGTACAACTTCGTACAATGGACCGTTTGACGGAGGGACTTTGTTTAAACTGGAGTATCCATCGGATGTTTTTTCAGTGGTCGCAAATTTCATGGAGGCTAATCAACCTCGTAGCTTATCTCTCCATTCCAACGGAAATTTTTATGGGATGTGCGCCAGGCCCAATGGCGACCCTGCCGGGGGTATATTTGAATTTGCCCTTGATGAAGAGGAGCCTACGGTGATACACACGTTTCAAAACAAAAATAATGGCTTTAACCCCTTTGGAAGCATGCTGCAATCAACCGATGGAAGTATCTATGGGCTCAGTAGTGGTGGTAAATTTGGTGAGGGAACACTTTTTAGATTCGATCCGGTGTCATTCTTGTTTGAAAAGAAAATCGACTTCAATAACGAGTGGGGCATCTTACAGCCAATGGACTTTTTGCAAAAACCTGATGGTAATTTGCTTATTGCAACGTACGTTGGCGATATCCTTGAATTTGATGTTTTGTCAAATACGGTTAGTAAAATAGCTGAAGTAAACGACATCGGCAGCATTCCGCAAGATATCATCTGGGGCAACGATGGAATGGTGTATGGCACAACCCTTACTGGAGGCAATTTTTTGGTAGGAGCTGTCTTTCGATTTAACCCTGAAAACAACCAAGTAACAAAACTATTCGATTTCAACAATTCAACAGGGGAAGGGCGTATGTCATTATTGACAATGGCAACAACGGGAATTTTGTATGGCTATACGGTATCGGGTGGCGAACATGGTGGTGGAGTTCTCTTTGAATATGATTTTCAAACAAACAACTCTAGCGTAAAACACAATTTTACCGTGACAACAGGCACAAATCCGCGAACGAGTCTTATTGAAGCGCCAAACGGTACGCTATATGGCACGACCACTTCGGGAGGTGCGAATGGGTTCGGCACTCTTTTTTCATACAGCCCCGTAGGTTCATCATTTGAAACTCTATATAATTTTGACGTAGGGTTTTCAGGTGGAGCCCCGCACGGAGATCTTGTGTGGGTAGAGGAGAATAAGTTTTGTGGTATTACTCAATTTGGTGGCCAGTATGGCAATGGCACTGTTTTCTGTTTTAACATAGCTGACAACACCATCTCGATTAAATCAAACTTTGATCAAGATTTTCAATCGCCTACCGGTTCAATTCTCTTGGCAAAGCTCAACCAAACCATTGTGTTTGAAGCTCTTGTAGAAAAGGAGTTCGGACAAGAACCTTTTATGATAGAGGCATTTTCAAGTTCTGGCTTGCCTCTTTCGTTTGAGATTAGCAACCCTACTGTTGCGCGGATAGAAGATGGGAAAATTATTTTGCTGGGTACGGGTAGCACTGAAATCATCGCAAGACAAGCCGGAACCTTCGACTACATGCCAGCTAACCCGATTTCGCGAACCCTGGTTGTAAGTAAAGGTAATCAGACCATCAATTTCCCGGTCATCACCGTAGACAGAACTGAGATAACGCTAACGGCTCTAGCTTCGTCAGGTTTGCCTGTTAGTTACGTAAGTTCTAATGAGAGTATTGCAAGCATCAGTGGAAATAAACTTTCTATACTTGGTAAAGGCACAGTAACAATTACAGCATCTCAGGGCGGAAGTGATAATTTCAATGCAGCTTCAATGGTTGAGCAAATAATCAATATTGATAAGCTGCCGCAGCTGGTTAGTTTTGAAGCAATCCCGGTAAAGAGTTTTGGTAACAATAAGTTTGAACTTTCAGCATCGGCAACTTCAGGGTTAGTGGTCGCTTTCGTAAGTTCCGATTTATCCATAGCATCTGTTGAAGGAAATCAGGTAACTATCCACAAAGCGGGTACCGTCACCATCACCGCCAGCCAGCCTGGTAACGAAGACTATTTGCCGGCTGCTCCTGTTTCACAACAATTGACAATCAGCAAAGGCAGCCAGGTAATTACGTTTGATGAACTTAATGAGGCTGCTTTCGATGCAGATGATATTATACTTCAAGCTACCAGCAGCAGCAATCTCCCCATCACCTTCATCAGCTCCGATCCTTCCATTGCCTCGGTAAATGGAACAACCTTAACTATACACAAAGCAGGTTCTATAAATATTACGGCAACACAACCCGGTAACGACAATTACTTTCCGGCATTGGACGTCACGCAAACACTTGTTATTCTTAAGGCGCCCCAGGCCATCACTTTTTCGTCAATAGATGAAAGAGTTTTTGGTTCCATGCCTTTTGAGGTTCTCGCAGAAAGTACCTCGGGCCTGGTGGTAGGCTTTGAAAGCTCAAACCCACAAGTTGCTTCCATCGAAGGCAATACCGTTACTATTCACAACGCTGGCTCTGTAACGATAACAGCCAACCAACCCGGAGATGAAAATTATCTGGCGGCTCCCAGTGTGAGTCAGACCTTATTGGTAACCAAAGCCAGTCAGGAAATCACCTTTGCGGAGCTTACACAGAAAACGTTAGGCGATGCGCCATTCACCTTGTCGGCTACAGCCAGTTCAATGTTGCCGGTAGTATTTACAAATAACTCCGACCGAATAAGTATAACTAACGAAGTTGTGACAATGCTGCGCGCTGGCCGCGTTACGATACAAGCTAACCAAGCGGGAGACGAAAATTACCAGCCCGCTTCCACGGTCGAACAAACCTTCTGTATTAATCCTGCCAAGCCAGTTATTTCTGTGGATTTTACAAACCCGGCAGCACCCGTTCTAACCTCCGGCAATGGATCGGGTAATCAATGGTATTTCAACGATGTGGCTTTGCCGGGAGCTACTGCACCAACCTATACCGCCTCGGAGTCTGGAAGCTATACTGTAATATCCACAGCCGATGATTGCATGAGCGAAGAATCGGACCCGGTAATGTTGGTGATAACCAGTTTATTTGAAGAATCACAACAGGTAAGTATTTATCCCAATCCAGCTACCCATTTTGTTACGGTTCGGATTGGTGGAAATGCAGGCAGCCCGGTTCAATTACAGGTGGTTAATACCTGGGGGCAGGTAGTGTATAGTAGGCAAGCAGTTGCCGGCCGCGATGAAGAACTCGATATGCGCACTTGGCAGGCGGGAATTTATTGGTTACGCCTCACCACAGAAGGAAAAGTAATATCCAGAGCAATCCACAAGCGCGACCCGTAAAGAGATTGTTATCCACTTTCATCTTTCAGAAGAGGTTCCAAAAAGAAAGTGCCTTTATGCCACGGTCCGATAGTCAGGATAAGGCCTTTCACCTGCTTATGTTATACGGGAGTTATTGTGGCGTAACAGCCAAAGCGTTGCAAAATGTGCGAAAAGGGAGCGGTGAGCTCCCTTTTTTGTGGGTAATAACTATTTAATTGAGACCGAGAATGAAAAGAATAAATGACTTTTATAGTAAGTCCTCAGGCTGGAATGTGGACGGTGCTGTCAAAGTTCCGGCTGCTTACCCCTGAATCAGAGCCGTATCATCATTTGGCTTTGCTCATTGATTTTGTAACTTCCCAAAGCGAAAATCCCGCTCATGCTAAAACAGCAGCTAAAATTGATTTGGCGCAGTATTCGTTCGGGGCACGGCCTCGTCAACCTGAGTGGCCTCGTGCTTGGTTTTCTGTTTTTTATTCTCATACAAGCGTGGCTGGTGTTTCAGCAGGGCTACGATACGTTTCACCGTAAAGCCAACCTGATCTATCGTGTGGTCAAACATGTGCCCGATGCCCGTACCGGTTATACACCCATTGCGGTTACACCCGGACCGCTGGCATCAGAATTAGCACTACAGACTGGTATTGCTTCTACGGTTCGCATCACGCCAGTAGAGTTTTGTATTCGCACGGGCGAGAATTGCCTCTACAAAAAGGGTATTGCAGCCGACTCTACTTTTTGGCGCATGTTTGATTTTAAGAAGTTGGACAGTCTCGGCCAGTCGATGCAAGGACCCGACCAGATTATTCTAACTGAACGACTCGCCAAAGTTTTTTTTGGCAACGCTTCGGCTTTGGGTAAAACCTGCATCATCGGGCCACGAACGCTGGTAGTGACAGGTATTATCGCAAACCCGCCCGCTAATAACCACTTAGGTAATTTCGATTTTTTTCTGCCTATGGAGTTCATGCGGGTAAACGGTCTCCGTGATACAGAGAATTGGATGCAGAGCAACTTTTACACCTATGTGGAGCTGCATCGTGGGAACCAGGCCCTACCTGTAGAGAAGGCGGTTTCAAACTTATTGCAAAAGCACGATCAAAGAGGCGTGCGCCTCACGCTTCAGCCATTGCCTGATGTACATCTGCAGTCCGGTCACCTCAGCAACGATTTGCCCGAACGTGGCAGCGAGCAATATGTAAGGATTTTTTCATGGGTAGCAACCTTTGTTCTTTTGATTGCATGTCTTACCTACATTAACTTATCCACCGCACAATATTTAAAAAATATACGTCAAGTCGGTATTCGCCAGTTTTTGGGGGCGTCATTGGGTCAGTTGGCATGGCAATCAGTCGGGCAGGTACTCATTTATAATCTATTTGCCTTGGCGTTGGCAAGTGGCCTGGCATGGGTAGCGCTTCCTTCCGTTGAATTACTTACGGGCAGCCCCTTGCGCCAGACGCTGCACTTGAAGGACATAGCTGTTCCTGTTATAACGGCATTTGCCATGGCGATAGTCATCTCGTCATTAATACCGGTTGCGTTGCAAACAAGACAAAAGGTTGCCGAGGGCCTTAAGGGATGGGTTTTTCAACCGCGTGCGGTACCGCTTACCAGGCGTCTGCTTGTAGTACTACAGTTTTCCCTGGCACTGGGGCTAATTACCGCTATGTGGATAGTGAAGGCTCAGTTGGGTTTTATTCAAAACAAAGACTTGGGTTATAAAAGAGAGGCCGTGGTCTCCTTCACCGCTGTGCGTGGGCTTTCAGAACGCTTTGATCCCTTTAAGGCCGAATTGCTGACGCTACCCAACGTTCAGGCCGTATGCCGCCATCAGCATCCCATTACCGCCATCCAGCAAACAACCGATGAAGTAGAGTGGCAAGGCAAGCCGACTGGCAACAATCTTTTGTTTCATAAGCTAAGTGTAGACGTTGACTTTGTTGATACATACGGTCTTCAGGTGCTTTCAGGCAGAAAGTTCAGCGAAGTTTCTGTGGCCGATTCAAACGCAATCTTACTTAACGGAAAAGCTGCTGCCGCAATGGGGATTACCCGGGCAGAAGAGCAGCCCATTCGCGTTAGCGGGCACCCTTACAGAGTGGTGGGCATTATAAGAGATTTTCATCTCACTTCTGTGCACGCACCCATCGAGCCCTTGATATTACTTATGCAGCCATCAATTTTAAGTAACGTATCTGTGGCAGTGCAACCAGGAAAGCAACAACAGTCAATAAAAGAAATCGAGGAGATTTTTAAGAAATACGCACCAGGCCGACCTTTCGATTATCATTTTATTGACGAAGACTTGGCATTGTTGTACGCAGCCGAAGAGCGAATGCAAATCATATTGAGTTACCTCGGTGCGGCTTCGGTAGTGCTGGCATGCCTTGGCCTGCTGGCAATAAGTCTGCTGCAGGTACAGCAGAGAACCCGCGAGGTCGCTATCAGAAAGGTTAACGGTGCATCTCTTCTCGCCATCGCGCGGTTGCTTGTGCGAGAGTACATTGTTCTGTTGGCCGGAGCCATGGCGTTGTCTTCATTGCTGGTGTTGTATTTTATGTCTAAGTGGTTGCAGGAATTTGCTTACCGGGTATCGCTCCCGCCAGAAGCTTTTTTCTATAGCTACGGAGTGGTTTCCACCGTGGCCCTCCTGGCCGTAGGGGCAAGTCTGTTAAAGGCGCTGCGCACCAACCCTGCGCACGCACTCAGGCACAGTTAATGGAAGAAGAATTCGATCATTACAGTTGGGCGTTCAGGTATGTTTTGGTGAAGTGTTCCCGCGGAGAGAAGTAATATTCAGGCCAACCCATAAGCTAGCGTATGGAAGCTTCCATTATTTTTCTGGCGAAACGTTCTAACTAATAAGCGTTCATAGTGCCCCACCTCTAGTTAAATTACAAATGATAATCAGCTTAATTTTTCATAGACATCGATTCAATCTCTAAAATGTTTACAAAGCGAGCTTTTTGCTGCATTTGGTTGAAGCAAACTCTGATAAGACCCACAATCAAGCCAATAGCCATAGAGTTGTAAATCAAAAAAAGGAGCGACCTGCTTTAGCCTCGGTTTACAATACTTCTTTAGTAGTATTGATTTTATCGTTGACAGAACTTATTTTTCCATTGGTAAGTGGGTTATAAAGCAAAAATCAAGCGGTCAAGCTATCAAGTCATTGAGTGGAAAGTTTGATTTAGAAACCATCATTTTCATTGGAAATTTATTTTGTAAAAATGCAAGCCCTTAAAATTAGTGTTCTGATATTGGTTTTATCTCTTTTCTCCGGTCATGCCATCGCTCAAAAGCAACATGGGCCTTTTGAACTGAACTACGCCATTGATGCTTTTTTCGGAAAAAATGATCGACTGTTTTTATCCACGTCCGGGGGTGTTTATTTTTCTGATCAGGGAGGTCAGTGGAAAAAAGTAAATGCAAGCTTTAACAGCGTTTATTTCGAAGGTAAATTTTTAGCTGCGACAAGTGACACTTTGTATGTATGGGACAGGCATCATGGCATACACTATACACCCAATAATGGTGAAAGCTGGGTAAATCGCTTCTATTTTTTTCCAAACGTATTTGCGGCAGTGAGTGACCTGGCAATGTGCGGAGATACACTTTTTGTTGCAATGCCCCAGGGCCTTGGTTATCTCCCACCCGCTAAATCCGAAGGCACATTGCTTCCTGAGTTTATGAATCAAAATGTTTTCCACCTGGAAGCCCACGGTAACAGGATCGTAGTTGGAGTAGGAGGATCAAAAATTTATGTGTCGAATAACAGAGGAAGTACATGGACTTCTCGCGCTAATGTGCCTATTGAATTTAATGACTTCAATACGCGATTAATAATTAGTAACAATTTGATATTTATTGCTTCCACCGCTGGCGTGTGGTTTAGTGCCGATGATGGTATAACCTGGCAACAGAAGAACACTGGACTAGATAATCTTTTTGTAAGCGATATCCGTACAACCGAAGAGAGTATTGTTCTTGTGTCCGACAAGGTATATGTTTCAACGTTAGATGCGGAAACCTGGGTAGCACGGCCTGGTTCTGGTTCGATAGCTGGGAGTTTTATTGCTGCACAGCAAGAGGACTTAATAATTGGAGGATTCGATAAGGTGACGAGGAGCAGAAACAACGGCTTGTCGTGGGAGACAATCGATCTAAATGGTATTACCAATGCTTTGATTGAGTACCTCACACTAGATACTCTGAATAAAGTAGTTTACGCATCTGGCCCTAATACCGGCACATACCGCAAATCGGAAGCGGACAGCGAGTTTGTGTCTTTAAGCGAGAACGGAATGGGAGAGGTGTTGGTTTCCGGGGATGAGGTCTATATTCCTGTTAATGATTTATCTTTAGTTAACGCCCATGATCGCACGACTGGCATCTACAAATATTCATTTGAGCCAAACTTTGAAGTTTTTTTCCGCGTAAAGTTGTTCAGTCAGATGACGATTTTTTTGTCAGCACCCTCCAACAAGGAGTCTGGAAATATACTTCTCAGAAAACATGGGTCGATTTTAGCGATGGTTTGGGATCGCTGCATACTTACGACTTTGTGCTTCGCGATTCACTACTCTACGTGTGTACCGATAAGGGTCTTTACTATACAAATGTTAACATACGCGACTGGAAAAAGGTCAATATTGATCCCTCGGTTGTGGGCGTGGATGTACTAGCCATCCAAGATTCGGTGATGATCACCCCATCTTTCACTGGAGGTAAATATATCTCTACCAATTACGGTCAGACATGGCGCAAGATCATCATAACTTCCTCTGACGAGGGATCTTTTTATGATGTGCAAATTAGTGGTAACCTGATTTACGCAAACGATTTGACCAAACTCTATGTTTCAAACGACTGGGGTGAGAATTGGGCCATCGAACCTTTTGATTTCACTGAGTACACACTTTTTATTAAAACCATTCTTCCCAAAGGAGATTCGGTTTACCTGGGCACCACCGAAAATGGAGTATTTTCTCTGCCCTTTGATCGGAATTTTTGTGTCAATCCACCACGGCCCAGTATTACCGCAACAAACCTGAATTCGGATAAACCTGTACTTACCAGCAGTGCGGCAAACGGAAATCAGTGGTTCTTGAATGGACTTTTGCTTGAAGGAGCCACCGGCTCTACTTTAGAGGCCATTGGGTCCGGAACGTATACCGTTGTTTCAACCATTAATGGTTGTGCCAGTGAGGTATCGGAGGGATTTGTGCTTGTAATTACAGGGGCTGAGGAAAAATCTACTTCACCAAACGTACAACTTTTCCCCAATCCGGTGCAACAGGCTTTATATGTCTTGGTAGAGGGTGTGCAAACTGTGCCTGTTCGATTTGAAATAATAGATTGCTTAGGCCAGGTAGTACGTGCGCAAGTAGGTGAAACGAATCGCCAAGAAGCCTTAGCGATGCATGAAGCAAGCGCTGGTCTATATATCATACGCATCTATACCCCGCACACTGTCATTACACGTCAGGTGGTAAAGCAATGAGTTGCTGGATATTAAATTTTTGGGTGCGCAATAAAGCTTAGTACTTATTGCAATTATTACTTTCAAACGTCTGTCGGACTAGGGAAACAATGCGGCATTCTGCTGCATGCAAGCACTTTTGCAAAGCCCAGTCATCTTTGCCGGGAGGAGATATGTTGCTGTGAACACGTTTACTTAACAGGAGCCGAAGCAAACACCCTCCCCTTCATTCACGCCATGTAAGATTTCCCTCTTTTTTCAAGTATTCTAATCCCACCTCCCCATTCGGCTTCGTTTCCAACACCCCTCTATACTTCTTTAGTAGTATTTTTTAACCCGTAAGTATTTACTGAACTATGCCCAGCATAGTTTACGCCAACGGCATAAATTGAACTTCTGAACCTAACCCCAGCCGTATGAGGTTTGCTTTATTAAAAAGCCTGTGCCTCTCTCTTTTGTATGCCTGCCCCGCAGCGCTGAGCGCCCAAAATCTGAAAACAGAGGAGGTAGCCACTACGTTCTATCGCCTCCCACTCAAAAGGCTCAATCCTGAATTCAAAACATGGTCGCTGCACATACAAGATATGGGTGGTGGTGTAAACAGGATGCAGTATGAGCACATCGATAGTCAAATCAGATGGCCTGGCTTCGACCGGGTAGCCACACAGCCTGATGTCTTGGTTGAACTGGTCATTACTCCCCTTACCGTAACCAGCAAAGAAGTGAAAGATGTGCCGTTGGAAACAACGCAGAATGGCAATAAAGTAACGGTGCATCAGTATTGGTTTCAGTTAACCTATTCCTACCTCATGAAGTTGCGCATGTCAGCCAATGGGAAGCTGATAGCCGAACAAGATTTCGGTTCGGCTGCTTATGGCGCAGAATACTATCCGCAGGATCGCAGCAGTAAAGCATCGTTGGATAAAGAGTGGAATAACGATCAATATTTCATACCTAAGTTGAGGGCAGAGAAGGTAGAACAAATTACTAATTCAATGAAGCAATGGCTTTCCAGTCATTATGGATATGGATTTGCTTCCGAATATTTCAGTTTGGGCTATGTGAAGGACAAAGACGACAAGTATGCAGATCTAAGCGAGGCCCTTGCTAAATTCCGTGAGGCATTACTCTATGCAAAGGGTAAAAAAGACTACCTCGATGAACCATTCAAAAGTTTGTGCGATCAGGCTGTTACCATCTGGAAGACTGGCTTACTGGAGGTAAGTAGTGAAAAAAAGGCCCGCATTAACCCTAAAGTAACAGAAGTTATTTGGCAGAATCTGGTGCTTGTTGCTTATGCTAACCAACAATATGATCTAGTTGAGCAGTACTTTCTTGATATGCCTCCACCAGATAATTCGATGCGTTTCTTCCAGGCAAACATTCGCGCTTCCATAGCCGATAAGAAATTGCGTGCTTCTTCTGTGCCTGTTGTAGTAGATTCGCCAGTAGAACCACCTTCTGCAAGCACGCCTCCTACGCACGACTTTATCCTGGATCGCAAAGGAGATACGCTGTTTGTTAAAATTATTCTGCCACCCTCAGCCACCATGCCCCATGGTGATTCTATATGGATGCAAGAAAGGGTAATAGTTTGGGAAGACAACAGGCAGGTTACGTTGCAACCCACGGATATTTCTGCCTACTCCTATCTAGGAAAGTATTATGAGGCCTATACTTGGATAGACTTTCAAGCAAAAGATCCTGCCACCAGAGCAAAAGGTATGTTTGTGAAGAGAGTCTTAAATGGAGCTATTCCAATTTACGTTGGATATACACCCAAACCCTCATTAAGTGATCCCACCAAAATCTGGATAGAGAAATCAACTTACTATAAAGAGGATGGCGCGATTGTTTCTGCGGGCTTCCTCAATTTTAAAAAGGGTGTTTCAAAACTAGTGGCCAATCATACCAGTCTTGCAGCCAAAGTGCAAAGTGGTGAATATGGCCGCGAAGATTTTGTTAAGATCATACAAGAATACAACGAATGGGTAAAAGATCAATCCAGATAGTTGTACTTGTAGCCTTTGCCTACGGTAGTGTAACTGTTCCGGTTTGGGCACAACCGCCACCGGAGTTAATGCAATACATGCAGCAGGTTAGGCAGGGTAATGCGCTTACCATACCTCAATCCTGGCCACCTTTTAAACAACCCAGTGCTTTACTGAATTCATTGGATCCGTACAGATCTGATTCTCTTCCTGCTGTGCGTAGTGCTGCCAACAGGTTAATCCACACAGTAGCTATTCAGACGAAAGACCTTGCCTTACAACAACGTTGTGTCGTACAATTAGCAAAAGCAGCCAACGATACCCACCCAGAAAATGTTTCGGAGGCATATACCATGCTTACACATTATCAAGGTACTGACTTTAATAACGAGGCAATGGAAACATTGAGGAGTTTGTTCAATAGCCAACCACTTTACCGAGACCGTCTGGTTCGTTTGATCGGTTTTGTGGGAATAAATGAATTACAATCCGAAATGCAGTTGTTAGCGACTAGTCAGAACAAAAACAATACACTTCGGTGGGCTGCGCTGTTATCCCTCGCGCGAATGGGAAGCGAGGAAGCTGCGCAAGCTATTCTAAAGAAGGTACAGCGATTGCCTGTAGAAGATGATGTAGTGTATGATGTTTTTCCTGATTTGGTTTTTACACGCCACCCATTGTTGTTCGGCTATCTGATTACCGTATTGCATTCAGATGAAGCAGGTTGTAGCCCTGCAGACCCCGACCAGTCGGGGAAAATTCCTTGCGCCTACCGGGTAATGGAAATGCTTGCACCTGTATTAGAAAATTTTCCTTTAAAGGTTGGCCCTTCCGGGGATATTCAAACACGCGATTATCCGCGAGCCCTTCAAGAGGCCCGCACCTGGTTTATAAAGCATAGCGGTTCTTTTACTATTAATCGAGATCAATATTGATGGAGAAATTTCCAATCATAAAGTCTTACACCAATCAGATGACCGTCATTGCGAGGGCGTTTGCCGGCCGCGCAGGCGGGGAACGACCGAAGCAATCCCCGGAAAAAGAAGGTGTTATTAAGAGAACAGAAAAATCCTGTTGTAAGGTAATCTTGTTGTTGTGTAATCGAAGTATGCTCGTCTTAGCGCTGATAGTACTGCCACTCCTTGGGCTGGCCACACCTCATAGGCACGATTCATTGGCAACAGCAAAAGCACCTGCTTCAAGATATCGCACGTTCAACTTTCCTCTAATGGAAGATGATCAGTTCAGCTCTTTCGAAATATTTCCATTGCCTGCTGATTCACTAATCGAAAAAAGAAACCGAGCTCACAGCCTGCGCGAAACCATTGAACAAAGTCAGCGCTACCGCGAATCGCTCGATGCATTTACTATCGTAGACCTACCCATCGGCATTAACCGAGCGGGCGGCCTGGTAGATTATACAGTGTTAATCGACAAAATAAATTTTAGTCCCGCTGGGGCGATGATGGAGGTATTTGTGTCGTTCACGCTTCCACAGTGGCAGAACCGATTGGCATTTGGTGGCAAAATACCCCTGTCAGCCGAAGGCGGATTGGTGGGTACTGCAAAGATTTTTCTGCTTGGCGATCACTATGTTAAACTGCAAGACTCCACCATCCTTACGTTGAAAGGAAGTTACGAACGTGGTTCTTTCGTAGAGATAGACTGCAACGGCTTCAAAGGCATGATGATCGATGCCGAACTTACTTTTCCAAGAAGTCTGATGATGCCGGAGAACGCACAAGGAGAAACAATAGCTGGTACAGTAGGCGTTGGATTTCAAACGTATGTGCAGGATTGGAATGAACTCCTGGTTCAAATAAATGTACCACCATTCCAGTTAACAGGTCTTCCCGGTGTGGGCTTTCACGTTCGCGAAGCCTATCTCGATTGGAGTGATCTCACCAACCCGGTGGGTTTGGCTTTCCCAGTAGGCTATGAGTCTGCCTATCTGCAAAGCGGCAATAACAATTTGTGGAGAGGCTTCTACATGAAGCAAGCTGAAGTGCGGTTCCCACCCCAGTTCAAAGAAGGTATGGACACGGCACGTGTAACAGCAGCCATTGAAAATATGGTGCTGGACGACACCGGTTTCTCTGGACGTATGCAAGTCGAAAATCTTATTCGCCAAGGCGATATGAACGGGTGGAGCTACACACTCGACCGGTTTCAGTTAGGGGTGGTTTCTAATCAGTTAGAGGCTTTCGATCTGAGTGGTAAACTCACGGTGCCGGTGTTTGAGATTCAAGGCGAGCCTGCAGAGATGGGCTATCGGGCATCTCTTTCAGCGGAAGGAAACTACCTGTTTGCAGTTTCTCTACAGAACCGGGTGGAGATGTCTTTGTGGGCGGCATCGCTCACGTTGGATCAGGGGTCTTCGGTTCAGATCACCGAAAAAAATAATCGCTTTTACCCCTCTGCTCGTTTGAATGGCATGCTATCATTGAACACAGGTACTAACGGGCCTAAGGCTTCCGTTAGTGGCATCCGGTTCGAACAGATGGTAATCACTACGGAGGCACCCTATTTTATCCCAGGTACGTTTGGTATTGGCAGCGATGAAACTGGCTCGAAGGCGTCTGGCTTTCCTATCGTAATTAACAACATAGGTATACAATCAGATCCGGCCGAAAAATTGGTGGGGCTCTCGTTGGATGTTCGTGTGAACATTGGCGATGATCCTAGTCGCGAAGGTTTTTCTGGCACAGCTGGATTAATTGTTTGGGGAAAAATGGATGCTCCAGTTGTAAACCCGGAAAGACCTGCGGATGGTAGGAGCGGGTGGGATTTCGAAAAGGTGGAGATAACTGCCATTGGCATATCGGTTAAGAAACCAGATGTATATGAGATAGAAGGTCTGGTAAGGTTTTTCGAGAATGACCCCTTGTATGGCGATGGCTTTCGGGGTACGGTGAAGGGTTCATTGCAGAAAGTTGAAATCGGAAATGCGGGGATTGGTATTGGAATAGATGTACTCTTTGGCAAAACGGCTACTTACCGTTATTGGTTTGCAGATGCATTGGTAACTATGGGCGGGGGAGTTTTGCTTGCTCCAGGGCTAGCTGCCTACAGTTTTGGTGGCGGCTTCTACTACCGCATGAAGCAGGCGGGGCAAGAATCAGCTTCGGCAATAGGTAGAACTCAGTCCGGTATCAGTTATGTACCCGACCCTCAAGCCATGGGACTGAAAGCGTACATGCAATTTGGGGCTCATCCCAAGAAAGAGCCGCTCAATGGCGATGTTACCCTTACTGTTTCATTGTTGCACACAGGTGGCATCAGCCAGGTACGTTTGATGGGTAAAGCTTTTTTGATGACGCCCGGTTTGGATATCAATCTGGACGTGGTAAAGGCATCAGCAAAAAAGGTAGTAAGTGGTGCGGGTAATACAGTGGATGCACTTGCGCCTAATGCCCAGGTGTACGGCAGTCTTGACATGACTTTTAACCCACGCGACAACGTTTTTCTGGGAAATCTGAATATATATGTCAACGTGGTGGCAGGTATTGTACGTGGCACCGGCCAAAACAACCGCGCTGGGTGGGCAGAACTCTACTTTGCCCCCGATACATGGCATGTGCTGATAGGCACGCCAACGCAACCTATGGGCTTGCGGGTGGCTAACCTGTTTACAGCGCAGTCTTATTTTATGATGGGCAAAAATTTGCCGGGTACCATGGCGCCACCACCGAAGGTGTTGGAAGAATTTGGATTGATTAATCCAGATGAGGCCAGAAATCAGGGGGCCTTACAGGGCGGTAACGGCTTTGCCATGGGAATGAACTTCAGCGTAGATACAGGCGATCTTCGATTCCTCATGTTCTATGGACGTTTTAACGCAGGCGCTGGTTTCGACATGATGTTGATGGACTGGGGGAATTCCGTTTGTGCTGGAACCAACGACCCGGTGGGTATTAACGGATGGTTTGCGGAAGGTCGCGCTTACGCTTACATGCAGGGCAAGATTGGGGTGAAGGTAGATCTGCGATTTTATAAAGGAGATTACGACATCCTCACAATTGGGGCAGCTGCTATGCTCGAGGCCAAGGGGCCCAACCCCTTTTGGATGAAAGGATCCGTTGGCGGCTATTATAGTATCCTCGGTGGTTTGGTAAAGGGCAATTGCAATTTTGATGTAACTGTAGGGAGAAAATGCACCCCGGCAGGCGAGACCAATCTTCTTGCCGATGTAAGTATGATAGCGGGTATTACTCCGGTAAAAGGCTTAACCGATGTAGATGTTTTCAACGCACCACAGGTGGCCTTTAATGTGGCCATTGGTCAACTCTTCGAAATAAGCGATCAGGCAAACGTACGTCACACGTACCGCGCAAGGCTCGATGAGTTTTCTGTGAAAGACGGTGCTGCGGATATTGTGGGTACCTTAAAGTGGAACGCGGGCAATGATGTGGTAGTGAAAGACTCGCGCGATGTACTGCCATCGAAGAAGAAAATTATTGTGCGTGCACGCGTTTTGTTTGAGGAGCGCATCAATGGTTACTGGCAAACGGTGATCTACCAGGGCCAACCGGTAGCAGAGACAGCGGAAACCGAATTCACCACAGGCGAAGCTCCCGATTATATCCCGGCCCATAACATTGCTATGTCGTACCCGTTGTTGGGGCAATACAACTATTATCCTCAGGAATTCACGCAAGGATTCATTCAGCTAAACAAAGGACAACCGTATCTTTTTGCCCCTGGTGCTGGTTGGCAGCAAAGAGCCAGATTAGTGAACATAGCAACGGGGCAGCTCCGCGATTTTTCCTTCACCTACAATGAAGGACGCATGAGAGTTAACTATACAATGCCGACCGATCTCGAGTTGAATACATTGCACAAAATGGAGTTGGTGAACATACCGGCAGCAAATATCGTGGTAGATGCCAATGTAACCAAGATCAATCGGGAGCTTAAGCAAGAACAAACAACAGCAGAAGTTACCACGAAGGAAGTAGAAGGCCAGGTAGACCTACGGGAAGAGAAGGCCATTCATAGCCAGCCGTTCAGGACTAGTCGTTACCGGACGTTTGCTGAGAAGATGCAGGGTATGCAGATGGGAGTATCTTACTTAGAGGGTTATTCCGCTGGGCTTGCCTATTTACATCGACAGACCAATGGTCCTGAACCATTCGATGTTTATGAGGTTGGACTTACATTAATACAACCTGAGATTGAGTTGTCATCGAACTGGTTTAAAAGTCAAGTTAATCCCATGGTGTATCAACATTATCCTCTACAGGGGCAGATGACTTTGAAGAATCGTGAAGATCGGCTTTGGGGGGCACCCCCTGTACGGGCCGCAATTTTATTTCAGCCAGCAATACCACAGTTAAATACTCCGGTAGTTGATGTGAGAGGTAGGATCAGAGTTCATTTGTTTGACACCATACAGAAAGATCTATGGGATTTACAAAACCAAGCAGTTAACTATTATGTAAACTATCCTTCCTTAACAACCCAGTATACCAGAGACCTGATTTCAGCGACACTCCCTGAGTTATCGCAAGAAGTTCACAATCTAAAACTTAAGTATGTTATTCCCGGAATCGAATCACAGCTGTCGTTTGCGGTCATACCTTTTTCTAGACTATAATTCAGGATATGAGGACAATAGCCATTGTAATTTTCGTATTGATAATAAAAGGTTTGACGCATGCTCAATCCAACAATATTATTGACTTTAGTCTCACCACCAATTGCAGTATCCCTAATATCAGCGTTAGCTACGATATTGATTTGACTGATGTGGATTATTTTACGGGAACGGAGATTGGTGAGGGAATATTTTTTTCTTATTCGACTCCTGGTACGGTTAGAGGATCAGTCACTATTGCTGCTACCGGATTTTGCTCAGCAACGAATCGGTCGTTGGAAATGATTTTTACCGATACATTTGATTTGACTGGCTTAGTTGATTGCCGAACCTTGGCGTATAATCACATTCCGGGACTTGGCCAATCTATTACACTCACAATTACATTCACGCCATCAAGATTAACAAAACCAAGTGCAACAATTTTTCCCGGTAGTACTGCCTTTACAGTGCCATGCGGAGTTACAAATACTGATATTTCAACTGTGGGAACAGGAAGTGGCTTTATTTGGGAGAAAAGCAATAATGGCATCGATTGGATTCAAATTACCGGAGTGGGCTTACGAGCAACAACAATTAATATTACAGCCCAGTCCCTTCACGATGCTTCATTTGGCGGATCACCCTACGGAGCAGGCAGATACGTAAGGGTACGCCCAACTGTTTGTTCGTTTGTCAGGGTAAGTGAAATTGTTGGGCCAATTATCTTTTACGCGGCACCTCCATCATTCACAACTAACGAGGTCGATCCGTTGTGTACACAAACCGCATCTGGTAGGGTCAACGTTACCACTTTTGAAGGTTATACCCAGACAGTTGACTACATTGTGGTTTTGAGAGATCACCTTAACTTTGATGTGCCGGGTCAGGGCCCCATTATTCTTAGTGATGGCGAGTTATCGGATGGTCATTCCTTTAACAATGTTCCCGCGGGTACCTATAAAGTAAGAATTCAGAATAATGGAGAGGGAGGGTGTGCTACTGAAGAAGAAGACATAGTTTTAACAGACCCCCCAAAGATCACCGCCACACTAAATACCAAAGTAGATGCCCCCTGCAATGGCAATGATTCAGGGCCAAAAACGGGATCTATCAAGTTAGACGTCACCCACGGAAATGGGCCTTTTTCGTATCAGTATGCGTTAAAGGGATCGAGTACATTCAATACAATTACGGCCCCCGATCCAACGTCCCGTACGCCTTTATTCAGCAACCTGACTCCCAATACTTATCGGTTTAAAGTGAAGCATACTCCTATAGACGGTTTAGATTGTTTGTCGGAGGAGACAGCGGAAATCACTATTATTGAACCCCCTGCCATTGCTGCAACCCTCGTTGAGAAAATAGATGTTACCTGCAGGGGTGAGGAGACGGGTTCTATTAGTATTAATTCATCTGGTGGAAGCGAAAGTAGCAGTTTCGCCTATGTGTGGACGGGACCATCCTACAGTTCAAACCTGGAAGACATTAGTAGTCTGGCGGCAGGAACTTATCAATTAAGATTGATCAAGGGCGAATGTTCAAAGCCAGATGCAGTTGTTCAAGTAATTCATGAGCCTGGTGAGCGATTCCGTATTACTTCCACAATTACCTCTCGGGACATTCATGATGATTTCGATGTTTCTTGTAGAGGTAATGATGGATCGATCAGCTTAACTACCAGTAACGAACCCGGAAGATTTGTTAACGAAGCACTTACCACCTGGAGGAAAAACAATATTCCGTTTACACCCAGTAGCAACTATTTCGCGGAAAATCTCACTCCCGGTCAGTACCGGATAGAGATGTTTGATAATATGGGGTGTAGGGCACTAGAGTTGCGGGATCTTTCACCCCACCCCGGTATCACCGTCATCACAGAAGCAAATACTGAATTCAACGGCTATGCTACCTCCTGCGCTACCAGTGCCGATGGTAAAGGTGGAGTGACTGAGGTACACAATGCAAGAAATGGTATTGCTTACCAATGGGAAGTGAACGGAAGTGAATGGCAAACGATCGAAGGATTGGCTGCAGGTACTTACAAAGTAACAGCTACCGATGGCAATGGCTGCGTGGATGATGGCTTTCTGACGATCACGAGTCCGCCCGAAATTGATCCGAACTTACAAGTGGTGTCCAACTACAATGGAGATCAGATCAGTTGCCCCGAGGCAGCAGATGGCATCATAGAAGCGTTCCCGTTAAATGGATTTGGCCCATACACTTACGAGTGGGACCACGGAGTGTTTACCAAGACCGCTGATAACCTGGCACAGGGCACCTACCGCGTAACGGTGAGAGATCAATTTGGGTGCGAGGCATCGGCCTCCCTCGACATCCACGATCCGCCAGTGATGCAGACCGAAATCACGACAAGTGATTTCAACGGTGCCAGCGTGAGTTGCTTCGAGGGGAACGATGGAGAGGCATTTCTTACGATACTGGAAGGGGTGCCCCAGAGTTACGAGTGGTCGAATGAGGCCACGACCCAAAATGTGTCGGGTTTGGCTGCAGGTACTTATGAAGTGGCTATTACCAGCATCAACGGTTGTGTGGTACATAATTCTGTCGAGATCACCGAGCCGGAAAAAGTTACTTCTTCCATTTCGCATGCCGTTAACTACAGCGGTTTTGGTGTGCGCTGCTTTGGCGATGAAAATGGATCGGTGGTAGCTACTGCTTCTGGTGGCGTGGCTCCCTATACCTATGCATGGTCTAACGGAATAACCGACCCGCTGAATGAAAATATCGGTTTGGGTAAATACCTTGTAACGGTAACCGACCTGAATGGCTGTGCCAAAAAAGACAGCATAGTGGTTACGGAACCACCCCTTTTATCTCTTACGGGCGAACAGATTGAGGCGGTAAGTTGCTATGGCTTGAAAGATGGCATCTTCAGACTGCAAGGTGTTGGTGGCGCTGGCGAGTACCGGTACTCCATGGATCCGTCTACCTGGCAGAACTCCCGGTATTTCGATACACTTTCGGTGGGCACCAAACATTTTTATGTGATGGATCAGAACGGGTGCGAGGCATCTACAACGGGTGTCGTAACACAACCCGATGTGTTAGAAGTTTACTTTCCACCCGAAAGCATCGTAAAAGCTGCGTGTAACGATCCGGTCGGGTCGGTACTGGCGGTAGCTGCCGGTGGCAATGGCGGATATCAATTCTCCTGGGTAAACGACATGGACCAAACACCGCTGGGCAGTGAAGCAACCTTGGAGGGTTTGATTGCAGGAATTTATGGTGTTACTGTAAAGGATGCACGTGGTTGCGAAATAGCCGACCGCGTGGCCGTGTCCAGCATTGGAGGTGCGGAGTTTACAATAGAAAATATAAAGGACGTTTCGTGCTTTGGTGGCAACGATGGCGAAGCGTCCGCGCGAATTGTTAGCGCAGAGTTGCCGGTTACTTATCTCTGGTCTTCCAATGCTACCGATGCCAAGGCTACTTCGCTTACATCGGGTAAATATTTTCTCACCGTAACGGATAACCTGGGTTGTAAAACCATTCAGTCCTTCAACATTGGTACGCCCGATGCCTTGAGAGCGGGTATCGTTAAAACCCTGCCGCTCTGCCATGGCGATTGCAACGGGTTGCTGCAATCCTCGCCCACAGGAGGCACTGCTCCCTACCAATTCACTTGGAAGGACCATCAGGCAACACTGCCTGAACTCAACAACCTTTGCGCGGGTAATTATCAATTAACCATTACAGACGAACAAGGCTGTGAGTTGACAGAGGATATTATTTTAAGTGAGCCTGAATTATTGCATGTGGAAGCGGTAGCTACGCCACCCATATGCCTCGGCCGGTGCGATGGTATACTCACGGCCACGGCCACGGGTGGAACAGGTTCTTACCTATACGCCTGGGATACCGGCAGAAACGAGGCAACCATCAATGAACTGTGCTCCGGAGATTATGAATTAACCGTACAAGATGTAAACAACTGCCTGGCAACGGGCCGGTTTACTGTGCCCGAAGGGGAAATCTTAACCATCGATCTGGGCGAACTGGAAACATTGTGTGTGGGCCAAACGAAAGCCCTGGATCCCGGCTCACAATGGGTAACGGTGCACTGGGTAGCCAACAATGGTTTTGAAAGCAGAGACCGTGCAATTACCATTAACCAGGAGGGCATCTATCGCATTGATGCCGTCAACAATATTGGGTGTTTGGGCACAGGCGCGTACGAGTTGCGCACATCCCTCGATCTGCTGCAAGCTTCCTTTATTCTGCAGACAGAAGCCGTGGTAGGCGATACGTTGGTGGCCATCGACATCAGTTGGCCCCTTCCCGACAGTACCCAATGGGTGTACCCCTCGGTGATGAGTGCCCTGGTGGAAACAGACGACTTTTTATATTTCATCCCCACCGAGGCTGGAGATTACCAGGTCACCATGCGCTCCTTCCTGGGCGAGTGCCGCGCCTTTGAAGAAAAGCAACTGCTGGTGCGTGTGCGCGAAGCTGACGAAGATGCCAACGGCCGGCTCGGTTTTGAAGGCATCGTTACCAGCACGGTGTTAAGCCCCAATCCTAGCAATGGAGTATTCGAACTGCAGGTTGAAACATCCCGCCCAGTTCCGATGCACATTCGTGTTGTGGAGCCGTTGACAGGAAGAGTGGTGGCAGACCAACAAGAGAGCATGCGCGAACACTTTTTGTTTGGATTCGACCTGTCGCACCTCACTGCGGGCGTTTACTTTGTTTGGATGCAGGCCGGAGACGAGAAGCACCTGTGGCGCCTGGTAAAATACTGAATGTAAATGAAAGGCCTCACCCCATACGCATTGCGGAAGATCATTTCAGTAAAGGATGTAACGTCTTTACGAGGAAGCTTCCCTGCTGCTCCGGCAGGGTCCAACCAAAGCAATCTTTTTTTCAGCAGTAAAGAAATGCGACTGCTTTGCCTTATGAAAGTCCTCCTAAAAATAGTAGCGTCCGTCATGGCGAGGGAGGAACGACCGCGGCCATCTCATGCTTGGGCAAAGACGATGAGATTTCTTCTTCTAACGGCCAAACCTTGGGTCCACGACACATCCTTTTTAAGTTGGCTGTTCGTTTGGGTGATACTGTCGGGATGTCTTTTGACAGCACAAATACAGGCACAGAATTTCCCGGTGCGCGTAACCCCTAACCTCACACCGCCTTACACCCCTTTCCTCAAAGACCTCACCGTACCCGGTGCCGATAAGTTAACCGTACGAATATTGCTCACAGATCTGTCTGTAATGGAATACCGCTGCCGCTTGCGGCTCACCATTGAAGGGGTAAACATCACCATCACCACCAGTCCCAACTATGTAGCCCCACCGTTAACCTTGCAGGGCGGTGTGCCTGAATTACTGCTCGGCAGCGACCTGGCCGATTACTTCCGCTACGAGAACCTGCAATTCAAAGGCATCGACCCCGGCACCCTGCAGCGCAACGGTGGGCAGTTGCCCGAAGGCATCTACCGCTTCACCTTCGAGGTAATAGACTACAACAGGGGCACCGTGGTTTCCAACCGGGGCACTACCACCGCGTGGATGGTACTCAACGATCCACCCTTTATCAACCAACCATTCAACAACGCCAAACTCAAACCACTCGATCCACAAAATATCGTTTTCCAGTGGACCCCGCGCCACCGTGGCTCACCCAACGCAGCCTTTAGTACCGAGTATGAAGTAAAGCTGGTGGAAATCTGGCCGAAGGGCCGCAACCCCTACGATGCCATACAGGTGCTGCCGCCCATCTTCGAAACCATTACCGAGCAAACCATGGTGGTGTATGGACCGGCCGAAACGCCATTGGTGCCCGGCCGCGAATACGCGTTGCAAGTGCGTGCCCGCGATGTACTCAACCGCGACCTGTTTCGCAACCAGGGCTACAGCGAAGTGGTGAAGTTTACCTATGGGGATGAGTGCCCGCGCCCTACCGGCATCATGGCCGATGACATTGGCACCATGCGCGCCCGCATGCGCTGGCAGGGCCACGCCTTGAACAGCGGCTATCGCCTGCGCTACCGCGAGCAGGCCGAAGGTGCCCAATGGTTCGAAGAAAACGTAAACCTGACTTATGTTACTGCCATGCAGATGAAGCCAGGCGTAACCTACCAATACGAAGTGTGTGGCGTGTGCGATTTCTACGAAAGCGATTTCACCACCACCGAAACCTTCACCACGCTGGCAGAAAACCCCAACGCCTTTGCCTGTGGCGATGCGGCCACCGTGCCTCCGCCCGATGGCAGCCCACCATTGCCAGCATTGTTCATCAACGACTTCATCAAAGCAGGCGGTTACGATGTGGTGGTAACCAAAGCCAGCGGCAGCAACGGAGTGTTTACAGGCGAAGGGCTGGCCGTAGTGCCGTGGTTCCACAGCGCCAAAGTACGCGTCACCTTCCAGAACATCAGCGTCAACCAGAGCTACCAGCTCACACGTGGCGAGATCAAATCCGTGTGGGATCCCAACAGCCGCTTCCTCATCGAAAGTGAACAAACCCTTGCCGAAGGTGGAGGCAAAGGGCTGGAGTCTACCTTGAGTTACTTCGAAGCCGATGAGTTGATAGAAGTAGAAGGTGTTATCCTTAATGTATTTATTAATCCCGATGGCGACCTGGTGGTGCAGACCAACGGGGGCGAACAAGTAGTAGAGCGCGAAGAAGGAAAAACCTATGCCTTTACTGACGAAGCAGGTAACGGTTACCTCGTTGATGAAGAAGGAGAAATTACCAAAACCACCGCTACCGAGGCATTGGCAGCGGGAGAAAGGGCAAACAAAAGTGAAGAAAGTATTCAAACTGAATTGTTATCGATCGAGTTGGAATTGATTAAGGAAGCATTGGAATACCTTAGAAAAGAGATAGTAACCAAAATAGAACAAGATGGAAAAGGCCCTTTAGATGAAGTAATTAGCGGTAAATACTTTACACTTCCAGAGTGTTTGCCGCAAGACCAAACAGAGTTGGAAAAAGTCTTAGAAAAAATTGAAGCATATCTTGTGGATATCCCAGCTTTGTTAGCACTGATTAAAGAAGACCCCTTGAATGAAGCTATCACTAATCAATTGGTTACTCAGTTGAAAGGAAAAAGGCCACCATTTAATCCAGAACTTTCTGATGACGATTGGGGAAGGTTAATGGAGATTCTTTGCCCATATTTGGTTGGTGACAACCAGCCAGAGTTAGTGACCATCGAACCAATCATGGATTATGAATTTGCAGCTGGCATTGACAACGATAAACTTGAAATCGCTTATTCAATTAGAACAACTGAAACATACCCATTGAGATTTGCAAAATTAGAAGTTTATAAGAATGATGGTTCTCTGGTCTATGAGAATAAAGAAGCCATTGTAATCGGTGAAGATAAAACGTTTCTATGGGATGGAAAGTTGAACCAAAATATAATTGAAGGTGAAAACGTTTATATCCGATATGATGAATCTCCGTTTATATTGAGAATATTGGCTGATTTGGATGAGAACTTTTCAAATCCCTTTGAGGCAAAGATTGTGGCCGAGGTACATCAGTATGCTGATGAATGGCAAGATGCTTCTGAGGAAATTAAGAGCCGAATATATGTAAACAATGCTCCTACAGGGACCACTAAATTCGAATATTACCTAATGCTCCGTGAGCAAATGATTAACAAGATTGAAATAGAAAATATTGGTGATTCAGGTCCATTGGGCTATATGGATGCTAATGATACTTCCTTTACTTTCCTCGGAAAGAATATTTTTGTTCATAAGAATTATCAGCCAATACTGACCGAGATTGAAAATGAAATAATTAGGGATGGTAATTTTGAATTTTATAAAAATAGATACCCTATAGGGAGTTATGCGATAAGATTCATGAATCATTCACAGGTCATTAGTGACCATTCTTTTGGATTTGCACTAGATATTGATCCTGATAATAATCCACAGATTACAAGCAAGCAAAATTTGTTTCTAAAAATCGTAACCAACGTAGATTTCTGGAACACCGAATTGTCACTTAGTCAGATGAAAAATGCAAGTAATAGATTTAAGCAAATCCTAGGCAGTTCCCTCAGTCAAATTATTGAGGGTTTTAGCTTTATCCAATCTTATAATGATGACGAATTAATTAAATACACTACACAGGACATCATTGATGGATATTTTGAGGCTGAGATTAAGCCACTCTATTCAAATTACAACTTACTATCACAACGCACTACTATCTTAGTAAATTACCTGTGGTTTGAGAAAAATATGAACGATCAAATGTTAAAGGAATTACAGGTTGATATACCCGATGACTGTCTATTAAACATTCGAAAAATAGAGACTATTATTAGTAAAGTGCAACGGTATAGCAGTTTGTTAAATGATGGCTATAAAAAAGCCTATTGCATGACAAGTAATTTTATGGAAGATTATGAATACTTGCGTAAATACCTTCAACAAACTATTGATTTACTTGAGACCTACAAGAGTGCATATTTGGTCATTATTAATGAGATTGAAGAAACCAAGCAGAATGGTTATTTGCCCGCATCTTTTGATATCAGTGGGGATCGTCCTCTCATTTATTCTTTTGATGTTGGTCAAATAAATGGCTTCCTTGCATTCAGTAGACGGATTGATGAAATAGTTGTCCAAGCTGGCTCTACCACGGAAGAATATATTGAATGGCTTAAATTAGCTGAAACAAAAAATACATTGACTAGATTGGGAGAAACGGGTTTTTATAATTTAGAAAATACCTTGGTTGATTACTTTCTGAATTCAAATAAGATTGAATGGGGTGGCAATTGGCCTCGAAAAAGGGATTGGATGCATTTTCAACCAACCCCTGCTTATTTAAAATTTTAACAGGTAGACCAGTATGAAAGTACTAATATTTTTAGCCGGTTTAATTTTTCTAGTATCTTTTTCTCAGGCCCAAACATCACCGGAACCCCTTAGCAATCTCCTTAAGCTTAAGTGGGTGGTTGAAATAGAAACCAAAGGTGTATTGCCAGCGAGAATTGGGCAGTATCTCCGTACAGCTGATAATGTTTTAATTAATGGAAGGACAGGCGAAATAGTGCCGCTAGCAACAATAGATAAATATTCGGATTCATTTTTATTGAATACTTCAGATTACAAATTGAATGTTACGAACTTAAAGGATAGTACTAGTTTTGAGAGGAGAAGGAGTAGATCATATTATATCGGCAAAAAAGAGGTTCAACTATCTAGCGATAGTCTCTGGATAGAGATAGTTAAAAACACATCTATTCAAGCTGTAAATTTGCTGAACAACAAAATTTTGTGGACAACCCAGTCAAGTTCCCGAATCTTTAATAAGCCTGTTGTAATAAATAACGAAGTAGTTATTTCGAACATGAGTCAGTTGCTTTTTTTGAATAGGCAAAGCGGAGACGTTAACAAAATATTACCCATTGGTGGGCCTGTTTTATCTGGTATCAATAGAGAAGGAAACTTTCTTTACATGATTGCTGAAAATGAAGGCTTGTTGGCTCTGAATCTCGAAACAAAAGAAGTTGACTGGAGAATTAGCTTGACCAAATACTCAAGCAGAGCCAACAGAATTGTGGTCGATAATAATAGAATTTATTTTTCTGATAATAGTTTGCATGCTATAGATAGAGATGCGGGAAGTCTTATATGGCAAGTAGGAGAAGATAACGATGTATATATTATGGATTCCGGATTGACAATGATTCATGAGTATTTACTTTTTTACACATTTAAATACAATGAAAATATGTTAACAGTAGTTGATAAAGATACAGGTAAAATTTTGGCCCGAGGGTCTAATTCTAGTGTTGTAGGTGGGGATAGTAATAACTCCGATGGGGTTGCTAAAGAAGACCTTCTATTGATTGACTTCAGCGAACATCTGATCGATGATAATATACTGATTGGTGTGATGGATAATAAATTATATGGGATTCAAGTTCTGAGGTAGTTCCTCGGCCAACCGCCCCCACCTGGCGCAACCCTTAGCCCATAAGCCGGGCCCGCGCGTGACTTGTGCCCTCCTATGCCAAATAATTTTCAATTTGGGTATATTGAAATTATGAGTTCCAAATACAAATTCAGGAATCCTGAGGGCTGTTATTTCATAACTTTTGCGGTGGTGGGTTGGGTAGATGTTTTTACCAGAAGCGTCTACAAAGATATTCTCATAGAAAGTTGGAAGTACTGCCAACAAAACAAAGGGCTGCTGATTCATGCCTGTGTAATCATGACCAATCATGTGCACATGGTTATTTCGAAAAAGTCGGATACTATGCTAGAGGGTATCATGCGCGACATGAAGAAATTTACTTCTGTTAAGATAATAGAGGCTATCAGAAATGAATCAGAAAGCAGACGTGATTGGATGCTTTCTATTTTTCGAACTGCCGGCAAAAGCAACGGAAACAACACTACGTATCAATTCTGGCAGCAAGACAATCATCCTATTGAGTGTAACACGGCTGAGATTTTAGCGCAGAAGATGGAGTATGTTCATGAGAATTCGGTAAAGGCTGGCTTTGTCGAAAGAGCTGAGGATTGGATGTTTAGCAGTGGGCCCGACTATTATGCAAATCGTAAAGGTTTAGTTGAATTAACTTATGTATGAAATACGGCACAAGTCTGCGCTTGCCTTACACACATTTCCAAGACTTGCGCCAGATGGGGAAGTAGTAAAAACGCAATAGCAATGAATAGGATATTTTTTATAAGTCTGTTGATCTTTTCAATGTGCAGCGCAACTTCTCAACAAGAGCCATTCGAAAGGTATATAGATTCATTTGATGAGACCTCAAAGCAAAAGCTCGGCAATTTTCGAGTATTGGTGAATGACGGTAAGAACATGACGAAAGACCAGGCAGTTGAATTTGTTTATCAAAACGATACTTCAAAAATGTATTGTCATTTTCAAGAGTTCAATATGGAAACTGAAAAGCGGGGTGCATTTACAACGGAGTTATACTTACCCCAAAAGTGCCTGAAGCTCACAACATCTAAATTTATTTTGATTGGTTATTCAACCTTCAAGTGTGAGGACCCTGACAAGCTGTTAGAAATTTTTCTAACTCTAAAAATTGTTGATCCCAAGAGCCTTCAAATTACCGACTCGCTAGTAGTTTATCATGGTAATGAATACGATTGGCAGATGACTGGATTAATTAATCCTGAAAACAATAAGATTTTTTTAATTGAACAACTTGGTAAGAGACAGTTTAATGCTCAGGCGTTTATCTATAAAATCAACAAAGCTTTAAAATTTGAAATTGAGAAGCAGCAAAAGGACATCAAGCAGTGGTCTGATGATCATGAGAAAGGCCTTGAAGCACTTGGCTGGAGAGAGGCATTTTTGGATTAGTTATTTCAGACCCCACCTGCCGCAACCCCGCTTCGGGGGCGATGGTGGAAAATCCTTCGTTGTCTGTGAGCCAACGGCACTCACTTTTTTTCTTCCCAAACTTTTTGTAAGCTTGTTATACAAAGGGGGCCAACTGCAGGCGTAAACCAGCCGGACTTTACCCACCCCTGATTGAAATAGTTTTCCTGATCCACCACCCGCCAGCGGGTGTGTTGTGGTTCTTTAACTCAGCTTTTTTGGGAAGAAGGGATAGGCGTAAGTGCACAGTGGCCTTTATGCCGAAGAAAAACAATGGTGAAAGCTGATGATGAAAGGTAAAGATAAGTGCAATTGCAGATATCTAGATGTTGGCCGCAATACCTCAGTGACAAGAATAGTGACAATACAAAAACTAACATACTATGGACCCAATTGGAACAGACTACACCTCTTACAGAGACTTAACCGGAAAAATATCTATTGACTTCCCTGGTGACCTTGGGACAACTGACTTTAATTCCTACGCGGCTTCAATTGGAATTGACGTTAATAGATACCAACCTTTGGGACTTGAGATATTTGCAATTGAGAGTTCTGAGATGCTGGACGAAATTGAGGTAAGACTATTAGCTTATGACACTCAAGACGACAATAGAATTGTTAGATTTAATAACGCTGACAATTTTAAAAATCTTCTTTCTAGACTCTGGAGACTTTCTATTACTGTGACAACTGACGGAGAAACCGAAAACAAAACGCTGACCAAAGAAGTAAACAATGACTAATTTATTTGGTGTTACGGCCAGCGACAGCTATTTGCCCCACTTTTGGCGCAAACATCTTGGTTGTCACGTGAGAGATTTGAATCAATTGTTTGAGATGAGCAGAAAGTACAAATTGGGAAATTGCGGGCAAAAGAACTGATTGAACAGAGTTATGTTGTTTAGTTTGAAGAAGGGGAAACACAAGCGAGATGCTTACCTAGCGGTCGAATTTAATATCAAGCTCTAAAATAGATGAAGAAAAGTTTACGTAGCGAATTCGAAATTCGTTTGGCGTTTGAGAGAAACACTGAAAACCCCAGTAGACTTTTCAAATCATTTGCAGAAATGATTGAAGGCATCAACGGCCTAGATTATCTAATAGCAGAGAGCGCTAATACAAAAGTCAAATCAAACATTGTTCTTGACGACATCGAAAAGGGTTCATTAATTGGTCGATTTTGGAATGAGCTGGTGGTTAGTGAAGACGGACAAATTGATAATTCGCCAACCAAAGATAAAATAGAGGGATATATTGAAGAATCTCGAGCTGAATCATTCAAATTTTTAACAGATGGAAAGCATACTGTAAATGATTTAGAACAGCTTAAAAAGAAAATATCTGCTATTGCTGAAAGTAAAGACCTGCTTCAATCATTTAATTATGGTGAACCTGACACATTAAAACTTGCTGAAGCAATCAATAAAATAAATGACTCAACCAATAAATTGTCAGAAAATGAATCATTTGAACTTAAAAGCCCAAACAATGAAATAAAAGATATTAAATCAGGAACAAGTAAAATTGATATTGAAGCTGTTGAAGACGCGTTAACAGAAAATGAGATAAAAAATGAGTCAGAGGCATATTATTTAATAAAAAAACCTGACTTTTTAGGTGACTCTGCTTGGAGTTTCAAACATGGAAGTAGGTCGGTTTCGGTAAAGATTTTGGACCAAGAGTGGTTAGGGAAATTTCTTGCAGGTCAAATTCCGGTAGTGCCAGGTGATTCGCTGCAAGTAAAAATTAAGCAAATTTCAAAGTACAATAAAAATGGATATTTGATATCCGAAAAAACGGAAATCATTGAAGTAATTGATGTAATCCATAATCGATAATGAAGATAGATAGAACAATTAAATATGTACTTAGTTCAGAGTTAATCTTTACGCTGCTCCCATTAATAATAATTCTTATTGTGCGCAGCTATGAAATGGAATTTTCTCAGATCTTTTACAACACTGAATGGTCAATTATTTCAATTATTCTTTTTGGTCAATCAATTGTCAAATTTTCGTCAGGAATTGCAAACTCAAAAGAAACTTTCAGATGGCAATTAGTGGCCCTAGTAATTTCGGTAATAATTGTATTTGGCTTAGTTCCAGCTTCAATAATTCTTGCTTTGAATCTAACCAGCTATAGAATCGCTTTAGGTATGGCAATATTGCAGATAATTATTTTTTTAATAAGCGTTTTAACATATTACTTCATTGGTTCTATTGGACAAAAAATGTTAGAAGAAAAATAGATAGTTATCCTCTTGGGCCCTCATGTGGCGCAAGCGTCTCGCTTATGATGTGATAGTTAATGGAATGGTCGTTAAGTATGAACGAGATAATGCGATAGCAGCGGGGCTTGAATACAACATGAAACTTTTAGCTTTAGGATAAAAAATAAAATCACAGATGACTCCTATCACCATACACAACCTAATTGATGAATTGCACATTCCCATTAGTCATGTTAGTATTGAGGAAAATCTTGTTTACATTGGTACGGTTGGGACTTGTTTGATGAAAGGAACTAATATTATAGAGTCCTCTCTACATTGGGAAAAGATTTTTGAGATAAATAAGGAGAAATTGATTGAATTGATCTACGACATGTATCAAGTAGAGGATGATAAGCTGGAAATAACGACTAAGACCAACCGAGTATTAGAACTCAAAATTAAAGGTACCGAGATGCGGCTACCAAGTGTTCAGTACTTTTATCACGCTAACGGAGAATGGACATTACAAAGGTTTGTCGCGGAGTAAAGCTAACGTTACCTTGACCAGCCCCCAGCGCTGTCCCTTCGTTCGCAACTCAGAACGCACCTATAGCCACGAAAGCGTCTCGCTAGTTCCATGAGAAGTGTAGCGCACTGTATTAGAAAGTCGGAGTTACCCGGACTGGGCTAAAACATTCTGTGCACGCTAACTGTTAGCGACTCAGACACCCTTTTTAGCCGGGCCGCGGAATGTAAACATGAATCAATATGAAAAGTAAAATAGGATTTAATGTGGTTTTCGCGATGCTTGCCTCTCCAATAGGATTGGCACTGTCAAACGAATTTGACTTTGAGACTTTTACTTTTAAGAAAACAGCTTTGGGTATTCTTTACCTCGTTACATTTATCGCCTGCATTTTCCTTACTTTCAAAAAGAAGCAACAAGCCCCCTAGCTTTCCCCAGTGGGCCACTCAGGGACGCACCCAGTCCCGTGTGCCCCGGTCAGCCGTCAGATCATACCCGCCATCCTTTACAGAGGTCCGGCTAGCGGGTAGCCAAGCCTTTCACCTGCTAAAGAGCCCCGGTCAACAGCGGGAGAACAGCCGCCACGAGTTAATTCGCTCCGGTCAGTAGCGGGAGAGCAACCGTCACCAGTTAATTCGTTCCGGTCAACAGCGGGAGAGGAGCCGCCACGAGTTAATTCGCTCCGGTCAACAGCGGGAGAGGAGCCGCCAGGAGTTAATTCGTTCCGGTCAACAGCGGGAGAGCAGTCGGCACGAGTTAATTCGCTCCGGTCAGTGGCGGGAGAGGAGTCGCCACCAGTTAATTCGCTCCAGTCAACAGCGGGAGAGGAGCCGCCACGAGTTAATTCGTTCCGGTCAGTAGCGGGAGGGCAGCCGCCACCAGTTAACTCGCTCCGATCAGTAGCGGGAGAGGAGCCGCCATGGGTTAATTCGCTCCAATCAGCACCGAGCGCCTACCCCATCCATCTCAAATCTCAAATCTTAAATCTCTGGATCTTTAATCTCTCATCTTAAAATCTCCTTCCTCTCATCTCCACCAATGTCATTTCAACGGTACCTTTTGTCGATTAAAAAATTCTAATACTTTTCTAATCTCTTTTTGGCAACAAAGTGCATGCGTTATCAGTATATTCACTCAAGTAACTTAAACAATTAAAGTTATGAGCAATGTTAAAAACCTGCAGGCCTTTGAGAAGCTCATAGGGTGCTGCACCGGGTTTGAAGGCAAGTACAACCCCGGACAACAAAACCTTCAGGTGAATGCGTTGGCCACCCTTCTGAACAACGCCCAACAAGCTATCCATGGCGTACGTCAGGCCGAGACGGCTTATGACAATGCCACGAACCAGCGCGAGACGCTGCACCGCAGCACGCGCCTGCTCGCCACCCGCGCGGTGAGTGCCTTGCGCGCGCACAACGTAGACGCGTTTACTTTGGCCGATGCGAATACGGCACTTCGCATGATTCAAGGTAAGGTAAACCGTCAGCCCGTGCCTGCAGCGGAGGCCACCGAGGTGAAAACGCCACGCAGGGCCCGCGGCTTCGACTACGTAACGCAGGCACGCTACTTTGCCGACCTGGTGGAGACCATTTCGAAAGTGCCGGGCTACGCTCCGAGCGAACCCGAGCTTACTGTTACCGGACTGGTGCGCCACCGCGATGAACTAGCTAAGGCAAACAAGCGCGTTGCCCGTGCTACGGTGGCGCTGCGTTTTGCGCGTAACCATCGCGATGCGGTACTCTACGGCAGCAAGGGGCTGTACTTAACCGCCCGTGCCACCAAAGACTACGTGCTGTCGGTGTTTGGCACGCTCAGCGCTGAGTTCAAAGCCGTGCGCGGCTTACGTTTCACCAAAAGCGTAACGTCATGATAGCACAAACCAATTAAAAAGCCCTGACGATTTCGCCAGGGCTTTTTTGTTTATAAAACCTCGTCATCGCCATCCCGATGCAATCGGGAGAAGCAATCTGTCATTCGGAGCCTAAAGGGAGATTGCATGATCATCTTCAATATTTTTAAGCAAGCTGGTGGCGGACTGGTGCCCCCTCTATAGAAAGTCATCCCGGCACTAAGCCGGGATCCCGAGGAAAGAGCAGAGAGGGTAACTGTTTGTCATTCTTAAACCTGATCCACGCGATGCACTGCCCGAGGCAGGCGGATCGCGCGCTTGCCTACGCCTCACGCTGTCTGGCATGACATGTTAATGGCGTACGTCATTTCTTCGCAGAAGCAATCTGCCATTCGGAGCCTGAATGGAGATTCGCACGTGGATTGAAGTCATAGGTTCCAAGTACAAATTGGAGAAAGAGCTGAGGATTGGATATATAAGCAGTGCACCCCGACTATTATGCAAATCGCAAACGTTTGGTTGAATTAACTTATGTATAAAAGAGGGCACAAGTCCGCACATCCCTTACACACATCCAGGACTTGCGCCAGATGGGGACATCAGGCCCCGCGTCCCACTGCCGCTCCTGTCTTCTCTCCCCTTATTTTACTTACCTTCTCCTGGCTTTTTCGTTCGATACAACTTAATAGTGTAGTCCAGCAGGTCTTTGGTGCCGTGGGCGCCATGGCCGGGCACCACCATCTGAACATCGGGGTAGGCTTGCTTCACCTTTTCAACCGTGTGGGCCCACTCCGCCACCTTGGCGTCTCCCAGGTAACCCTGGCTCGCGCCCAGCGCACGAATCATACAACCACCAAACAAAATAGACTCGCTGGGGAAATAGCCCACCACATTGTCTGGGGTGTGACCTTCTCCGTAATAGTTCACCGTTGCCAACGTGCTGCCTACTGGCAGACGCAGGGAGTCATGGAAGGCGTGTTGGGGCACGGTGAAATTATTTTCCTTGGCAAGTGCAAGCGTTTTAACATGGGCGTAAGAAGGTATGCCATGGTTGTGAAATGCCTGCAGCCCACCCAGGCAGTCGTCATGGAAATGCGTGGGCACAACGGCTTTGACGGTACAAGCCAGCGTGCCCTCTATCCACTTGATCAATTCTTCCGCGCTCGCATCATTCACCGGGGTGTCGAAAACAATCGCTTCGCGGCCGTTCCTCACAACCAGGCCGTTGCAGGCAACCAGGCCAAAGTCATTCGTCTGCTTGTACGAAACATGCTGAAAGGCGTTGGCCGTTAGTTGGTAGATCAAAAGGCTTTCGGTCTGGTAGACTGGCTGGACGGGCACATTGTTTTTTTGTATGCTGCAACTGAACAGGGCCAGCAGCAACAACGCATGCCATTGTGTTTTGCTGGAATGATTTCGGTAGTTCCCTGCCCGTTCGGTAGACAGGCTTCGGGGCAGACATGTGTGGAGCTGTTTTAGGGGGCTTTGGCTATCTTTCATCCAGTTCGTAGGTTGTGTAGGCGGCTATTGTGGAGCGCGAAGATAGGGATTTTCAGGTGTACCCATCCTGTGCTTCCCACTTGTGCCGTTATAGTTGAATTCAATAGTTTTGGATATGAACAGGAAGTACAAATTTCGAGATAGCGGGCAACTGCCCTTCATCCGTTTTACATTTGTCCAATGGATTGACCGCATTAGGATACGGATGGAGATGTTCTATAATTTCAAGGACACACTTTTTGGCTGGTGATTTGAAAAAAGCTTCTAACTAACATCAGAATCATTTTTGTATCTTCCATTAGCCAAACTTCATCGGATATGAAAAAAATTGTTTTTAGCTTATTGCTGGCGGCTCTTCTTATTTCCGCCAAGGCACAAAAAATAAAGCCGCTAACCTTAAAACAAATTGATTCCCTTGTAGATATAACCATGAAACGCATGCCGCTAGCTGGCCTTGCGGTTGCTGTAGTAAAGGATGGAAAGATAATTCACAGCAAAGGGTATGGGGTAGCTTCTATAAGATCGAAGGAAAAAGTTGATGAGCATACACTCTTTGCCATTGCTTCTAACAGTAAGGCTTTTACTACTATGGCATTGGCCATGTTGGTAGATGAAGGAAAACTGAGTTGGAAGGATGAGGTAACCCAATATATTCCAGAATTTAAAATGTATGATCCTTATGTTACAGCCAACTTTAATATACAAGACTTACTTACACATCGCAGTGGCTTGGGATTAGGCGCGGGTGATCTGATGTTCTTTCCAGATGGAAGCGACTTTACCGTTAACGATGTAATCCGTAGTTTTCAATTTCTAAAGCCGGTTTCTGCATTTCGCACAAAATATGACTATGATAATTTGCTATACGTTGTTGCCGGTGAAGTAGTGGCTCGGGTAAGTGGTTTGTCATGGACAGACTTTGTTGAATCACGAATCATGCGACCGCTTGGCATGATGCGATCAGCTGGGGTTTACCAAACGATCAAAGACAGAAAAAATATTGCCATGCCACACAGCGTGTTAAACAGTCAGCTAAACCAATTCGAACCGTATGCCAAAAACGATCCATCGCTTGGCGCAGCAGGTGGTATATATGCAAGTGTGGGCGACCTGAGTAAATGGATGATGCTACACCTTAACGATGGGCGATATGGCGAAAGGAATCAACACCAGTTGGTTTCAAAAGAAAACCACCAGGAAATGCTCAGGCCTCACACGTTCATTGGATTTAACCAAAAGCCCGATCAACCCGATAAGATACATTTTAATGCGTATGGATTGGGATGGGGTATTAATGATCAAAATGGTTACATCATCTTTAGTCATACTGGTGGACTGCCCGGCATGCTTTCTAAAACCACGCTGGTTCCAGAACTAAATCTCGGTGTAGTTGTCCTTACCAATACTGAGCCCGGAGGATATAGCTATCAAACAATATCACGATCTATTATCGACTCCTATTTAGGTGTTCGCATAGATAGAATCAGCCGGGCCGAAGCAAGCCTAAAACGCACTGACGCACTGGGCGATTCTGTTGTTAATGCCGTTTGGAATAAGGTTAAATCAGCCAAAGCTGATCACGTGAAGCTGGCTGATTTTACAGGCACATATGAAGATGACTGGTTTGGGAAAATTACCGTTACGCAGAAAGATGGAAAGCTCTGGTTCACCTGCTTACGTTCCCCCAAGCTTCACGGGCAAATGTTTTACTACAAAGGAAACACATTTGCTATACAATGGAATTACCGCGATATACCATGCGATGCCTTTGCCACTTTTACGTTAAATGAAGAAGGTGTTCCAGTACAAATAAAAATGAGAGGGATTTCGCCCAATATTGATTTCAGTTTTGATTTCCATGATCTAGACTTGAAACGGATAAATTAAATGACCCCACATCAAAAAGGCAATTGAGAATCATTCAGGCGAGAGTAGAAAAGAATGGCTCGTGTCTATGCAGAGGGAAGCGGGCGAAACAATGGCGGCAATAATGACTGGCAGCTCTGGCGGCAAAACAATCAGCCTATAGAGTTAACAACAATTTATAAGTTCTATCAAAGCATGGAGTATATTCATAGAAACCCGGTTGAGACCGGCTTGGTGGAAAAGGAAGAAGACTATATGTATAGCAAGGCAAGGGATTTCTTTGATAAAAAAGGTTTGATTGAATTGAGTTTTGTCGTTGAGCTTTAGAGTTGACGAAAGCACCAGCGAGCCGCTTGCCATAGGAGCAGTTAAATAGGTTGAGTAAAGCAGAAATCAATGACGCGCGCTAATAATTTTGTGTATATTTCATCTTGCCCTCCATTAAAATGACGCTGAACAAGCCCTTCCATGAAACAAAGAGAATTTATTAACCGGGTAGTTGAAAAAATCAAGGTCGATAAGAATATAATCGGATTAGCGGTGGCTGGTTCATTTATTACAGACGAGATAGACGAGTTTTCTGATGTAGACCTGATTTTGGTCACGACTGAAAGAATATCTGATGACTTTGCTAAAATGGAGAATTATGCCCAATCTTTTGGAGACTACCTAAGTGGATTTACGGGCGAACACGTGGGCGAAAGGCGAGTGCTGATCTGCTTGTATGATAACCCCTTGCTACATGTGGATATCAAATTCCTGACGCTTGACGAGTTTCAAAACCGCATAGAAGACCCGATCATCTTCTTCGACCGGGAAAGGCAATTAGAGGAAACAATTAAGTCAACTAAAAGCGAGTGGCCCAGCCTGGACTTTCAATGGATAGAGGATAGGTTTTGGACATGGGTGCATTACGCCACTTTAAAACTGGGCCGGGGAGAAAATTTTGAAGCGCTGGACTTCCTCTCTTTCGTAAGAACATTTGTTATATCTCCCATGCTTCAAATAAAGAATGGAAAGCCACCTCGTGGGCTTAGGAAAGTGGAGGCTAATTTCCCTACATCCGACCTCGAAAAATTGAAAGCCACCGTTCCAGCTTATGAGACTGCGTCATTATTTAATGCGCTAACAAACATGATTGATATTTACATCGGGTTGCGTCAGGCCATTTTCCCCCCTACAATAAAGCGAAGGACGCAGACTGAAAGTAGAACCCTCGAATATTTAGAAGAGGTTAGGAAGTTAAGGCTCGGTTAGCCCGTTTAGGTCCTTCTGATGGGCGCAATTTCGCCAACACTTTTTTTATTGATGAAGGTGTCGATTCAAAGCCACCCTTCCTTTTTTAGTAGCATAAGGCAGCAATATTCGGGCAACCATTTTCATATAATGGCGCATCTGCTCCTCTTCCGATTCGGTCCTGAGTGCGATAGCTGCTTCAGAAATCCAAAATCTTGAGATAAGGCCGATGGATGAAACCAAAAAATTGATTTCCTCCGAAGTGGCCGTAAGGTATTGTCCTTTCTTTAGTGCCTGGATATTTTTCTGAAAGCTGGCATTGCGGTCCTCCCGAACGCGGCCGTAGGCCTTTGCGATAAGGGGGTTGCGCTCTATAATATGGACAAAGCTCAACAGCAGGCAGCGGTACTTGCTATGGTTTCGGAAAACCTGCTCAAGCATATGAAGAAAGCTTTCCATCGATACCTCTTCCATGGCAACAAGGGCCTGGCTGTTTTCTTCCGTGAGCCCCACCGCCAGTCGGTAAACCAGGTCGTCTTTCGTGGGGAAATAATAAGTGAGGTTGCCCACGCGCATCTTGAGTCGGGCGGCCAGTTCGCGCATGCCCACGTATTCAATGCCGCTGGTGTTAAACATTTTCAGGGCGGTTAAAACTATCCGCTCTTCTACCGATGGTTTGTTCTTCATTCTTGTTCAGCGTTGGTTGCAACCTTTTGGCCGACAGCCCGTAAATTAGGTCATTGTCCAAATAATTTCCAAACAGATGAAACTTATGAATCCCAAGAGATACACCTATCCCCACAAAATTGACAACGGAGGGGGCGAGGAGATCACCTTTATCAGTTTTAACGAGAGTATAGCGGGAGGGATGCTGGAAATTGAAAACCGGGTGCAGCCTGGCGTGGGGCCTCCTATGCACGTGCACCACTGGCAAGATGAGTCGCTTACGGTAGTACAAGGAAAAATTGGCGCGCAAATTCTGGGTGAACCGCCCACGTTTCACGGAGTGGGCGAAACGGTTACGTTCAAAAGAGGTGTTGCACACAAATTCTGGAATGCAGGCGAAGAGCTGCTGGTTTGCCGAGGGATGGCATCACCCGCCTACAACCTCGAGTATTTCCTTACGGAGATATTCCACTCCACCAAAGCAAACGGTGGCAAGATACCTTCCGTACTCGATGCTGCCTTCCTGCAACGCACCTATCAATCAGAGTTCGACATGGTAGAGATGCCCGCTTTTGTGAAGAAGATTTTGTTGCCATTGTTGTTTGTGGTAGGAAAATGGATGGGCACGCATCGAAAATTTGCAGGCGCACCCCAGCCGCTTACCGTTTCCTAACCCCTGGACTGTCGGGCGGGACGCGCTTCGTATTTTGAGTAGTGGGTTATGGTAGTATTTGGGTTCATCCCATAAAATAACCCCGTCATTGCGATCCCGATGAAGTCGGGAGAAGCAATCTGCCATTCGGAGCCTAAAGGGAGATTGCATTATCATCTTCAATATTTTTGAGCAAGCTGGTGGCGGACTGGTGCCCCCTCTATAGAAAGTCATCCCGGCACTAAGCCGGGATCCCGAGGAAAAAGCAGAGAAGGTAACTGTTGTCATTCTTAAACCTTTCTTTGCTGATCCACAGGATGCCCTTCCCGAGGCAGGCGGGCGGATCGCGCGCTTGCCTACCCTCACGCTGTCCGGCATGACATGTTAATGGCGTACGTCATTTCTTCGCAGAAGCAATTTGCCATTCGGGGCCTGAACGGATATTCGCACGCGGATTCGAGCCTACGCAACACATTGGGCGAAGTCGGGAAAAAACGTAACTTCAAACTTTAATACCTTCAAACGCAACAACTATGCTATCCAAACCCATACAAGAAGCACTGAATAAGCAAGTACAGATGGAAGCCGAATCATCGCAGGCCTACTTGGCCATGGCTTCGTGGGCAGAGATACAGCCGGGCTTGCAGGGGGTTACCGAATTCTTTTACCAGCAGTCGGATGAAGAACGGGGCCACATGCTCAAGCTCATGCGCTTCATCAACGAACGCGGAGGCTTTGGCTTGACGCCCGCACTCGAGCAGCCCATTGTTACTTTCAAATCGATTAAAAATGTTTTCGATGAATTTTTGAAGCACGAGCTGAAGGTCAGCAGCAGCATCAACGAGTTGGTACATCTTTCCCTCACGGAAAAAGACTATGCCACGCACAACTTCCTGCAATGGTATGTAAACGAGCAGATGGAAGAAGAGCGCGTAGCCCGCACATTGAATGAGAAGTTGGAGTTGGTGGGTGATGACAAAGGCGGGCTCTATCTTTTCGACCGCGACATCCTCAATTTCCGCGGGGTGCAGGGCAAGAAATAGAAAATCTGCCGCACGCCAACGGGTACAGTCCTTATTTAACGTAACACCCCCAAAACCGCCCGACTTTGGTGACCTAACCGGTTTCACCACGGCCGGGAGCGACCACGTTGGGCATTTTTCTGCCCCCAATCATCTTCCAGTTCCATTCTTTGCACCCACCAGGTGCTCTTTCGGTGGCTTTTCAGGGCCTGGAAGGCAGGTGGGACCTCCAAATTCCTCCCACAACGCCCCACTACCGTCAAAGTAGCTTGTAATCAGTCCTTTATGGTGCATTTGGCCGCCCATTCCCACTACTCCATTTAATAAAAAGTGCCCAAACAGGCTGCATTTTGAGCTCGAAATGCAAAAAAGTGGCAGAAAGTGGTATAAAGTGGTAAGAAATTACATATGTTTGCTTAGGAGAAAAAGACAACCACTACACGTCAATGACTTTCTTCACCAGCGAGTACGAAAGCAAGATTGATTCCAAGGGCAGGCTGGTACTGCCCTCGCGCATCAAATCGCAACTGCCCGATGAGGCAGGCAGCGAACTGGTGCTGCGCAGAGGTTTCGAGCCTTGCCTGATACTCTATCCCATGGTGGAGTTTAAAAAGGTCTTCTCTAAAATTTCAGGTCTCAACGAGTTCAACGAAGAGTATCGCACCCTCCAGCGCAACTTCTTCAGTGGAACGGCCACGGTAGAGCTAGATGCCAGCGGGCGTTTTCTGCTACCTAAAAACATGATGACTTACGCACAGCTCGATAAAGATGCGGTGTTGGTAGGCATGGGCAACAAAGTGGAGATCTGGAATCCAACGATCTACGAGAAGCACCTGATCAAAGAACCAAGTGAGTTGTCGAAGCTGGCAGAGAAGTACCTGAACGAGTAGCCGATGAGCAGGCTGAATTTCGAAGCGAGATACTTTGAGTTCGGCAGCGGCTACCAGATGCAGGCTTCAAGCCCGGAAAAGAAGGTTAGCTATGAGCTGTGAGCTGTTAGTTGCGAGCTCCAAGCTACAAGCTCTTAGCTTCAAGCTGATGGAAGTATGAAAGACTTTAAGAAGTTAATGATTTGGCAATTGGGTATGGATGTAGTGGACAGAGTGTACGATTTGATGCCGATGCTTCCGAAGGAAGAAAAGTATGGTGTTGTATCGCAAATGACTCGAAGCGCGATTTCGGTACCTGCTAACATTGCCGAGGGGAGCGCTAAAAGAAGTACGAAGGAGTATATAAAATTCGTGGAGATCGCATTAGCGTCTGCTTTTGAACTGGAAACACATGCGTTGATAGTTCAAAGACGTAAATGGACGAATGACAAAATGATTTCGGAATTATTGGAAGCGGTTCGAACTGAGCAGAAGATGATTTCGAAGTTCATTGATAAACTGAACACTTGAGGCAGTGGTAGCAGGTAGCCTGAAGCTAAAAGCTTGAAGCGGATGTACCACAACCCGGTCATGTTGAGCGAATGCATCGAAGGACTTCGGATCAACCCGGAAGGCACCTACATAGATGCCACCTTCGGAGGAGGAGGCCACAGTATGGCGATCCTCGAGAAACTGAAAGGCGGAAGGCTGATCAGTTTCGATCAGGATGAAGATGCCAAAAAGCAAGCTGAGCTGATTCAGCATCGTTCTTTTACATTCTGTCACGCCAACTTCATGCACATGAAGCGCTACCTGAAGTTACAAGGGGTAAAGTTGGTAGATGGCATACTGGCCGACCTGGGTGTATCATCGCACCAGATCGATTCGCCCGAGCGGGGTTTTTCTACTCGTTTTGAAGGGCCGCTGGATATGCGCATGAACAAGCAAGTGCCACTAACGGCAGCCAAGGTGCTGAACGAGTACACCGAAGAGCAACTGCACAAAATTTTCGGCATGTATGGCGAGGTGAAAAATGCACGCACACTGGCCAACAAAATATGCCAACACCGGTCAACGCAACCCTTCGACAGCAGCCAGCAGTTGATTGCCGTGCTGAAGACGCTCGCCCCGAGGGGTAAGGAGTTTAAGTACTACGCCCAGGTGTACCAGGCACTGCGCATAGAAGTGAACCACGAGATGGAGGCACTCGAACATTTTCTGTTGCAGTGTGGTGAGGTGTTGAAACCCGGAGGGCGATTGGTGGTGATGTCGTACCACTCGTTGGAAGACAGGTTGGTGAAGAACTACATCAACACCGGCAAAGTGTATGGAGAGCTGGAAAAGGATTTTTATGGAAACCCATTGAAACCCTTTCAGGCATTGACACGCAAGCCGGTAGAAGCGAGTGAGGAGGAGGTGAAAGAAAACAACCGGGCACGAAGCGCCAAGTTGCGGGTGGCAGAAAGAATAGAAGAGATGAAATAAACAAATGGAAGAGGTTAAATAAATAAAATGAAACCCGAATTCCCCTCTCCTTTGGAGAGGGGTTAGGGGTGAGGTCATGAGCGAAAACAGACTAAGAATCGAACCAGAAAAAGGAAACGCCACTCGCGTGAAATCGGGTGGCGAAGGAAAGAGCATTTTTTCTGGTGTGGAAAAGAAGCTGAACCTCGAATCGTATTTCGAGGAAGGTTTCCCTGTGCAATACCTGCCCAAAATCATGTTCGCGCTTTTTCTGGGGTTGCTGTACATCAGCAACACACACTATGCAGAAAAAACCACGCGCGACATCAACCGGGCGCAAAGCGAAGTGGAAGACCTTCGTGCCGACTTCACCACGTTGAAGTCGGACGTGATGTTTGCCAGCAAGCAAAGCGAGGTGGCACGCAGGGTGAAAGATTTGGGATTAAAAGAAAGCTTAAAGCCGCCATTCAAAGTGGTGGTAGAAGATTGATGATTTTTTTGATAGACCACTTAGCGGTTTGTTTAATACCCTCCCCTCTCCACTGGAGAGGGGTTAAGGGTGAATGACTATGAACATCAAGAAATCCATATTGATCCGGGTGCGCATCGCGTTTTTAGGCGTGGTGCTGTTCGCTATTTGTGTGGCGGCTAAAATTGGCCATATACAGGTAATAGAAGGAGAGAAGTGGAGCAAGATGGCCGAGGAAATTATGTTCGACTACCGAACAGTAAAGGCAACCCGTGGCAATATCTATTCCGACAATGGAAGTCTGTTGGCTACCTCTTTGCCCTTTTATAAAGTGGCCATTGACCCTACGCTGGCGAAGAAAGAAGTATTTGACAAAGGAATTGATTCGCTGGCTTGGTTGATCTCGCGCTACTACAAAGACAAGCCTGCTTCTGAGTACAAGCAGATGTTGAAAGACGCGCGCGCAACGGGCAAGCAATACATCGTAATCAACCGTAAGCAGATCAACTACCAGGCAAAGAAAGAAATGCAATCGTGGCCCATCTTCAGACACGGACGCTACAAGGGAGGCGTTATTTTCGAAAAGATGGATGTGCGCTACCGGCCGTTCTCTAATCTGAGCCGCAGAACGGTGGGGTACGTAAACGAAGATGGCGATGGCGCAGGCCTGGAGTACAGCTTTGATGAAGCACTGGGTGGCCAAAACGGTGAGGCTTTGTTTCAGAAGATTGCGGGCGGCACATGGAAGCCAGTGTTCGATGCCAACAACATCAGGGCTGTGGATGGTTATGATATTCAGACAACCATCGATATCAACCTGCAAGACGTGGCCGAAACTTCATTGCACCGCCACATGGCGTTGCACAATGCAGACGAGGGCACAGTGGTGGTGATGGAAGTAAAGACCGGACATATCAAAGCCATCTCCAACCTTACGCGCGATGGCAACGGCAACTACTCAGAGCAGTTCAACCATGCGGTAGGAGGCTCGATTGAGCCAGGCTCCACCTTCAAGCTGGTAACCATGATGGCCTTACTGGAAGAAACCAACATCGATCTGGGTGATAGCATCAAGACCGGAAATGGTGAACATACCTTTTACAATAAAAAAGTGCGCGACCATCACGAGGGAGGATTCGGCACCATTACCATCAAGCAGGCTTTCGAGTTGTCATCGAACGTGGCCATGGCCAAACTGGTCGACCAGCACTTTGGGTTGAAGCCAGAGAAGTTCATCGACTATATTGATGAGTTGAAGTTATCTAAACCGCTCGGTCTTCAGATTACGGGTGAGGCTTATCCTAAAATCAAACGCCCGAAAGAAAAAGGGTGGAGCGGCATTACACTGCCGTGGATGTCGTACGGGTATGGGTTGGAAATGTCACCATTACATACACTGACGCTGTTCAACGCAGTAGCCAACGATGGCAAGATGATCAAACCGATGTTTGTTACTTCTGTGATGCGTGCCGACAAGGAAAAGCAGCATTTTGAAACAGAGGTAATCAACAGCAAAATCTGTTCGAACAAAACGCTAAATCAACTGAAGCTATTGCTGGATGGTGTAGTAGAAAACGGAACTGCCAAAAACCTGAAAGATGCACACTACCGCATAGCGGGCAAAACTGGCACTGCCCAAATTCTGGAGGATGGAAAATATACGCGTAAGTACATCACCTCATTTGTGGGCTACTTCCCTGCACATGCCCCTAAGTACAGCGCCATTGTGGTGGTGAAGAACCCCAAAGGTTGGCAACAGTACGGAAACAACGTGGCCGGTCCTGTTTTCAAAGAAATTGCCGATAACATTTATTCGCGCGACATACAACTTCACCTGGCCATGGAAAAGAAGAAGGTGTTGGAGCCAGGCGTGTTCCCCGTGATACGGGGCGGCAAGCAGGATGAACTCACCATGCTGGCAAACGAGTTAGGCGTATCAACGCACTCCACCACCGAAGAAGATTGGGTGAAAGCAACCAGAAATGGTAGCTCGGTGATTTGGAAGAAAAATGTAGCTGGCCAGGAAATGGTACCCGATGTAGTAGGTATGACTTTTCGCGATGCACTTTACCTGTTGGAGAAAAGTGGTCTGCGCGTGGTGTACGAAGGTAAAGGCCGTGTGGCTGAACAGTCGCTGGCGCCAGGTACCCGTTTTGGAAAGGGGACACGTATTGCTATTAAGCTAAGCTGATGAAGGAACTAAAAGACATATTATATAAGGTAAACATTACTTCGGCATCGGGCGATATGAATCGCGAAGTGAAAGGCATTGCTTTCGACTCGCGCAAAGTAAAACCCGGTTTTGTTTTTGTTGCGATAAAGGGCACCCAATCCGATGGGCACGACTTTATTGCCAAAGCAGTGGCACAAGGAGTCACAGCTGTTGTATGCGAAAAATTGCCAGAAGCGATTTCAGAACAGGCAACATTTGTTACGGTAAAGAATAGTGCGGCTGCGTTGGGTGTAATGGCGGCACACTTTTACGATCATCCTTCATCGAAACTGAAGCTGGTGGGTGTTACGGGCACCAACGGAAAGACTACTGTGGCCACGCTGCTGTTCAAGCTCTATTCGGCCATGGGGTTCCGCTCCGGACTTTTATCCACAGTTGTGAATAAAATTGTGGATAAAGACATCGCAGCTACGCACACCACACCAGATCCCATTCAGATCAACGAACTACTCGTGCAAATGCTTCAGGCCAATTGCACGCATTGCTTTATGGAAGTGAGTTCGCATGCCGTAGACCAGGGACGCATCGATGGTCTTCAGTTCACCGGTGCGTTGTTCACCAATATCAGTCACGACCATCTCGACTATCACAGAACTTTCGAGAGCTACATACGTGCCAAGAAAGGTTTCTTTGATGGGCTTTCATCGGAGGCCTTTGCGTTGGTAAACGTAGACGATAAGCGGGGCATGGTAATGCTTCAGAACTGCAAGGCAAAGAAGCAGACCTACGGCTTAAAGAAAATGGCCGACTTCAAAGCGAAAATCATCACGAATTCTATTGAAGGGCTGGAGTTGGAAGTAGCAGGCAGACCCGTGTGGTTTAAGTTGGTGGGCGATTTTAATGCCTACAACCTGTTGGCTGTCTACGGAGCAGCTTGTCTGCTGGGCGAGGACCCTGAATCTGTATTGCTGAAGTTATCGGGACTTACAGGCGCACCGGGCCGGTTTGAGTTGGTGATGCCTGGCTCGAAGTTTACTTCTATTGTAGACTATGCCCACACGCCTGATGCCTTAAAAAATGTTTTGGAAACCATTGCTTTGTTCCGTTCTGGTAGCGAGCAAGTGATTTCCATTGTAGGCTGTGGAGGCAACCGCGATCGCACCAAGCGTCCGCTCATGGCGGCCGTTGCATGTAAATACAGCGACAAAGTCATTTTTACTTCCGACAATCCGCGCGATGAAGACCCGATGGAAATTATACGCGAGATGCAGAAGGGAGTGAGCCCGAGCGATGCAAAGAAGACATTGGTGATGGTGGAACGCGAGGAGGCTATTAAAACAGCTTGCATGTTGGCAAAAGAAAAGGACATCATATTGGTGGCAGGCAAGGGACATGAAACTTACCAGGAGATTAAGGGAGTGAAACACCCGTTTGATGATCATGAAGTTTTGGAACGCATGATGAAAATGTTTGCAAACTGATGCTGTACTACTTATTCGACTATATCGACAGAACTTTCAACCTTCCGGGGGCAGGAGTGTTTCAATACATTTCCTTCCGCGCAGGTGCAGCAGCTATTGTGTCGTTGATTATTACTATTACGTTTGGTAAAAACCTGATCAACTTCTTGCGAAAGAAGCAGGTGGGCGAAGACATACGCGATCTGGGTTTGGAAGGACAGATGCAAAAGAAAGGAACACCCACTATGGGGGGTATCATCATTATTGCGGCCATTTTAATACCTACCCTTTTATTAGCCAAAATCGACAACGTGTACATCGTGTTGTTGGTGATTGCCACTGTTTGGCTGGGCCTGATTGGCTTTTTAGATGACTATATCAAAGTATTCAAAAAGAACAAAGAAGGCCTGGCTGGTCGCTTTAAAATTGTAGGTCAGGTAGGGTTGGGCATCATAGTAGGCCTCACGTTGTTCTTTAACAGCAACGTAGTGGTGCGCGAGGCTCAACCTAAGAATACAGCAAGTCTCGAAGCGGTGACGGTAGAAGAAGGCGTCCAATACAAGGATGTAAAGTCCACCAAAACCACCGTTCCATTTCTAAAGAACAATGAGCTGGATTATAGCAAACTCGTTCCTTTCCTATCGCAGAACTACACCTGGATTGTTTATACACTGGTAGTGATTCTGATCGTAACGGCCATATCGAATGGTGCCAACATTACAGACGGCATTGATGGGCTCGCAGCAGGCACCTCCGGAATCATCGGCTTAACCATTGCCATTTTTGCGTATCTCTCCGGCCGCGTTGACTTTAGCTCGTACCTGAACATTATGTACATACCTAACCTGGGCGAGCTGGTAATTTTTTGCGCGGCATTCGTAGGGGCGTGCCTCGGCTTCTTGTGGTACAACGCTTACCCTGCACAGGTATTCATGGGCGACACAGGAAGTCTTTCATTGGGAGGAATCATTGCAGTGTTGGCACTGGCTGTACGTAAGGAATTATTGTTACCACTGCTTTGCGGAATTTTCCTCATAGAGAATCTCTCGGTGATCATGCAGGTGTCGTACTTCAAGTACACCAAAAAGAAATATGGTGAAGGCAGGCGCATCTTTTTGATGTCGCCTTTGCATCATCACTACCAGAAGAAAAATATTCATGAAGCCAAGATTGTAACGCGTTTTTGGATCGTGGGAATATTATTGGCCATACTGAGCCTGGCAACATTGAAATTAAGATGAAGGAACGCATCGTGATATTGGGAGCAGGTGAAAGCGGAACAGGTGCCGCCATTCTGGCGCGCGCCAAAGGATACGATGTGTTTGTTTCCGAACAAGGTACCATCAGAGCTAAGTACAAGGACGAACTGAATGCTGCAGCGATTCCTTTTGAGGAGGGTGGGCACACGTTGGATAAGATTGTAAATGCTCAGACGGTGATCAAAAGCCCCGGCATTCCAGATAAGGCAGAGATTGTAAAACACTGCAAGGCAGCCAACATTCCGGTTATAGACGAAATAGAATTTGCTTTCCGTTTTCTGAAAGGAAAAGTGATAGCCATTACCGGTACCAATGGAAAGACCACCACTACATTGCTCACCTATCATTTATTGAAATCTGCAGGTAAGAATGTAGCGCTGGCAGGTAATGTGGGAGAAAGCCTGGCGCGCAAGGTGGCCATGCAGCAATATGATTGGTATGTTATAGAGATCAGCAGCTTCCAGTTGGATGGCACATATTCGTTCCGTCCCAACATAGGTATTTTGCTCAATATCACGCCCGATCACCTCGATCGCTATGATTACAAAATGGAGAACTACATCGCCTCCAAGTTTAGATTGGTGCAGAGCATGACAGACGAGGATCATTTTATTTCTTACAAAGAAGATCCCGTTACTAGCCAAGCCGTTGGCCAACGCAAGATTAGTGCGAGGAAGATTGAAGTATCACTCTCTGAAAAATCAGCCGCTTTCTATGATGGAAGCCAGATGAATTTCAATCTCGCAGGCAGTCAATTCAAAGTGGCGCAAAGTGAAACCTCATTGAAGGGTCCACACAACCTCATCAATACCATGGCCGCTGTTTCTGCTGCGTTGCTGGCGGGAGTAAGCGAGGAAGCCATTCGTGCCGGATTGAAAACATTTGTAAATGCGCCTCACCGGCTTGAGTATGTGGCCACTATTAATGGGGTAGAGTTTGTGAACGATTCGAAAGCTACCAATGTGGATTCTGTTGTATATGCGTTGGGCAGCTACCAGCAGCCTTTGGTATGGGTGGCAGGCGGAGTAGACAAAGGAAATGACTACGGTATCATTAAAGAGGAAGTGAAGAAAAAGGTGCGTGTGCTGATTTGCCTCGGAAAAGACAACAGCAAGCTCACCACTTACTTCGGAGGCGTTGTACCTGAAATTAGAGAAACGCAAAGTGTAAAAGAGTTGGTGCGCATGGCACTGGCAGCGGCAAACAAGGGCGATGTAGTGTTGTTGTCTCCAGCTTGTGCCAGTTTCGACTTGTTTAAGAATTATGAAGATCGTGGAACACAGTTTCGCGAGGCGGTGCTGGAGTTGAAGAAAGAAACGGAAAAAGCATTGGCATGATAGTAAAATTCAAAAACTGGGCTGATAAAAACCTGCAGGGCGATCCGGTAGTTTGGGCTGTGGTATTTGCCTTGTCACTCATCAGCATCATGGTGGTATACAGCTCCATCGGCACGCTGGCATATAAGCGCACCGTTAGTCCGGAAATGTACCTGGTAAAACATACCTTCATGGTGTTTCTGGGCCTGGCCGCTATGTGGGTGGCCCACAAAATCGACTATCGGTATTATTCCAAATTATCCAGGTTGGCATTGTGGATGAGTGTGCCCTTGCTGATCTACACATTTACCAATGGTACCACCATTAACGATGCGGCACGATGGATAACGCTTCCGTTGATCAACACGTCTTTTCAACCTTCTGATTTTGCCAGCCTGGCCCTGATCATTAACCTGGCAAGCATGCTTTCCAAAAAGCAACAAAACATTGATGACATCAAAGAGTCACTCATCCCCATGCTGATCTGGTGCGGGGTAATTTGTGGTTTAATAGCGCTTACCAACCTTTCTACGGCCATACTTCTTTTCGCCACCTGTATGCTGGTGATGTTTATCGGTAGGGTTCCCGTTAAGTACCTGGCTATGCTGGTCTTAGTGGGAGCGCTGGCAGGTGCGGCCGCGCTGAAGTTTGGCGTGCGTGGCGAAACAGCAAAGAATCGTATTCTCAGTTTTGTTAATGGAACAGAACTTCCTTTCCAGGCTAAGCATGGCAGAATTGCGGTGGCAACGGGAGGTGTATTTGGAAAAGGCCCGGGCAACAGCGATCAACGAAACATACTTCCGCATCCCTACTCCGATTTTATTTATGCCATTGTAATAGAAGAGTATGGCATGGTGGGCGGTGTGGTTGTGCTGATTTTATACCTGGTGTTACTGCACCGCGGCATGAAGGCAGCCTACAACAGCGAGCGTGCCTTTGGTGGATTGTTATCGGCCGGGCTCAGTTTCGATTTGGTGTGTCAGGCCATGGTAAACATGGGGGTAGTGGTGGGGTTAGGGCCTATCACCGGCCAACCCTTGCCTTTGATTAGTATGGGTGGAACGGCCATGATATTTACCGGATTGTCGGTAGGCATTATTTTGAGTGTAAGCCGTGGGGAGCAAGACGAAAAATGGAGTCAGCAACCAGAAATAAAAGAAGCCAAGAGTGTAGCAGCGAAAGCAGCCTGATTTGAAGAATGGAAAACCATATCGTTTGATTATAAGCGGTGGAGGCACCGGTGGGCATATCTTTCCTGCATTGGCTATTGTCAATGCATTCAAGGAGCGTCACCCCAATGCAGAGATTTTATTTGTGGGCGCAAAAGGCAAGATGGAGATGACGCGCGTGCCCGAGGCCGGTTATCGCATTGTGGGGTTGTGGATCAGTGGTTTGCAACGCAAACTCACCTGGGCTAACTTTTTGTTTCCGTTCAAATTGATGGCCAGTTACTTCAAAGCACAAAGAATAGTAAAGCAGTTTAAGCCGAATGCAGTGATTGGCACAGGTGGCTACGCCAGCGGGCCCATCATGCTGGCCGCTACTAAAAATAAAATACCTGCCATCATTCAAGAGCAGAATTCGTATGCGGGCCTCACCAACAAGCAGGTGGCGGAGAAAGCGCAAAAAATATGTGTGGCCTACACCGGTATGGAAAAATATTTTCCGATAGAAAAAGTGGTGCTTACGGGAAATCCAGTCCGCAAAGACATTCTTGATTTGAATGCAAAACGAGAGCAAGCATTGAATCAGTACGGTTTTTCACCCAATCACAAAACTCTGCTGGTGCTGGGCGGCAGCCTGGGGGCGCGCACGATCAACAACAGTATGGTGGAAGGCATCAATAAGTTGATTGATGCAGGCGTACAGGTGGTGTGGCAAACCGGCAAAGGTTATTTCGAGCAGGTGAAAGAGAGCGTAGCAGGAAAAGACCTGCGCAAGGTGCGTCTGTACGACTTTGTAAAGCAGATGGACCTGGCGTATGCGGCTGCCGATGTGGTGATAGCACGCGCGGGTGCACTTTCTATTTCAGAGTTATGCCTGGCAAAAAAGCCTGCCATTCTTGTGCCTTCTCCCAACGTGGCAGAAGACCATCAGACAAAAAATGCCATGGCACTGGTAAAGGAGAATGCCGCGTTGCTCGTAAAAGATGCAGAAGCGGGGAATAAGTTAGTGAACGAAGCGTTGGCGCTGCTGTTTGACGAGACACGGTGCAAACGACTGAGTGAGAATATTGCCAGCATGGGACGCCCCAATGCGGCAGTGGATATAGTTCAGGAAATTGAAAAATTGATAGCGTGACGTTAGCGAAATACGATAGCATTTATTTTCTGGGAATTGGCGGAATCGGCATGAGTGCCCTGGCAAGGTGGTTCAAGAAGAAGGGTATGCGTATTGCCGGTTACGACCGAACGGCTACACCACTCACTCATGAACTGATAGAGGGGGGCATGGAAATTCATTTCGATGATAAGGTGGAACTGTTACCTGGATATCTAAACAAAGAGAAGACGTTGGTGGTGCTCACCCCTGCTATACCCAAAGACCACAAAGAGCACGCCTACCTGAAAGACAATGGATTTACCATATTAAAGCGCTCGGAGGTATTGGGTCTGATCACCAAAGACCACAAGACCATTGCGGTTGCCGGTACGCATGGCAAAACCACCACATCGTCATTGATTGCGCATATCCTTAAGTCGGCCGAAGTAAACATGGTGGGATTTCTGGGAGGTATAGCTGCCAACTACGAATCGAACCTGGTGATGCATGGCGAGGTGAATGACAATACCTGGGTGGTGGTGGAAGCGGATGAGTTTGATCGGTCGTTCCTGCGACTTTTCCCTACCATGGCGGTGGTTACCTCAGCCGATGCCGATCACCTGGATATTTATGGAGACCATTCGCAAGTGTTAACATCATTCAAAGAGTTTATTGGGCAAATTCGAAAAGAGGGTCACTTGGTGATCCACGACTCGGTGAAAGAGTTGAGCGTAAATGCAAAGCATATCATTACTCAGACATATGGAATGAGCCGGGGACAATTTTTTGCCGGCAACATTGTCCCGATGAATCGGGGCGGATTTTTTGAATTCGATTTTCTTGGCGACAAGAAGTTCGAGAAAGTACAGCTCGGTGTCCCCGGTCTTCATAACATGGAAAATGCAATGGCTGCCATACTGGTAGCATTGCAAGTGGGAGTGAGTGAGCTGGCTATCCGTTCTGCGTTGGCATCCTTCCGGGGTGTTAAGCGCAGATTCGAATTTGTGCTCAAGCATCCGGAGTTGGTTTACATAGATGATTACGCACACCATCCGGCAGAGATCGAAGCCTTCCTGAAATCCTTGCGGAGTCTGTATCCCAAACAAAAGATCACCGTGGTATTTCAGCCTCATCTCTTCACCCGTACGCGCGATTTTGCCGATGGATTTTCTGAAGCGTTAAGCCTGGCAGATGAAGTATTTTTAATGGATATCTATCCGGCACGCGAACTGCCGATACCGGGTGTTACAGCCGATATGTTAATGGACAAGATTTCCAGCAAAGCAAAGGTGCGCTGCAACAAACAAAATGTATTGAGAAAATTAGAAGATACTCAGATAGAGGTAATCGCAACCATTGGTGCAGGCGATATAGATACGCTGGTTACTCCTATTAAAGAATTGCTCAATCTGAAATACGCATGAAGCGCAAGTGGAACATACGGAAAGAAATCAAGATTGCGGTTGCGGTGCTGGCTGTTTCTTTTTTGATTGCATTCAGCGAGCGTAAGCAAAGTGGTGCCGTATGCAGCGACATAGTGATAGAATTGGAGAACGTACATGAAAATCATTTTCTGGACGAAGCAGATGTTATGCATTTGGTGGAGGCAAGCGGGCAACCGGTAAAGGGTATTGATATTCACCGAATAAACCTGAAGGCCATTGAAAAGAAATTATTGTATAACAAACACATACGCAGTGCTGAGTTGTATGGCGATTTAAAGGGCAATCTCATGGTGCAGGTTTCACTGCGTAGGCCCTTGGCGCGCATTGTGCAACAGGATGGTCCGGATGCCTACATAGCCGAAGATGGTGTAATCATGGGTGTTTCTGAAAAATACACTTCGCGTGTGGTGCTGGTAAGTGGTGGTTTTGTAAAGAAACTTTTAGATAGTGAGAATATGAATGCCACTGAAGAAGGGAAACAGATAATGGAAATGATCAGGTTCATTACTGAAGATCCGTTTTGGAAAGCACAAGTGGCGCAACTCGACATCAATAACGCTGGTAAAGTAACGATCTACCCGCAGGTTACCGGTCAATTCGTTGAGTTTGGCAAGCCGGTGGATATCGAGACAAAATTCAGGAAGCTGATGATTTTTTATAAGGAGATCTTGCCTCAACGCGGCTGGACAAAATATGAGCGGGTGAACCTGGAGTACGAGGGGCAGATTATTGCTGAATAAAATAGGAATGAGAAACAACCACTAAACAAACATAGCATCATGGAACACGAAAAAATAGTAGTAGGTCTCGATATAGGCACCACAAAAATATGTGCCATCGTGGGCCGCAAAAACGAGTTTGGCAAGCTCGAAGTGCTGGGCATGGGCAAAGCCGAATCGGAAGGTGTAATAAAGGGTATCGTTGTAAACATTGACAAAACGGTACTCGCTATCGACAAAGCCATTAAAGAAGCCAGTGACCAGGCCGGAATTGATATTGGTGTTGTCAACGTAGGTATCGCGGGTCAGCACATCCGCAGCTCCATTCACCACAACAGCATGCTGCGCGATTCCAAAGATGGCGAAATCACTATTGAAGATGTGAGCAGACTTACCGAAGACATGTACCGCATGGTGGTGCCCTCGGGTAGCGAGATCATACACGTGATGCCTCAGGATTATATAGTGGACTATGAAGAAGGAATCAAAGATCCGGTGGGCATGAGTGGTGTTCGTCTGGAGGCCGATTTCCATGTGATCACCGCACAAACCAGCGCCATCAATAACATCAATAAATGTGTGCGCAGAACAGGGCTGGAGATTGATGATCTGATTCTGGAACCGTTGGCTTCCAGCCTCGCGGTGCTAAGCGAAGAAGAAAAAGAGGCAGGCGTTTGCTTGATTGACATCGGTGGAGGCACGACCGACATCGCTATATTTTATGATAACATTATCCGGCACACCGCAGTAATACCTTTTGGTGGAAATATTCTTACTACCGACATCCAGAATGGATTGCAGGTAATGTCGAAGCAGGCGGAACAGTTGAAGACCCGTTTTGGCAAGGCCATAGCCGAAGAAGCGAGTCCTAACGAAATTGTTTCCATTCCAGGTATCAGAAACAGAACAGCGAAAGAAATTTCCGTCAAGAACCTGTCGAACATTATTCAGGCGCGCATGGAAGAAATTATTGAAATGGCGCACACCGAAATCATCAACTCCGGTTTTGATAACCGTTTGGCAGGCGGCATTGTCATCACCGGTGGTGGCTCGCAGTTGAGCTGCCTGAAGCAACTGGTAGAGTACATGACGGGTATGGATACCCGCATCGGTTACCCGAACGAGCACCTCGGCAAGAGTAAGGTAGAGGCGGTGAAGAGCCCCATGTATGCCACCGCTGTGGGTCTGGTGTTGGCCGGTTTCCGCTCGCTCGATGAGCGCGAAGAGCGTTACAAGGAAGCGAAAGCTGTTACCATGAAGCAGCCTGCCAAGGTGAAGAAGCAAGTGTTAACCAGCGACTTCTTTACCAATATTCTGAATAAAACCAAAGGCTTGTTGATTGACGACCTGGACGGTAAAAATGAATACTGACAAGGTCAAACCCTTGCGTTATGAAAACGAAACAACCACTAAATCATAATCGTCATGTTTGAGACAGGATCATACAAATTTGACATACCGAAGCATCACAAATCAATCATCAAAGTGATTGGTGTGGGTGGCGGAGGTAGCAATGCGGTGAACCACATGTACCGACAAGGCATCAAGGATGTCGAGTTTGTTGTGGCCAACACCGATGTGCAGGCGCTAAGCAGCAGCCCGGTTCCCTATAAACTTCAGTTGGGCGTAAATCTTACTGAAGGGCTTGGGTGCGGGGCAAACCCTGATGTAGGCCGTGCAGCAGCGATGGAAAGCAAAGAGCAAATCCGCGAGATGCTGATGGGCACCAAGATGGTGTTTGTTACCGCGGGTATGGGTGGCGGCACAGGCACCGGGGCGGCACCGGTAATTGCTAAGATTGCCAAAGACATGGACATTCTAACGGTAGGCATTGTTACCGTTCCATTTTCATTCGAAGGAAAAAAGAAATTACAACAGGCGCAGTTGGGTGTAGAAGGCCTACGCGCAAGCTGCGACACCGTGCTCGTAATTTTAAATGATAAGTTGCGCGAAATCTACGGCAACCTCGCCATCGGGCAGGCATTTGGCGAAGCCGACAACGTGTTGACCACCGCTGCGAAAGGTATTGCCGAAATCATTACGTTGGCCGGATATGTGAACGTAGACTTCCAGGATGTTCGTACCGTGATGCTGAATGCCGGTGCGGCCGTGATGGGCTCAGCAGAAACCCGTGGAGAAAACCGTGCCGTGAAAGCAGCACAGCAGGCGCTGGCCTCACCGTTGCTCGACAACCGCGACATCATGGGCGCCAAAAAGATTCTGTTGTCTATCATATCTGGTGAGGAAGCGGAACTGCAGATGGATGAACTCACCACCATAACGGAATACATACAAGAACAAGCGGGCGATGAAGCAGAGGTGATCTTTGGTCACGGTGTGGATGCCGCTTTGGGAGATCGTATTCGCGTAACGGTTATCGCGACAGGCTTTGCGCCAGAAGGAAAAACGATAAAGAAGGCGGAAGAGAAAAAAGTGCACGAGTTGGACAAGAACCAGATTTCATTGTTCAGCCAGGTAGACAACTCAGTCAATCAGCGTTTGCATGAACCCGAGTTGAAACCCTTAGAACCATTCCGCTTTGTACCCGACAAAGACAAGCCTGTTTTGGATGGTGCCGATACAGACAAGCCCATTCTGAAGCCAGAGGAGCCGCTGTATGTAAAGCCAGAGTCGAATCCACTGAAGAAGGAAGATAAAGTGGAGGAAGAACGTTCTTACACGTTTACGCTTTTCGAAAAGACGGAGATCACTGCCAGCAGCGATGACGAGAACGAAGAAGATGGCGAAGACAGCTTGTTCGGAGGCAATGATGATGAGTTTTCGGTGGAGAGCAACATGTCTTCCGATCAATTTATAGATGAGGAAGGCATGGTCGAATACAGAAAAACGAAAGAGCGTTTAATTCAACAAGCTAAGGAACGCAGAGAGCGTTTGAAGGCGGGCAAAACCCAGGAGATGTCGAAAGAAGAATTTAAGCAGAAGTGGGATGTACCTGCTTACCAGCGCAGAGGCGTAAAGATGGATGATGTGCAACATTCATCGGAGCCTTACATCTCTCGTTACAATCTGAATGACGACAATAACTTGTTGGGTAATAATAAATTTTTGCACGACAATGTGGACTAGCAAACAGCGAATGCAGAATGTGGAGTTACGAATGCCTTTAAATTCGTCATTCAACATTTATCATTCGCCAATTGTAAAGGCATGGCATATCCGGTACGACTGGTCATTTACTCCATTCGTAGTGGTTGTTGGTGGTAAATATTTTTTGCCGGTACCGGATTGCCTTCTTTTTGATCGGAAAACTTTGGTTGCAGTAGACTGATTTTTTGCTGCGTCCGATCGTAAGTTTTTTAAACTGGGAAGCCGGAAGCTATGTTCCGGCTTCTTTTTTTCTCTGTTTTGCGGAGCTGGCATAACTACCCAAAGTGCCAAACCTACTTTGGCTTGCCGCTTGCGTACATAGTCTCAAAGCCCGAGATTATGAAAAGAATAGGAATGTTGTTGTCGGCCCTTCTCCTGATCGGTTGTGAGGTGATTATAGTAGAACCTGTGGCAGACCCACGCGATGGGGTTGTAGGTTGGTATGAAGTAGAGGAATACAGCGAGACGTATGATGTTTACACCGACTACGCCATACGGATTACCAAGGCGGGTAATGGTTCTGATGTTTATCTCAATAATTTCTATGGGATAGAACTCAGGGTGATAGGGGAGGTACGGAACAATAAGATATTTATTCCCTGGCAATTGGTGAATGGATATGAAGTGGAAGGAATTGGAACCATTCATGGCGAAGGCATCCGCTTCAATTTTAAGGTGAGAGATCGTTACAGTGAAGGCCCGACTGATTTTTGTGAAGCAGAGGCGTGGCTGGATTGGTGAACGAATCGTTGCTTTCGCTATCTTTAAGCTATGTCAAGAAAAACGGTATTTATCACTTTCCCGGTAATATTAATTATCGCTGCCTATTTCCTGGGGCCTTCACCAGCCAAACAAAAGTGGAGCCTTAGCAAGAAAGTAGTTCCGCAAACTGCTGATGAATTAGAGCGTTATGTATCCGCGATCGAATCGCGGCACAAAATCAAACCCGATAACGAAGCCCGTATTATCTGGAACGACTCAACACGAACCAAAACTGAGTACAGCGTTATCTACTTGCACGGTTTTTCTGCCAGCCAGGAAGAAGGCGACCCGGTACATACCGATTTTGCAAAAACCTTTGGATGCAATCTATACCTCGCCCGCCTGGCCGACCATGGCATTGACACTACCGAGCAGTTGCTTTACTTTACAGGAGATCGGTTTTGGGAGAGCGCCAAAGAGGCGCTTGCCATCGGCAAAGCTTTAGGCAACAAGGTAATCATTCTGAGTACTTCCACTGGGGGCACGGTGGCCTTAATGTTGGCAGCCTATTTCCCTGAAGATGTACATGCACTCATCAATATGTCGCCCAATATTGCTATTAACAACCCTACGGCCTGGATGCTGAATAACCCCTGGGGTTTGCAAATTGCAAGGATGGTGTTGGGTGGTGATTACCAGGTAATTCCCTACGAAGAAGCGCGGCAACAATATTGGAACGGCAAATATCGGGTGGAAGCTTTACCCCAACTGCAAGAGTTGGTGGAGGCACAAATGAATGAGGCGCTTTTTAAGAAAGTCACTTGCCCAACATTAACCATGTATTATTACAAAAGTGAAACTGAGCAAGACCCCACGGTAAAAGTGAGTGCCATGCTTGAGATGCATGCACAATTGGGAACACCAGAGAATCTAAAATGGGCAGAGCCTATACCAGAAGCGGGCGGACATGTTATTGGTTCGCATCTTGTAGCCAAAGATATTCCAAAGGTTATCCAGACTTCGATACAATTCGCGACAGAAAAGTTAGGCATCGCACCCGTCAGCTCTTCTTCTGAAATTCAATAATCAGGTGTTTGCTGAGGAGCACTGATACGGATGTGTTGATTGAAAATATCTCCTGATAGGTTGCCGGGTGTTCGGGGTCTTCTTTCAATTGCTTCTTCAGGTTTTTTCTGCTGAAGAAATAGACGAGTGGATAAAAGATCAACAATAAAACAGAAGTACTGCTTGCATCTGTTGGATGTATCTTTTTAATAACGAGCGATTGCAACGCAGCCAATGTGCGTAAGCGCAGAATGCCACTGATGAACAACTTACTAAAATAACCTTCTTTGCTTCCGGGCCATCGAGTAAAGGCATTCCATTCGTGGGGGGCAGGGTGCGAGTAGTGTTCGCTCTCCATCAGAAATTGTGAAAACCGGCTGCGCAACGAGGAACTGTTGGGTGTGGTTAAAAGAAAGATGCCACCTGGCTTCAAAATGCGCGCTACTTCTTGAAAGAAAAAATACTGATTCGGCAAGTGTTCCATGGTTTCAGCACAGATGGCATAATCCATACTGTTGTCGGGAAGGGGAAATGTTTTTTGCAGGTCAATTCGGGTGCAGGGAATTTCACAAAAAGTGTTTTGTTCGGGGAAGAGGTCAAACAATAAAACCTTGGCGCCTGCTTTGTGAAATTCATTAATAATAAAACCACTTCCTGCCGAGAGGTCTGCTACCGTTTTATTTTGAAGTTCCGATTTATTTTCATGAATGTATTCCAGAAAAAATTTCACTGCATTCTCACGCGAATGCGGCACGTCTGGCACGGAAGCACTCATTTCGATTCAAGCCATTGAAGGGCTTTCTCCAGGTCTTCCGGGGTGTCAATGCCAATGGTTTCCAGCGTTGTTTCAGCCACATGTATACGGTAACCATTTTCCAGCCAGCGCAATTGTTCCAACGATTCAGCTTTTTCTAAAGCAGACACACTCAAGCGGTTTATTTTTCCGAGCACGTCTGCCCGGTAAGCATACATGCCAATGTGTTTAAAATGTATGTTGGTTTCCGTCCATTTGTCATTGGGCAGGTTGCGCACATGCGGAACAGGCGAACGACTGAAATACAAAGCTTCGCCTGTTTTGTTGAATACCACCTTTACAATGTTTGGGTTAAACAAAGAGGTGGCATCGTTGATTTTTTTGGCCAGCGTGGCTAATTGAACCTGACCATCGAGCAGGGAGGCGAGCAACGCAATTTGCTGCGGCTCGATAAACGGTTCATCCCCTTGAATGTTGATCACATAATCAAACGGCTCCGTTTGTTGCGTAAGTGTTTCGAAACAGCGATCTGTACCGCTGGGATGATTGGCTGAAGTAATACACGCCTCCCCGCCAAAAGACTTAACGTGTTGGGCAATGCGCTCATCGTCTGTAGCCACAACTACCTTATCCAGAACGGAGCTTTTCTTTGCTTGCTCAAAAACGCGCTGCACCATCGATTTGCCTGCAATATCCACAAGGGGCTTGGCTGGAAATCGTGTAGAGGCATACCGGGCCGGTATTACTCCGAGTATCCTCATACGTGTTTAACTTTAAGCGTAACGCCCTCTGTACCGATTACTTCAACGGTACTCCCTTTTTCAATAAACTCGCCACGTGTAAACGCATCATATAACTGGTCGTTTAACATTACCTTGCCGCTGGGGCGCAGCACGGTGTAGGCAACGCCTTTTTTACCCATCAATAAAGGGGCCTCCGCATTTACCGTGAAGCCCTTCGATTTTTCTTGTGTATCGGTTAGCGCAATTCTTTGGAATGCTTTGGTTTCAGCGAGCCGTGAACCGCCAAAAAATAATAACAGCAGGCCGCCAGAAATGCCGCCTACGGTTGCAAAGAAGGCTACTACGATATCTCCCAGTGGAACAAAATCGAAATTGAAGAAGTCGTTGTTGAGCATAATCAACACCAGCGATGAAACTACAAGTACGATACCACTGATACCTGCTACTCCAAATCCCGGGATCACAAAAATTTCGAGGAAGAGTAAAGTAATGCCCACAAACAAGGCAATAATCTCCCAGTAGGCAGCCAGCCCGTTGAGATAGTAGGGAACGAGGTATAATATTAATGCGATGGTGGCGGCAATCAATGGAAATCCAACGCCCGGTGTTTGTAGCTCGAAATAAATACCGCCAATAATGATAAGGATCAGCAACCCGCTGATGAATGGATTCAGAAAGAAGGCAATTATTTTCTCTGTCGATCCCAGTTGAAACCTTTCGAGTTCATAGTTTTCAACACCGTTTCGCTCCAGTATTTCTTCTATCGATTCCACCTTAGCTTCGCAGTACCCATTTTCAATGGCTTCACTGGTAGTAAACGTAATTACTTTTCCCGCCTGCTTCACGCTGTCAATCACTACATTCTCATCTACCATGCCCTCGGCAATGCGCGGGTCGCGACCGTTTTCCTCTGCCGTGGAGCGCATGATTGACCGCATGTACGATTGATATTTGTCGGGTGCTGCCTCGCCACCTGCTCCACTTACCACCGTGGCGGCACCTATGCTGGCTCCGGGCGACATGTAAATACTATCGCATGCAATAGAAATCAGCGCACCTGCCGAAGCAGCATCTGAATTGATAAACACCCACAGCGGTTGTTTTACATCCATCATCATGTCTACAATTTCTTTGGCATCGGTAAGCACCCCGCCATACGTGTCCATATCTACGATGATGTAATCGGCCTTTATTTTTTCCGCGTTGTCCAATGCCAGTTTCACGTAGCGTGTCATGCGGGGATCTATCTCGGCCCGTATCTCCATCACCATTACCTTTTTCTTTTGGGCAATGGCCGTCAGACTGCAGCAGGCCATTAAAACCAAAACGCTTTTTGTTATCAGATTCCTCATGAATTCCCCCTTATTTTCCATAAAAATAGCAGTATTGGCACAAAATAAAATTGGCACGGAATTCATTAAAGAATAGTAAATTTTGGAGATTTTTTGAGCTATGATTAAAACCATTTTTCTTTTGGCTTTGGCGTGGTCGGACGGCCCTCAGTCAGATTCCCTGCGCCTGGAAACCATCAACGGACAGGCATTCGTTATTCACGAGGTGGGAGAGAAGGAAACCCTCTATGGTCTTTCTAAGAGATATGGTGTAACGGTGGCACGTGTGCTGGAGTTCAATCCATCGGCAGATGGCGGATTGGAAGTGGGGCAAATTTTGAAGATACCGTATCAGGCCAAGTCGCGGGTGCAAACGGCCGAAGGTACCGTGCACAAAGTGCAGCCCAAAGAAACGTTGTTTGCCATTTCGCGCATTTATAATGTTACAGTAGACGAGATCAAAAACTGGAACAACCTGAAGGATAATTCCTTGTCTACCGGGCAAGAGTTGCTCATTAAGAAGGGAGCTGCCTCTACACCCCAGGTAACTGAAGTGCAAAAATCCACCAGTGGAGTTCACGTAGTAGCCGCAGGCGAAACGCTTTACTCGCTTTCACGATTGTATGCTGTAACAGTAGAACAGATCAGAGAGTGGAATAACCTGGCGGGTTCAGAATTGAAATTAGGACAAAGCTTAGTGGTGGCCGATCCCAATAAGACAAGCAACGTTGCCACAGCGCCCGTTGAAAAAACAAAAACAGGAACAACAGTGGTTACGCCCGTGGTAACCACGCCCATTCAAATTACTGAATCGGTGGCGGGCACTGACGAAGTGCGCGAATCGGGTTTAGCAGAATTGATTGAAGGCACAGAGGGGAACCGCAAATACCTTGCGTTGCACCGCACCGCCAAAACCGGTAGCATTTTAAAAGTGCGCAATGAATTAAACAATCGTGAGGTGTTTGTGCGCGTAGCCGGCCAGTTGCCCAATACGGGTGTTAACGATAAGCTGGTGATTAAAATCTCGAAATCGGCTTACGACCGGCTGGGCGCTATTGATCCGAAATTCAGAGTGGAAGTAACGTATTATAAATAAGGTTTGCTTCGTTCTATGATGCAACCCTGTACTGAGTTTTATGCGCGTACGCCTGGCTGGCATGGCATATTTGTTTCTCTGCGCTTCTGCGTTGGCGCAAAACCTGGTGGTAAACCCAGGCTTTGAAGAGTATTTTCGTTGCCCTTCTTCTTTCAGTACCGATAGCCGCGATTTTTTTCTTCCCGGATGGAGTTCGGCCAACTTGGGTACGCCCGACCACTTTCATCAATGCAGTTGGAGCGACAACGATGTTCCGTTCAACTGGGCTGGGCAAACCAATGCCCACTCGGGCCTGGGCTATGCCGGCATTTATACCTGGAATAACAACGGCAAGAACTACCGCGAATACATTCAGTGCGAGTTAGCCAACCCGTTAGAAAAGGGCATTCGATACCGCATTGGCTTCCATTTCCAGTTGTCTTCATACTCCGTTTATGCTACAGATCGTATCGGCCTGATGCTCTCCGATTCTTTGTTAACCAGAAAGGATGACAAACTCATTCGTCACAGCACCATTCTGCAAAAAACAAAAGATGATTTTTTTACAGAGCGCGAATGGCATGAGGCCAACAC
>CAZRQK010000015.1:0-49130 GCA_964602295.1 uncultured Ohtaekwangia sp.
TTTCTAACTCATTGTTGCTGGCTGCATTTTCATACACTGCTTCTTCCAGTTTTTTCGCCAGTTCTACCTTGCGCTTGTTTAATATTATGTTTTTGATATCCTCTTTAACGAACTCCAGAGGTGATACGTTATCCGAAATTTTGTACTCGTCTACTTTCAAAAAAAACAAAGACTCCGCATCGCTGGTTTCATAGTAAGGATTCGATTTTAAAAACTGCACCTTGTTAGGAATTTCTGCCAGCGGAGAACCTACCACCAACTTATCGAATTCCATCCAACTGGAATCAGACAAGTGATAAGCCGAGGAAAAACTAAGACAATAAGAGCGCAACTCTTCTATGTCTTTCTCTTTGGTTGAAAACATCAGCTCCTTCACCCGGTTGGTGCGAGGCGCCCCTTTCGGCACGCGAATAAAAGTGCCTCTAATGATGTTTTGCTTCAGTATAAAGTTATCGAGGTGTTGCTGGTAGTATTGATTGATTTCTTCATCTGAAACGTTGTTGTCCAGATTTTGCTTGATGTAGAAATTCTGATACTCGTACCCAATCAGGCTGTAGCGGTAGTCTAACACCTTCCGTTCCACTTCTGCTTCGTTAATGTCGATCGTCTTCATAGCCTGGCTGATGAGCAGTTGCTTACGGATCCAGCTATTGATATAGGCCGTAACGCGCGCCAGGCTGTCTTCTTTGGTTACCTTGTCAGAAATTACACCCAACAATTCATCTTTGTAGAGATAAGTGTCAGCCACTCGCGCCACAGGCACCCGCTCGTTTTCGGGTTGGGCCTGGTTACGTTTCATGCGTATAAATTCACACCCCGCTACCAGCACAGTTAGAACAAAGCAAATGAAGGCAAATCTTAATCTACCCCTCATGGTTGCCGCAAATTTGCCACTGTTGCCTTCACTACTTTCTTGTTTTCCTTAACGGGATATTTTTTTCGCAAACTACTTACCCACTGCCGTTCTATCTCTTGCTGGTAGTCGCTGATGATGTTGGCTCGTGCCTCCTCAAAAGATTTGGTGCCTGCAGGCAGTAAACGCTCAATTTCCACAAGATAGTACATGCCATCCACTTCCGTTTCGTGCAGCCCCGCGGCCCAGCTTACGCGGTCAATGGCTTTGTTCTCGCCTTTTTCGTAGGCACGTACATTCAGTGCCATTTTAAACTTTTTCATGTCGGCCTCTTGCAGCGTATCGCCCTCCACAATTTTCTGTTTCAGCTCCTTCATCAGTGCTGCATCGTTACTGGCCAAAATGCGGGCACGCACGCGCTCGCCAGCGCGGTACTTATCGGTATGGCGGTTGTAATAATCTCTTTGCCCGGTGGTATCTTCGGAGCCTTTGTTCCATACCTCTTTCTCCATAATGGAGAATAGCAGAATCCCCTCGCGGTATTCGCGCAGCAGGTGGCGATAGTCTGTGTTCTGCTTTTGCAGTTGTTCATCTTCACGGTCGCCTATCTCGCTCTCCAGAAACTGATCGAACAAATTTTGAAAATATACCTCGGGCGGCAGTGCCGATGGCCGCTGTACCTCTGCCACAAAATCATAAAAAGCCTTCACCCTTGCAGGGGTGTCATTTAAAGAGAATAACACCTCGTCAGCACCGGGTTTACTCTTCAGCACGTGCCAGCGGCCTTTCTGCAATGAAGTGTCTGCCGCGGCCAACAATCTGTTCTTTGTACCGGCATTCTCTTCGTAGTTAAACTCTTTCTTTCTCCGCGCCAGTTGCGATGCCTTAGTGATCTGCAAGCGCTCGTCTCTACCAACTCTGCGTTTGAGGGAAGGTGCCAACTCTTCGAAAGGTGGCAACTGAATTTTTTTCTCCAACCGCACCAGGTGCCAGCCTAAGTTCGACTGAAACGGATCTGACACCTCACCAGGCTTCAAAGAAAAAGCCATGGCTTCAAACTCTGGCACCGATGCCAACGCGCCAATGCCGAAGGGTCGCAACTTACCTCCATTGTCTTTTGTGGCGGCATCTTCCGAAAATTCCTTGCACAATTCCTCCCAAGGTCGGCCGGCTTTCAGTTGATCGTACACCTCGAATGCTTTGTTTTTTGTTTTGGCATCAGCACCACGCAACAAGATGTGCGAAACTTCCACCTCACCGCTGGCGGGCCGCTTGTCTGCCACGCTGACAACGTGGTAGCCAAACCGGGTGCGCACGGGCATGGATATTTCGCCCACGGGCGTTTGATAGGCGGCACTTTCGAAAGGGTACACCATTTGCAATGCCGTGAAGTAACCGAGGCTGCCCTGATTCATCTTTGCAGATGGATCCTCGGAATTTTCGGTTGCCAGTGTTGCGAACGATTCTCCTTTCAGCGCCCGTTCACGCAAGGCCAATGCTTTGTTGTAAGCCTTCAATGTATCTTCCGGTGTGGCATCGGGCGAACAATTAATGAGTATGTGCGATGCGCGCACCTCCTGGGTTAGTCTTTCATAGGCTTCTTTCACCAGCCGGTCTAATTCATCGGCCGAGGCGATGTAGGGCTTCTTCAACTCATCGCGGTAAGACTTAAATTCTTTTATAAAGGCCCGTGTGGTGTCCATGCCGCGCTGCCGGGCTTCGTGCACCTTCAGCTTAAACTGTATGAACAGTCCCAGGTACTCGCGAATTTTTTCTTCGGTGAATTCATCTTTCCGCCCCTGGTTGTTTTTGCGATAGATGTATTCGAACTGTTCGGCTGTGGTGGGCTGGTTGGCAACGGTAAAAAGTATGGCTGCTTTGCCCTTGTCTGCCCGGGGCTGTGCAGACACCTGCCACAGGCACATCAACCATCCAACTAGTAATACAAAACGCTTCATTAGGGCTTCGATAAACGTGCAAAAATAAGGTTATGGCCTGAATGGGCAAACCCCCAGCACAGACCATTAAAAAGCCAAAAACCCCACATTTTGCGGGGTTTTCGGTATTAGGGGTTTGTTTGGATTAAACTATTAACGTGGCACACGCACTTTGCCCATCTGTGCTATACGCTTCTCTGCCCACTGTATAGCGGCCTCCTGGCTGGAGATTTTTTCGCTGGCCGCGGCATTCAATACTGCCAAGCAGGTATCGTAAATCTTCTCTGCCTGCGCATACACACGATCGCGGTTGTAATTGCCCAAGTATTCGTTGTATACATTGATCAACCCACCGGCATTGATGAGGAAGTCGGGCGCGTAGGTAATGCTGCGATCGAGCAACATGTAGCCGTGCTTCACTTCGTCTTTCAACTGATTGTTGGCCGCACCGGCAATGATGCTGCACTTCAGCCGTGCAATGGTATCATCGTTGATGGTGGCTCCCAGTGCGCAAGGTGCGTAAATGTCCATATCCACATCGTAAATGTCGTCCATGGCCACACCCTTTACGCCATGTTGCTGCACCAGGCTTTTCACTTTCTCTTCAGAAATATCAGTAATGGTAACCAACGCACCCTCTTTCACCAGGTGCTCTACCAAATGCATACCTACCTGGCCCACACCCTGCACAGCTACTTTCTTGCCTTTCAGGCTGTCGGTGCCATACACGTTTTTTGCCGTGGCCTTCATACCCATGTACACGCCATAAGCCGTTACAGGCGAAGGATCGCCACCACCGCCCATAGATTCCGGAAGACCAGTAACATACTTCGTCTCCATGTGTATGTATTCCATGTCAGACGTCTTCATGTTCACGTCTTCAGCTGTATAATATTTTCCGTTCAGGCTGTTCACAAATTTTCCGAACCTGCGCAGAAATGCTTCGGTCTTCATGGTTTTGGCATCGCCAATAATCACGGCTTTGCCTCCACCCAGGTTCAACCCGCTGATGGCCGCTTTGAAAGTCATGCCGCGCGACAGGCGCAACACATCTGTCAGTGCCTCTTGCTCGGTGGCGTAGTTCCACATGCGTGTTCCCCCCAGCGCGGGGCCCAGCACTGTGTTGTGTATGCCAATGATGGCCTTCAAACCGGTGGGCTCATCGTAGCAAAACACCACCTGCTCGTGTCCCATCTTTGTCACTTTCGCGAACAAGCCGGCTTGTTCAACTTTTTCAAGTTCTTTGATCTCCATGTAATGCGGGTTTACAATTTTGAATGACTACTTTTACCGGCCTTTCAGGCGGGCCGAAGCCGGTGCAAAGCTACCTGCATTTTGCCTGTTTTTCAACGTTTAAATCGTTTGCATTGAACTTTAACCATTGTATTTCGTTGTACCAGAGTCTGTCCAAATTTTATTTTTTTAGACTGGCAGATTAACAAATCTTTGATGGCTGATTTTTTTCATGAAGGAGCTTAAATACCTCAATAAATACCTGCTTAAATACAAGTGGCACCTCATTCTGGGGCTTGTCTTTGTTATCATCTCCAACATTTTCCAGATCTACCCCGCACAAATGGTGCGCTACTCCATCGATCTGGTTACCGACAACATCAGGCTTTACCATTCGCTGCAAAACACCGATGCCCAACAGGGCTTCTTTACTGTTTTTTCTAAAAGCATTTTGTTTTATGTGGTGCTGATCTTAGTGATGGCGTTGCTGCGCGGCATCTTTTTGTATTTCGTGCGGCAAACATTGATTGTAATGAGCCGCTTGGTGGAGTACGATCTGAAAAACGAAATATTCGAACACTACGAAACGCTGCCGCTCAGCTTCTACCGCAGAAACAACACGGGTGACTTGATGAACCGCATCAGTGAAGACGTGGGCCGTGTGCGCATGTACCTGGGGCCTTCCATTATGTATGGGCTGCAATTGATTACGTTGTTTCTCATGCTGATCCCCATCATGTTCAGCATCAGTACCAAGCTTACTTTATATGCGCTTATTCCGCTGCCGCTTTTGTCGATCGGTATTTTTTACGTGAACAATATTATAGAGCACCGCTCGGAAGAAATTCAGAAAAGCCAAAGCCGACTGAGCACTTTTGTGCAAGAAGCCTTCAGTGGCATTCGGGTGTTGAAATCTTTCACCCGCGAAAGAGAATCCGTTGAACGCTTTTCGGAAGAGAGCAACGAATACAAAAGGCAATCGTTGAAGTTAACGCGTGTGCAGGCATTGTTCTTCCCGCTTATCATGGGGCTCATCGGCCTCAGCACGATTCTTACGGTTTATGCAGGCAGCGTGGAGGTAATAAACGGAAACCTGACTTTTGGCAACATTGCCGAGTTCATCATTTACGTCAACCTGCTCACCTGGCCGGTAACCTCTCTGGGTTGGACCACCAGCCTGGTACAAAGAGCGGAGGCCTCGCAAAAGCGCATCAACGAATTTTTGAAAACCACTACCGACATTGTATCGGAGAAAAACATTGAAAAAGAAATTGCTGGGCGGGTGCGCTTCAACAATGTGTCATTTACCTATCCTGATACGGGTATCCAGGCACTTAAAAATATTTCGTTCGATATTGAACCGGGGCAATCGCTGGCAATTATTGGTACAACAGGTTCGGGCAAAAGTACCATCAGTAACCTGGTTACCCGTCTTTACGATGCCTCCACGGGTGAGGTGCTGGTTGACGAAGTGCCCATTAAGCATTACGACCTGACCTCGCTGCGCAGCCAGTTGGGTGTGGTGCCGCAAGATGTTTTTCTTTTCAGCGACACCATCTTTAACAACATTGCTTTCGGCTTGAAAGAGCCTGACGAAGCCAAAGTAATTCAGGCGGCCAAAGATGCAGACGTATATCAAAACATCGTGGAATTCCCGCAAGGGTTCAATACACGCGTGGGCGAAAGGGGCATTACTCTTTCTGGCGGTCAGAAGCAACGTGTTTCCATTGCCCGCGCCATTGCCCGCGAGCCACGCATTTTGATTTTGGATGATGCGCTGTCTGCGGTGGACACCAAAACAGAAAACACCATTCTGAATGCGATGAAAAAAATCATGCAGGGTCGCACTTCTATTGTTATTTCGCACCGCGTGTCGTCAGCCAAGCTGGCCAACAAAATTATTGTGCTGAACGATGGCGTAATTGTAGAAGAAGGCACTCATGACAGTCTGATGGAAAAAGACGGAGTATACCGCGAGCTGTACGAAAAACAGATGAGTACCGAAGATGCGTTGAGCTAACCGCTAATTCTTTAATGAAGCTGGACTCACACCAAATTTATTTTTGAAGGCCGTGGAAAAGTGATTGGCATTTTTATATCCTACCTTTCGCGACACCTCACTTACGTTCACTTGACTATCTAAAAGCAATTGCCGTGCATGGTCCATGCGCCTGTCGAACAGGTAAGTAAACACCGTGGTGTTGAATGTTTCGCGGAAGCCTTTCTTCAACTTGAATTCGTTGATACCAAATTGCCGGGCCAAGCCATTCAGCGAATGCTCTTGTTGAAAGGTGTTGTCCAGGTGTGCCCGCACAGCGTAGTAAATTTCTTTGTTCTCTTTTCGGCTGTCTTGTCTTTGTGGTTTTGAAAACTGACCCAGTTGCATGGCGAGTAACTCCAACACTTTGGCTTCCACCAACAACTTCTGCAGCGTACCCTGCATGGGTGCCTGCAGCAGGTTGTGTATGGTTTGCTTCATGGGCATGTCAACGTATCCCACCCCGCTCATCACCATCTCGCCCTGATCAATTTTCTTTTTCAGGTTGGCTGACCATGCCTCCGAATCACCCAACAAATCCAAAAAGTATTGTGTATCGATTTCAATATGCACCACCTTCACTTTCTGAATATTAATCAGGTATTCAGTATCGTCTATGTATAATCCATGGTGTCTTTCCGCAGTTAACGAAGTGCGCAGGTTTCGAAAGGCCACTTCAATTTCCCCATCCAGGTCGAGGCAGAGGTGAACCATCTGCGGCATGTGGGCTTCGTGGTAACGAATGCTGAAGGGCTTGTTAAAATGTGCAGTGAGGCCGTATACTTTCAGATGATTAAGATCGAGGCATCGTTCTGCGAAGTGTCCCCAGGCTGGTTTTTGAAGCGTTGCATCCACGGCCAAACCTTCTGTTGCGCTGGTACACATGTGGCTTCTCAAATCGCTGTAATCAATGGAATAGGGGCTCATCTCCGTTTGGCGTAGAAAATGATCCGTTTAACGAAGAATGGGGGATAAGGTTTTTACGTAAAATCGTTCTCAAACCCAAATACCCCTATGTTATTCAAAGTCTTAAAATGGATAGGTTTCATTGTTTTAGGTGTGATTTTACTGGCTGGTGGATTCTATACCAAAGTGTATTTCAGCACCGAAAACAGATTTGCGCAAAAGTATGCCTACCAGTTGCCGGCTTTCTCTGTGGAGGCGGACTCTGCCATGCTGGCCGAGGGCGAGCGCTTAATGACGGTGAAAGGATGCAACGATTGCCACGGAGCTGATCTGGGCGGCCGCGTTTTTATTGACGACCCAGCACTGGGCCAGGTTGCCGCACCCAACCTTACCCGCGGCAAAGGTGGCTTGCCTGCCGACTTTACTGCCAACGATTGGTTGCGTGCGCTGAAGCATGGCGTAAATCGCGACAGCACCACGCTGCGCATTATGCCTTCTTACGAGTACACACATCTGTCTGAAAAAGACCTGAAGTCGATTGTTGCCTATGGCATGTCTTTACCGGAAGTGGACCGCACGCTGCCTCCCATTGAATTCAAACCCTTGGGCCGTATATTGATTGATCTGGACAAGCTGCCTGTGATGGCTGCAGAGAAAATCGATCATAGTTCGGAACTCATCAAAGAAATGGAACCCGCAGTAACTGCCGACTTTGGCCGTTACGTGGCCGTGTCGTGCACGGGTTGCCATAAAGACAACCTGAAAGGTGGCGCACCGGTGTTGCCTGGCTCTCCACTGGTGGCGGATATTACTTCTACAGGCAACTTAGGCCAATGGACGGAAGACCAATTTTTAACGACCATGCGCACTGGCAAAACACCTGAAGGCAAAGAGTTGCAGGCCGAGTTTATGCCGTGGCCGGTAGCTAAAAGTTTAACTGACACGGAATTGAAGGCTTTGTATACTTACTTGCGCAGCATCTAAGCAATAACGTTGATGCAAGATCGCCCGTAGCCTCACCGCTTCGGGCGATTTTTTTTAAAACCAGCAATTAAAAAATATACCTGAGCCCTACACCACCCTGAAAACGGTTGTAGCCCGGATCGAGCAACGCATCGGTGTACAACTCCAACTCGATGAAAGCGGAAAGTGGCAAAGAGAAATAAGAATATTCGAAGCCTAACACCACCACTGGGCCATAGCTGAAGCGCGATTCGCGAAATTTGCCAAACCGATTTTCAGTAATAAAATCGCCTTCGCTGAAGAGGTAATCATATTCGATACGGGTGCTGCGCCATTGCCAACCCAGCCCCGCATATAGCTGCAACCCTTTCGAAATCTTGGAGGCATCCCACTGGTAAAGAAACTTGGCCTCCAGAAACCAATCGGTCAGCGCTTTGTGCGCCAGGTATTCCAGGCCCTGTTCTCCGGAAAGCGTATCGGGAATGTATTCGTAAAAGGCATCGCGGTAATATTTGTTATACAAGCCGCTGGCTGCCTTGCCCGCATCGGCCACGAACGACCAATGTTTATTGGGATAATATTTATACGTAAGTGCAAACGGATCGCCCAGTTTTACACCGATGCCCTGGTAAGGATACTGGCTGTTTTCAAAGATGGGGCACATAATCCGTGCCTGGCTGCGCGATACGGTGGGAACTCTAAAATTAGAACTGCGTGGACTTTTACGCACCTGTGCCTCTGCCATGCTGCCCAAAAGAGCGCATAAAAGGGCCAGAAAAAGGGGTTTGGTCAGGCGCATAAAAACAAATATAATTCATTTCGCGCTTACCCCGGTAAAGGCAAAAATTTTCAGATCACGGCCTTGTATTGCATTTTGTGCAGCTGCGCATACAGCCCTTCGTGGCTCAGCAATTCTTCGTGTTTGCCGATTTCTTTTATCTCGCCTTTGTCGATCACGATAATTTTATCCGCTTTCTGAATGGTGGAAAGTCTATGGGCAATCACGATGGAGGTGCGGTCGGTCATCATTTTGCCAATGGCGTCTTGAATCATCTCCTCCGTTTCGCTGTCCACCGAAGAAGTAGCCTCATCGAGCACTAGAATTTTCGGATCGTAGACCATGGCACGAATAAAGGACAAGAGCTGGCGTTGCCCCACCGAAAGGGTAGAGCCACGTTCCATCACGTTGTAATCCAACTGCCCGGGCAATCTTTCTATGAACTTGCGTGCCCCCACCAGGTCGGCCGCATGCCATATCTGTTCATCAGTTACATCGGGATCGCCCAGTGTAATGTTATAACGAATGGAGCTGGAGAACAGAAACACATCTTGCAGCACTACACCAATTTCCCTGCGCAAAGCGGCAATGTCAAAGTCTTTGATATCTACGCCATCCACCTTAATAGTGCCCCGGTTAATATCGTAAAAACGGTTAAGCAGGTTGATGATAGAAGATTTACCTGCACCCGTGGCACCCACCAGCGCAATGGTTTCGCCTGCGCGGATGTTCAGGTTGATGTTTTTCAGCACATGGTCGCTCTCGTTGTAGGCAAACCAAACGTTTTCGAACTGCACATCGCCTTTCACCTTTTCGGGAACATGCGTACCGTTGGGCATCACATATTCTTTGTCGTCTAACAAATTGATGATGCGCGAAGAGCTGACAATACCCATTTGAAGCGTATTGTAACGGTCGGCTATCATGCGTATGGGCCTGAAGAACATCTGAATGTACATGATGAAGGCGGTAAGCGTACCCACCGTAATGCCGGTTTGCTCAAAGTGCAGCACCCCTTTGGCACCATACCACATCAACAAACCAATACCCATGGCCGCAATAATTTCTGCCACTGGGAAATAGACAGAGTAATACAATACCGACCGCAGGTTAGAGTCGCGGTGCTCTTTGTTGATTTCCAGGAATTTTTGATACTCGCGTTTCTCACTTCCGAAAATCTGCACAATGTTCATACCCGTAATGTGTTCTTGCACAAAAGCGTTCAGGTTAGATACTGCGTTGCGCACATCGTTAAACGCTACCTTGATTTTTTCCTTGAATACATAAGTACTCAACAGCATCAATGGAATGGTGGAAAGACTTACCAATGCTAAACGCCAATCGGTAACGAACATAAAAATCAAAATGAAGATGATCTGGAGCAGGTCGCCCGCCATGGCGGCCAAACCTTCACTGAATACATCGGCCAGGGTTTCCACATCGGAAATGGTGCGCGTTACCAGGCGCCCGATCGGAGTTTTGTCGAAGAAGCGCAGGCGCAGGTTCACAATGTGTTCGTACAGCTTAATGCGTATATCGCGAATTACAAATTGCCCAATGCGCCCCGACATGTACGTGTGCACGTATTGAAATACAGATTGAACGGCCAGCAAGAAAAGAATCAGCACCATGATCTCTACCATGCTCCAATAGTCGCTTACCGCCACGTGGGTATCCAACGTGTGTTGAATTAGCCATGGGCGAATGGGTGTCAGCACGCCCAGCAGCACAGTTAGTAAAATCAAGAAATAAAACCGTCCCTTGTATGGCCGCACAAACTCAAGAATGCGTTTTACCACGGTGAGGTCTATGATATTGCCACTGCTTACTTTTTCTTTCTCCACGTTTGTCGCGTTAAACTCAGTTCTCGATAAAAATCTTTTTTGGATATTTCACGTGCATCAGGTACAGCCCTTCGGGTGGTACATTCATACCCGCCTTTTTGCGGTCTTTGCTTTTCAAAATTTGCTGGAAGTCGTGCAGGGAATATTTGCCTGTGCCTACATCCAGCAAGGTGCCCACAATGGCCCTAACCATACCCCGCAAAAACCGGTTGGCGGTGATGGTAAAAACCAGCAAGTCGCCTTTTTGATTCCAATGTGCCGTTTTTACATCGCAGATAAAGTGGTTCACTTCGGTTTTTACTTTGCTAAAACACGCAAAATCGTGCGTGCCCAGTAATAACGCAGACGCCTCGTTCATGGTTGGCACGTGCACAGGCTTAAAGCAAAAAAAAGCGCGCCCGGTAAGCAAAGGATTTTTTACGAGCGTGATATGATATTCGTAGGTGCGGGCTACCGCATCATAACGCGCACTGGCATCGGGCCGAATGGGCGCAATGGACCGGATGGCGATATCTGGAGGTAGAAAAGAATTGAGTTGCACTACCAGTTTGTCGGCATCGAAAGGCTTATCGATATCGGCATGGAAAAATTGTTGGGCGCAATGTACCCCTGTATCGGTGCGGCCACTGCCCACTATCGGTACGGATGTGCGCAAAATCGTGCCTAGCGCTTTCTCTACAATTTCCTGAACACCCACTGCATTTTTTTGCGACTGCCATCCGTGGTAGCGGGTGCCCAGGTAACTTATCTCGAAAAGGTAGCGCATCGCGTCAATAGGTAGATTTGGTTCGAAATGATGACGCTCGCGCCCTCGTTGAACGAAAACACTTGTACGTGGCCAAGCAACCGGGTTTTATTGTTAGTTTTGGCGCGAATTTAACGGATTATGTGGCAAAGAATTCAAACTGTTTTTTTAGCGCTGGTGGTAGTAGCCATGCTGGTAAGTATTTTTTTACCGATATGGGTCTTTCAAGATCCGGTTTCGGGTGTAAAGCACGAGTTGTATCCCTTGCATTACACCGTTAAAAACGAGGGCTCTCCTACTACACTTTATTTTCCTTATTGCATCACGGCTATTTTAATGATTGCCGCTGCTACCGTGGCGGTAATGGAAATACGCAGGTTCGATAACCGCATTACCCAAATCAAAATGGGCACGCTCAACTCGTTGTTGTTAATGGGCGTTATGATTGCCGCTGTGGTTTTCTCCAATCAACTGGCCCGTCAATTCAATTATGGGTGGAAGTATGGCCTCACCATCTGGACAGCCTTTGCCGGTGTATTCTTTAACTGGCTGGCGTTGCGTTTCATTCGCAGAGACGAAAAATTAGTGCGCGATTCAGACCGATTGCGCTGAACAATTTATCGCTCCCCCTGTTTTTCGATCAAACATCATAACTAATTATAATCATCACCATGGCACAAACCAAATTGGGCGAAAGCATTGTGAACACCGTTGGCGACCTGCCGCTGGTGGGCTCATCGGCCACTCCCTTTACCCTTACAGGCAACGATTTGAAGGACGTTTCTTCCGTGCAGTTTGCAGGTAAAAAAATGATCCTGAATATTTTTCCCAGCATCGATACGGGCGTGTGTGCAGCATCTGTGCGCGAGTTCAACAAGCGGGCCGCCTCGCTGGAAAACACGGTAGTGCTCTGTGTTGCCAAAGACCTTCCGTTTGCCATGAAGCGCTTTTGCGGAGCCGAGGGCATCGACAAAGTGATTACGCTCAGCGATTTCCGCAACCTGGGTTTTGGAAAAGCGTATGGCGTAACACTGGCAGATGGCGGCTTCAAAGATCTGTTTGCACGCGCCATCGTGGTGATTGATGAAAAAGGAGTCGTGAAACACACGGAGCTGGTGCCACAGATCGGGCAAGAGCCCAACTATGATGCAGCACTGGCTGCTCTTTAGAAGTAAAATTTTAATTATCGTAAAAGCTGATTCCTAATGAATCAGCTTTTTTTATGTTACGATTTGAGGGTATCTTGAAGAAAACCTCAATTATGAAACGCCTTTTTTTGATCTCTCTTTTCTTACCCATTGCGTTTTTGGTAAGATCACAAACAAAATACTACCTCACGGCTGATCGTGTTTTTGATGGCGAAAAAATACACGAAGGATGGGCCGTGGTGGTGGAGAACGACCTCATCGTGGCGGCCGGGCCGCGCACTGAACTAAAGGAACTAGCAGGTGCCATAAAAATAAACTATCCCAATTCTACGCTAACGCCAGGGCTTATAGAAGGACACTCGCATTTGTTTCTGTACCCCTACAACATTACCGACTGGGATACGCAGGTGCTGAAAGAAACGGATGCCTACCGGACTGTGCGTGCCACCGTGCATGCAAAAAATACGCTCATGGCGGGCTTTACCACGGCACGCGACTTAGGCACAGAGGGCGCTGGGTATGCAGACGCTGGATTGAAGCGCGCCATTAACGAGGGTGTTGTGCCCGGGCCACGCTTGCTAGTAGCAGGTAGGGCCATTGTTTCCACCGGCTCTTACGGGCCCAAAGGCTACGACCATGATATGGAAATAATGCTGGGGGCAGAGGCAGCAGATGGCAATGACCTTGTGCGCGTGGTGCGCGACCAGATTTGGAAGGGAGCAGATTTCATAAAAGTCTATGCCGACTATCGCTGGGGCTTGCAAGGCGAAGACAAACCCTCCTTCACGTTGGAAGAATTAAAACTCATCAACGAAGTAACCCGCAGCAGCGGCAGAGTAATGGTATGCCATGCCAAATCGAAAGAGGCTATTCAGCGTGCGGTGCTGGCAGGTGCCGAAACCATTGAGCATGGCGATTTTATTGATTTAGAAACGGGCAAGTTGATGAAGGAACACAACGTGACGTACTTCCCCACCATTGCGGCCGTAGATGTTATCTCGCAGTACCGTGGTTGGGTGAAAGGTAAAACACCCGAGCCCGAACGTGTTACCATCAAAAAGAAAAGTCTTAAAGATGCGCTTGCCTCCGGTGTAACCATTGGCATGGGTGGCGATGTGGGCGTTTATCCGCATGGCGAAAATGTGCTGGAAATGGAGCTGATGGTGGAGTATGGTATGCCGGTGATGGATGTGTTAAAAGCTGCCACCAGCGTAAATGCAAAAGCGTTCCACCTGGAAAACGAAGTGGGCTTTGTGAAGCGTGGATTAAAGGCCGACCTGGTAATTGTTTCTGGTGACCCCTCAAAAAACATATCCGACCTTCGTAAAGTCAAGATGGTAATGAAAGACGGTGTTATTTACCAGCAGGAGAAATAAGATTTGGTACAGCGCATATTAAATACTCTTCTCTGTTACCACAATTTGGCTTGAATTTTGGCCAGCAAAGTGGTAACTATACTTTTCAATACCCACTCATTCTATGAATCGTAAAAAAGCGTTGCAATCTATGGCAGCAGGTGCTGCCGGTATTTTTGCACTCCCCTCTGTTAGCAAAGCCATGAACTTGTTGCCAGACGACATGAAAGGTAACATCAACCATTCTGCCTGCCGTTGGTGCTACCAGAGCATACCTTTGGAAGAGTTGGTGCTTGCAGGAAAAAACATTGGCCTCAAATCCATAGAGTTGCTGGGGCCCGATGAGTGGGCGGTGGCCATCAAACACGGCCTTACCTGTGCCATGGGCTACGCCACCGACCTGGGCCTGAATAAAGGTTTCAACGATCCTTCGCTTCACGAAAAATTTTTGAAAGATTATACGGCCAACATTCCAAAGGCAGCCGATGCGGGTCTTAAAAATCTGATTTGCTTCAGTGGCAACGCCAACGGTTTAAGCTCCGAAAAAGGGTTGGAAAACTGTGCGCGTGGGTTGGAACCCGTTTTGAAAGTAGCCCAGAAATACAACATCACCATTACCATGGAATTGTTGAACAGCAAGGTTGACCATAAAGACTACCAGTGCGACCGCACTGCCTGGGGGGTGCAACTGTGTGAAAAGCTGGGCTCAGCAAACTTCAAACTACTCTATGACATTTACCACATGCAAATCATGGAGGGTGACGTGATTGCCACGATCAAGAAGAACATCCAATACATCTCTCATTTCCACACCGGTGGTGTGCCTGGTCGTCATGAGATTGACGAAACCCAGGAGCTCAACTACCCGGCTATTATGAAAGCTATTGCTGAAACAGGTTTCAAAGGTTTTGTGGCGCAGGAGTTCATTCCCAGCAAAGCCGATAAGTTGGCTTCGCTGAAACAAGGTGTAGAGATCTGCGACATTTAGTCTACTACAGACTTTTTCCAGCCTTCTATCAATTGCGTTTCGGTAAGGCCGATCTGATCTAAGATTATTTTCTGATCGGTTTCTTTGAGTAAAGTAAGTAGTTGTTGGCGGCCAATTTTTTGGTCGACCAACTTCACCATAGAACCTGCCAATCCGTAGCGGTCCTTACCACTCCAGAACTGCGCCAATGCCTGTGGCGCCTTATTTGCAAGCACCAGTTGCCTTACACTGCTCATGCGCTTTTCGGTCAACTGGCCGGAGACATAAGTGGCCACACCTTCAATCAGCCACGCAAGATTATCCAAACCGGTAAAATCCGGAACCGGGTTTTGCTGACCGTGGTAAACATGCACCATCTCGTGCGTAATCAATCGCTGCAATTCTTCCTGGTCAGCGGGATTGTGCTCGCATGCTTCACTTTTCCAAACAGCCGGAGATAACAAATCCAACCGGTCGGCTACGCCACTGGCCACCATCCAACACTCCGATTTGAAACCCGGAGCGTTCCAGGCTTGTTGCCATTGCTCATCCAGCAATGACCGATTAGGAAACACCACCACTGCAAATCTTTTGGAGAATGGCTGGGTGAAAAATGCTTCAATGGTTCTTCTCGCTTCCGCTACGTGCCGCTGCAAAGAATCCAGAACAGGTGCGTCCGTAATCTGATACTGAATATCAACACCAGGCCGTTGTTTCGTTAGCCAGCCATTGCTTTCCGTTTGGGCAAAAATGTTTACTGCGCTCAGTAAGAGCACCCATGCAATCAAGCTCTTCATCGAAAAAAGGGATTCTTGATTTCGGTTTATAAACGAATCAGTCTAACGCGGGCATCATCCGCACGAATGTCTACTTTGCTGTTGCCACTTCCAACGGTAAGTCTTGTACGGTCTTCCGATTTTTCCACTACATTAAAAGAACCCTCGGTAATCACCCTGGCATCGTCATGCCGTATGTCGAATTTGCCGCCACCTGACAAAATTGTAAACGAAACCAGTCCATCTTGCGAATCAATAAAATAATCGCCTTCTGCTGCCAGACTTGACTCCACCAAAAAATCTCCATCGTCTAACGTGGCCATTATTCTATCAAAAGCTGCACTTCTAATATCTACATCTGCATCGTCCGCATCGAGCTCGAGCGTTCCCTTGCCTGTATCCATTCTCAGATCGCCATCATCTAAGCGCACTCTGAAATCGCTACCCAGGCAACCTACCAACTCCACATCGGCATCGTCTAGGTCCAAATCGATGGCACCATTCACGGCCCGCACCAGGTAGTCGCCATCATCGCCTTTAATGGCCAGGTTGGCGCCTTGTGGTGCTTCTATGTCAATGGTATATCTTTCGTAATGATAACCCACAATGCCCACGTGCGAAGAACGCGAACGCTCTTTGATGGATAGGTTGCCTTCCTGCTCCATTACATCTACACTAAACTCCTCTTCACCAAACACCCATCCCTTGGTGTTTACTTCGCGTCTGATTTTTACGTGTACATCTGCGCGCGTGGAGCCATTAATGGTAACCTTGGCATCGGAGGAACTTAGAAAAATAGTACCCCCTGTTTTAAGTGTGTACGTTTGATCAAGATTGTAATTACCCGACTTGGTGGATTGTGCGCTGACTGCCATTGCAGTCAGCATAAAAACAAATATCATGTAATGCTTCATACCCGGTGTGTTTGTTGGGTATGACGCGGCTATCCACCGAAAGGTTGCAGCAAAAGCTTAAAGACTTACGGGCAGCTTTCGCACCCGCTGCCCCGTGGCCGCAAAAATGGCATTTACAATTGCGGGAACGGCCGGAGGTGGTGCCAATTCGCCCACACCCCAAGGCTGCTCACCCGGGTTGTCAACAAAGTGAACTTCAATGTTGGGGCACTCGGCCATGCGCATCAATTTGTTTTGATGAAAGTTGGTTTTGGTAGCCCGCCCATTTTGAATATCGAAACCGCCATAGAGCAAGGCGGTAACCGCCCAGGCAACCCCACCCTCTATCTGGTTCTTCACGCCCGAGGGGTTAACCACCTTGCCGCAATCTACTGCGCAAACCACTTTGTCTATTTTCACTTTCTTATCGTCCACCGAAACTTCTGCAACCATGGCACAATAGCTGTTGCCATGCATATACGGATAAGCGGCAATGCCTCGGCCTTTGCCTGCCGGCAGCGACTCACCCCAATTGGCTTTGGTGGCCGCCAGCTTCAGCACCCGAATCAAACGACTGTTATCAACTTTCTGATGATGCCCCACTTCGGCCTGCCTGCCCTCTTCCAACAAAGACAAACGAAAAGCGAGCGGGTCGGCTTTGACTTCTGCCGCTATCTCATCTAAAAAGCATTCCTGGCCAAAAGCCCAGGCGTTGGCAACCACCGCGCGCCATGCACAACTTTGCACCAGGCTTTCCTCCAACAAGTTTTCAAAATCGTAGCGAATGTTGGGAATATTATAACCAATCCACGACAATTCCGGATTGGCCACTGACGCACCCCAGGTGTAGGTGCGCAATTCTTTTTGATACCACGCCACTAATTGATTGCTGCTGTTGAGGCTGGCCTGGTAGTTATTGATGGTAAAGGGATGGGTGAGGTTTACCGTCTGGTCGTCTTCGCGGGTCCAAATCATTTTGATAGGAATATTGCCGGCTTCTTTCGAAATACATAATGCCTCCAGGGCCGGATCGGGATACCACCTGCGCCCAAAGCCGCCACCAGACGGGTAAAGTTGAACGGTAATCTTTTCCTGCGGAAGCTGAAAGTGATTCATGATGTACCTCACCAACTGGTGCGGAGCCTGCCCGCCAATGTGCACCTCGCAACTATCGCCTTTGAAGTGAGCTGTGCAATTCAAGGGCTCCATTACCGAATGGAGTTGATAAGGATAGATATACTGCGCGCGCAAGGTGCGCTTTACCAATCCAAGGTTTGAAGTGGCATTTTCATCACCCAGAAAACCAGTGGGGTCTATACGCAACCCTGCCTTTTGCGCAGCCTGTTTTTCGAAGGTATGGTTGTCGCCCTCTACGCCTCCTTGCCATTCTACTTTTAATTGCTCCCGGCCTTTCAATGCTGCCCAATAGCTTTCGGCTACTACGGCAACGCCTTCGCGCACATCAAATTGAAAATGTCCCTTTACACCCGCAACTGCCTGGGTTGTTACCACAGCAATAACGCCTTTTACTTTCAGTGTCCTGGAGGCATCGAACGATTTGATCTTACCCCTGTAAACCGGGCAACGCACCACGGTGGCATAACGCATTCCCGGAAGTTGGGCATCAATGCCATAGTTACTCTTACCCGTTACCATGGCTTGCACCAATTTGCCGGAAACGGGGCGCCCAATGAGTTGAAAGTGCGCCTCTGCCTTCAACGGTATATCGGTGGGAAGTTGTAGCTGCGCTGCTTCCGTGGCCAGTTCGCCAAAAGAAAGCTGCCGGTTCGTCACCTCGTGCTTCACCACTCCTCTGTCGGCAACGCACTCGCCTGCATCAACTTTCCAACGGTTGGCTGCCGCCTGAACCAACACCCACCGCGCAGCAGCCCCAGCCTTGCGCAGCACCGGGTACATATCCATAACAGTGGTGCTGCCGCCTGTGCCGTAACCTCCTTGTTGTGCATTCTGGTAACGTGCCAGATCTACCGTGCCGAATTTGATTTTTATTTTTTCCCAATCTGCATCCAACTCCTCCGCCAAAATCATCGCCAGGCTGGTGGCCACGCCCTGACCCATTTCATGTTTGGTAAGCTGAAACGAAATATTGCCATTGGCCTCAATCGTTAAAAAATGCCCTATATTTTCAGTTTCGCCATTGGGGGTGGGCGTTATTAACTTGTTGGCCCAAGACGAAATGGATAGCATCAACCCGCCCCCTGCCAGTGCCGAAAGTTTCAAGAAATCCCTGCGCTCCATGAGTTTACTTTTTTGCATTTGTTGCTACCTGTTTTATTGCCCGGTGAATGCGTTGGTAGGTACCACATCGGCAAAGATTGCCATTCATGGCAGCAATGATCTCCTCATCGGTAGGGGTGGCGTTGCGCTTTAGCAGAGCAGCTGCCGTCATAATCTGGCCTGCCTGGCAATAGCCACATTGCGGCACATCTTCCTGCTGCCACGCCAGTTGCAATGGGTGGCTGCCATCGGGGGAAAGGCCTTCGATCGTTGTAATCTGCTTACCCACCGCAGCCGACACGGGGATAGAACAAGCGCGTACGGCAACATCATTCATGTGCACGGTGCAGGCACCGCATTGCGCAATGCCACAGCCATATTTGGTACCTGTTAAACCAATGAGGTCGCGTAGCACCCAAAGCAAGGGCATGTCTTTGTCGGCATCTACCTGGTATGTTTGGGTGTTAAGTGTTAGTTCAATTACCTGTTGTTTTTTTGGAAAGCATAAGTTGAAAGTGATGCTGTGCAGTGCTGTACAGGCTTTTATAGCAAACCGGGTTGTGCCAGGTTAGCAGATAGCAGAGCAGCCCGGTGGCCATGCCCAACTGCAGCCTTACCGCGCGCGACTGAAACCACTTTTTAGGATTCATAGCTGTTGTTTTTACGGTAAAGGTGTGGTGGCGATGCCATTGATGTTTGCTTTTTATCCCAACCACCGTAGTATCAGGATCAACAGTAAAACCTACGATGCGTACTTGCCCATTAGCAATTACAGTGGCCAGTAATGTGCTTATCGTATTGGTGTTTACACAGTATCTTTCGGTCATGAAAAAATGGCACGAACGCGAAGCCACCTGGCATGTACTCTTCTGGATGAGCTACTTCGTGTTGCGCATAGCGGTGGTGCAGATGTACAGCGGCTCGTTTCTCTTTAGGTTAGGTATGGAGTTGATCGAGTTTCCGCTCAAGGCATTTACGGTATACGTGTTTATTTATGTGTTGGTAAAGCGCATGCTGTTGCAAAAAAAATATTTGTTGTTTTTTGGTTCCGCTTTGCTACTCACGTTCATAGTGATGTGGTTGAACCGGTTGGAAGACTATTTCATTATTTACCCGCTTACGCACACCCCTAATGCCCGGTACAATGCTGGCTATTGGTCGTTCTACAGTGCCTTCTTCAACCTGGTTTACGTGTACCCCGTACTGGGTATGGGCACCACCGTTTACTTTATAAGCAGTTGGTTCGAGGCCCAACTGGCGCGCGAAAAGCTGGCGCGCGAAAAAGCAGAGATAGAATTAAAGTCGCTGAAAGATCAGATTCATCCACACTTCCTTTTCAATACACTCAATAATATCTATTCGTTGGCGCTGCTGCAATCCGACAAAACAGCCGAGATGATGTTGCGACTCTCCAAGCTGTTAAGTTTTATGGTGTACGATGGCAACGCCACTGCTGTTCCGCTTTCGCGAGAATTACAGGCGCTACAGGATTATGTGGAGTTGGAAAAACTCAGGCTGGGCGAACGGTTGGAAATTTCCTTTCAGGCCACAGGCACCATTCCGCAAGTAAACATCGCTCCTTTGTTGCTCTTTCCATTGCTTGAAAACTGCTTTAAACATGGCAGCCACCGCACGTCAGAAAAAATTTGGGTGCGGTTTCAATTGCAGGCATTTGCCAATGGTCTGGACGTGCAAATTGAAAACAGTTTGCCTGAAGAAGAAAACAAACAAAAAGCGGATAACTCCGGTTTGGGATTGATCAACGTAAAAAAGAGACTGGCGCTACTTTTCCCCGACCACGAGCTTCGCATTCACACCAGCGATACGTATCTTGTTAACCTGAAAATAAGATGGGATTAATTCGCTGCCTGCTTGTAGACGATGAACCCCTGGCATTGGAGGTGTTAAAAAAATTTATTGCCTCAACCCCTGGGTTGGCATTGGCGGGTGCCTACACTAAACCGCTAGATGCATTCTCGCATTTGCAACGCGAACCTGTGGATATTCTCTTCATAGACATTCAAATGCCGGGCCTTACGGGATTGGAACTGACCAAAGCATTAAAAAATCCGCCACAAATTGTTTTCACTACCGCCTACCGCGAATATGCTGTAGAAGGTTTTGAACTGAACGTGTTGGATTACCTGGTAAAACCCATTGCGCGCGAACGTTTTTTAAAAACAATCGATCGGTACAACACACTGGCTACAGGCCATGCCATCCAAAAAGAAGAACAACCTGAGCCGTCCTTCATCTTTGTGAAGGTGGATAAAGCCATGGTGAAAATTTACCTGAACGACATTTTGTATGTGGAGTCGCTAAAGAATTATGTACGCATAAAAACTACTGCCAAGGAAGCCATTACTTACCATACGCTGAGCTTCATGGAAGAAAAACTGCCGGCCGGGTTATTTCAGCGCATCCACAAATCCTTTTTGGTAAACCTCGAAAAAATAGACCGCTACAGCAGCGAAATGATTGAACTGGCAGGCAAGCAGTTGCCCATCGGCAAAACCTATCAAGAGGCAGTATTGCAAAGGCTGGCCAAGCAAGCCCTCTAACTTGTTTCTAATCAAAATTTAACACCCGCGTATAGTTGCTTTTGTAACTTTGGGAGTTAATTTTTTTTAGGATGAAAAAAATCTGGAAGCGGGTAGTGATTTTGTTGGTGTTGGCACCTGTGCTTTTGTTCGGCATAACCATTGCCATTATCTATTGGAAGCAAGACGACATTGTACAAGAATTCATCACCACAGCCAACACTGATTTTGTGGGAGAACTGGAAGTAGACAACAGTCACATTTCGCCCTTTGCCAACTTCCCCTACATTTCTATCGACCTTGACCACGTAAAAGTTTTTGAAGACAAAAACAAGAACACCGAACCGCTGTTGGATATCAAAGACGTGTACCTGGGCTTCGATTTGTTTACGCTCCTTACAGGGCAAATCGAAATAAAATCAATCAAGCTTTCAGACGGCTCGCTAAAGGTGGTTCAGCATACCGATGGCACCATCAACATATCCAACGCTCTTTCCAGCAAAAAAGAAATTGAAGACGCGGGCGAGGAATTTCACATGGACATAAAGCGCATTGAGTTGGTAAACATCGATTTGCTGAAACTCAATGAAGAAAACAATATATTAATAGAGGCCTTTATTGATGATGCCATTTCGCGGTTTAAAACCAGCCCAGAGCATGTGTTGGTTTCACTCGACAGCCGTTTTCAACTAAATGTAATTGCCAATGGCGATACCACGTTTGTAAAACACAAACACTTCGACTTACAAACGCAATTAGACTACAGCACAGCCACACAAGTGCTCACCATTCAGCCTTCGGAACTGCTGTTGGAAAAGGCACTCTTTAAGATGGATGGTTCCGTTGATTTCGATGATGACATGAATCTGGATATTCGCTTTCATGGCAACAAGCCCAACTTCGATTTGTTCATGGCCTTTGCACCGGAAGAACTGGCGCCTGCATTAGAACGATACGACAATGCAGGGAAGATTTTTTTCGAAGCGTCTATTACCGGAAAATCCATCAACGGACATAACCCCTTGGTGGTGGCCGATTTCGGCTGCGAAGACGCGTTCTTCAGCAACAAGATTTCCAATAAGAAACTCGATCAGCTTTTCTTTAAAGGCCGGTTTACCACGGGCGAACAAGGCAATGCTTCTACCATGGAGTTTTCGCTTTCGGATTTTTCTGCCCGCCCGGAGGCCGGCACGTTTAGTGGCAACTTATTTGTAAAAAATTTCGAGTCGCCTGAAATTGACATGAAGCTGCGTTCGGAATTTCAACTCGACTTTCTGGCCGACTTTTTCAACATTACCGACCTGCAGGATCTGAAAGGCAAAGTGGCCCTCACCATGAACTTTCACGACATTGTGGATTTGGCCAACCCGGAGAAAAGCATTGAAAAGTTGAACGAATCGTACTTCACCGAACTAGATGTTACCAACTTATCGTTCCGCACAACCGGGTACCACCTGCCCATTCACGATATCGACATCAAAGCACACATGGACGGCCATGAAGCTTTCATCGATCGCTTTCATGTAGAGGTAGGCGACTCTGACATCGACATCAAAGCACACGTTACCGATCTGCCAGCCATTTTGCATCACACCAGTAACCCGGTTACGGCCGACATGGTGATTACCTCGAAATTGCTAGACATCAAGCAGGTTACCTCCAACGATACGGCAAATAGCAAACCGGTGGACGAGCAAATCAAAAACCTGAGCATGAAATTCAAATTCAACAGCTCGGCACGTGCGTTTACCGAATCGCCTAACCTGCCTGTGGGCGAATTTTTTATTGAAGACCTCTACGCCAAATTAACCCACTACCCGCACACCCTGCACGATTTCCATGCTGATGTGTTTGTAGACAGCAGCGATTTTCGCGTAGTGGATTTCACTGGCATGATCGATAAGAGCGACTTCCACTTCAACGGGCGCCTGCGCAACTACGACCTCTGGTTTTTAACCGAACCACTGGGCGACACCAAGGTGGAGTTTAATCTTACTTCTGCCTTACTACAAATGGAAGACCTGTTTACTTATGGTGGCGAGAACTTTGTGCCCGAAGACTACCGCCACGAAGAATTCAGAAATCTGAAGGTACACGGCTTTGCCGATCTGCATTTCAACAAAGGGTTGCAATCTGCAGACGTAACCATGGATAAATTGGAAGCCACGATGAAAGTGCACCCACTGCGCTTCGAGAAATTTAAAGGGAGAGTACATTATGAAGATGAACACCTGGTTGTAGAAAACCTGAGTGGCAAACTGGGCAAGAGCACCTTTGTGGCCAACCTGAATTACTACCTCGGTCCCGATTCTGTCATTCGCAAACGCGACAACCATTTTTCGCTAACTGCGCCACATCTTGATTTCGATGAACTCTTCAACTACAATCCGCCCCCGGCCAATAAAACCATTACCCCGCAAGATCACGAAGCAGTGTTTAATATCTACGATGTGCCCTTTAGCGACATGACTTTCGATTTCGACATCAAACACCTGAATTACCACCGCTACCTGATTGACGATTTTTTCGTGAAAGCCCGCACCACCAGGACCCATTACATCCACATAGATACCATGTCGCTGGCTGCGGCCGGAGGCAAAATCTGGTTGAAGGGTTATTTCAATGGTTCCGACCGAAACAAAATTTACTTCAGCCCAGACATGCGCATGAAGAATGTTGATCTGGACAAACTACTCTTTAAATTCGAAAACTTTGGCCAAGATCACCTGGTGTCAGAAAACCTGCACGGCAAACTGAGCGGGCGCTTGTATGGCAAAGTGCACATGCATGCAGATATGGTTCCGATTATTGACGACTCGCAACTGCACATAGATCTGGAAGTGCTGGAGGGAAGGCTGGAAAATTACAGTGCACTACAGGCCATGTCCGACTTCTTTAAAGACAAAAACCTGAACAAGGTTCGGTTTGATACTTTGAGTAACCAACTCGACTTGAACAATGGCTCACTTTCCATTCCAGCCATGACCATCAACTCCACCCTCGGTTTCATCGAAATATCGGGCAAGCAAGATATGAACATGAACATGGAATATTATGTACGTGTGCCCTGGAAGTTGGTGACACAAGTTGCCGCCCAGCAATTATTTAAGCGGAAGGAAGGTGAGCCCGAAACGGAAGACGAAATACAATACCGCGATCCTTCCAAACGCACGCGGTTTGTAAACCTAAAAATCTCGGGCACACCCGATGCCTTTCAGATAAGCCTGGCCAAAGACAAAAACAAATACAACTAGTTTCGTGCAAGCCAGGTAGCTGATCATTACAACGGTTTGCAGAAAGTCACGATTAAACAGTTGTATTATTGTTTTGTGCATAGCCTGTTATAAAGTGATAATACTTTATCTTCGCAAACAACTGATTGCACTGATTTGGGCCACCCTCTCCGTTTTGTTCTCTCGGGCGTTGTTTTTGCCATATTGTGGTCTTCTGCCTCGGTAGCTGGCAAGTTCGGCCTTATGTCGTCAGAGCCGCTTACGTTGTTCACCATTCGGTTTTTGCTTGCCGGCATTTTGCTGTTGGCCATTGCACTGCTGCTTACCAAAGACAGGAAGCTGCCCGTGGGCAAAGTGTGGTGGCAACTTACTGTGTTTGGAGCGTTGAACACCGCGCTGTACCTGGGCATATTCATTATTGCGCTCGAAGAAGTGGCAGCCGGAATTACTGCGCTGGCCATTGCCCTTAATCCACTCATGATTAGTTTTTTTTCAGCCATTTGGTTGAAGCGCCCAGTAAAACTGCGCGAATGGTTAAGCATAGTAGCGGGCATGACTGGTGTGGCGCTGGCCACCTTTCCGCTGTTGAAGAATGGTTATGCCACACCTTGGGGCGCCTTCTTACTGGTGCTTAGCATGGTGATGTATTCGTTGGGTGCCGTGTATTATTCTTCGGTAAAGTGGCAATTGAGTCGCACGGTCATCAACGGCTGGCAGGTATTCATTGCCGGGTTACTATTGTTGCCCTTCACTTTGTTTTTCGAAGGCGGTGGCACCACCTACGATACACGTTTTTGGCTTTCGCTGTTGTGGCTGGTTGTGCCGGTATCGTTGGCGGCTGTGCAACTTTGGTTGTACCTGCTGCGCGAAGATGCAGTGCGTGCCTCTTTATGGTTGTTTCTGTGCCCTATTTTCGGTTTGATCTTTGCCACGGTACTGTTAGATGAGCCCTTTACCTGGCATACATTGGCTGGAACTTTTATAGTAATGGGTAGTCTGTATGAAGGGCAAAGAAGAAGTTTAAAATAAGTATGCGATTGTTTCCATTGTACCTTCTGCTAGCTATGCTTTGGGCGTGCGAGGCAGGTTATCAGGCAGAGGTTTACACAGCAGGCACCATGCGCAACGCCATGCACAAAGGCGAGCTGGATGCCGCCATTCAGTTAGACACCATCGCGCAAGCAAACCATTTGTATGGCCTGGGGCCCGAAACATTTCTGAAAGGAGAATTGCTGGTTATGGATGGAGAGATCTTTATCTCGCGAGTTCTGACGGACAGCACCATGCAGGTAAAAGTTGCGAATGCCGCAGCCGCCCCTTTTTTTGTATACACCCGCATTCCCGAATGGAGAAAAGTTGAACTACCCGACACGGTAAATAATCTCAAGAAGCTGGAAGGATTTTTAGAACAAACACGCATCCATGCGAAACCTTTTGCCTTTCTGTTAAAGGGCCCTATTCAGGTTGCTGATATTCATGTTGTAAACCTTCCTGCTGGCACTGTAGTTGCCTCACCTGCCGATGCGCACCAAGGCAAAGTCAACTTTAAAATATCCAACGAAGCAGTTGAGGTATTGGGATTCTTTTCAACCAGCCACCGGGGTATTTTTACCCATCACGACAGTTTTGTACATATGCACCTGATCACAGCGGATCGGCAAAAGATGGGGCATGTGGATGGTTTGGCATTCGCGCCACAGGATGTACAACTTTTCATTCCAAATCGTTAGATGCAATGGTATTTATGGTTTGTTTCAGAATTGATACACTAAACCTGCCATTACATCCCATCTATCATTCACATTAATGTTGGTAACCCGGTCGCCAAAATCGGCATACAACCTGCCTAAGGTTAACCGCGCGTGGATGCCTTTGTATAGTTTTCTTTCCAGGCCCACCCCGAACTTCAACATGCCTTGCTCATCTTGTTGTGTGAAGGGCCCATACTGATCTACAATAAAAACATCGAACTGACGTGTGGTTTCATTCAAATAAGCAAAAGCGAGATTCCTTTTCGCTTGCCCAAATACATAGCCTGCCGTTATGCCAATAGACCACTGGGTGTTGTTTTCGTACCGAATGGAAAGCTGATTGGCAGGATCTTCATGCATAAGTTGGCCATCGGTTAAACCCCAGATAAATTCAGCACCCGCCAAAATTCTACCAGACCAAAATTGCCTGCGATAGCCGATAGGAAAATCCATAGCCCAGCGAGAGGACTGAGCTAATACGTCAGCACCATTAATATTAGAACCCCCGAATAGGTTCTGGCTGCCGGTTACCGCACCCACATATACACCGGTAAAATGTTTGGAGTCGGATTGCGCCCATAAGGTGGCATAACAGAGAACAAAAGCAGCGCTGATAAAGGTGAGTCGCATGTGTGTTTTTTCTGAAGATGGGCATCACGCTCAGAAGGCTGCACCCTGCTTCGCATCATTTAGAAAATACCCCAATTGGCTGTACCCTTTTGATAGTTTTGTTCAGGTCTTGTATTTTATTAACTTGGAAGCCCTCATGAAGAAATGGTTAGCGATATTGTTGATGGGCATCGGCTGGGTAGCTTGCGATGAGCAGGCCCTGTCGGTGGAAGAATACCCTCATTGGGTTAAAATTTCAGTGCCGAATGGGCGAGAGGCCTTTGCCATTGCCGGTGACATTGAGGAAACATTACTGGTAGCCACCCACACCAAAGCCTATTATACAACCGATATGGGGCAAACCTGGGTGGAGTCGAAAGATTTTCAGGGGCCAGTAAGAGCATTTTTACAACGACAAGATACCGTTGTTGCCTTGTTTGGCGAAGCAACCTTGGGTGACCAGACTGTAGCCAAAACCGGCTACCTCTACACGCTGGATTTGGGCAGAACCTGGCGTTATGATGAATCGGGCAAATTCATGAAAGCCTCAACACCTATCGGTGTTGCTGCCTCTGATTTTGGCGTGAAGTATCGCATACGCAACATTGCCGATAAAAATGCAACGGGCACCATACAGCCTTCTTTCATAGAAAAGTGGCCCTACTTAGATAATCAATGGGGGGCATTGGAATTTCCATTGAAAGTGAAAGCCAACAACCTGCATCTGGATAGCAAGGAGCGGCTCTATGTGGCGGCCGCTTCGGGAACCTTCAACGAAGAAAATTGTCTTCAACCAATCGAAGAAAAAGCACCCGCCTGGATTTTTATTTCCAAGCGCCCCTTGCCGCAGTAAATGTCTGCGAAGTGGTGTAACTTTGTATTTTATGAGGTTAACACAAAATGAACTACAATACCTGCGCGAGTTCTTTGCTGTGAAGCCAGTTGAGAAAGCATTCTTGTTTGGGTCGTATTCGCGTGGCAGTGCTGATGATACGAGTGATATTGATATTTTATTGGAGTTGGATTACTCCCATCACATTGGTATGGGGCTAATTAAGATGAAGTTTGAACTGGAGGACGCTTTAAAAAGAAAAGTAGATTTAGTGACACGTCCCTCCATCTCCAAAGATCTGCTACCCATCATAGACCAGGATAAACTACTTATCTATGAGAGGCCAGTTAGGTGATGAGGCCCGCATACTTCACATTAAGCAGGCAATAGAAGAAATAGAGAACTATGTCGTTGGGGCAGATTTAGTTGCCTTTAAGAATAACTCGATGATGCGGTTTGCCGCAATAAAACAAATCGAAATTATAGGGGAAGCTGCTAAAAGTATTTCAGAAGAAACCAGAGCAAATTACCCCTCTATTGAGTGGAGGCAAATATCGGCACTTCGAAACATTCTGGTTCACGAATATTTTGGCGTAGATATCGAAATAATCTAGCAAATCATAACCACCGATATCCCGGATTTGAAGCGTAAGCTTAGTTCGCCATAACTACTCCTTCACCGCCACTGCTATTCTCGAGTCGGCCGTACCGTAATATAAAAACCATTTCCCCTGGAAGGGAACCATGCCTTCAATGAAACACACCTGGTTAATTTGACCTTCCATCTCGTAAGGTTTGTCGGGCCTGAGAAAGTTTTGCTCTAAGCGATCAACCAACCTGGTGGGGTCGCTCAGATCAAACAGTGCCTGTCCCGAACAGTAGGCACCCTTTGCTAACGTAGTGTCACCACCCTCGTCTAAGTTCATGCCGTTGTACAACAACAAGATGCCCGTGTCGGTAACCATGGCATAAGGGCCACTCTCCACCAGTCGGCTATCGAAGAAGCCGGGGCGTGGCTTCAACACCGACTTTAATTTATTGCCGTCCAACACTGGCTCCCAGTTTATCAAATCATCGGAAGAAGCCATAAACAAATCGGTATCACCAAAGTACATCCAATACTTGCCGTTGATTTTGCGCGCTACCATTCTCTCCCCTTGTTGTTGGGCCACTATGGCACCCGACTTGCTCCAGGTATCTTTAAAGGCACCTCTCAAAACCAATCCATGTTTCGTCCACGTTACCAGATCGCGAGAGGTAGCCACCAGCAATCGGGCCACCCTGCCATCGTAAGCCGTGTACGTCATTACGTAGGTGCTGTCGTCCGTTTCGACAATGCGTGGATCTTCCACACCGCCTTCCCATTCGTATGTCTTTAAACTATCATTGTCCGGATAAAAAACCGGAGCCTGCATCTTGATAAAATGCAAGCCATCGTTACTCACTGCCAGGCCAAGCCTTGATGTGCCCGCATGTTTTCCAATGGTATCTTCTGCACGAAAAATCATATACACCTTGCCCTCGCGCGCCACAGCAGCCGGGTTAAACACATCTTTCTCATCCCACTTTACGGGTTGCTGAAGTACCGGGCAAACAAACTCATTCAATCCTTTTTCAAGAATAGGGTTTACGCTGTCTACTTTAGTAAATGGCAACAGTGCCCAGGCAGGTGCCTCATTTCTGGTTTCTACTTGAGTGCAGCCTATGAAAGTAAGCAGGATCAAGGCCGGCAGCGAATCAATTAAAGAGATTTTACGTTGCATACTTCTGTTGTAGTTTTACAAAGGCCATTAACTTTTTTTGATGAAAGGATGCATCAGTGGCCGTTTCATTTTTTAACTATCTTGGACGCTTGAAAGATACCTATGAAGACTGCTAAAAAGAAAAAAAACGGTGAGGAACTGATGAAGCAGGCGATTGAAGAAGAACATCGCATTCGCAAGGCGTTTAAAGACAAAGACTGGGCAGAAATCAAAAGCTCGGACTCGTGGGTGATTTTTAAGGTGATGAGCGAGTTTGTGGAGGGCTTTGAAAAGCTGGCGAAGATTGGCCCGTGTGTTACCATTTTTGGTTCGGCACGTACCAAGCCCAATCACCCTTATTATAAAATGGCTGAAGAAATTGCCTATCAACTGGTGCAGCATGGCTACGGGGTGGTTACCGGTGGCGGGCCTGGCATTATGGAAGCCGGTAACAGAGGTGCCAACCGCGCCGGTGGCAAATCGGTAGGGTTGAATATCTTTTTGCCGCACGAACAGAAAGGCAACCCTTACATCGATTCTGATAAGCTGATAACGTTCGATTATTTCTTCGTTCGCAAAGTAATGTTTGTGAAATACTCGCAGGGCTTTATTGTAATGCCAGGTGGGTTTGGAACGCTCGATGAAATATCTGAAGCGCTTACGTTGATTCAAACCAAGAAGATTGGAAGGTTCCCGATTGTAATGGTGGGAAAAAAATTCTGGAGCGGCCTCATTGACTGGATAAAGAAAACACTGCTGGCGGAAGGAATGATCAGCGAAGAAGACCTGGATTTATTTGCGGTGGTCGACACCCCCGAAGATGCGGTGAAAGTGATAGACGAATTTTACTCGAAGTACCTGCTATCGCCTAACTTCTGATCGCAGAAGGCATGAAACATTTGTCTTCCATATTGTCGGTTTTGGTGCTGGTGGTGTTGATACTCGACATCAGCAGCACCAACCAGCGCATACGGGCATTGGAAGAAGAACTGCGTGAACAGCGAGTAGGGCAGGAAGAAGCGACTGGCGATACCGAAACCTATCGAGCTGATCGCGAGAGCGAGCATCTGGCAGCCATTTCATTCGACTTGCCCGGCAGTTTGAGTTTCGCTGGCGAACCTGTTCCGCTGGATGTGGCCGATGTGCGCGAAAGGCTGGATCGTGAACTGCACATCAACTCTTACCTGCACAACAGCACCATATTTATCATGAAGCGCGCGGCCCGTTGGCTACCTCAAATGGAACCAATATTAAAAGAGCACGGCATTCCGGAAGATTTCAAATACCTGCCTTTGATTGAGTCGGCCTTGTTGAATGATGTGTCGCCAAAAAATGCGGTGGGCTTTTGGCAGATATTGAAACCTTCTGGCAAAGAGCTGGGCCTTGAAATAAACAACGAGGTGGACGAACGGTACGATCCGCTAAAAGCCACCGTTGCCGCCTGCAAATATCTTAAAAAAGCGCACGCCAAATTTGGCAGTTGGACACTCGTGGCGGCTTCTTACAACCGAGGAATGGCCGGCCTGCAAAAAGCAATCGATAAACAGAAGGTAGCTTCTTACTACGATTTGTTTTTGAATGATGAAACGGCTCGCTACGTGTTTAGGCTACTGGCCATCAAAGAAATTATTGAACATCCTTCCCGCTATGGGTTCAAGGTAGACTCAAGTCACCTCTACCAACCTGAAGCTGTGCGCTATGTAGAAGTGGATCAGTCGATCAAAAGTTTAGTTGATTTTTCTCTGAGCCAGGGGGCCAATTACAAAGTGTTGAAAAAACTCAACCCCTGGCTGCGCGATGAAAAACTGATGGTGCGCAAGGGAAAAACCTATCGCATTGCCTTGCCCGCGTGATTCCGGCCTTTTGTCGGCCCGGTAACAAATCTGCTGCTTACACTGTCATATTTTTAAAATCCAGGAACACCCTTGAATTCGTATATTAGAACATCTTAACCCTTGTTGTAAAAAAATCATGGAAACCTACTACGCTCCGTCTGACCTTAAAAAATTTGGAAACATTGCCGATTGGGAAGGAGACCTTGCCAAAAAATTCTTCGATTGGTATGGGGATGTTTTTAAGGCGGGTGACCTTACCGCGCGTGAGAAATCGTTAATCGCTTTGGCTGTAGCACATACTGTTCAGTGCCCTTATTGCATCGATGCTTATACCCAGGACACCCTGGAAAAAGGCGTAACGGAAAAAGGAATGATGGAGGCCGTGCATGTGGCAGCCGCCATACGCAGTGGCTCCTCCCTGGTGCACAGTGTGCAAATGATGAACAAAGCCAAAAAACTCTCGATTTAAACTGGCATGATTAAATCTCTTCATGCACGGCATCACCAACTCGCCAATCAGGCCAGGCAGGTTGAAATTCTGGAGAATGGCATTTTCGCTGAAGGGCGTTTGCCATCGTTTCGAAAAAAGATAGCACCGCTCGGGCATTTGCCACTCAAGCCCTCCCACATTGAAATTTTTCAGGTGAATGTGGGCTATATGTGCAACCAGGTATGCAAACATTGTCATGTGGATGCAGGGCCCGACCGCAAAGAGATCATGACGCGCGAAACCATGCAGTTGTGCCTCGATGTGCTGGCAAAGTCGCGTATCAGAACGCTGGACATAACGGGAGGTGCACCCGAAATGAACCCCGACTTTCGCTGGTTTGTGGCAGAAGCGAAAAAGAAGGGTGTAGAAGAAATAATCGTGCGCTCAAACCTTACCATTATTGTCTCCAATCCAAAGTTTCACGACCTGCCACATTTCTTCAAAGAACACAACGTACGGGTTTGTTCCTCTTTGCCTTTCTACAACGCTGGCAAAACCGACCGGCAACGGGGCGATGGCGTATTTGCAGATTCCATCAAGGCCCTGCAGATGTTGAATAACGTGGGTTACGGCAACCCCGGCACCGGGTTGCTGCTCGATCTGGTATATAACCCTGTTGGCGCTTTTTTGCCTGGCGACCAAATGGCGCTTGAAAAAGAATTCAAAGCTGAGCTGGCAGCCCATTTTGGGGTAACCTTTAATAGCTTGCTTACCATCACCAATATTCCCATCAGTCGTTTCCTCGATTTCTTACTGGAGTCTGGTAACTATGAAGACTACATGGAGAAATTGGTGAATGCATTCAACCCCGCGGCCGTGGCAGGTGTCATGTGTCGCAATACCATTTCTGTTGATTGGCAGGGCAACCTCTACGACTGCGATTTCAACCAGATGTTGGGTTTGGGTGTAGACCACAAAGTGAAAGGACACTTACGCGATTTCGATTTGAACGAATTGGAAAAGCGAGACATCGTAATTGGTCAACATTGTTATGCCTGCACAGCCGGAGCCGGCTCGAGTTGCCAGGGCGCTACAGTCTGAACGCTGCTGTTATTTTCATTTTTCAACCGTGCAAAGTAACTTAACAGCATGAGACCCTACATCTTAGCAGAGAGCAACTGGAAGTATATCAAAGAAGCGAAGTTCGATGCCGCAGTACTTCCCTGGGGTGCCTGCGAGGCACACAACTATCACCTTCCATATGGAACAGATATTATTGAAGCCGACCACGTGGCGGCAGAAGGCGCCAGAATAGCCTGGGAGCGAGGCGCCAAAATAATTGTTTTGCCAACAATACCTTTTGGTGTTAACACCGGGCAGTTCGATGTGCACCTCGATATCAACATGAACCCCTCTACACAGTTGGCAATTTTGCGCGATGTGATAGAAGTGCTCGACCGACAGGGTATTTACAAGCTCATCATTCTGAACAGTCACGGGGGCAACGATTTCAAAACCATGATTCGTGAGTTGGGCCTTCGCTTTCCGCGCATGTTTCTCTGCCAGTGCAATTGGTATCAGTCGTTAGATCAAAAGCAATTTTTTGAAAACAAAGACGACCATGCCGGTGAAATGGAAACCAGTGTGATGATGCACCTAACTCCTGACTTGGTACTGCCACTGCATGAAGCTCGCGATGGAGCAGCGAAAAAGTTCAGGTTCGCAGCCATACGCGAAGGCTGGGCGTGGGCCGAACGCAAATGGATGCAAGTAACAAAAGACACAGGCGTGGGCGACCCGCGCAAGGCTACTGCTGAAAAAGGAGAAAAGTATTTTAAGGCTGTGGCAGAAAAAGTGGGAGCCTTCTTTGAAGAGGTTGCTAAAGCTAATCAGAGCGATCTCTATATTTAACCGTCTTTTGAAGTATCTGAAAACGAGTAGGAGGTCGTTGTTCGCATTTGCGCGGACAGCGACCTCCTCAGCAAATAATTATCTACCACCCAATTCCATAGTCCTCACCATGGTTGCTCGAACCTCCCCAAAAACTGTTGTGCTTCCAATCGAAGAAGATGGCATTAATGGGGCCGGAAGTGCGGTCGTCCTCTTCTAACCGGTAGCCCATCTTTATCAACTCGCTGCGCACGTAAGGAGGTGTGCTGCTGTGTATCAGCATGTAGCCTGGCTTTGGCTTCCTGTCTTCTCCGCCCAACGACAACCAGAACTGATATGTGTTGATGTTCGGTGCTTCAGTCGCCTCTTGCACGTTCATACCAAACTCCACCATATTCAAAAAGAATTGAAGCAGGTTTTGATCTTGCGTATCGCCCCCTTGCACGGCAAAAGAAATAAAGGGCTTGCCGTCCTTCAGCGCCATCGTAGGAGTAAGTGTAACGCGTGGCCTTTTGCCTGGCTCCACCACGTTGAAAGGATTTAGCTTGGGGTCGGTTACAAAGCTTTGCATACGCTGGCTCATGCCTATGCCCGTTTTACCTGCAATGCAGGCCGGTATCCACCCACCGCTGGGCGTTACCGATACCACCCATCCTTCTTTGTCTGCAGCTTCAATGGATGTAGTGCCAGCCCAAACCTGGTTGAGGTATTCTTCTGTGAATGGTGAGGGTGCATACATGTTCTGTGCAGTAGTCCATTGCTTCAGGTATTCCTGGTAAGGGTTAACTTTTCCCTCGAACGGGTAAGGGTCACCTGGCGCTGCTTTGGCATCGTTGCGATTCCAGTTAATGGTCTTCGCACGCTCTTTGGCATATTCTTTTGACAGCAAACCCTTCATTGGCTCTTCGGGCGCAAATGCGGGATCACCATAATAAAAATCGCGATCGGCAAAAGTGAGGTTCATTACTTGATACAACGTATGCATGTAGCGGGCAGAGTTAAAGCCCATGCTTTTTAAATCCACGTTCTCCAAAATATTCAATGCCTGCAACAACACGGGGCCTTGTGTCCACTGCTGAAGTTTATATACTTCTATGCCTTTGTAGTTAACAGACATGGGCTCTTCAATTTTCACTTTCCAGTTGGCCAAATCTGCTTCGGTAAACAGACCGCCTTGTTCCTGGCTGCCGCGCACAATTTCCTTCGCGATGTCGCCTTTATAAAAACGATCGTAGGCAGCGTAAATGGCTTCCTTCCGGTTTTTGCCCTTCTTCAACGCCTGCTGTTCTGTGTCTACCAACTTCTGCAGGGTTTGCAGTAAGTCTGCTTGCCTGAAAATCTCGCCTGCCTCTGGTGCTTCACGGTGTTCGCCCAGGTGTGGCAGAAAGACTGCCTTTGAGTAGGGCCATTGTTTGATCAGTTCCTTATTGCGCTCTATGGAATTGGCCGTTTGTGCTTCGATGGGATAACCATCCGCCAATTGCATGGCGGGAGCCAGTACATCTTTCAAACTTAATGTGCCATACTCGGCCAGCATAGTCATTAATCCACCCGGTGTGCCGGGCGTTACAGCTGCTAACGGACCGTATTGAGGAGGGAAATTCATTCCCTTCGATTTAAAAAACTCTGCAGTTGCGCCTGTGGGTGCCACACCCAACGCATTGATGGCAATTACTTTCCCGGTTTTAGGGTGATAGATCAGTGCCTGCGTTTCGCCTCCCCACGCCAGTACATCCCACATGGTGCAGGTTGCTGCCAACATTGCACAAGCGGCATCCACCGCATTGCCTCCTTTATTAAAGATGGTGGCGCCTGCTGTGGCTGCTAGCGGCTTTCCGGTTATGGCCATCCAGTGGCGCCCGTGGAGTACCGGTTTTTGTGTTCCTCCCGGCCTGGCATTAAAAGACTGACCAGACACAAAACTTGCCATAAAGCCCAATGCAAATGCTAGCAATACCTTCTTCATAGAATTGAGTTTAGTAGAGGTAAATATAGTCTATCCAAATGTTTGGACAGCGCTCGTTGTGATAAGTAGTTGTTAAACAAGATGGCTGGATACAAACCGTTATCTTGCGGAAAAAAGGATTCAAGTATGATTGAAAAAATAAATGAGGCGGCTGAGTTTATCAGGAAGCGAGGTGTTAAACAACCTGAAGTGGGCGTGATACTGGGCACGGGCCTGGGAAATCTTTTTGTGAAAGAGATCAAAAATCCAGTTGTCATCAATTACAATTCCATTCCGCATTTTCCCATTTCTACCGTAGAATTTCACAAAGGCCAACTGATTTACGGTGACGTGAAAGGCAAGAAAGTGCTGGCCATGCAAGGTCGCTTTCACTACTACGAAGGTTACAGCATGCAGCAGATTACCCTGCCGGTACGTGTAATGAAACTCCTGGGCGTAAAAAACCTGTTGATCTCCAACGCGGCCGGAAATATGAACCTGAAGTGGAAGAAAGGCGACCTGATGCTGATTGACGATCACATCAACTTACAGCCAGACAATCCGCTGCGCGGAGAAAATTTTGAAATACTGGGTCCACGTTTTCCTGATATGAGTCAGCCTTATGCAAAGAAGTTGAATGACCAACTGGTACGCATCGCGAAAGCAAAAAAAATAAAACTGCACAAAGGCGTATACGTAGCCGTGATGGGGCCTAACCTGGAAACGCGTGCAGAGTACCGCTTCCTTCATCGCATTGGTGCCGATGCGGTGGGTATGAGCACGGTGCCTGAAGTACTGGTAGCCAACCACATGGGTTTGCCTTGCTGTGCCGTGTCTGTGCTAACAGACGATTGCGACCCTGATAATTTGCAGCCTGTGAACATTGCCGAGATTATTAAGGTGGCTGGCAAGGCGGAAGCAAAGCTAACCGATCTGTATGTGGAGTTGATCAGCAAAATCTGATTACAGATTCCACCAGTACGTGAATTTCAAAACCAGTGCACGATTTTTTACTTGCCAGTTTTCAGGCAGGTAGTTATCGGTGTAAACCAAAAACAAATCGGAAGCGGGTTTAAAACGCCACTGGAAACGCGTGTTGATGTTTACATTTTTCTGCTGCTCGTTGTATTGAAGAAACGTGGTGAGAAAGATGGTATTAGTAAAGGTAACATCAAGGCGAGGGCTTATTAACCAAAACTGTCTGCGGCCCCACGGCTGCGGCAATTGAATGTCGTTGTAGGTGGCAGCCATCGAAAGATTAACAAAAGGTTGGAAGCGATAGCCTAACTCGCCTCCCAGCAGCGTCCGTTTTCCATCGGCATAATAGCCACCATGACGAAATGTTGCAGCATAGGTAAGTAGTTTTTGTGGCCGCGAGGTAAAATCTGCTCCTACAGTGTACCAGTTGTGTTTCGTAAAGGCACCTAACGAATCTAAACCAGTGTTGGTGGGATCGAAGGGAGTAAGCAGCATCACATAGTTTTTGATGGCCCCCACCGAGAGTATGCTCAGGTTGCGGAAGTTAATATTGTAGGAAGCCGTTGTTTCGTCATCTGTTCTTTGATAGGCGTTATCCATAAACAGCGAAGAAATCAATTTGGGTCCGTGGCTCAGCACATGCTTCCCTTTTGGGAAAAACAAGTAAGCCGCTTGTGGACTTACACGCACAAAGCCTTTCCGTGGCACATAGCCTACTTCGGCTGTGTATTTAGGCCCCACCCGTTCCACCTGGCCTGACACCAACCAATGCCGACTGAAATACTGCAGGTGGCTGGCATACACCCACTCATCGTCTTTCGCTTTGGACCCCGGACGAATCGACCTGAAGACAAGTGCCTTGCCAGTCCAACGGTTATCGGCCGAAGCCAGGTTGTATTCCAAACCAGCATTGCGGTTGAACCTGGAATGAATAGTTTCACCTTCCGAAGGCAGTGCAGGCACAGTATAGTTCAGCGATTCTTTATTTATGAAAAAACCACCGAGATAAGAGCGTGCAAACATTCTACGCTGCAGCGCCACCACGGCAAAATTCTGGGCAGGCAGATTTTCTTCAGTTACTTTGCGCGTCTGCATATCCATAATACCTACACGCCAGTTCTTATTGATTCTTCCACTCAACCGAAGACCTGCATCGATGGGTACACCTAACCCTATTCTGCGCGAAAAGAACGGCCGAATGGTGCTGTACCCAAAGTTGGCAAAGAGGTCGCCATTCTCAAGGAAAAATTGCCTGCGTTCCGGGAAGAACAATTCAAAGCGGTCGAGGTTGGTTACTTGCCTGTCTACCTCCACTTGCGAAAAGTCTGGATTGATGGTAAGGTCGAGATTGAGTGATGAGGTGAGGGCTATTTTTGCATCCATGCCCACATCCGCATTATCGTCTGTAGGATTACTGTTTACAAAATCGCGGCTAAGCCCAGCCGAACCGTAAGGGATGAGTGACACGTTGAGCGTGGGTGCCGGTGGTGGTGCATCCCATTGCAAAATACCTGTGTGCGATAGCGATGCCGTTGGAAACTGCCGAGGCACCGGTGCCCAGCTTGATTTTTCAGTTGTTTTCAGATCGAGCCTGCTGAAGTTAACGCCCCATTGGGTAATGCCCTCTTTGTAGCGAATGCTCTTAAATGGAATGGAGGCTTCAAAAACCCAACGGTCATCGTAGTTGCCCACTTTCGAAGTCCATTTGTTATCCCAGCTTAAATCCACTTTGCCCCCTTCGAACATGATGCCATCCCACTGGGCTCCGGCAGCACTTGATCCAAAAGAAAATCCATTGGTGCGGTCATCGAATGGATCCATAAAAAGCAGGAAGTTGTCGTTCTTGCCAAAGTTGAAATCTCGCTTCAGGGATTCTACCATGTAATCGCCCTCCACTGCATGGAAGCAAACTACCAACAAGTAGATGTTTTTGTCATCGTACGTCATGCGCACTTCTGTTCGAACGCGGGCCTTGCTCGTGTCCATGGGCAACACCATAAAAAAGTCGGAAGCCACCTGGCAACTTTTCCAGGCCTCGTCTTCTTCTTGTCCATCAATCGCAATGAGCGATGTTGTCTTTCTAATGTTGTATTGGTAAGAGCTGTTAACCTTCTGCGAAAGAGCTGCGAAAGAAACCAGCAGCAGGCTGGTTAAAAAAATCAGTCTTTGCATAATGGGGTGGCAATGGCGGGCTTAAGCCGAACCTTGGTCGACATAATCCTGAAGGTAAGCAAAATGAGAAGTCAGCTTACCATCTTTTGTAAGAGTTGCCCTTTCTATGATTTGTTCGGTATCTGCACCCAGTAATGGTTTTAGAATTCTGTCTATCAGGTCGCGGCCAAACTCTTCGCTGGCGCTGCGCGGCAACTCGCAGGGCAGGTTGTCGATGGCCATCACGGTCACAAATTGATCGCTGCTGAGTGGAGGTTGCACGCTATCGGTTTGAGGATCGTAATCGTAGATGGGGTCGACAATGGAACTGGCGCGTTTGGTGCTGGGCACAGAGCCTTCAATATCGCACGTAATGTCTGCTATTACCTTTATTTTAAATTCGGGCGATTGCATTTCCTGGCGCGTAAAGAGCACGGGTGCTTTGGGATTCCAGTAGGCACCGGCCAAAAGCAGATCGGTTATTTTCGTGAATTCATGAAAGCGACCTTCGTAACGTTCGGGGTGCACATGAAACTCTTCACGATTAAAATGGCCTCCTTCTTTGCGCACATGATAGTCGGCACTGCTTAGCTGCACATACACGGGTTCATCGAATTCATTGTATAGAAAATCGTGTGGCTTCACTTTGCGGATACCGGCTGTATCCAATGTCTCCATGGCACCTTTGGCTACACGGCCTGCGCCAGTCAGCACAATCTTTATGTTGGGAAGTTTTACTTTTCGCAGCTCCAGTTTAAGGTCATTCACATCGAAACACTCAAAAGCCCTGCGGATATTAAAAAGATCAAACCGTTTACCGTAAGTAAGCAAGCCGTTGAAGGCTCCTACAATGCCCGCAAACCTCCCAAATGCCACCAGCCGATTGCCCTGTGTGTCTTTCAAAGTTTCGTAATCAATCAGCCTGATGTTTTTCTTCAACACCGCTTGTAGCAGCTTCCGGTTATAAGGTTGTTTCTTGATGGTGTGCGAAAAGAACAGGTACGTTTTGTTGGCCACCAGGTTTTCTACCGGCACTTCTTTAATGCCCATCAAGATGTCGCAATCGCTCACATCATCGCGCACGTCAAAACCCAAAGTCTCATATTCCTCGTCTTTGAAGCAACGCACGGCACTGCGTTGGCAAACCACTTGCACCTCTGGGAAGCGCTGTTCAATTTCTTCCACTTGCAACGGTGTAAAGGGCACGCGCTTATCGGGTGGAGTCTTTCCTTCTTTAATAAGCGCAATTTTCAACGAGGGCATGAACCTGGGGTTTTAAGTTCAACAAAAATAGCGTTAGCCCATCAGCCGCAAAGGCCACCGCGTATTATTATTTTACAGTACCTTAGAGAGATGTTAAGTTATGTTGTTCTGATTCTGGGGTGGATTGTTTACCTGGGCTTGCACAGTGTATTGGCCAGTGAAACAGTGAAGAGGCACTTCAGCCGCAGGTACTTCCGCCTTTTCTATACGCTCTTTTCGCTGGTGGGGTTGTTCGCGCTGCTGGCCTGGAACGGAAAAATAAATGCAGCGCATTTTTTTGCCAGCAAGGGCTGGGTACGTTATGTAAGTCTTATGCTCACCACGTTTGGGGTAATGGTGATTCAAGTGACCTTTCGACAATACAGCTTGCGTGCCTTCATCGGGCTGGCAGAAGAAAAGGCTGAATTCAAAACTGACGGCATACTTCAATACATTCGCCATCCTATTTATGCGGGCACCATCCTGATCATTGTCGGTTTTTTTCTCTTCATTCCCAATCTGCCAACACTCATCAGTTGCAGCCTGATGTTGCTATACCTGCCCATTGGCATTCACTTTGAAGAAAAGAAGTTAATAGCTGCTTTTGGCGATCAATACGTAACGTACAAAAAAAGGGTACCATCGCTGATACCCCGATTTTTCTAACGTTCGAAAGTTCTAACTTATTCAAGGAAGCTTCCCAGTATTGAACTGGCTTCTTTCCCTTTGTTTTTCCCGTAGGGGGATAAGGCCTGGACTAATTTGCGTATAGGCATAGATTGTAACCAAACCTTACCAGTGCCCTGCAGTGTGGCAAGAAAAATTCCCTCGCCTCCAAATATCATCGACTTCAGGCTGCCGCTCGTTTCTACATCAAAGCTCACCTGCGATTCGAATGCCACCACGCAACCGGTATCTACCCGAAGTTTCTCGTTGTTGAGTGTTCTTTCTATTACTGTTCCGCCCGCATGCACAAAAGCTTTTCCATCGCCTTGCAGTTTTTGAAGAATAAAACCTTCGCCACCTACCAAACCTGCACCAATTTTTCTATTGAATACAATCGAAAGTTTAGTGCCATAAGCCGCGCATAGAAAACCGTCTTTCTGCACAATCAACTCGTTGCCACGGCTGGTGGCTAAATCAATCGGTATTACCGTGCCGGGATAAGGTGCCGAAAAACCAACCTTGGCCTTACGATTGCCCCGGTTGGTGAAGTGCGTCATAAAGAGCGACTCGCCCGTAAGTATACGGCTGCCGGCCGATAGTAGTTTATCAAACAAACCCTGGTTGGGGTTAGATCCATCGCCCATTTTTGTTTCGAACTGAATGCCATCTTCCATAAAGAGCATAGCGCCCGCTTCGGCAATTACGGTTTCCATAGGATCCAGCTCTACTTCTACAATCTGAATGCTTTCTCCCTTGATTTGATAATCGATAACGTGTGAATTCATAGCAGTTCGTTGTTGGTTATTCGTTGGTTCGACTCGGGTTGAAACTTGGCTTTCAATAGTACTTAAATACGGGATACTCTACCGGCTTGTTGCCTGCACCTTGTTTTTCTAAGTATTCATCAAAAAAATTCCATGTTACCAGTCCATCGTCCGATTCCGGCTCTAACAGATAAAAGGCAAGGTTGCCCAATGGTTGTGCCAGGTCTACAACAAAATCGCCTTTGGCGAACTTGCGCTTTGCCGCAGCATAGGCACCAGTGGCGCGCACCATAAAATGGCCCTCGAACTTTCGTTGCGCTTTCTCCAGCTTATCTATTGTAAACACTTCGCCATTAAAAGTTTGCGACTTAGCGATCGTTGTAACTTTCACTCCGTGCTTTTTTAAATTTTCTGCTACCGCTGCAAATGCAGCTGGTATTAAGTAGCCCCGCGGTAATGTGGCTTCTACTTCGGCATCGAACTTTGCGTAATAATCCAGGTTATCGAAGCTCACAATTTTCCCGCTTCTATAAAAACCAGGTGTGCCATCGGGTTTGGTGTATGGAATAAAATCGTACGTGCGAAAATCATTGAGTTGTTCCAGTGGCACCATCTTGAACCTTACGCCCTTCTTTATTTTACCGGCTTGCGTAAGCACTTGTTGAATGGCAGCTTCTTCGGCCTTCCTGGTCACATCGGCTATAGCCTTGGCGTTGGCATGGGTATGCTCGAGTATTTCTAACACGAAATAATAGGTGGAGTGGATGCGCTGGTAAAAGCGCTCATGGGCAAAAGCTTCACTGAGAATGGCCATTCGGTTGCGAAGACCAAATTGATTTACTAAGTAACGCGGGTGATGGTTGTAGGTGTAGAAATTTTTTGGTGGCCATCCCTGCCGCACATCATAATCGCCAAACGGGCCAAAGTTCAAATCATGCTTTAGCTTTACTGTTTGTGTAATGGGTTTTAACATTTTGTCCACCGTGTAGTCGTACACAGCTTTTTCGCCTGCACTGTGGTAGCTGGGTGCCCACGTCAGGTTCCACGCATGCCAGGTTCCGTTGGTGGTATGTAGGTCCACGAACAGGTGCGGATCCCAAGGCACAATGATGTTCTGAAAAAGACCGTTGGTTTCATGCGCTTCCATCTTCACGCCATCGCGATTCAGATCCAGACCTTGGCTGTTCTCGCGTATGCCTACTTCCAACGGACTGTCTTCCTGCGATGGCCGCCTGCCTTTTTCCATTTTATCATTGCTGTCCGTGTTGTAAATGGGTGCAAAAAGAATAATCTGATTATTTAAAAGGTATTTTTTATCGCCCAACAAGATATCGCGCATCAGCATCATCACCACCTCTTTTCCCTCTACTTCGCCTGCATGTATGTTTCCTTGCACATACACGATCAATTTACCCGTTGCCTTTGCCTCTTCTGGTGTGGTTACTTTGGTTGAAGATAACACTGCCACTGGTATGTCTTTACCCTCCGGGCTTTTGCCCATAGTGGTTACGTGTACTTCGTTACTTAATTTCTTGACTTCATCCAGAAAGCTCATCACCTCGGCATAGGTAGATGTTTTTACAAAGTTCGATTTCTCTGGAGTGATGATGAGTGTTTCGGGCCATTTGGTTTGGACAAATGCATGGCTCGCGAAGAGCACCAGCAACAGTACTTTTTTCATGAATTGATAGAATTTGGAATGATTGGAAGAAAGTGATCTACTTCTTTTTGGGCTTGCCCTTTTTCTTGATTACTTCGTAATCCTCGCGTTCGGCAAGCTTCTTGTCGTCCACATTTTTATTGAGGAACTCGTTGATCTTCTCGATGTCCATGTTCGAGCGCAGCTCGCCAAACTGGTCTATGCTCACCTCAAGCCCGTGTAAATCTTGATGCACGCGTGGTTTGGGTACCGGCTTAGACGAAGGTTTTTTAGGATCTGGTTTTTTGGCCATGCACCAAGTTACGCAACTTTTGGCTTCAATGTAGTGAGTGCTTTTTGCAAACGGTCAGCCGTTTCTTTTGGGCCCAATATTTCAATGGTCAGCATCAGGTCGGGGCCAGAACCGGCTCCCGTAATGGCCATACGCAAGGCCTGCAGAATCTGCCCGGTCTTAATGCCGAGCGCTGCTGTAGTCTGTTCCAGTAGCATTTTTGCTTCATCAGCCAAAATACTGTCGCGGTTGAGCAATGCATCGCGGTAAGCGCTTATGGCTTTATCTGCATCTGCATTCCACTTCTTGCTCACCACCTGTTCATCGTAAGTGGTGGGTGCCATAAAGAAAAAACGGCCATTTTCCCAAAAATCTTTCGGGAATGTAACACGCTCGCGCAACGCGAAGGCTACCTTCCGGGCCTTATCTGCTGTGCACTCAATATGAGTTTCCTTGAGCGATGCCAGCAGGTAAGCAGCCAACTGCTCATCGGTTTGTGCGCGCAGGTATTGCTGGTTAAACCACTGCGCCTTGTGTATGTCGAACTTGGCACCTGCTTTACTGATGCGCTCCAGCGAAAATGACTCGATCAATTGCGTTATCGAAAAAATTTCCTGCTCTGTTCCCGGGTTCCAGCCAAGCAACACCAAAAAGTTGATCAAAGCTTCGGGCAGGTAACCGGCTTCACGGTAGCCAATGGCCACCTCGTTCGTGTGCGGATCTTTCCACGTAAGTGGAAAGATGGGGAAGCCCATCTTGTCTGCATCGCGTTTGCTCAGCTTGCCGTTGCCTTCAGGTTTTAACAAAAGAGGCAGGTGAGCAAACTGTGGCATGTCTTTCTGCCAACCAAACGCCTGGTAAAGTAAAATATGCAACGGGGCAGATGGCAACCACTCCTCTCCACGAATGACATGCGAGATTTTCATCAGGTAATCATCCACCACGTTGGCCAGATGGTAGGTAGGCATGCCATCGCTTTTCATCAGCACCTTATCATCTACCTGCGATGAGTTGACTACTACCTCTCCGCGTATCAAATCCTGCAGGTGTACGTCCTGGTTGGCTGGCACTTTCAGCCGTATCACGTAAGGCACACCTGCGTGCAATTTCTGCTGCACTTCGTCTGCAGACAGTGTGAGGGAGTTTTGCATGCGCATGCGCGAAGTAATACCGTAGGTTTGCATGGTATCACCTTCGGCTTTCAATTTCTCGCGCATCTGCTCCAGCTCCGCCTCGGTATCGAAAGCATAGTATGCCTTGCCTTCGTTGATGAGCTGCTGCGCATATTTTTTATAAATATCTTTTCGTTCGGATTGGCGATAGGGCGCATGTGGGCCGGGCAGTGCAGCACCAATGCCTTCATCTATGGTAATACCTGCCCAGCGCAACGATTCTATGATATATTCTTCTGCCCCTGGCACATATCGGTTTTGGTCTGTGTCCTCAATACGCAAAATCATGGTGCCCTGGTGCTTACGAGCCAGTAAAAAATTATACAAAGCAGTACGTACTCCACCAATGTGCAGAGCACCTGTAGGGCTGGGTGCAAAACGAACGCGAACTTCTTTCATAGCTTAAAAAACGGAGAGCAAAGGTAATAAAATTGAATGCCCTCGCGATCAGGAAAGTTTCTCCATTAAAGTTTTACGGGCTGCCGCTGCCTGTAATTCTAAATTAGATAAGGCTACCCAACGAAGTGCCACCACTAGCAAAATGCCAATGCACGCCAGCAGGTAATTTTGATGTACATACACCAACACACCGGCAGCGGCAAGCAGCGCTAATGCGCATAATACAAGAAAGAGGCGCGTGCTGGGAAGCAGATGGTATTTTAAGAAAAGTATGGAGCCGCGGGAAGTAGTCTCGATATCACCCTTAACAACCGGCTGAAACTGCGTGGGCCGGATGACACGCACATGAATGCTGAAATGCGTCTTTGAAATAACACCATAAAAAATTTGCTGCTCCACACCCAGTTGCAAGCGCGACACCACGTCTTCTGCAGAAAGCGAAAGCACGACTGTTTCTGATAAAGTCGGCAGCAGTCCTGTCACTTCACCGCAATGCAGGAAATTTCCACATTCACATCTTTCGGCAGGCGACTCACCTCCACGGTTTCGCGGGCGGGCGGATGAGACGAAAAGAAAGAACCATATACTTCGTTCACTTTCGGAAAGTTATTCATGTCTTTCAAAAAGATGGTAGTTTTCACCACATGCGAGAAATCCATATGGGCAGCTTTCAAAACTTCTTCCAGATTTTTCATCACCTGATAAGCTTCATCCGTAATGCTTCCAGTCACCAATTGACCGGATGACTTTTGAATGGCAATTTGACCTGAGGCAAAAAGCATGTGCCCGGCTTTGATGGCCTGGCTGTATGGCCCAATGGGCTCGGGTGCGTTGGGCGAATAGATAACTTCTTTCGACATACGAAGGCGATTATTACTTTTGGTCAAATATCGCACTTTTTTCATGACACTATTGATCATCGGCAACGAGCAGGCGCTGGACGAATGCAAAGCAAAGTTGGGAGCGAACCATCGTTACGTACACCTGACCCGTCATGAACAGGAAACGGAGCTGCCAGTTATTGACGTTGTGATCGATTTTTTGCTGGCCGATACACCCGAATTTATTTCATTCTATCGCAACACGCCATTCACATTGGTATTTGTGAACAGCGTTACCCGACCGCTACATCAACTTATTCCGTCCAACCTGAATGGCACGACTTTATTTTTTGGTTTTAACGGGATGCCCACATTTGTAAACCGCCCAATATGGGAAGTGGCTCTGCTAAAGAAAGAGCACGAATCAAAACTAGCTGAAGTATGTGCACAACTGGCAACAGAGTATGCGTTGGTGGAAGACAGGCCCGGCATGGTAACCGCCCGTGTCATTGCCATGATCATCAACGAGGCCTACCTAACATTGGAGGAAGGAACCGCCAGCCGCGAAGACATTGACAAGGCATTGAAGCTGGGTACCAACTATCCTTTTGGCCCATTTGAGTGGGCGGAAAGAATAGGTTTGGAAAATGTGTACTCAGTGCTGGCTGCTGTTCGATTGCAAGACAATCATTTACGTTTTCCCATTAGCCCGATGCTGAAACAACAAGTGCTGCACGGGCGGACTGTTGATTGAGAGTATTCATTTACTGCCCAGTAGCACACACACAACAATAACAACAACAACAAAATTGAAGTACCGAAACTACTCCACAGTAACCGACTTGGCGAGGTTTCGAGGCTGATCTACGTTACAACCGCGCATGACCGCAATGTGGTAAGAAAGTAGCTGAAGTGGAATAACAGATACCAACGGCATCAGTGGATCGAGCGTGGCGGGCACTTCAATCACATAATCCGACATTTTTGGAATGTGTTTGTCACCTTCGGTGACAATGGCAATCACACGGCCCTTCCGCGCCTTCACTTCCTGGATGTTAGAAACCACTTTTTCGTAGGAAGCGTCTTTCGTTGCAATAAACACCACCGGCATTTCCTCATCTATCAAAGCAATAGGTCCATGCTTCATTTCTGCAGCCGGGTAACCCTCTGCATGGATGTAAGAAATTTCCTTCAGCTTAAGAGCTCCTTCCAAAGCTACCGGGAAATTATACCCACGACCCAGGTAGATAAAGTTGCGGGCATCCTTAAATTCGGAAGCAATGTCTTTAATCTGTTCATTTAGCTGTAGCACCTTCTCCACTTTGGCGGGAATATTTTCCATCTCCACCAACATTTCGTGCAGCTTCTGTTCAGTGATGGTGCCCTTCTTCTGTGCTACAATCAGGGCAATCAGATTCAAAACAGTTAACTGTGCCGTGAACGCCTTGGTGCTGGCTACACCAATCTCAGGGCCTGCATGCGTGTAGGCACCAGCATGGGTGGCTCGTGGAATAGAGGACCCCACCACATTGCAAACACCAAAAATAATCGCACCTTTCGATTTGGCCAATTCAATGGCGGCCAACGTATCGGCTGTCTCGCCAGATTGTGAAATGGCAATTACCACATCGCCTTCGCGTATCACAGGGTTGCGGTAACGAAACTCCGATGCATATTCCACTTCCACCGGTATGCGACAAAACTCTTCAATGAAGTATTCTGCTACCAGGCCGGCATGCCAGGAAGTGCCGCAGGCAACAATCAAAATTCTGTCTGCGTTAACGAGTTTGTTTACATACTCGCGCAAGCCGCCCAACACCAATCGGCCGGTGGCTGAATCCAAGCGGCCACGCATGCAATCCATGATCGAGCGAGGCTGCTCAAATATTTCTTTGATCATGAAATGATCATAACCCCCCTTCTCTATGGCTTCTAACTCCAGGTCTACTGTTTGAATGTAAGGCGTAAGTGGAAGGTTAGCTGTATTTTTAATAGTAAGCTTTCCGTTGTCGACAATGGCAATTTCCTGGTCGTTCAGATAAATAACTTCATTGGTATACTCGATAATGGGTGTGGCATCGGAAGCCATAAAAAATTCGCCCTTACCTACACCTACAACTAATGGACTCCCCTTTCGGGCTGCTACCAGCAGGTTAGGGTTTTCGAGCGACATGACGACTATGGCATAGGCACCCACTACTTTTGTTAACGCCAGACGCACGGCCTCGTCTAAAGAACAGTTCTCTTTCTCTTTGATGTCTTCTATGAAGTGAATGAAAACCTCCGTATCCGTCTCGCTCAAAAACTGATGGCCTTTGTTCAGCAGTTCTTGCTTTAGGGAAGCATAGTTTTCAATTATGCCGTTGTGAATGATGGCCAGTTTCTTCGTTGCAGAATAGTGAGGGTGGGCATTTTCATCGTTGGGTTCGCCATGCGTAGCCCAGCGCGTATGGCCCATGCCAATGTGGCTGTTAAGGTTTTGTCCCTTAACAAAATTCTCAAGCTCTGATACCTTTCCTTTTTTCTTGTAAACATTCAGGCCATTGTTCATCAGCGCAACGCCTGCACTATCGTAACCCCGGTATTCCAGGCGTTTAAGGCCCTTAATGATAACTTCGTGGGCCTGGCGTTGGCCTACGTATGCTACAATTCCACACATAATGAAATGAGATTTTAATCTGTTACTACGGTTTTGATTCCCTTGGTGTAAAATACCTTCAGCCTGATTTTGTCTCGATCGAAAACTAACCTATCTACAGATTTTGTGGCATCCGGATTAAAAGGAAATAAAACAAACTCAGTAAACCTTTTCTCAGGATCATCCTCAGAAATGAGTGTTTGAGCAAACCGGGTGATGTATCCCTCGTAAGTATTAGTTTGCGTGTTCAACGTAAGAGTAATGGTGCCTTCGGTATCATTCCTAACGTACACACCATTTGTAGCTTGGTCGGGAATTAAGTACTGTGAAAAATACAACTCTGTAAAATTGGCTATTAGGTTGTTGCTCCCTTCCAGCAACTTCATGGCAAACGTAGGCGGTGGGGGGGTGGCGGCCTCAAATGGTTCAATAGGCAGTTCTATTTTTACCGAGTTAAATGACAGATCGGGTACGGTGTCTTTCATCATGAGTAGACTGAAGAAATCAACCTTAGAAAAGATACCCACTCCGGATTGATAAAAGACTTTATTATTGTCAGAGACAAAATCTTCTCTAGGATTTATCAACTCGCTTAATGGTGTGCCTACCCTGTCTGATGTTATTTGCGAGTAGCCCATTGTAACATTGGCAAAATAGAAATCAAAATCTTTTTTTACAGTATCCACGTGATAATGCAAAACTAGTTTGGTGAGTGTGCTGTTCGGATTGATCCCAATTATTTTGTCGTTTTGATCTTCGGGAACGACAGCTATGCCAAAAAACCTTTTTTTGAACTCGGTGAATTTTGTGAACGTTGTGTCTCCGGCTCGCCATTGTCCAAATAATTGGCGCCCTACGTTAGCGTTTAGAATTGTACTTATCTGAAT
>CAZRQK010000015.1:49140-83815 GCA_964602295.1 uncultured Ohtaekwangia sp.
TTATTGAAGTTTCAGCCACGTGAGGCCGGCCAAGCGCAAGAGTTACATTATTTGCATACGCCCGGCCATTGTTAATCTCTTCATTAACAAGATATACCTTGAATCGCTGTGGGGTGATTGCACGAGAGCCGTAGTGATAGAAATCGAGCCTCAGCTTGAGGGTCACTGAATCAAATACCGCATCCGGTTCCAACAGTTGCGAACCGTTGGAGGGAACAATTTGGGAATAAAAACGCGAGGTTATTCTTCCGAAAACAGGATCTGAGTACGCTCCAATTAATAGACGTGAATTTCCCGCAACAAAATTATTGTACGTTAGAACAGAATCCGCCAGAAAAGTTGAAGCCTCTACGGGCAACTCCCTGTAAAAGACTTCGAAATTTGACGGTTCCTTCTTAAACCCTATCTCCAGCGGGTTATCGACACACGCAGCGAGTAATAAAATAATAGCAAGGGAAAAAAGGTGGGTTGTATTAACCCACCAATTCCGTGTAAAGGTTATAGAACGATTCTGTGTAGTTATCGTCTTTCTCGATGGTTTCAACTTTCTTCTCTTTAATCTTCTTAACTAAACCTTCCAGCTTTTTATTGTCTCCGGCAACAGAAACCGTGTCGGACCATTGCGCGCCCAATTTAATGAAACCTTCGTAATCGGCAGTCTTCAGGTGGCCTAACATATTGTCTTCAATGTCAAGCATTTTTACCTTGCCCATCAAATCGCCCTTAAACTTGTAGGTGAAGCTGTTGTTGTAAATGGTAAACACTGTTTTGGTGTTCTTGAACAACGGATCGTTTTTGTACGTGGTCTTCAGGTACAAGGGTATGAAGCTGGTAATCCAATCGTTGCAATGCACAATATCGGGCGCCCAGCCTAATTTGCGCACCGTTTCAATCACACCTTTGCAGAAGAAAATGGCACGCTCATCGTTGTCTTCGTAGAAGTTATTCTCCTTGTCGTGAAACACAGACTTGCGGTGGAAATAATCTTCGTTGTCGATAAAATATACCTGCAACTTGGCATTCGGTATGGAGGCAACCTTAATAATCAGTGGCTTCTCTTCATCACCCACAGCAATGTTGATACCCGACAGGCGAACTACTTCGTGCAAGCGGTTCTTCCTCTCGTTGATCAACCCAAACCTCGGCACCAGTATCCGAATCTCCATCCCTCTCTCTTGCATGGCTTGCGGAAGCTTCCGAACAAAATCGGCTACTTCCGTAGTCTGCAGAAAAGGATTGATTTCGCTGGCTACATAGAGAATACGGATTTTTGACATGTTGTAATTTTTTAGGGAAAGAAAAATCGAGATGCAAAGGTACGGAAAAATAACCCCCCTTTCAACTTATTTTCAAACATAACCTCTATATTTGCGCCCCTTCAAAAAAGGCCAGAAATGGAGATTTTCAAGGAAATTGGGCCAATTAGGGCCTTTTTAAGGCCCCGAAAAACAAGCCCGGTTTCCATCGGTTTTGTGCCCACTATGGGCGCCTTACACGAAGGCCATCTGCGCCTTATCCGCACCTCGCGCCAGCAAAACGACCTCACCGTTTGCAGTATTTATGTAAACCCTGTTCAGTTTAACAACCCGGCCGATCTGGAAAAATACCCACGCACGCTGGAAGCAGACATTCAACTGCTGCAACGCGAAAAGTGCGATGCTCTTTTTGTTCCCCCCAACGAAACCATGTACGCAAAGCCTGCCTCGCTTTCGTTTCAATTCAAAGGGCTTGATACCATTCTGGAAGGTGCGTACAGGCCCGGCCATTTTAGTGGCGTGGCATTGGTGGTGGCTAAGCTATTTCATATTATTCAGCCCAACCATGCCTACTTCGGCCAAAAAGACTATCAGCAATTTCTTATCGTGTCTAAGCTGGTAGAAGAACTTCAATTCGACCTGCAACTTCACTGCGAACCCACCGTGCGCGAACCAGACGGCCTGGCACTATCCTCTCGCAACCAGCGCCTCTCTGCCGAAGGTCGAAAAAATGCATTGATCTTATTCGAAACGTTGCAAAATGCCCGCCAACAATTAACCGATGGCAAGGGCTGGCCAGAGGTTAAGCAAGCCGCCATAGAGCGCATGACTCAATCAGGCAAAGCAGAATTGGAATACCTGGCGTTGGCCGACCGTGAAAACTTATTTGAATACGAAAACGTTACACCCCATAACCTGACTAACGCCATCCTTCTGGTGGCCGCCTATGTGGAGAATGTGCGGTTGATCGATAACTTATTTGTTGCAAAAATCTCATGACCATCCAGGTACTAAAATCTAAAATTCACCGGGCTAAGATTACCCAGGCAGAACTGCATTATGTGGGGAGTATTACTATTGACGAAGTGCTGATGGAAGCTGCCAACCTGATTGAAGGTGAAAAAGTGCAAGTGGTGAATGTAAACAATGGCGAGCGCCTCGAAACATATGTCATTCGCGGGGAACGCAACAGCGGCACTGTTTGTCTAAATGGCCCTGCGGCACGCAAAGCCCAGGTGGGCGATGTGGTGATCATCATCTCTTATGCCTCCTTGGAATTCGAATCAGCCAAAGCGTTCAAACCATGGATTGTATTCCCCACACCCGATAACAAGCTGGCCTAAATTCTCTACTTTAGGAGCGTAAATTTTTGTTGGCTTGATTTCGCGTGCTAAAACTATTCTACGGTACTTGATATTGGTAAGTTTAACGGTTGCCCTTTTATGGCTTTCGTTGCGCGGCATTTCGGTGGGCGAAGGTGAAAACAAAGCCGACTTTTTATGGCAAACGTGGCTGAAATCAGATAAACTCTATTTGTTGTTGATGGCCGTTGTTGCCGTGTTAAGTCACCTGTTGCGTGCCGAACGTTGGCGCTTGTTGCTCGTGCCATCTGGTAATACAATTACACTAGGAAATAGTTTTCTTTCTGTGATGGTGGGGTACCTGGTAAACCTGGCCGTTCCACGTGGGGGTGAAGTATCGCGGTGCTACAATTTGTACAAGCTTGAAAAAACGCCAGTAGAAGTTTCTTTCGGCACGGTAGTGGTGGAACGCATGGTGGATCTGTTGTGTCTGGTGCTGCTTATCATTGTTTCTTTTTTCGTGGAATGGAAAAAGCTGAAAGAGTTTATCAACACACTGCCCATCGGCTCTTCAGGTTCAGGTTTTCAAATTCCTGTTTGGGTATACCTGGGCCTGCTTGTTTTGGTAGGCCTGGCGGTTGCCTTTTACCTCTTCCGCAAAAACGAGAAGCTTCAAAAAATAATTGTTGGTTTCAAAGAAGGTCTGCTTTCCATTTTTCGTTTAAAGAACAAAGGCGTTTTTGTTTTTCATTCACTGGCCATCTGGGCACTTTATTTTGTGATGAGCTATTTCGTTATCAAAGCTTTTCCGGAAACAGCCGGGCTGGGCTTCAGTGCGGTCATGACTTTGTTTGCTGTGGGTGCCATTGCCATGGCCGTGCCGCTGCCCGGTGGTGCAGGCTCTTACCATACGTTGGTGCCACTGGCATTGGTGTCGCTCTACCAAATGGATAAAACCGATGCCGTGGCCTTTGTGTTCATCTTTCATGCCTGGCAAACATTTATTTTGATTGTGGGCGGAGCCCTATCTTTGATCATCAGCTATTGGATTATCCGATGGAGACGACAGCAGACAAAATAAAAACCCTCGCGGAGGCCAAAAAGAAAGTGGCCGAGTGGAAAGCGAAAGGCGAGCGGGTGGTTTTTACCAATGGCTGCTTCGACCTGCTGCACCTGGGCCACGTAGACTACCTCGAGAAAGCAAAAAAACTGGGTGATCGGCTGGTAGTGGGTCTAAACACAGACGATTCCGTTTCCCGATTCAAAGGGCCTTCCAGGCCTATTCAGGATGAAAACTCGCGCGCGCGGGTGCTGGCCGCGTTGCAAAGCGTAGATTTGTTGGTTTTTTTTAATGAAGACACCCCCCTAAATTTGATATCGGAACTGTTGCCTGCGGTATTGGTAAAGGGTAGTGACTATTTGGCAGAAAATATTGTTGGCGCAGATGTTGTGAAAAAAGCGGGCGGAGAGGTGCGTACCATCACATTTGTGCCGGGCTATTCCACCTCTGCCATTGTAGAAAAAATCAAGAAGACGTAAACAATAACAACTATGGGATTTGGTGCTTTAATTATCGGGGTGTTCTTCATGGTGGTGGGCATGATTGTGAGCTCGCGCCTGAAAAGCAAATTCAAAGAGTATTCGCAAAAGCATTTAACACGCGATTTAACAGGGGCTGAAGTGGCCCGACTGATGCTGGCCGACAATGGCATTCACGATGTGCAGGTGGTATCGGTGGAGGGCCAACTAACCGATCATTACAATCCGGCTAACAAAACCGTTAACCTGAGCCAGGAAGTATTTCATGGACGCAATGCGGCAGCCACCGCAGTAGCCGCCCACGAATGTGGCCACGCGGTTCAACATGCCACCGCTTACAGCATGCTTCAGTTCCGTTCGGCAATGGTGCCTGTTCAAAATGTAAGCGCGCAAGTGCTCAACTTTATGATGATGGCCATGCTTTTCGGTTCTTTCTTTGCCGGTAGCATTTTGCCTTGGAAAACAGCGTTGCTGATTATCATTGTATGCTATGCAGTGTTTGCACTCTTCGCCATTATTACCCTGCCTGTAGAATTTGACGCCAGTAAACGTGCCCTCGCTTGGGTAGAAGCACGAGGCATTGTTACCCGGCAGGAGCACGACATGGCTAAAGATGCATTGAAGTGGGCTGCCATGACTTACGTGGTGGCTGCGATTGGTGCCATAACCACGCTGCTCTATTATGTGATGATGTTTCTTGGTTCCGACCGCGACTAAAAAATAGCGCGAAAGCGTATTTCAACCGATTTAGATTTTAATTTTGCGCCCTGACGAAAAACGTCAGGGCGTTTTATTTGTTAGATGTACAAACCGTTTCCGAAATGAATTTCCAGCTTACCGAAGAGCAATTGGCTGTGCAGGCAGCCGCCCGCGATTTTGCACAAACCGAATTGTTACCAGGCGTAATTGAGCGCGACACGGAACAGAAGTTTCCGGCTGCGCAGGTAAAAAAAATGGGCGAGCTCGGCCTTATGGGTATGATGACCGACCCTAAATACAACGGTGGAGGCATGGACACGATTTCCTATGTGTTGGCCATGGAAGAAATATCCAAAATAGATGCTTCCGCCTCTGTATGTATGTCGGTTAATAATTCGCTGGTATGTTGGGGGTTGGAAAAATTTGGCAGCGAAGAACAGAAAGAAAAATACCTGAAACGATTAGCAACAGGCGAAGTAATTGGTGCTTTCTGCTTGTCGGAACCAGAAGCAGGCTCTGATGCCACCAGCCAGCGCACCACAGCCGAAGACAAAGGCGATTACTACTTATTGAACGGAACGAAGAACTGGATTACCAACGGAAACAGTGCGAGTGTCTACATTGTAATAGCCCAAACCGATGCCGGCAAACGCCACAAAGGCATCAACGCGTTGATTGTAGAAAAGGGCATGCCCGGTTTTGTGGTGGGTAAGAAAGAAGACAAGATGGGCATACGCGGGTCGGATACACATTCGCTGATGTTTACAGATGTAAAGGTGCCCAAGGCCAATCGCATTGGTGATGATGGCTTTGGTTTTACCTTCGCCATGACCACCTTAAACGGTGGCCGCATTGGCATTGCAGCCCAGGCGTTGGGCATTGCAAGCGGTGCGTATGAACTGGCGTTGAAATATTCGAAAGAACGCAAGGCCTTCGGCAAGAACCTGAGCGAACACCAGGCCATTCAATTCAAGTTGGCCGATATGGCCACCAAAATTGATGCTGCCCGCTTGTTGGTGTGGCAAGCCGCGTATTTAAAAGACCAAAAGAAAGATTTTGTGAAAGCGGCCGCCATGGCCAAATTGTTTGCCTCGCAAATAGCACAAGAGGTAACTACCGAAGCCGTGCAAATTCATGGTGGTTACGGCTATGTGAAGGAATTTCATGTGGAGCGCCTCATGCGCGATGCCAAGATTACACAGATCTATGAAGGCACCACCGAAATTCAGAAGATGGTTATTTCGCGCGAGTTGCTGCGGCATTAAAAGGTTTAGCGTATTTGCGCCAACCCAACGGCAACCTGCAAAGGGTAATACTTGAAATACTTAAAGTCGCCCAGCGGGGCAGTTGCCGAAGCGGAAATAGTAAGCATCCCGTTTTTGCCCACGGGTAGCACGCTCTTGGTGGCGCTCACCGAAACAGTTGACCCTAATAAGAAGGAGTCTGACCTGAAGTTACGGCCAACTGCCAAAGCCACATCCCACGATTTTTCACGTGGAGCCAATCGTAGCACTGCACCCAACTGATGTGTTGTGGCTCCATCTTTTATCTGATAAAGCCGCGTTTCTTCATCAAATTGCATTACATCAAATTGAAATGATTTTCTGGCCAATTGATAATAAGATCCTACGGACAAAGAAATACTGCTTGTCGTTAAGGCTTTAAAGTCAAAGCCCAGGCGCAAAGCCATACCGGGCTTAAACTGGAAGTTATCAATTACAAACGCATCGCGCGAATTGGGTTGAACAATACCAAACATATACGCAGCCTCACCCCACCACCTTAGGTCAAGTTTCTTAGGTTGGTCTTTTTCGGGGTAGTTGTCGTCAGTGTTCTCAACAACCGTGTCGGCCGTTAGTTGTTGAGGTTCAGTGTGGATCTCTGCTTTCTCCTGGTCGTTTGCCGATGGAGCAAAATTCAGTGCCTCAGTATTGTGTTGCTCCAAAATTGCCTCTGCTGTATTATTTTGATGCAACTGAGTTTTTGAAAAACTGTCATCGCTCAATTGCGAAGGTTGAGTTTCACTGCTAAACGAAGGCAGCGTGTTGGAAGCCTCTTCTAGCAGCGTGGGCACAGTCGTACTTTCTGAAAGCGTGGTCGTAGCAGCGGTCTCCAGCGCCTGTGTTCTTTCTGTTGTGGCTTCCCGTTTTGAAAAATACCAAACTGTACCTCCAATTAGCATCACTAAAGCAGCGGCTGTCACTGCCTCACGCCAGTAGTATTTCTTTGAAACCGGCAATTCTGTTTCAAGCTCTTCCCACGAAATGCCTTTGTGCTGCGTCTCGTAAGAAGAGAGTTTTTGAAAGTATTTTCTTAGCGCATCATCGTTCACGTTATCCATAGCCATGCACTTTTAATTTTGTTTCCACTTCCATTTTTTTTCTGATGAATTCCTTGGCACGTGTAAGGCAAGAGCGGGAAGTGCTTTCCGTCATTTCCAAACGTAGAGCAATTTCTTTATGCGAAAAGCCTTCTATTACAAACAGGTTGAACACCAAACGATAGGGATTTGGTATGCCCTGTATCAGTCTTATTAAGTCTTCTTCGTGCAGTTGATTTAGCACTATTGGGGCCATCTGTTGTTCGTTCTCAGACTCCTGAAAAATTTCCGTTAGGCGCCTCACGCGCCTGAAGAAATCTATGGCCGTGTTTACTGCCACACGGCTAATCCACCTTTCCAACGACTCTACTTGTGTACCTGCCTGTAACGCATTGAATATCTTAATGAACGTTTCTTGCTGAATATCCCTGGCATCATCGTGCGAAGCGGCATAACGCATACAAATGGCAAAAACCCTCCTTTCATAATGGCTGAAAAGAAGGTTTTGCATTTGCCGGTTGTTCTTTCTGCAACCCGCTATGATTTCATCATCGTCAACAATCATTCTACGACTTCAATCTCCACCATGGCAGTGGTAAAGGCTTCCAGGTACTTCTTGGGGTTAGCCAAAATCTCTTCGTGAGAAACGTGATGTGAGTTGCCAGGAGAAAGCCAGTTGATACCCAGATTATAGATCACACTAAACTTGCCTTTATATCCGGGCTTCGGTGTGTATCTGAATTTTGCAGAGCGGCCCGGGCCCAACTCCAACAGGAAGTCCTCCGTTCCCGCACCGTCTAAGGCAACTTCGCCAATAAAACCTCCATTATAGCCGATACCACAGAAAATATCGTTGTCGAGCAGATCGAGGACGAGCGACTCGCCTTGTTTAACCTGGGCAAAATCATAAACACCCGTTAGCCCATCGCATGGCGTGTCGTCTCCCAAAGAGGCGAACGTCAGGTTAAGGTTAGAAAACGTTTCTTTCGAATTCTTTTCAGACAATTGAAGCCTGAGGGTTTCACGCTGGCCATCGAAGGCGGCATTGGGTGTGTACACCACATATTGACCATCCAAAATGGTTTTAAAAGTTCCCAAGGCTGGAGCTGCGTTACCACTAAAAATCAGTTCTTTGCCATTCGCGATAGCGGCAACATTCAGAAGAGCTGGTTTTTTTGCTTGCGCGTAAACCGTGGTTCCTAATTCGCGTGGCGTCACATCTTCGTTTACAATATCACAACCGGCTATACCGGCTATTAGCATTGCCCAGGCAGTTTTGGTGAGAATTCTCATAGGCTTTGAAATTTTGGTTTGTTTAATACGATGACGAACCGCGAAACCATAACGCTGCAAACGAAACCGAAAAGTAGAGTTTCTATAGATGAAACGCTTCTTAATCAAGTAGTTATAAATCTAATATGGCCTTGCTATATCCAAAAAAGGCCGTTTCCCTATGCTCAACTTGTGTTTCTGAAATTGCCTCAATATTAAGTTTTTGTTAACGTGGTTAACATTGCCCTAATGCACTTAGCTTTGAAGCCTATGAAAAAGGTAACGAAGAAAGAAATCCAGACAAAGGTGGAGGCATCGGTGGCGCAGGTTATTGAAGCGCTGGAAATAAAGAAGGCATCGAAGAAAACCACCAAGGCGGTGAAGAAATCATCGCGCAAGCTTGCTGGTAAGTTGAAAAAAGAGTTGAAGAAACTATCGCGAAAAGAGGATGGCACAAAAAAGGAGAAGCCTGCAAAGAAAAAGAAGGCAAAAGAAATGCCTGCACCCACACTCAATTAGTCTGTATGCTTAGCTGGCAAACAGATCAGCCAGCGCCATTTCCAGTTTGGGAAACTTAAATTCGAAGCCCTCGGCCTCGACCTTCAAAGAAGAAACGTTGCTGCCTTTCAAAACCAGATCTGCCATTTCGCCTAGCAGGGCACGCATTACAAAGCCAGGTATGGCAGGAAGCCAAAGTGGTTTTTTGAGTTGATGGGCAATGGCGCGGGTAAGCATGCGGTTGGTAACGGGGTAGGGCGCTACTGCGTTGTAGGCTCCAGCCACATTTTCGCGCTCCAGCGCAAAACAAAAAAGACGGCACAAATCCTCCAGGTGTATCCAACTCATCCATTGGTTGCCCGACCCCAGCGGAGCGCCCACCCCCCAACGTATGGGCTTAGCCATTTCTTTCAGCGCTCCCCCCTCAGTACTCAAAACAATACCAATCCGAATGGTCGCTACCCGTATGGCCAACCGTTCAATGGCATTGATTTCGGTTTCCCATTCGTTTACAACCGAGGCTAAAAAATCACTACCTGGCAGATCGCTTTCCTTGAGGGGTTGTGGCTGGTTGGCGAAACCATAATAGCCAATGGCGGAAGCTGAAATAAAATGTTTCACTTCATGCCTGGCAGTATTCAGCGTATCAAAAAGTAGTCGGGTAGAATGCGTGCGGCTTTCGAGTATCTCTTTTTTGCGTTCGGAGGTCCACCGCTTATCGGCAATGCCAGCACCCGCGAGGTGAATAATGGCAGTAACGCCATCCAAAGCCTGCAAATCGATGGTGCCTTTCTGGATGTTCCATTCGTAGCAAGGCACGGGTTTCTGGCGCGCACTTCTGCCTAAGTGAACAACCTGGTAGCCTTTTTGCAGCAGCATCTGTGTTAGTCGGGTTCCGATCAGTCCCGAGGCCCCGGTTATCAACACTTTTTGACTCATTATTAGTAGTTTTGAAATATCAAGTTAACAGCAGGCACATGATTAGGTTTTCATTTTCTGTTATCGGTCTTTTTTTAATGTTGCCTCTGTGGGCACAAACCGTTACTGTACAAAAACAGGCCGTCAAAATAAGAGGCGAAGAAGCGCACGGTTTTGGAACTGAGTTAACAGGAAAGAAAGAGGCCGTGACAAATGCGTGGAGCAAATTCTTGAAGGACATTGGCAAAACCAAAGTAACGGGTGGAGAATACCAATCCATTACCGAGCCTGTGGTAGACGGCACCCTGTATGCAACAGCCATTCTCTATGCCACTATTAATGGCACGGAAGAAAAAACAAAAGTATGGTTGGGTTTAATCGAAGCAGAGTGGAAAGTAAACGACATAGAAATTGTGAATAAAGAACTGGAGCAGATGGTCTACCGCTTCGGTGTGAAGTTTTACCGAGACCAGATTCAGTTGCAGATAGATGAGGCCGAGCGCGCGGTGGAGGCGGTAGAGAAGCAAGCCCAAAGGTTGACCAGCGAAAGCAAAACACTTTCGAATAAATTGGTTAACAACGAGCAACAAAAAGTGCAACTGCAGAATGCATTAAAAGAGAATGAATTAGAGCATTTGGTTTTAGAGCAAAAGATCGTGAACAACAAAAAATCGCAAGACTCGCTGGCGCAAACTTCCATTCAGGTGAAGAAAATGGTAGAGCTGCATAAAGAGCGACAGAGGAAGGTGAATTGATCACTCCGACTTAAAATAAACCGAGTAAGTTAACACTCTATTGCCGGGGGTTCTATTTGTAACGTAGGCGTTAATGATCTTAAATGGTTCAATCTTTCTCCATTTCTTGTAGGCAGATTCTACATCTTCGGTTGGTTTAGAATCCCTCAATCCGAAGATTTCCAGATTCAGTTTGTCGAAGGAAACAGGAGGATTAACAACAATTAAATCGGTAGACATTCCCTTTGGAAATTGGATTTCAAGTAAATAGTCCTTACCGCGGTAATGATGTGTGAGCATTTGCTTTGTTACAACAAACTGAACAAAAACAGAGTCTGGTGGGCCCACTAATTCTAATAGCTGATCGGGAGTCTTATTTGCCAATTGGCCCAAAGGTGGCAGATGTTTCTCTGTCTTTGAATTTTGTGCACATGCGAACCAAAGGAAAGCCAACAGAAAGATCAAAGAGCGCATATCAGTAAACCTGAACTTAAAATTATTCGACTAAGTAACTGAACCCTATCGAGAATGTACTGCCGACCTGAAATGACTGATAGGTGTACTCTTTGTTTGAATAGTTTTGGGTAAACCGGAAAGGCGCATCTAGAATATTCTGGGCAGATAGTTTAACGCTGGTCTTGGGCGTAATTTTTTGCTTCGCATTTAGATCAAGCAGATGTCTGGGTTGCTCAAAAACATTCGGGGTTCCTCCTGTACTCACAAGAAAAAGTCTGGGGCCTATTACGTTATAAGAAGCATTAATACTTAGGCCATTGTTTTCACCCGCATAGCTTACAAGCGCATTTACCAAATAGGGAGACTGGCCAAACAATGGTCTGGTTGCTTCTGCATCGGGTTGATTAACGCGGATGGTTTCAAGTTCTTGAGGATTAATGTCAATCTCCGACACAAGGAAACTCACATTGGTGCCAATTTTAAAATTTGCCAACGAAGGTGATATGAAGTCTAAACCTTTGCGTAATTCGAGTTCTGTTCCATAAACGGTAGCCTCAGGCACATTACGGAAAAAGAAGGTAAGTCCATCCTTAGGTTCATTATTAAAGGGACTTGTTACACGTTCAATAGGTGAGGTGAACTTTTTGTAAAAAATGCTTGCCGCAATGTACTCACCTACTCTAGGAAAAACTTCAAAGCGTAAGTCAAAGTTTTCTATTGATGTCCTCGTGAGATTAGAATTGCCAACTTCGAAAGCATCGCCCACAAAATCAAATGTTGTGTATTGCGCCAGCTCTCTGAAGGTTGGTCGGGCCACTGTCTTTCCATAACCGAATCTTAAATTCATTTTGTCAGACAATTCGTAGGTCAGGTTAACGGCTGGTAGCACATCGTTTCTCTTTACCACCGATTGCTTGAGCGAATCCGGTAATGCTACAGATGCGTTTGTCAGGAAGATATCTGTTCCTTCATACCTTGCGCCAAAACTCACCTTTACACTTTTGGACAACCGCACATCGGTCATCGCATAAAGCGCAGGTACCTGTTCGTCTCCTGAATAACTACCACCTACGTTTCCTAGTTCGGTGGCATAGATGCCGAAGGAATTATTGGAAGTGTTTTTAATGCCAAGATTAGCGTTCGAGAAATAATTTGCCACGTTACCATCAAAAGGGTTGGTAGCTGTACCTCGTCTATACGTTACAATTCGTTCAGTAAAATCTCGGTCTTTGTTAAGGTAAGCGCCACCAAATTTAACTTTTGCATCGCGGTTTGAGATATTGAACGGCAGCTCGAAATTCAGTTTGGCATCGTAGTCTGTTTCTTCAAGCTCGCGGTAATACCTTGAAGGATTACCGGTTGCATTTTGAAAAGTTGCATAGGTGGTTGCATCTGTAGTAACATTAATGATGTTGTTGAAAAACCTGAAGTCAGGTTCATCCTGAAAAGACTTCGACTGTGATAAGCTCCAATCAATTTTCAATCCCCCAAGTTTATGGTCACCTTTCAGTTGGAAGGATGTTAGCCCACGCTCCAAATATCTGATGGCCCGGGTCTGAAGTTCCTCAGTCTCCTGGTTAGCATCTGCCGGAAAGGAACCTTGTAGAAATCGTGACGTGAGGTCTGAGCTCTGATTTCGCATCGCGTTAAAGCCAATTTTACTGGTGTTACTTAACTTATAAGTAACATTTGCCAGAGCGCCCCACAGTACAGACTCGTTGCTTTTGGTGTCTTCAAAATCGCGCACCACAATCAAATCATCATCGGATTGGCTTGGGAGGAAAAAACGACCAGTTTTACCATTATCATAATGCTCGTAGCTGCGCTGGTATGAAAGACCAACTACATAACCGAGCTGGCGCTTCAGGAGTGTATGTTGATTTCCTATCGAAAAAGACGCGCTGTGGTTTACCGGGGGCGCGAATGCATTACTTCTTGGATCTAACACCGTTGTGAATGATTTTGACTTTCGATCTACTTCCGCATCTATGGGACTGTTAGGGGTAAAGACAGGAGCGGGAATTCCACTATTTGCTATATCGGTTGGCAAATCGTAAATGCCTCCTGAAAAGCCCGTGAAATGAGTGGTGCTCTTTTCTGCGGAGAGAAAGTTATCATTAAATGTCGCGTTGGTATTAAATCCCGAAGAAACCGAAGCTTGCAATGTAAATCTGTCGGGGAACTCTTTGGTAGAAATATCCACATATCCTCCAGAAAAACTACCGGGTAACTCTGGCGAGAAAGTTTTATATATCACCATGTTGTCCAACAAATTAGATGGGAAGAGGTCCATCTGAACAGCATTTTTATTGGGGTCAAGGCTGGGAATCTCAGCTTTATTGACAGAGGTCTTCACATAGCGATCGCCTATGCCTCGAACCACAACGTATTTGCCTCCCTCTACCGAAACCCCCGTTACACGTCTAATCGCAGACGCTGCATCGCTGTCATTGTTTTTAGAAAACATATCTGCTGAAATCCCGTCAAGCACCAAACTGGATTTACGTTGGGTTGTAAGCAATGCCGATTCAGAATTCTTTAGAACCGTTGCCTGTACCACCACTTCCTCCAAACCTATTGCCTCTTCCTTCAGGTGAATGTTGTTAATAACGGTTGTCTCCCCACCCTTTACGATTACCTCATTGATAGTGACTGTTGAATAAGAGATAAACGAAACTTGTAATGAAACCGTACCGGCATCTACATTTGGTATCAAGAATCTGCCATCAAGGTCGGTGGCGGATCCCAAAGTAGTTCCGATAATGGTAACCGTAGCCCCAATTAGTGGTTCTCCATTTGAATCATCTATTACCTGACCCCGGATGGCACCCTTTTGTGCCCATGAATAGCCGGAAATTAGGGTAAAAAGTGCGGAAATGAATAAAAAACGCCTGCAGAAGGACATAGATTCTTATTTTGTGAGCGCAAAAGTACTCTGAGAATCATGCACTTATTAATGTAGTTGTGTTATTAAAACATTACTTCCTTCACATTGAATTAACATTTTGGTAAAATGAGAAAAGGCTCCCTCTCGAAAGCCTTCTCAAATTGAATTTGGTTCTGCCTAAGGGCAGATCTTCTTTTTACTTTGTCACTTCATAATCCGAAGCTGCGGTCCAGCCCAGTAGCCAATTTTCGGTTCCGAAGGCACCTTTAAAATTAGCGCTCGCGTTATAAGTGAACGTGCCGTTGACTGCTCCGGCAGGCGTTGCAGCCAATCCAGAGAAAGCAGGGCCAGCGGCTGCAGGACGCAAGTCAAGCGAACCTGCGGCAATGCTAGCCAATTGAGGATCAGCAAAGCTATTGCCATTAGCTCCAGCAGAAAGCATCGTTTCCAAGGCAGTTTTTGTAGCGGCATCAGAGGTAGCAGCGGCCACACCAGCCAGATCAGTAGCTGAACCTATCGCGTGGAATAATGTATTAGAAATTACAAACTGGCCACCGGCCAAACGATCAGCTAGTTTGTTGAGGTCTGCTCCGGCTGTTGCCGCATTAATGCCCGAACGGAAGTTGGCAACAATGCTATTTCTAACGAAGCCACCCATTCCTTCTGTTAAGAACAAGGCGTTGTTGTTGCTGCCACCAGCTGCGCTTTGAGCACCAACCAAGGTCATATTAAATATAGTAGGTTGAGTAAAGCCAGGTGCCGCAAGGTTACCTGAATGTGCACCATCCCACTCACCGCCACGGTCTGAATCTACAAAGTTCGGCTCTTGGAAGGCAACCCAGAATTGGTTGTGGCCTCTCCAGCCGAAATCAAGATCGAAAGAATCGTCCTGGTTGTAGAAGGATGCCAGATAGCTAGTATTGACCGTGCCACCAAAGAACTCAAAGCCATCATCATTATTTCCCCACACTTCAATATGGTGTATGGTTGTTCCATTACCGACACCTCCCAGTGTAAATCCATTTAGTTCATTTCCAGGAGCGATTTCTGTGCCTCCGTGACGGAGTGATATGTAAGCATAAGTTCCGCTGTTATCATCTGCACCTGTCACCTGATCATCCTTCGTGCCATTGCCGTATTGATTGCGCGTATCTGTCTGAGTAAGTCCTTCGATGAATGTTTGACCTGAAGCATGGTTAATAGGTGCTTTACCCAAAACTACTAAGCCGCCCCATTGGCCGCGTGTGTTGATAGGAAGATCATCTACATCATCCACATCATCCGAAACGGCCGTCATAATGATGGGCTCATTAGCGGTACCCACTGCATTCATTATACCACCACGGGCAACTACCAGCGCAGATGAGGATGGGCCGTTTCCGGAAGCAAACTTAATGATCGTTCCAGCTTCCACATTTAATGTTACACCACTATTCACATATACATAGCCTTCAAGGAAGTATACATTATCATTGGTCCATTCTACTGTACCGGTGCCAACAGATTGAATCACATTAACGATCGGCTTTTTTACCAGAACCTCAACAGTTGATTTTTCTGAATTCTTATCGTTGTTATCAGCCACAGTAAGTTCAATGGCAGTCAAATCACGTTCACGACCTTCCACAGTAGCAGGGGCTGCAAACGTCAGGACTACAGTACCGCCTGTAGCACCAACCGCAGGTTGAGACTTAATCGTAACATTTGAACTTACTGCTGATGATTTATAACCTCCGGGAGTAACAACTGTAAATGCAACATCTATAGAGGTACCAGCAGTAGCTGAGGTAGCGTCTACCGGCTCAATAGATGGAGCCGGAGGATCTGCCGTGATTGAAACGGCCGCTGTCTGAGACACTGCTTGATCTGACTCATCTGTAATTGTTACAGTTACTGCACCTGCACCAGTGGTGGTACCCGCAGTAAATTCAACAACCACCGAGCCTTCAGTTGCACCAGCGGTAGCCGGTGTTTTTACTGTAGCTGTTCCTCCCTGCGCAGTTGCAGATGCAGATTTAAAACCACCCGGAGCGGTAAATGTAAATGTAACATCCACTTTGTTGGAAACCTGTACACTTGGAACGGTTGTAGGAGCTGAAACTACGGGAGGCTGAGGGGGAGTCTCGTCCTCATCACAGCTTTGCATCATCACCAGTGACGAAGCTGCCAGCAAGAAGGCGAGAAGCTTGATTGTCTTTTTCATTGGTCTTGAGTTAGATTTTAAATAGTTTGAATTTTCGACCCAAAAATAGAGTGCATAATCTCGTAAGTAATTATCCGTCCGTTAACAATTGTTTACGCAGATGTTATGATGCATAAACTTCAGTTAACATTAACCTGCTGTGGCCGTGCAATGTTAAAATTGATCTGCAAGACGTCTGCTAATACCGATTTGCTTCATCAAAAATGCGGCTAACATTTGGTTCAGATCACCTTGTTCACACTGCCCTTCAGATACTTGATATATATGGTTTCTGCGCAATCAAGTCAATAACATCGTAATTCATTAATCGTAATATTACGATAATTGTGTAGTTTTGTTCCAGTCTCAGCTACAACTATATGAATTCTATGCTATACCCCGCGCTACAACAACAATTCATTCAGTTCGAAAAAGAATTTGCAGCTATTGAACCACATCGAAAACTGATTCTCGAAGAGCTGGCTGCCTACGTGATGCAAAAAAAACAAGCAAGCTTACCCGTTCAACTGAACTTCATCTGCACACACAACTCCCGAAGAAGCCACATTTCGCAAATATGGGCACAGGCGGCTGCGGCCTATTATGGAATAGAAAATATCCATTGCTACTCTGGCGGCACAGAAGCCACTGCCTTCAATCCGCGTGCGGTTAAGGCTATGACCGAGGCAGGGTTCAACATTGCGAGAGAAAGTGAACAGGAGAATCCACATTACGTTGTTTCCTTTGGCGACCATCAGCCAAGTCTTACTGCCTTCTCTAAAGTATACAGCGATGCTGCCAATCCTCCGCATTCATTTGCCGCCATTATGACGTGCTCGCATGCCGATGAAAATTGTCCGGTAGTAATCGGTGCTGAAAAAAGGATCTCGCTCCCTTTCAACGATCCGAAAGAATTTGACGGCACACGAGTGGAGGCAGAAAAATATACCGAACGCGTGCAGGAAATTGGGAGGGAGATAGCCTATGCATTTTCAAAAGTGAAAAAATAAAAGTCAACGCTGCTGCTGTTATGAGTAAAGTCAAATTAGGGTTTTTAGATCGTTTCCTTACCCTTTGGATTTTTTTGGCGATGGCCATAGGGGTAGCCCTCGGCAATTTTTTACCTGTGGAAAAACTGATGGAACCCTTTCAATATGGAACCACCAACTTGTTGATTGCAGCCGGGCTTATCATAATGATGTTTCCACCGCTTGCAAAAGTGCGATATGAGCATTTGGGAAAGGTGTTTAAGAATGTAAAGGTGATCAGCCTTTCTTTGCTATTGAATTGGATTATTGGCCCGGTGCTGATGTTCATTCTGGCCATTCTTTTCCTTCGCGATAAGCCGGAGTATATGATGGGGCTAATTCTGATTGGCATTGCCAGATGCATTGCCATGGTGCTGGTGTGGAACGATCTGGCCAGGGGCGACAAAGAATATGCAGCCGGGTTGGTAGCCCTTAACAGTATTTTTCAGTTTCTTTTCTACAGTGTTTTTGCCTGGTTGTTCATTACGGTGTTGCCTCCTTATTTCGGAATAGAAGGCACAGTAGTAAATGTTACCATGGGCGATGTAGCCCAGAGTGTGTTTCTTTACCTGGGCGTGCCCTTTTTGGGTGGGTTTTTAATGCGTTACCTGTTTGTTAAAGCCAAAGGGGAAGCGTGGTACGTACAACACGTCATTCCAAAAATAAGCCCGCTTACGTTATTGGCGTTGCTGTTCACTATTGTCATTATGTTCAGCTTTAAGGGTAAGATGATTGTTGATATTCCTTTAGATGTAGTTCGGATCGCCATTCCGTTAGTGATTTATTTCGTGTTCATTTTTGTGCTTAGCTTTCTGCTGTCTAAAAAACTGGGTGCCAATTACGAAGAGAACACCTCTGTATCTTTTACAGCAACGGGAAATAATTTTGAATTGGCCATTGCCGTAGCTGTAGGCGTTTTTGGAATTAATTCGGGGCAAGCTTTTGCAGGCGTTGTGGGGCCATTGATAGAAGTACCTGCCTTAATTCTCCTTGTCAATCTTGCTTTCTGGTTGAAGAAGCGGCTTTACTAAACCCTACAGATCAAAAAAGGTTCTCTAGTATTACTTATTAATTGGCACCTTGGTGAGCAGCACCTTCACAATGTCTGCGGTTTTTACATTGTCGGCTTCGGCTTCGTAGTTGAGCAAAATGCGGTGGTTCAGCACATCTAACGCAATCTCTTTGATGTCTTCGGGCAATACGTAATCGCGGCCTTCCATAAAGGCAACCGCTTTGGCGGCCAGGTTCATGTTAATGCTGGCGCGGGGCGATGCACCAAACTGAATGTATTGGGCTTCTTTGTCGAGTTTGTATTCTTTGGGTCTGCGCGTGGCCGTTACCAGCTCTATGATGTATTTCTCCAGCGATTCGGACATCTTTACTTTGTTCACCTCCTCGCGAATGGCAAAAATATCTTCTTTGGTGAGCACCGGGTTCACCTCGTAGCTAAACTGCATGTTCGAAATTCTGCGCATGATCTCCAACTCGTGCTCTTTGGTGGGGTAATCCACAAACACCTTCAGCATAAAACGGTCGATCTGTGCTTCGGGCAAAGGGTAGGTTCCCTCGTTCTCCACCGGGTTTTGTGTGGCCATCACCAAAAAAGGACGGTCGAGCTTAAAGGTGGTTTCGCCAATGGTAACCTGCTTTTCCTGCATGGCCTCCAGTAAGGCAGATTGCACTTTGGCTGGCGAGCGGTTGATCTCATCGGCCAAAATAATATTCGCAAAGATGGGGCCCTTCTTTACTTCGAACTTGCCTTCCTTCTGGTTGTAAATCATGGTACCTACCAGGTCGGCCGGCAGCAGATCGGGTGTAAACTGAATGCGCGAAAAGTCGAGGTGCAGCACGCGGGCCACGGTGCTAATGGTGAGGGTTTTGGCCAGCCCTGGCACCCCTTCCAGCAGAATATGGCCGTTGGTGAACAAGCCCACCATCAGGCGGTTTACCATGTACTCTTGCCCTACCACCACTTTGCCTACCTCGGCAAATACCTGCTTGATTTTACGCTGGTGTTCCTGTTGTACTTCCGTGCCTTCTGCAAATGCCATAGTGCTGTGTTAACGAAAAATATGAAACCGCAAGTATAAATATTTGATCGTAGAAATCGCTCACCACCAATCAAAATTCGGGCAGTACTTAGTCACCAAAAAAAGGGGAGGCGCAACTATTTTTTAAATGCAAACTTGAAATAAACCAACAGCAAGCTAAGTACACATACAATGGTGTTGGCCACAATAACAGGCCAAAGCATCAACGCTATGCCATAAACAAGCCACACAATGGTGCTGGTAACCACAATCAGCATCATGGTGAGGCTCAAGTCGCCCACGCTGCGCGTTTTCCAGGCTTTGTAGACCTGGGGTATAAACGTAACGCTGGTGAGGAAAGCTCCGAAATGGCCCACAAGTTCAATGGCTGTCATGGTAAAAAAGTTTTATACCTGCCAATGTATTACTTTCAAACTACAAATGGCAAAGCGTTTTGTAATGGGCGATATACATGGGGCACACCGGGCCTTGCACCAATGCCTGGAGCGATCTGGCTTCAACCGGCAGCAAGATTGGCTGTATTGCCTGGGCGATGTGTGCGATGGCTGGCCCGATACGCGCGAATGCATTGAAACATTGATGGGCATCCGTCATTTAGTTTACGTAATGGGCAACCACGACTTCCATACTTTGGAGTGGGCGCTGCATGGCATAGCCGATGAAAGCTGGCTCGAACAGGGTGGGCTGGCCACGCAGCAATCGTATCACTTTCAGATGCCCGAACCGCATGTTTCTTTCTTAAAGAACGCAAAGCCTTACTTTACAGAAGACAATCAATTGTTTGTGCATGCAGGCATTTGGCCTGGCAAGCAACCTGAACAATGCGGACTGAATATTTTATTGTGGGATCGTACCCTGGTAACTCGTGCGCTTGATCTTGTGAACTCGCGCAGCGATAACAAACTTACCTCCTTTAGCCAGGTTTACATAGGCCATACACCCATTGGCCCGCGACCGCTGAAGGGCGGTGAAGTGTGGATGATGGACACGGGCGCAGGTTGGAGTGGGGTTTTGTCTATGATGAACTTAGACTCCGGAGAAGTATTTGCCAGCGACCCGGTGCCTTTGCTCTACCCGGGCGTGGAGGGCAGAAAAAAACGTTGATCATTTTGCAATTAGACATGAAAAATTCAGCGCGCGTTCTTTTGGTGCTTTTTGCACTGGTAATGATTTACCACTTGATGGTAATAACCGGCATGGTGCCTTACGAGGCCGCATGGGGTGGCCGCTTGGCGAGTTGGGAAGAAATGATTGTGTTCGAAATCATTTCCATTGTCGTTAACGTGGGCATGGCGTTGGTAGTACTTGCCAAAATGGAATGGGGCGGTGTAAGACTCCCCGCAAAAACCACCACCATTTTGCTGTGGATTATGGCCGGAATTTTTGCCTTGAACACCTTGGGGAATTTTTTTGCCGTAAATATCTGGGAGCGCGCCATCGCTACCCCACTCACATTGATATCATGCATTCTGTGCTACAGGCTGGCTGTTTCAAAATAACATTGCTTTACAAAGCCCTGAGAAACGCCTCAGCCACCTGCAGGTGAGCGGTTAGCTTTTTGTTATCCATCTTATTTACCAGGTTCACCACCATGCTCATGCGCGGGTTGCGCGCAAAGTCGCCCCGGTGTTTGTAAATAAAACGCCAATACAACGCATCCCATGTTTCGCACCAGGGGCCCCGCTTATAATCGCTCATTTTTAACACATAGTTGGAGCCAGACACATAGGGTTTGGTGGTCATTTTACCCCCCTCGGCATATTGGCTCATGCCATACACGTTGGGCACCATCACCCAGTCGTAAGCATCTATAAACAGCTCCATAAACCAACGGTACACTTCATCGGGATCGAATTCACAAAGCAGCATGAAGTTACCCAGCACCATTAACCGCTCTATGTGGTGACAATAACCTGTTTCCAATACTTTTTTTATCGTATCGTCCACCGGCATAATACCGGTTGTACCCGTATAAAACGACTGGGGTATCTTTCTGGAGAAGCCAAAGTGGTTGGTGGTACGTTGGGGCACACCTTCGCGCACGTACATCAGTCGCATAAACTCGCGCCAGCCAATTATCTGGCGAATGAAACCTTCGAGGCTGTTCAGCGGAAACCGCAATGATTGGTGCAGGTCCATGGTGCGTTCCAGCACCACGTCTGGCTGCAGCAATCCAATATTAAGCGCTGGGGTTAGCACAGAGTGAAAAAGAATTTGTTCCCTATTCACAATGGCGTCCTCATAATCGCCAAACTGCCTCATGCGGTGAACTAGAAAATCTTGCAGCCACATGTCTGCTTCAGCGAAAGTTACCGGATAGTGAAAATTCTCTATGGAGCCCGGGTTATCCGGAAAATGTTTGTTCACATATTGCTTTGCCTCCACTACAAACGGGTTGAGAGGCAATTTTACTACGGGCGGTAATGGCAGCCCTTTGGGAAGTTGCTTTCTGTTCTCAGCATCGAAACTCCATTTGCCCCCAATCGGTTGGCCGTTGTCCATCAACACATTTAACCGCTTGCGTTGCCTGATATAGAAGGATGCCATGAGGTATTTTCGTTCCCCTTGCATCATCTGGTCTAGTTGCTGCCCGCTGGTCAAAAAGTTGGGTGAGGGTTCGACCCGCAGATTGATGTTATATTTTTCTGCAAATCGTGTTAATCTTCTTTCCAAAAGATAATCCACCGGATCGGCCACATAAATCACTTTCACATTTTGCTGCGCCAATCGTCTTAATAGCGGTTCCAGATCAGCCTGGTGTGCCTCCACATAATTCGTTTGAAAGCCTCTTTCTTGCAACCAACTCTCATAAAACTTCATGGAGGCACGGTGCAGCACCAGTTTATTTTTATGAAACCGGTACTGCGAAAAATACAAGGGATCCTCTGTCAAAAGGACCAGTCGGCTGGTGGCAATAGCAGGATGTGATGGGTAAAGCTGGTGGGGAAAAACAAGGGTGCACTCCATGCCGGTTTTTAACACCGCCATTTCAAAAGAGTTTTCGGGTGAGCGTTTGAAATTCTTCTTTCGTGTCAGATGGCCAGCTGCTGCTTCACTTCCTGATCGATGGCCACGCCTTTCTTTTGTGCCCTTAACAAATGCTTTCGAGCCCACTTCAATGAGGAGCCTTCTTTATAGTAGCACATGCCAATGTAAAAATGGATAGTGGGGTCGGTTAGTTTATACTTCTGCAAACTTTGAAACGTAGTTCGCGCTCTTTTAAAGTCGCCTTTCTCATAGAGCAAAACACCCTTGAACCAAACTACATAGGGCGAATGGAATAATGTGAGCTGCATGCCCTCTTCCAGCACCCTCAACGATTCGTCTTTTTCGTTGAGCTGATACCGAACCACGCTTTCGCCCAAGTAGCCGGCCGGATTGAATGGATCGAGCTGTTGGCATTGCTCATAGTACTGCAACGCATCCTCATAATTATTTAATTGTAACCACAACTGTGCCATCCGCAGCGACACAAAAGAATCGCCCGGGAAGTGTTTCTCTGCCGCTTTAAACACGTTGAGCGCACGAACAAAGTCGAACTTAGAAATGTAAGCGTTGCCTGTGAGGTAGTATGCCTCTACGCGATTAGAATCCAGGCGCATGGCCAAATGGCCGCATTCAACGGCCCTGTCCCAGTTTCTTCTTATGAAATATTGGTCGCCCTTTTCAATTAATTTCCTCACCTCTCTGCGAATCAGCCGCTGAGACTTTCGGGCGCTGATTTCGTGCTGTGCCTCTGCTACAAAGAATACCATCGTAGCAAACAGCATCAAAACTGTTTGCTTCCAATTCTTTAAAAAAATCACTTTTAATTGCATGAGGCAAAAACCTGTTCTCATTTTACCTAAAAAATAAACGAAGGCTCTATAAAACTATTGGAAAAAAAAGGACGCTGCTAACTTTGGCTAAACTGCCATTGCAAATAATGTGTAATAACAAGCGAGCGTGCTTGGTAATGGTTCTGAAATCCAATTGATGCCTTTGCAGATTTTGAAATGTCTTTGAAAATATCGCTAGTTGAATAACACCAACTCCAGCCCCTTTGGGTTGGTTAAATAGGAGTTGATCAGGTTTTGCACCACCTTATTTTCTTTAGATGGCTTGATGTAAAGCTTGGCCGACTCCAGGTCGGTAATGTTTTCTTGCTGATCGAAGAAACCAAAGCCCAGGTAGTTGCCATTTTCTACCAGCACCACCGATTTTTCATCGGCCCTGCGGCCCTTACCCAGAATAGCCACTGTCTGCCCCTTTTCAAAGAAAGAATCGATGGCGCGCTGTGCACGCTTGTTATACTTCTTCGGTGTTTCTACACCCTGGCATGCGCCCTTGCACGAACCCGACTGGTGGCTGAAACACAACCCTTTGGAGAGCTGCAAGCCGGAAAGTTTGGGGCACAGATCATTCGCTTTCACCTTCTCCCACATAAAATTCCACGCATCGCCTTTGTTGCTAAAGGTAATAAGCGGCCGCGCTCCACGGTTCACCACATTGACACATAAACGTAGGTAGCCATTGCGGTCTTCATAATCAAATACACCCCACTCTTCCACTTTGTATTTCTGTGCCAGGTTGTACTTGGGCCAGAGCCTGCGTATTTCCTGCGACTCCAGGATCAGCGCAATCAGTTCGTTGCCGGTAAGTTCGTAGCTGATGTGGTGTATTTCGTTGCGAATATTCGAACGATTCCACTCGCGCGCTTCGCCTGTAAAATGGCCGGCTATTCTTTTTTTGATGTTGATGGCCTTGCCTACATAAATTACTGTGCCCCGCGCATCGTGAAAGTAATACACGCCTGCTTTGGCCGGCAGCTTGTCAAATTCCGCTTTAGGCAAATTCGGTGGCAAAATGGTTTCGCCCGAATTGCGTTTCAGCGCCTTGGCAATCACACCGTCCTGGTCGCGCTTCAATAAAATATCGAATATTTTGGCAGTGGCCTGCGCATCGCCACCCGCGCGGTGCCTGTCGGGAATTTTTATGCCCAGGCTTTCTGCCAGCCTGCCCAAACCGTAAGAGTCCAGGCCCGGAATAATTTTTCTGCTGAGCCTTACCGTGCACAATTTTTTGGTGCTCCAACTGATGCCCGCTTCATCGAATTCCTTCTTCAGAAAACTGTAATCGAAGTGGGCGTTGTGCGCTACAAATACACGGTCTTTCAACCAGTGGTGAATCTCTTTGGCCATGTCTTCAAACGCGGGCGCTTCTTGCACCATTTGCGAAGTGATTCCCGTAAGGCCGGTAATAAAGTAGGGAATTTTTCGACCGGGGTTGATGAGTGTGTGAAAATGATCGGTAATCTGCATGCCATCGTGGTGGTAGATGGCTATTTCTGTAACGCGGTGATTTTCCGCATAGCCCCCGGTGGTTTCAATATCTACAATGGCGTACATGGCGTTTTCAAAGGTACGGTAAGTGGGCAGTTAAAATCAATTACTTTAAGCCGATGGCCGAGAAATATTGTCCCATTTGGGTGGGCCGCTTCAAGAGGCCGTTTTCAGCAGCCACTACCTCGAAAGGAAGCAAATTGTGCATAAACTTTCCGTCCGCATCGGCCTGGCTGATCAGCAAGCTGGTAAGATTGAGCACATCGCCATTTAGGAATTCTATCTCCAGATAGTATTCAGCGTGGGCGCGCACATCGTCTGCAGGCGGTACGAAACGCGTAAGTTTTCGGATGTCGGTTTTAGGGATAACGCGCGTCCACGATCAGTTTTGCACCGTTATCTGTTCGTTGCCCCGGCTGATGGTAAGCCTCAGGTTCTTGTTGTCGAAATAATATTGCCGGTACATTTTCAATAACGGCAGCTGGGTAATTACTACCAGCACCATAAATACCAACACGGCCGCCAGAATAATAGGATGCACCACAATTCCCAGTACTATCAGCAACAGCATTGCGCCAAATTGATAACCCAACCAATTGAGTTTCTTCCAAATTTCTTTTCGGGTTACCTGGTAGTCAAATTTTTTTCCCGGTAGTTGTTCGTGCACAAATTGCCAGTCGTCTGTTTTTTCTCTCAGGTTCGCCTTCAGGTCATCCAACTGGTTGCTGAAAAAATTTTCTAATAAAAAGAACATCAGTTGTATATCTGTTTTGCGATGGAAGTAGGTTTTCTTTTGGTTGGCTGGAAGCATGTAGTAGTCGAAAACATCGCGCTTCAGGTGATCGATGATCAGCAAATCGTTACTGGCATTTTTTATCACTACGCAATCCAGGTTGTTGGGCAGTGTTTCGTTGAACCAATGTTGAATGATGAACTGCAGTATGGTGCCGGGCTCTGCAGGGAAAAATTCGGTGTACTCTCCTGTTTCATTCAGGTAGCCTTTTATCTTGAATTGAAAGGAGGGCATTGGTTTGGGAGATTTAATCAAAAATAAAGAACTTAACGCAATAGAAAACCAAATGGAAGGAGTAGTTCGCTTTTTATTGAATGGCCTGGCGGTATTGCTTACGGCCTACCTGCTGCCGGGTGTGCATGTGGAACACTACGGCCATGCGTTGCTGGTGGCGCTGGTATTGTCTATTGCCAACGTATTGGTTAAGCCTCTGCTTATTCTATTCACCATTCCGCTTACCATTGTTACATTCGGTTTGTTTCTGTTGGTAATTAATGCGTTGGTGATAATGTTGGTAGACTCGCTGGTGCCGGGCTTTGCGGTAGAGGGCTTTTGGTGGGCGCTGTTGTTCAGTTTGATACTGAGCGTTTTCAACAGTTTGTTTAACGACCTGACGAAAAAACAGAAAGAGAAATGAATTTCTTTGTCTTGATTCTTTGGTCATCTATAGTATTTGGCGGAAAGGATGACCCGAAGTACCCGGTAAACAGCATAAAGCCAGAAATACTAGAGGGGATGTATGCTGTTGTTCGTGATCGGGATGAAAGCGTTGAAATCAACGCATGGGATCAAGCTGTAGTTCGTTATAAAATAGCTGTCACTATTCTCAATTCAAAAGCTGATCTGTACGCCCAACAAACAATATGGTATGACCCTTTTCACACAATAAAGTCGTTTAAAGGTACGGTTTATGATGCGAATGGAAACGTCATCAAAAAACTAAAAACGGGCGAAATCAGAGACCGAAGCTATTTCGATGAAGTTTCGCTTTTTACTGACACAAGGGTAAAAGAAGTTGACCTTACGCAAAGCGTTTATCCTTACACTGTTGAATTTGAATACGAGATTTTGAAGAAGATGCTTTATTCAATTCCAGATTTTTATTTATACACAGATGATGAAGTTTCGGTTGAAGAAGCAACCTTCACGGTGAGCTATCCGGCAGAATACAAACCCCGGTACAAACTATTTCAAGTAAATGAACCCGCGGTCTCGGTTTCAGAAGGAAAGCAGGTCATGACATGGTCTTTCAAAGACGTAAAACCTCGCAAATTTGAAAAGAATGATCCACCCCTGGCGCGAGTGGTTCCTAACATTCAAATGGCGCCAGACCACTTCATCTACGATGGTTATGCGGGCCGTATGAACACATGGAATAATCTGGCTAAATGGCAACAAACACTAAACGCTGGAAGGATAGAATTGCCCGAAGAAACCAAAAATAAATTAATTAAGATGGTGGAGTCCATCCCCAACAAAGAAGAAAAGGTGAAAGCGCTTTACAGCTATCTGCAGTCGCGAACGAGGTATGTCGGAGTGCAACTTGGTATAGGTGGGTTGCAGCCTATTCCCGCAAGCGTAGTAGATAAAGTTGGATATGGCGACTGCAAGGCACTTTCCAACTACATGATTGCCATGCTTAATTGCGTGGGCATCAAAGGATATTATGCAAAAATCAATGCTGGTGCTGGCGCCTCGCCTGTAGATGAGTCCTTCCCTTCTCATCAATTTAATCATGTAATTGTGGCCGTTCCAATGGAGTCGGACACTGCGTGGCTTGAGTGCACCAGCCAGACAAATCCTTACCGATATCTCGGCTCCTTTACGGGTAACAGAAAGGCTTTATTAGTAACTGAAAATGGTGGTGCTTTAGTAAACACCATTCGTTATCCCGATGACGGCAACCAACAGATTCGTATTGCAACTATTGAGTTGTCTGAAGATGGAAATGCGGTTGCAACGACTAAGACGAGTTATACTGGTATTTTACATGAAAGAAATAACCTGAGCCAAATCATTAGATTGTCTCGAGAAGAGCAACTCAAATGGATCAACAAAAACACGAATGTTCCTAGCTTTGATCTGAATGGGTTCGAGATGGAATTGTCCGATGAAAAAGCACCAAAGGTTATTGTAAATATCCAAATGAACCTGCCTCGGTTTGGCGCTAAAACCAACAAACGATTAGTTTTTTCTCCAAACTTTTCAAATAAGTCTTCCTATCTGCCTTCCCAACAAGAACAGCGTATAAACCCTATAGTTGTGCACACCGGTTATGTTGAATATGATTCGGTGACATTTCGCCTGCCGGAAAATTTCAAAGTAGAATTCTTACCACAAGACGAGAATCTAGTTACTGATTTTGGGAGCTACTCAATCGCTTTCAAAGTTGAAGGTCAGCTACTAATTTATTCGCGCAGGCTCCATGTGCGGCAAGGAGAATTTGCATCCGGTTCGTACCCCGAATACGTTAGGTTTTACCGTTCATTACAGAGACATGATAACATCAAAGTTGTTTTGCTTAGCAAAACCTAGGTTACTTTGTCTGGAGTACGATAGCTGAATTTTGAACCTGAACAACCCTATTGTACAATTCCCTTAATGAGTGATATTCTTGAGAGGAATACACTGGCTTATTGATATTTAACACACTATTCATTGTTAATTTCGTTCCTATCTGTTGAACTGCGAAAAGATAACGACCACCGGCATTGGGTAGTATCAATGCGGCTTTTTCAGGCAATTCGCTTATTGTGTATTCCTCTGGAAATTCCAGAGTGAAAAACAAGGAATAGTCTAAAGGAACACCATAGTCAACCGGATAAAGTCGTTCGCGTGCTCTAAATGGGTTTTTTTCTATGCGGTCCATTAAAAATGGGTTCAAGATAAAAGGTTGCCCGGGTTGTACAGACTCCTCAAAATCTATCTCAAACGATTCTACCAATTCTCTGGTAAAATCGTCTTTGTTTTGTAGTTCAAACTTAGAAATATGAAATCCAGCGTTTTGGTTATTCATGCTTGCTGCATATTCACTCTCGCCCGGATATCCTGAAATTTCTTTGCGCTTACTCACAGCGGCATATCCATAGTGCGTTTTCTTGATATTGCCTTTTAAGTTCCCGTCCTTATCAACAACTAAATTGACTGCTGTAAAAGTTTTATCCTTCTCGGTAGGCTTCAACTCCATCCAATAAGATTCACTTTCACCAATCACTCTTCCTTTTCCATTAAAGCAACGGATTGGGATCGTGCCAAATGGCAAAAAATCGTCAGTGGCGTCTAACAAGTAGACCTTTCCATCCAATTCCATTCTTCCGATCACATAGTTAAAATCACTTAGTACCGGATGCAGTTCAATTGGCAGTCCGTTCTGGCGTGTAGAAAGGATAACTGGGTCTACATTAAACCCCGCATGTTTCAACGCGGCAATCAACGTTAGGTTGATGTCTCCTACATTGCCAATCTTATTGTCGAATGCCTTTTTGATGCCATATTCACTGAACATACCATAAACCTCATCCCACTTGTACCGGTATTTAATAAAATCATAAACCTTTTTTGCTCTTGCTAAATTGTCCTTTTCATAAGCCGTGGCCGTTTCTATATGCGAATCGACAATGTCCTGGCCTCTTTTTAGCTGAACGCCAAACTTCTCATTCGTCTTAAGTTCCAACTCTGCATCCCTCCATTCCTTTGTAAATTTCTCCACACGGCCATCAAAATGTCTGATCTCAGATAGCTCATAATTAACAGCCGCCAAAAAATTAGATTTGGCTGTCATGTAATCTTCCTCGTAAAATGCCGGAACGTGCTCCATTGCATACTTGTATCGAGCGCAATCCGCGCGTCCGTTATAAAAACATTTTCTTATCAATTCATTTTCGTTCTTTGAAAGATCGAGATACCCCTTAAGGGTTGCGTTGTACAAATAGTTGCCCGGTATGGTGGCCCAGAATTCGCTTTTTACTTTTGGAATGTCCGATTGAAAATTCCAGTTTCGGAAATTATAAACGAAGGGAGAAGTCAACATATATTGCACTTCTATTATGGAACCAACCGAAGCACCTGGAACAGCAAATTTTTTACGATCCCAATACTTTGATGAATTCTCAGTGAAAACAGATCTTGGGTCTAGCTTGGCTTCAGTTATTACATTGTTTATTAGCGTATAGGAAGAAGCCTTAATGCTTATTAAATCCTCTTTCCTGCTTCCGGAATGATACAATGGTATTTCAAAATTTGCTTTCTCCAATCCACTTTGCTTTAAAATTTTGAATGTGGCATGATAGGTGAACACAAGGTTGAAATCCATTTGTTCGTCAAAATATGCCTCACCAAATTCATTGAGTATAACTGCTGACGCGATGGTGTCTTTGTCGTACACCTTCATTTCTAAGTCGTTGTAAGTAATTCTGCCAAATGGAAAGTCGTTCGCCTGAGAAAAACTTCCTCTAACTATAAAGACGAGGGCGAGGGCAATTAACAATCGCATCAAGATAATTTATCTAACAATTATCAGAAATAGTACTCAAAAAATCAAATTTCAAAAATACGCAACGCAATGTCTAAGATCTGCCCATAAATATGGTCTGCGTTGGGTAAGCAAAGGCAATGTTTCTGGCTGCGAACTCCTTCAGAATTTTCATGTTGATGGATTGCTGTAAATCCATATACTCATTATACTCACTGGACTCCACAAAATAAACAACTTCAAAATTCAAACTGAAATTTCCAAATGAAGCGAAATGCGCTCTGTCTAGCGTAACGTGCGGGTGTTCTTCCACTATCTGCTTTAACAGCGTGGGCACCTGCTCTACCTGAGTGGAAGGTGTTTCATAAACAATGCCGATTTGAAATACAATCCTCCGTCTGTCCATTCTCTTAAAATTATGGATGCGTGATTTGGTTAGGTCGCTATTGGCAAATGCCAGTTGCTCTCCTGTAAGGCTCTTTACCCGTGTTGTCTTAATGCCAATGTGCTCCACGGTTCCCTTTTTATCGTCTACTACAATAAAATCTCCCACTTCAAATGGGCGGTCGAAGAAGATGACGAAGTAATTGAATAAATCGCCCAGGATATTCTGAGCCGCCAATGCAATGGCTATACCTCCAATGCCCAATCCAGTTACAATGGCCGTTACATTGTAACCCAGGTTATCGAACAGAAACAAAATACCGATTGTCCACACCAGCACGTTAATGATAATCATGATGCCGTTGAGTTGTTTTAACTTCTCTTCGCCTTTGTCCTGTCGGCTGATGAACGATTCAAGCGACAAACGAATAATAGCCGATACCAACCGAACGCCATAAAAAGTAAACACCACCGTTATGGCTGCATCAATTATTTTTTCTACTTTTTCAGGCCAGCTTAGAAAATGCAGGCCTGCAGAAATCACCAACACACTAAAAATGGGAATACCAAACTTCTCAAGCGCTTTCACCACATAATCATCAAACTTGGTTTCTGTTTTTTCAGATAATTTTTTCAGCCTAAAAATCAGAATGCGCTTTACCACCCCCATGATCAATAACCCGCCAATAACAATGGCAATGGCAATCAAGTATTGCTCGGTAGTATTGCCGTAATAGGTTTTGTCGAGGTATTCTTTCATAAGCCAAACGTGTTTATGGTTCCGGATGCGAAGGTACCATGCCTGCCGGGGTCTCCCAATAATTTTTTCACCTAATCCCTTATTGTAGATTGACCTTTGGCGGAATTTTACTTTTTATAGCTCACATTTTCTCTATTTTAACGGACATTCAAAATCTTGTCATGAAAAGACTCTTGTTCTTCTTGTTGTGCAGCTGCCCCGCTTTTGCACAGCCCCTTGCTCCACTTACGGTTGAAAAAATTATGCGCGACCCCAAGTGGATCGGCACCGCGCCTTCAAATCTCTTTTGGTCGGAAGATGGCAAGCAGTTGTATTTTAACTGGAACCCCGAACGAAACGCGGGCGACTCACTCTACGCCATCTCGGTTAGTAATCGCACTCCCAAGAAGGTATCACCTGCCGAACGAAAGTCGCTTCCCTCCAGATTTGGCAACTTCAACAAAACCAGAACAAAAAAGGTATTCGAGAAAAATGGAGATCTATTCTTACTGGACATTGCTACCAATCGCCTTACAGCCATCACACAAACTACGGACCGCGAGAGCAACCCGGTGTTTTCACAAGACGAGCAACGCATACTCTTTACGTCAGGACTGAATCTTTTTGCCTGGAGTGTGACTTCGGGAACCACCACTCAACTTACCGACTTCAAACGTGGAACAAGAAAGCCAGACCCCAAACAAAGCGAGCAAGAAAAATGGCTAAAGGCTGATCAGCTTAGTCAATTCCAAATTCTAAAGGAACGCAAAGAAAACCGCGAAGCAACAGCCAAGATGCGCAAGGCAGACCAACCCAAACGACCAAAAGAAATCTGGATAGACGATAAAAACCTAGACAACATTCAACTCAGCCCTGACGAAAAATACATTACCTATCGTTTGGCCAAGTCGGGTGCAGGTAAAAATACCATTGTGCCCAACTATGTAACAGAAACTGGATTTACTGAAGACATTCCGGCACGCACCAAAGTGGGAGCCGCAGGCACCACCTTCGAACTTTTTGTATATGATATGGTGCGCGATACCGTATTGGCAGTAAAAACTACAGAAATACCGGGCATTTACGATGAGCCTGATTACAAGAAAGATTACCCCGCAAAAAAGGCAGACGATGGCAAAGAGAAAAAGAAGGAACCGCGCGCCATTGTAATGCATGGGCCGCTTTGGTCGCCCGATGGCAAGCACAATGTGGTGGTAGCCCGCGCGTTGGATAACAAAGATCGTTGGCTATTGTCGTTGGATGTAAGTACCCAAAAACTCTCACTGATCGATCGTCAGCGCGATGAAGCATGGGTGGGAGGTCCGGGTTCAGGCAGCTACTTTGGCATGGGTACGCTGGGCTGGTTGGGTGACAACCAGACATTGTATTTTACATCCGAAGAATCGGGTTACGCCCATCTGTATACTTACCATTTTGGCACAGGCAAAAAGCTGGCACTTACGCAGGGCAAATACGAAGTGCAAGAAGTTGACCTCTCGAAAGACAAAAAGTTCTTTTACATCACCACCAACGAAGTGCACCCGGGCAAAAAACATTTCTATCGTTTGCCGGTAACAGGTGGCAAGGCGGAAAAACTAACGAGTATGACTGGCGCCCACGAAGTGAGCCTGTCGCCTGATGAGAAGTGGATGGCTTACCGCTATTCTTATTCTAACAAACCGTGGGAACTCTACCTGCAGGAAACAAAATCAGGTGCCAAGCCTCAGCAAATTACTTCTTCGCTTACCAATGAGTTTAAGTCCTACAACTGGCGCGACCCACAAGTGGTAACGGTAAAAGCACGCGATGGGGCAGACATCTATTCGCGTTTATACAAACCTGCGAACCCTAACGGTGCGGCTGTCATCCTTGTGCATGGCGCAGGCTACTTGCAGAACGCACACAAGTGGTGGAGCAGCTACTTCCGCGAATACATGTTTCATAACCTATTGGCCGAGCTAGGCTACACGGTACTCGACATGGACTACCGGGCCAGTGCAGGCTACGGCCGCGATTGGCGCACTGGTATCTACCGATTCATGGGTGGCAAAGACCTAACCGATAACGTTGACGGTGCGCAATGGCTGGTAACACAGCACGGCATTGACCCCAAGCGCATCGGTATCTATGGCGGGTCTTACGGTGGGTTCATCACCCTGATGGGTATGTTTACCACGCCCGATGTATTTGCGGCCGGTGCTGCCCTGCGACCCGTTACCGACTGGGCTGCCTACAACCATCCTTACACCGCCAATATTCTAAATGAGCCTGCGCAAGACAGCATTGCGTATGCGAAGAGTTCGCCTATTTACCATGCAGCAGGGTTGAAGGGCCACTTGCTGATGTGCCATGGCATGGTGGATGTGAATGTACACTTTCAGGATGTGGTGCGTCTGCAACAGCGGCTGATTGAATTGGGTAAAGACAATTGGGAGTTAGCTGCCTACCCTATGGAAGACCATGGCTTTGTGGAACCCAGCAGTTGGACGGATGAGTACAAAAGAATTTTGAAGCTGTTTGAGCAAACGCTGAAAGAGTAACGGTGCATAGCTGCTTTTCGTACCGCGTGTCGGAATAAATCGGTTGAACGCATGGATAAAAAGTATTGGAATTCCCGAAAGTTAAAACTCGGTTGCAATTTCCTTCCAACCCTTCAATGCAGTATGTTGAACCATTTGATTACTGTCTCCCCCATAGATAACAGTACTATTAACATTGGTGGCCACTAGCTTCTCCCATGCGCTGAGGTTCGTGAAAAAGGAAGAGTTGGTCGTTCTGCCTGCTTTTATTTCGTAAGCTTTCAAGTTTTGCCCATCTTCTATCACCAAATCTATTTCCATTCCTTTGTGATCTCGCCAATAGTACAACCCATCGTGTTTGCCCCGAGCTAAGCGTTGTTTATAGCATTCAATTATTACAAAGTTTTCGAACAATGATCCACGCGCATAGTGCGTAGCCAACTGAGAGGAATCTTCAATGCCCAGTAAATGACAGGCCAAACCCGTATCGTTGACATACAATTTTGGAGATTTGACCAACCGCTTGTTAAAATTTCTATAGTAAGGGGGTAGCCTGTAAATAATATAGCTTGCTTCCAATACTGAAAGCCAGGATTTGCATGTATTAACTGAAACACCGGCATCGGCTGCCAGGGCACTCATGTTCAACACCTGCCCCACTCGGCCCGCACATAGTTTCAGAAACACGTTGAACTGAGATAGGTTACCAACATTTTTTAAACTTCGCACATCTCGCTCCAAGTAGGTTTGAACGTAGCCCGGATAAAATAATCCGTAAGGAACATTTCGATTATACAGCTCAGGATAAAAGCCTCGTACAATCAAATCCTCGTATTTTGATTTAGAGAGCTGACCGGCCAATTCTTGTACAGACAATGGTAACAGGGTAACAATACCGGCCCGCCCAGCCAGTGATTGAGTAATGTTTTCGTTCAACAAAAAATTTTGCGATCCTGTCAGGATAAATCGCAAATCCCGGTTATCATCAACCAGTCCTTGTAAATATGAAAACAGTTCTGGCACATTCTGAACTTCATCCAGTATAGCCCCATTGGTGAACTGCATTAGAAATGAACGCGGATCTTCTTTTGCGATTCGTTGCTGGTCTGGTAATTCCAGTAAGATATAGGGCAAATCCTTATAAAGAGATTTGGCAAGCGTGGTCTTTCCCGACTGTCTTGGTCCAGTTAAAAAAATAATTGGGAAATGTTTGTAGACTGAGTTTAAGTAAGCTTCAATGCCCCTCGGAATCATGAAGAAATATAGTACAAATTTGCATTACAAATGCAAATTTGTACCAAAAATAT
>CAZRQK010000016.1:0-70084 GCA_964602295.1 uncultured Ohtaekwangia sp.
CCTCCTTGGCCGAAAACATCAGGATGATCGAAAGCTTCATAGACAACGCAAAAGAGAAATTCCATTTAGATGACGACATCTACGGCAATATCATGATTGCCGTAACCGAAGCCGTGAACAATGCCATCAAGCATGGCAACAAGGGCGATTCTTCTAAGAATGTAGCACTGTCACTCGGTTTGGAAGAAGGGTTAATCAAATTCCGGGTGGAAGATGATGGCAAAGGGTTTGACTACGAAAACCTGCCAGATCCCACCGCCCCAGAGAATATTGAGAAACCCGGTGGCCGTGGCATCTTCCTCATGAAACACCTTTCTGATGAAGTACACTTTCATGAAGGTGGGCGCGTGGTTGAATTAAGTTTCTACATCAACAACTAATGGCTTCAGTACAATTCTTTACTGAAGACATCCTCTTTAAAATTCCCAAGCCCCGAAAAACCAAAGAATGGGTTCTATCGGTGGCTCGTAAAGAAAAGGCAACCATCGGGTCGCTTGTCTATATTTTCTGTTCCGACTCCTACCTGCTGGGTCTCAATCAAGACTTTCTAAAACACCGCACCCTTACAGATATTATTACTTTCGACTATTCTGAGGGAAAGCAAATAGAGGGAGAGATTTACATCAGTGTAGAGCGGGTAGCCGAAAATGCCAAAAAGTTCAAGGCCGACTTTCAAACTGAACTGAACCGCGTCATCATTCATGGCGTTCTGCACCTGGTAGGCTACAAAGACAAGAAACCAGCCGAAAAAGCCCTCATGAGAAAAAAAGAGGATGCTTACCTATCTTTGCTGAAATAATCGTTCCACGTGGAACATCCAAGGGGTAAAGAGCTCGGGCTGTTCCACGTGGAACACGTAAAATCAATATGTTTCCTGAATACGATGTGATTGTGGTGGGGGCGGGGCATGCGGGCTGCGAAGCGGCTGCCGCAGCTGCGAATATGGGCTCAAGGGTCCTTCTGGTAACCATGAATATGAACACCATTGCACAAATGTCGTGCAACCCTGCTATGGGGGGTGTGGCGAAGGGCCAGATAGTAAGGGAAATTGATGCCTTGGGCGGGCAGTCGGGTATTGTGAGCGATCGATCGATGATCCAATTCCGAATGCTGAACCGATCGAAAGGCCCTGCCATGTGGAGCCCACGCACGCAAAACGACCGAATGAAGTTTGCCGAAGAGTGGCGATTGCAATTGGAACGCACCCCAGGGGTAGACTTCTGGCAAGAAATGGTTTCTTCGCTCCTCGTAAAAGACAAGCGAGTCGTGGGAGTAAAGACCGCGCTTGGGCTTGAAATTAAGGGAAAGGCGGTGGTACTCACCAATGGCACCTTCCTGAATGGAAAAATACACATAGGGGAAAAGAATTTCGGGGGAGGAAGAACGGCCGAAAAAGCCGCTACCGGAATTACCGAACAGCTAATAGAACTAGGCTTTGAGGCCGGGCGCATGAAAACCGGAACGCCTCCCCGGGTGGATGGGCGCTCCTTGGACTATTCAAAAATGGAAGAGCAGCCCGGAGATGAAAAGCCTGGCAAATTCTCCTACTCAGATACGACACCGCTTGAGCGCCAGGTAAGCTGCTGGATAACGTACACCAACGACAAGGTACACCGGGAACTGGAAAAAGGATTTGATAAATCGCCTATGTTCCAAGGCCGCATCCAAGGTCTTGGGCCCAGGTATTGTCCTTCTATTGAAGACAAAATAAACCGGTTTGCCGAGAGAGACCGGCACCAGATCTTTGTGGAGCCAGAAGGATGGAACACAGTAGAGATCTATGTTAACGGATTCTCGACCTCTTTACCTGAGGATATTCAGTACGAGGCATTGAGAAAAATACCTGGTTTTGAAAATGCGCGCATGTTCCGACCCGGCTATGCCATCGAATACGACTTCTTTCCACCCACCCAGCTTAAGCTTACGCTGGAAACGCATTTAATCGAAAACCTCTACTTTGCCGGCCAAATCAACGGCACCACCGGCTATGAAGAGGCGGCTTGTCAGGGTCTCATGGCGGGAATCAACGCCCACAACAAGGTGTATGAAAAAGACGCACTCATTCTAAAAAGAGCAGAAGCCTACATCGGTGTATTGATCGATGACCTGGCAAATAAGGGTACACAGGAGCCATACCGCATGTTCACTTCCCGGGCGGAGTACAGGATATTGCTTCGGCAGGACAATGCCGATCTACGCCTTACCGAAATTGGATACAAGCTGGGCCTGGCCTCGGAAGAGCGCTACCAGAAAATGATGCAAAAGAAAACCAAGGTGGCCGAGCTTACCTCCGAATTGAGTAAACTCAAAATCTCGCCAGAGCCTGCCAATCAAGCCTTGGCAGAAATTGGCACCTCTGAATTGGTGGAGAAAACTACCGCACTGAATCTCCTGAAACGTCCCCAGGTAGGCATTGCTGAGATTGCCAGACTTGGAACTGATGCGGCTGCACTATTAAGTAACTATTCAGAAGAAGTAATGGAGCAGGCAGAAATAGCACTGAAATATGAAAGCTATATAGACCGCGAACAACGTATGGCTGAAAAAATTGGCTCGCTGGAAGATTATAAAATCAAGTCCGATTTTGACTACGACAAAGTGAAAGCGTTGTCAGCCGAAGCGAGGGAAAAGCTGAAGAGAATCAGGCCAGAAACGATCGGTCAAATGTCGCGCATCAGTGGGGTTTCTCCTGCAGATGTTTCTGTTCTTACAGTCTACCTGGGCAAATAGATGAATACTGAAAAAGTAGAGAGGTGCCCTATTTGCCTGCAGGCGGCATTTAAACCTCTTCTTAAAACGAAAGACTTCTTCTTCTCACTCGAAGAATTTCAGTTAGTGCAGTGTTTTCATTGCAGCCTCGTCATTACAAACCCGCGACCCACAAAATCCACTATTGGGAAATACTACCAGTCAGAAAACTACATTTCCCATTCAGACACATCAAGCGGCATTCAAGACAAAATCTATCAAACAGTAAGAAAGTACACCATTCAGAAAAAAATCCAACAAATAGAAACTTATCAAAAATCAGGAAACATTCTTGACATTGGCTGTGGAACAGGTGAACTACTTCGGCATATGGACAGCGAGAAGTGGAAACGAATTGGCGTAGAGCCATCCGAACACGCGAGAATTAAAATCGATCCTTCTATCACCACATACCCTTCCATCCAAAGTGTTAATGAAAAGTTTCAAGTAATTAGTCTCTGGCATGTGATGGAACACCTTCATGACCCGGAGGAGACGATGTTGTTCATCAACGAACATCTGGCTGATGATGGCACATTATTTATTGCTGTACCCAACCTGGAAAGTGCGGATGCCAAACACTATGGCGACTACTGGGCTGCTTATGACACGCCAAGGCATCTCTGTCACTTTTCTAAGAGAACAATGAAAGCGTTGCTCGCAAAATATGGCTTCCAAGTAGAAACAATTAAGCCCATGCCGTTTGATGCCTACTACGTAAGCCTGTTAAGTGAAAAATATGCCCACCCCGAAAGCCATTTTTCTATCCGTGCTATCAAAGCTTTTTACCGTGGACTGATTTCTAACCTACGAGCTGGTAAAGACAATTACTCAAGCCTGTTATACATTGCAGCCCGATGAAACAATTTCTCACGTTTTCTCTCCTACTCATCATAGCTGCCTGTGCCAACCAAACCACACCCACAGGCGGCCCCAAAGATGAAGAAGCACCTACCTTCGAATCTTCCAACCCTAAAAACAACCAAACAAATTTTAAAGGATCATCACTGGAGCTAACGTTCTCCGAATTGATAAAGCTTCAAAATCCCAAAGAGCAAATCATCATCATCCCCCCCGTTGGCAAAAGAACAGAATTCGTTGCTAAACGAAACAAATTGATGATTACCCCAGAACAGCCCTGGCGGGAGAACACCACTTACACCATTAACTTTCAGGAAGCCGTTCAAGACATCACCGAAGGCAATCCCGTTGAGAACCTGCGTTTAGCGTTCAGCACAGGTAGTTACATAGACAGCCTAAAGATAGAAGGACAAATAAAAGACGCCTTGCGCGAAACCATTCCCGAGAATGTAACTGTAGGAATCTTCGCCTCAGACACTTTCAACATCTTTGAACATACCCCTGAATACTTCACCAAAGCAGACAAGGAAGGAAAATTCAGTATCACTAATCTAAAGCCGAACACCTACCGGATCTATGCCTTCCAGGATAAAAACAAAAACCTGAAAGTCGAAAGCAAAACTGAAATGTGGGGATTTAAAAGTGACTCACTCGTACTGGAACGAAACCTCCGCAATGTTTCGATTGCATTAAGCAACATCGATGCAAGGCCATTGCAATTAACCAGTTCGCGCTCGCAAGCAGACGTAAGCACCATAAGGTTCAACAAAGCAATTACCGAATATAAGTTGGGCGCTGAGCAAACACTAATCTCCACTTTTGGCACCGATCAATCAGAAATAACAGTCTATTATCCCGCTACGGAAATGGACAGCATTTCAGTATCCGTATCAGCCTTAGACAGCCTGCAGCAAAAAAAAGACACCACGATCTATATCAAGCGCACACCCAACGAGAGAATAACCGAGCAGTTTAAAGCAAGCTTCACAGATATCGAACTCAACCAGGAAACCAAAGTACTCACAACAACCTACACGCTCAATAAACTTATACAATCCATTAACCTGGATAGCATCTACATACAGGTCGATACCACCCAAGTCGTTCATTTTACACAAGAGCAGCTCTCATTTGATACCCTCAACAAAATTCTTCGTTTTAAAAACCAGGTTGAAATCCCTAAAGACTCCAAAGCCAAACCTATGCTCTATCTCGGCCAATCATGGCTCATCACTATTGATAACGACAGTACCAAACAAGAACAAAGGCCTCTAAAGCTTCTCACCTCCGAAAATACAGCAATCCTTTCCGTTGAAGTGAAAACTCAACATCCTCATTACATCGTTCAGATATTAAACACCACCGGAACCGTCATCGCAGAAGCCAGGAACAACGCCAAACCAATCTTCAAATATCTAAAACCGGAAACCATTAAACTCCGCCTCGTCATTGACAGAAATAACAATGGAAAATGGGACAACTCTAACTACCTAAAGAATCAAGAACCCGAAGAGACTTACTACTATATCAGCCCTGAACAGAAATACGACACGCCACTTCGAGCCAATTGGGAGGTAGGCCCGCTCTTGATAACGTCTGAACAAAATGTGAACAAAAGTGCAAAACCTACACAGTCCAGATAAAATACCACCAAACGGGCTATCCACAATTTCCCACTGTTGACAAACCAGTAACTCTCCACAAAAACCAAGGCCTGACAAACACGTTTATAGAATTACACACAATCCACAAAAAAAGTTGACAACCTGAAAAAAACTTGATTTCTACAGGTTATAACAAAAAGAACTAACTTAGAAATTCACAAACTATCCAACTACTCTCTAAATACTTAGGTAATCCACAAATGCACAGACCTAATTACAACAACATAAATACTATAATATATATATTATTACTACCCGTCTGGATATGTGTACCCACTCTGCTATTCGCCCAAGACCAAACCGAAATCCAAATAGCTAATGAATATCTGGCCAAAGGCGAAAAAGACAAAGCACTTTCTGTTTTCGAATCGCTGGCGAAAAAACCAGAAAATGTTAATGTCATACACGATACCTACCTCAACCTAATGCTCGACATGGGCATGTACAAAGAGGCAGAGACCTATGTGGAAAAACAGATTCGCAGAAATGATCGCATTAACTACCGCCTCGATCTGGGCGTGGTTTACCTACGCAGTGGTGATGAGCAGAAAGCAGACAAATATTTTCGGGCAATTGTTAAGTCCAACGCGTCCGACATTTATCGGGTAAAAGGAATTTCAGATTACCTGGCATCGAGAACGCTCACGGAATATGCCGTTCTGGCTTTGCAAGAATCGCGAAGTGCGTTGCGCAACAGTTCGCTTTTTACACTGGAGCTGGCCAACCTCTACCGGTTAAGTGGCAAACGCGATCAAATGGTGGACGAGTATTTGAACTATGTAACACAGACACCGGCCAACATTGGCTACGTAAAGAATCTGCTACAGATTTTGCTGAGCAAGCCCGAAGAGTTGGAGAGCCTGGAGCGCCTGCTTTACGACCGCGTGCAACAAAACCCATCATCCGAAGTTTTTTCTGATCTGTTGATTTGGGTAAGCCTGCAGCAAAAAAATTTTTACGGTGCGTTTATCCAGGCCCGTGCATTCGATAAGCGCTTCAAAAAAGAAAATTTGAAAACCCTGGAGATCGCCCAGATTGCCATGAACAATCAGGATTACGATAATGCCGACCGAAGCTTTTCGTACGTGGTGAAAGAATACCCCAATACCGACAACTACTTGCCCGCCCGCCTGGGCCAGATCAAAGCGCGCGAAGCGAAAGTGAAACGCAAGTTTCCGGTTAACAAAGACTCCGTTCAGTTTCTGATTAACGAATACGAAGCGTTTGTGAAACAATACCCAGAGAACCCCAATGCACAAGAGGCGCAGTTGAACCAGTCATCGCTCTTTGCCTACTACCTCGACCAAAAGGATTCGGCTATATCGCGCCTTAACAGACTGGTGAACAACCCACGGGCTTCTGTTTATTTGAAAGCCAAAGCCAAACTGGATCTGGGTGACATTTACTTGTTAAAGGAAGAGCCTTGGGAATCGACCCTGTTATACTCGCAGGTGGAGCGTATGCAAAAAGATGCGCCCATCGGTTACGAGGCGAAATTGAAAAACGCCAAACTATCGTACTACAAAGGCGACTTCAGGCTGGCGCAAGAACACCTGGATATTTTGAAGCAAGCGACCACGCGCGAAATTGCCAACGATGCCATGGATCTGAGCATGCGCATTAACGAGAATATTATGATGGATTCCGTTGGCGAGGCACTTCAACTTTACGCTTCGGCAGAATTGGATCTGCTTCAAAACAAACTGGAGCGTGCCCAACATAAACTTCAACGAATACTAACAGACTTTCCATCGCATGCATTAAGCGATGATGTGTACTGGTTGCAGGCCAACCTCGAAATGAAACAAGGCCATTTCGAACAAGCGATAGCATTGCTTCAAAAGGTGTTAGACCAATTTAAGGAAGATATACTGGCAGACGATGCCTATTTTTTACAAGGCGATCTGTACGAAAACCAATTGAAAGACAAAGTAAAGGCCATGGAAATTTACCAGGATTTCTTATCGCGGTTTCCGGGCAGTGTCTATGTGGCCGAGGCACGCAAACGCTTCCGCACCCTGCGTGGCGATTTCATCGATAAGCCCAATCAGTAAACTGATCAAAGAGGTTTCCTTACTCAAAAGCTACTTGTGCACATCCGCCTGTGTACAAGTTGTAGGTAATTGCAGTAATAACCTGCCTAAGTTTGTCGAATAATCTCTACTTTTCTATCAAAGAAAACCAACTATGAGATACTTTACCAGTTTGTTGCTGATCAGTTTCGCCACCATCGCCCAGGCGCAAGTGAAAGCGCTGGTAGGCGGCACCCTGATTGACGGTTTCGGAGGAAAACCGTTGCAAAACAGCGTAGTGATCATTGAAGGCGAACGCATCAAAGCGGTTGGCCAGGTAGGAAAGCTGACCATTCCTGCCGGTGCCGAAATTATCTCGACAGAGGGCATGAGTGTTTTGCCCGGCCTTTGGGATATGCACGTGCACCTGATGATCAACGGGCATAGCAACTATACCCACTGGGACAAAAAATATTTGAAAGTGGCGAAGGATGTCATCATGCCGGCATCAGCCCACCAACTGTTGATGGCGGGCGTAACCAGTGCACGCGATTTGGGCGGCCCCCTGGAACCCAGCATTTCCGTGCGCGACCGGATTAACAAAGGCGAGATACCCGGCCCCACCATGTACATGAGCGGACCGTTTATTCAACACGAACCCTACCCCGGCACCGCAGAATTTCGCTGGGGCGTAAAGGGCGTGGCCGATGCACGTGCCAAAGTGCAACAGTTGGCCAAAGCCGGTGTGAACTGCATTAAGTTGATAGACCAGGACCAGATGACCATGGATGAAGTAATGGCCGTGGTGGATGAGGCTCACAAAAACAAATTGAAAGTAGTTGGTCACTCGCACCGGCCCGAAGAAATCCGCAGAGGCTTGAAAGCAGGCGTTGACTGCTTTGAACACACGGGCCTGGCTTCAGCACCAGAATACCCGGAAGACATCATTGCTATGATCAAAGAGCGCACGGCACAGATGAGTCTCGGCCCACTGTTCTGGACACCCACTGTGGAAGGTTTGTACAACTACGAATACATGCGCGACAACCCCGAGCGGCTTGACAACACAAGCTGGCACCTGGACCTACCGGATTCTATCATTTCAGACATCAAACAATCCATCGCCAAGCCGGGCGAACTTTCTTACTTTCAGCTAAACCCTATTCGCAAGCCCACCCTCGAAAGAAAAATCAATCAACTCAAAGAGGCAGGCGTGGTTTTGCTCATCGGAACAGACAGTGGCATTCCCATGAAGTTCCACAGCCAGAGCACGTGGAACGAACTGGATGTGTGGGTGAACAAATTTGGCTTCGACCCGATGTACACCATCCGGGCCGCCACTTACTGGCCATCGGTGGCCATGGGGGTTGATAAAGATTTCGGTACCCTCACCGAAGGCAAGTATGCCGATATCATTGCGGTGAAGGGCGATGTGCTGCGCCATATCGATCTGCTACAGAATGTGGACATGGTGATCAAAAAGGGAAATCGTTATAAATAATTTGGTTGGATGATACTGAAACGCATTTTACTGGCGCTGGCCATTTTGTTGTTGCCGCTTGCTGCTGTGGTGTTGTACAACACCTTTACTTTTTCCTCGGTGCAGTACACGGTAAAGGCCAATCCCGCACCTGAGGTATCGGCCGATGCACTGCAACATTTTCAGCAGGCATTGGGTTATCGAACCGTTTCGTTTGCCGACAGCACGCAACTTGATTCAACGCAGTTCAACGGCTTTCATCGTTTTCTGAAACAAACTTACCCCCGTGTGCACCAAACGATGACGGTTCAAGTATTCAAAAATTATAGTTTGCTGTACACCTGGCCTGGAAAAAATTCATCGCTAAAACCTTATATCCTGATGGCACATCAGGACGTGGTGCCCATAGAAGAAGCCTCGCGGGCGATGTGGACGGTAGATCCTTTTGGGGGTGTGATCAAAGACGGATACATCTGGGGACGAGGTACCACGGATGACAAAATCAACCTGATCAGTATTATGGAAGCGGCTGAGAAATTAATGGCAGAGAACTATCAGCCAGAACGCACCATCTATTTGGTATTTGGCCACGATGAAGAAGTAGGTGGCAGTGGAGCCATTGCCATGGCCGATTGGTTTAAACAACAAAATATTGAAGCAGAACTGGTGCTGGACGAAGGCGGCATTGTAACGCGAGAAAAAATTCCGGGCATAGACAAACCCGTAGCGTTGATTGGCAATGCCGAAAAGGGCTACCTCTCGTTGGAGCTTTCGGTAGAAAAAAGTGGAGGCCACTCCTCCATGCCAGAGAAGGAGACAGCCATCGACATCTTAACCTCAGCCATTCAAAAATTACGGGGGCAACCTTTCGAGGCGCGCTTTTCAGAACCAATGGAAGGTTTCATTGCCTCGCTAGGTCCGGAAATGCCATTTGTGCAGAAGATGGCTTTTGCTAACACCTGGTTGTTTAAGAGTGCCATTGTTGCAACCTACGAAAAGTCTGGACCAGGCAATGCCATGATACGCACCACGCTGGTGCCCACGATTCTGCAATCCGGCATCAAAGACAACGTGGTGCCTACCATCGCGAAGGCTACCATCAACCTGCGCTTGCTGCCGGGCGATCAATCGGATGCCGTGATTGCGCGCTTGCAACAACTCGTGGCAGACGAACGCGTGAAGTTCAGCAAGCTGGCTCCGTTGGCGGAGGCATCTCCCGTGACGGCCATGACGAGCGAAGGCTTCAGAAAAGTAGAGGCCACGATCAAGCAGAGTTTACCCGGCACGTTATCATCGCCATTCCTGGTAATTGGTGCCACCGACTCGCGTCATTTTCACGAAGTGTCGCCCCACGTGTTGAAGTTCAGCCCTATGATTGACCCCATCGGCTTCCATGGCATTGATGAGCGCGTAAGCCTCGAAAGTTTCCAAACCGCCATTTGGTTTTTCGAAAACCTGATACGCAATGCAAACTGAAACTTCCGTTGCGTGGAAGAAATAACCGAGTTGCTGTGGCAGGCTGCTGAAAGCCGGCAAGCATGCCGGCTAAGTTTGGAGGGCGAACCCTTGCCGCGCATCATCTACCCCTATGGTATTGCACAGACCAGTCGCCACCATGTGGTGCTGGTATGCTGGCAGGCAGGCGGCCTCACCAAAGCAGGAGGTACAGAAGGCTATCGCAATTTACAGTTGGATAAGATCGCAGAAGTGGAGTTGATGGATCGTCACTTTGAGAAACGAACCGACTTCAATCCAAAAGACAGTCAGTACAAAGATTGGGTATTTCACATTTAAAAGTCTTTTTAAATATAACTGAGCCTCACTTCAAAACCTGCCTTCATAAAGTAAGGCTCACCCATTTCTCTCATTCGCTGAAAAGCACGTCAAAAATTTCTACGCGCATCTTTTCGATCTGATCCGTAGCTGGACTTTCCAGTAACGTACACATGTTTACACCCAGAAAAATGGTAACATCTTTTTCGGGGTAATGATAAAGAATGCAGCCCGCACCCAATCCACCGCCACTGTGTCCCCAACCAATTATGTTGTTCTCTTTGGCATAGTCTAGGCCAAGCCCATAGGCCGGTTCGCCTTTGGTGTTGTTTACAGTTTGCTTCATTTCTTCGAAAGACTCGACTGAAATCAATTTGCCCTGAAAGAGACCGTCTAAAAAATCAATGTAGTCGCGGGCAGTAGCAACAATGCTATCGTCACCCATCATGGAAAGAATGTTGTTGAGCTGTGGTTGAGAAATATTTTCCAGTTGTCCGTTGCTAAAGCGGTCGAAATAGGAATTGACCAATCCAGTGTGTACAGTCGCGGCCACTTCTTCTTTATAAAAGGTGCGCGTTAAACCCAAAGGTTGTGAAATCCGCTGGCGAATAACAGCCGCGTGCGAAGCCCCGGTTAAATGCTCTACCATCAAGGCAAGAATAGTATAGCCCGAATTGCAATAAGAGTATTTGGTGCCCGGGTAAAACAAGGGTTTCTTATCGAGTATCCAGCTCAGCAAAAATTCTTGCGACCAAACTTTGTCGCCATTATTTAAAAGATAGGTAACCACACCATAGTCGTACGCATAATCAAACATGCCCGATGTATGGTTAAGTAACATACGAACCGTGATGACATCGCTGTGTTGAATCCGTTTCCAAATACGTTCGGGCAGGTAGTGACGAATGGATTGGTCTAAGTCTATTTTGCCCTCGTCTTTTAATTGAAGCACGGTAACCGCGGTGTATGTTTTAGCTACACTTTGAGAATACAAAAGATGGCACGGCTGCAATGCTACTTTCTTTTCGATGCTGGCAAAACCTGCCGCTCCTTGCCAACGCTGGTTGCCTTTGCGAATGGCCATGGAAATGCCAGGAACACCCAACTTGCTATAGCGCGTTATGATTTCTTGAAGTTGAGCGCCTTGCGAATAGGTATTGCTTACGTTGGCAGAACAGGTGGTTGGTGTGGTGGAAAGATCCAACTCGGCACAACTCACGAAAAGGAAGGTGAAGAAAAAAAAGAATCGCATACTCATTAAAATTTGAAGCGACTTCCAACATGAATAAATGAATTGGGCATAACAGAGATACCTCGATTATAACCCGTGATGGCCATCACCTCGTATTGAACAAATGGCGAGGCGGCCCAATCGCTGAGGCGGATGTTATTGTAACTCAAGCCAAATGCTCCGTGCACTTGAGGAAATAATTTTCCAGAACGATCCACCTCCCATTCTCCATTTGATTGCTTCCAGCTCTCTACCGGATGCCACACGTAGCCGAGTCCAGGTCCTAACCGCAGATCTGCGCGTAAGTCTTTGGCAATGCGGGGCCGATACACAAAGTCGCTATGCAGGTACAAACTTTTCCCATTGAAGCGGTTGAAGTAGTAGCCCAGCTCTAAAGATTGACGCAGGTTGTCTTTTGCGTTCCAGGGTATCTCGGCACCTACTTTTAAACCCAGGTTGCGAAAATTATTGGCGGGTTTATGCAAAGGGGTAGAGATGGCGTGGAAGCTGATACCTATTAAAAAGGAGGCAGCTGAAACACCGGTGGCCGATTTTTCTTGTGCCCAGGTGATGGCCGGAAGTAGTAGACAAAGGATGAAAAGCTGTCGCATAGACGATGGAAGTTTTGATGCAAGAGACGCAAAAAAACACGGCCGGTTGATTGAAAAAACCGGTTATTCAGTGAAGTGTGGCAATTACAAGGCTGAAATGTCAGGCGGGTGCGCTATCCGTCCATCCACTTTTTAAAAGCGGGTGCACGCAGGCGGCTGATCATAATCGGGTTATCAACATCAGCCTTCACAAACAGCGCCAACTTTCCGTTTTCTTCTTTTTTAGCCTGGTCGATAACCGACCGCGTAACCAGAAATTGGCGATTAACCCGAAAGAAGGTCTGAGGATCTGTCATTTTTTCAATACGATCGAGGGTGTAGCCGGGAATGGGAATTTTGCCTTCGTTGGTGATTCCATACACCAACTCATTCGAAACATACAAAATCGATAAGGTATCGAACGGCACCCGCTTCTGACTTTTGCCCGATTTCACCACCAAAGCCGTTGTTTCTGCTTTTTGCTTTTGTTCGCTTTTCACCTGCTGATAGCGCCTTAATAAATACAAAGCGAGGTAAAGAAAATTGATGAAGATGGCCCAAATGAGAAAGATAAAAACCGCTTGCGTGTAGAACTTGAGCGGCAAGGGTTTATCGGTAGCGATAAAATTCACCAGCTCGGTTTGTAACACCAGCACAGCAATAATTACCAGGCTTACCAGCGGTACTTGCATGACCAGCCTTTTGGCGAGGTGGTTTTCCCACGGCAGGCGCTTGTCGAATTGAAGAATTACCCACCGGCCGGCATACCAGGCAACGTAGCCTTCCAGAATGTCCAGGAAAAACGTGATGAAGAAGTAAGAGCCAAACTGAATGTTGGTATAAGTAAGGTAATAGTTCAATGCATTGATAAAAGGCACCGCCAGCAAGATCAGCGTACGGTCGCTGTAATCAACAGGGTTGTTCATGGGAAGGATAAAAGTACGATTCAGGCTTTTACGCAGCAGTATGGTTTAAGTAGATCATAATATGTACATTCGAAGTTACTGCCATCGTGAAAAAGGTCGTCTTCATCGGGTTGTTGCTGGGTGCGTCTGTTGTTGTATGGACAACTTGGCGATCCGCTACCCCTACGATCGATTTTAACACGCAGGTAAAACCCATCTTTAACAAGCGCTGCATTTCCTGCCATGGGGGCGTAAAGCGCGAAGCAAATTTTAGTTTGCTTTTTCCGCAGGAAGCGCTGGCAGCCACCGAAAGTGGCACGCCTGCCATTGTGCCGGGCGATGCCGCCCACAGCGAGTTGATCAGGCGCATCACCAGCCACGATGAAGAAGAACGGATGCCCTATAAAAAGGAGCCGCTTACTGACGAAGAGATTGCGGTACTGACCGCCTGGATCGATCAGGGCGCACCGTGGGGCAACCATTGGGCTTACCAGGCGGTGCAGCAACCAACGCCTCCGCTACTGCCCTCGTGGGGCATTAACGAGGTGGACGCCTGGATAGGCGCCCAACAACAAGACGTTGGCCTGAAAGCTTCCGGCACTGCCCCTGATGAAGTGCTGTTGCGAAGGGTGGCCCTCGATCTCATCGGCTTGCCCGCTCCGCAACAATGGCAGCGCGCATTTCTCGACAAACAGCTTTCCTATGAGGCCCTGGTGGATTCGCTGCTGGCGTCTCCCCACTTTGGTGAACGTTGGGCAGCGGTGTGGCTCGACCTGGCGCGCTATGCCGACACCAAAGGCTACGAACGCGATGACAGCCGCAATATCTGGCGTTACCGCGATTGGCTCATCCGCGCCTTTAACCGCGACATGCCCTACGACTCCTTTTTGATCAAGCAGCTTGCCGGAGATTTATTGCCTAATCCCTCCGATGATCAATACATCGCCACGGCATTCCACCGCAATACCATGACCAATGACGAAGGCGGCACCGAAAATGAAGAGTACCGCACGGCAGCCGTGCTCGACCGCGTCAACACTACCTGGGAAGCATTGATGGGAACCACGTTCGCCTGTGTACAATGCCACAGTCACCCCTACGATCCTTTTCGCCACGAAGAATATTATCGCTTTGCTGCCTTCTTTAACAACACACGCGATGAGGATACCTATGACGACTACCCAGGACTGCGCCACTTCGAGCCCGCAGACGAGGCGAAGCTGCAAGAGATCCGCCAATGGGTAACTGCCCACGCTTCGCCCGAAAAAGCAACGCAGGTCTACCAGTTCGCTAAACTGTGGCAGCCGGCCATCCATTCCATCCAGGCAGATCAATTTGTGAACAGTGAGCTTACCGATACCAAATGGCTCATCTTTCGCAACCAGGCGCTTTCTCGGTTGCCGGGTGTTTCACTCACGGGGGCACAGCAGATGTGGGTACGGTATGCCAGCTATAAGCCCGGAGGCCGCTGGACCATTCACCTCGATTCGCCTGACGGGCCGGTGTTAACAACCGTGCAGGTTCCAGACACCCACGGAGGATGGAAGATCGAGTCGTTTCCTATTCAGCCACCGCCTGGTGTGCATCATTTGTTTTTTAGGTACACCAATACGCAACTTAAGAAACCCGAAGACAGCGGTATGATCTTCGACTGGTTTTACTTTGCCGACTACCAGATTCCCGATCGGGCCTTGCACCAAAACTTTGTGGAATTGCTGCGCAAAGACGTGGATGCCACCCCTGTAATGATGGAGAACCCTTCAACCATGAGGCGCGTAACCCAGGTTTTTGAACGCGGTAACTGGTTGGTAAAGGGCGACACGGTGACACCGGATGTGCCGGCAGCGTTGACGCCACTGCCCGCCAACGCACCCCGCAACCGGTTGGGTTTGGCCCAGTGGATGATGTCGCCCGAGCACCCGCTCACTGCACGCACCCTAGTGAACCGCGTCTGGGAGCAAATTTTTGGTACCGGGCTGGTAGAAACATTGGAAGACATGGGCACGCAAGGCATGGCGCCCACGCACCCTGAACTGCTCGACCACCTTTCCTACCAATTGATGCACGACTACGACTGGAGCCTGAAAGCCTTGATGCGTACCCTTGTTCTTTCGGCCACCTATCGCCAGGACTCGAAAGTTACCCCGGCTTTGCTGGCGGCAGACCCGCAAAACAAATACTATGCGCGGGCACCACGGGTGCGCTTATCGGCCGAACAGGTACGCGATCAGGCGCTCGCGGTAAGCGGTTTGTTGAGCCGCAAGATGTACGGCCCCAGCGTAATGCCCTACCAGCCCGATGGCATCTGGCTGTCGCCCTGGAACGGGGCCACCTGGGTAAAAAGTGCGGGCGAAGATCAACATCGCAGGGCGCTCTACACGTATTGGAAGAGAACCGCCCCCTATCCCAGCATGATGACGTTCGATGGCACCGCCCGCGAAGTCTGCGCGGCAAGAAGAATAAAAACCAACACACCTTTGCAGGCGCTGGTAATGTTGAACGACTCGGTGTACGTTGAGGCCGCCCAACGGTTGGCACAACACATGCAGCACACCTCCGGAACGTTGGAAGAGCAACTGCAAAGTGGCTTCCGGCAAGCCCTGGGGCGAACTCCGTCTGCCGAAACGATGGCCACGTTGCTGAAACTACTTGAACAGACTACTGCGCACCCGGAAGTGAAACCGGTGCAGCACACAAAAGGGCAACCTCAAGGCACCCGCGAAAAAGCCCACTTCCTGGTGGCAACCACGCTGCTGAACCTCGATGAATTTGTAACAAAAAACTAACGATGAACCGCGAGCAGCTGGAGCAAATTACACGCAGGCACTTTTTGAAAGAGTGCGGTCTGGGCTTCGGCATGCTGGCCATGGGCTCACTCTGGGGCTGCACATCGTCACCACACACAGCAACGCAACAGGCAGCCCATCCGTTGCAGGCACGGGCGCCTCACTTCCCGGGCAAGGCCAAGGCGGTGATTTATCTGCACATGGCCGGGGCGCCATCGCAGCTTGAATTGTTCGATTATAAGCCCGAGCTGCACAAGCTACACGGCCAGGATTGCCCACCCTCTCTGCTGGAAGGGAAAAAATTTGCCTTCATCCGCGGTGTGCCAAAGATGCTGGGGCCACAAGCCACGTTTCGCCAATATGGGCAGTCGGGTGCGTGGATTTCCGATCGGTTGCCGCATTTGGCCACTATTGCAGACGAAGTAACGTTCATCAAGGCGCTGCATACCGACCAGTTTAACCATGCACCCGCTCAATTGTTGATGCACACGGGCAGCCCACGGCTTGGCAGGCCCAGCATGGGCGCTTGGGTAACGTATGGGCTTGGCAGCGAGAACAACAACTTACCGGGCTTCGTGGTGCTAACTTCGGGTGGCAAAAACCCCGATGCGGGCAAAAGTGTGTGGGGAAGTGGCTTTCTTCCTTCCGTCTACCAGGGCGTGCAGTGTCGTTCAGAGGGCGACCCTGTGCTGTTTATCCACGATCCGCCCGGCATCGATCGAAGCGATCGCAGGGCTTCCATTGACGCCATCAATGCCATCAACCAGCAACAATTCCGCGAAGAGGGCGACCCCGAAATCCTTTCGCGCATAGCGCAGTATGAGATGGCCTACCGCATGCAAATGGCGGTGCCAGACGTGATGAACATCAACGATGAGCCGGCCTACATCCACGAGATGTATGGCACCCAGCCTGGCAAGGAATCATTTGCCAACAATGCGTTGCTCGCGCGCAAGCTGGTGGAGAAGGGCGTTCGGTTTGTGCAGCTCTTCGATTGGGGTTGGGACAGCCACGGCACCGACTCCAACCTGGCCATCGATATCGGATTCATCAACAAGTGCCGCCAAACCGACAAGGCTGTTACTGCACTGATACTCGATCTGAAACAACGGGGACTGTTGGAGGAGACGCTGGTGATTTGGGGCGGGGAGTTTGGCCGCACGCCCATGCAAGAAAACCGTGAAGGAAAAAAGAACCCTTTCATCGGTCGCGATCACCACACCGAAGCATTTACCATATGGATGGCCGGTGGAGGTATCAAGCGAGGGATGAGCTATGGCGAAACCGATGAGATTGGGTACACAGCGGTAAAGGACAAGGCTTCTGTGTACGATGTGCAGGCAACAATTCTGCACCAACTGGGGTTCGACCACGAGCGCCTTACCCACGACTTTCAAGGCAGGCCCTTTCGCCTCACCGATGTGCACGGACAAGTGATACAAGCCATCGTTGCCTGACATCTTTTCTTAATACATGCTGATATGAGAGCAACCCGCAGAAAATTTTTAACCCACACCGCTGCGGCCGGCACAGGCCTGCTGCTTCACCCCCTGGGCCATCTTGCTCAACCATTGCCCATCAAGCCTTTACAAGGATTCAAGCTCACCATTCTTGCCACCAACTGGGGCTTTGAAGGCACGTGGGATCAATTTTGCGCAAAGGCAAAAAGTGCAGGTTATGATGGTGCCGAGTTATGGTGGCCGGCCGATGCCAAAGAGCGGGCCGCCCTGTTCGAGGCGTTGAAGAAATACGGTCTTCAATACGCTTTTCTGTTCGGCAGCGGTGAGAAGGACTTTGCCGGCAACCTGACCCAATTCAAAGCGGTGCTCACCGAAATGGCGCAGGCCAAACCGCTCTACATCAATTGCCACACGGGCAAAGATTATTTCACTATTGAACAGAAAAGCCAACTCATCAACTTCTCGATCAAGTTGGGCGCAGAAGCAGGCATACCAGTTTACCACGAAACCCATCGTGGCAGGGCGTTGTATGCCGCGCCTGTTACCAATGAACTCCTCGACCGCCATCCGGACATGCGCATCACACTCGATGCTTCGCATTGGTGCAACGTGCACGAGTCGTTGTTGCAAGATCAGCAGGAGACCATGAACCGCGTGTTGTTGCATACCGACCACATCCACGCGCGGATCGGCCATGCCGAGGGCCCGCAGGTAAACGACCCCCGCGCACCCGAATGGCAACAAGCCGTTGCTGCGCATTTTGCCTGGTGGGATGCCGTAGTCGAACGCAAGAAAAGGGAGGGCAAACCAATTACATTTCTGACGGAGTTCGGCCCACCCGACTACCTGCCCACCTTACCCTACACACGCCAGCCCCTGGCCAACCAGTGGGAAATCAATGTATACATGCTCGAAACATTGCGCAAGCGCTACCGCGGATGAACCTCTTTACCGAATTAGCAGGCCGAACTCACCCGATGCTGGTGCACCTGCCCATCGGCATACTACTGCTGGCGCTGTTGATACTTTGGCTGGCACAGCGTGAAAGACTGGAGGTAAGCCATGGCGTTGTAAATGTGGCACTGGCCAGCGGCACCATCAGCGCATTGCTGGCCTGCCTTACGGGTTGGTTCCTGTCGCGAGACACCGGCCATGATGCCGAAGCGGTTGATTTGCACCAGTGGATGGCCGTGTTTCTCACCCTGGCTTGTGGGGCCATGTGGTACCTGCACTACGAATACTGGTTGCGCGACCGGGTATTGTATTTGGTTTCGGGCGTGGTGTTGGTGTCGCTGGTGGCTACGGGTCACCTGGGGGCATCGCTCACACACGGCAGCGAGTACCTCATCGAACCGTTGACCAGTCCGGGCCAGCGGGCCATCGATTTTCAGTCGCTTGCGCTTGCCGATGCGAAGATGTACCCGGACGTGATTGCACCTGTTTTGCAGGCCAAATGCGTTTCGTGCCATGGGCCGAACAAGCAAAAGGGCAAGTTGCGGCTGGATGCTCCCAGTTTTATGCTGGCAGGTGGCAAGTCGGGCGAAGTGATCAAAGCCGGCTCGTTGGGCGATAGTGAATTGTGGCATCGCATCGATTTGCCACGCGACCACGATGACCACATGCCGCCAAAATCGAAACCAGATCTGAGCGTGGCAGAGAAGACCTTCATCGCCCGTTGGATTGAGTCAGGTGCAGCCTTTGATGCCCCATTACTGAAGGTAATAACCAGTGAAGAACTGCAAACACTTTTGCGGGAGCCGGCAGCGGCAACTCCTGAAGAAACGCTGCCTCAGGTAGCACCGGCCGATGAGCACGCGGTAAACTCCTTACTGGCGAAAGGCGCTTCGGTTGTACCCATTGCCCACGGCAGTCATCTTTTGTCGGTCAATTTGGTGAGTGCCGCTCCGCGCCCGGCCGAATGGCTGCCCGCGTTAATACAACTGGCTGAGCAAACCCAGTCGCTGAAACTCAGTGGCTGCCAACTGACCGATGCGGAGGTGGGCAAGCTCGGTAGTTTCAAAAACCTGCAGCGCCTGCATGTAGACGGCACACAGATCACAGACGAGGGATTGCTTGTGTTGGCACAACTCCACCGCTTGGAGTACCTCAATCTCAAAGGCACCTCTGTGTCGGCCCGAGGTGTAGAGGTGTTGAAGAGCCTGCCACGGCTGCAGCACCTGGTTTTGTACCACACCAACGTAGATGCTGCCGGGCGAGCTGCTTTGCTGGCTGCTTTTCCGAAGGTGCAGTTGGAGTTTGGGGGCTACCAAGTGCCCACCCTGGCCAGCGACACCACGGTGCTGCAGGCCCCCGTTCGCTGACTACTCGCTGCGCAAAGATTTCACCGGGTCGCAAGTAGCGGCCTTAATGGACTGAAAACTGGTAGTAGCCAAAGCCACCACAAGAGCCACCAGTCCGGAAAGTAAGTAAACGGTCCAGCCAATGTTGACCTTGTAGGTGTAATCACTTAACCACCAACTTACCAGATACCAGGCGATGGGTGTGGCCACAACAATGGCAATGAAAATCAGTCTACCAAACTCTTTGGACAACAGGGTAACAATACTGAATACAGAAGCGCCCAGCACTTTGCGAATGCCAATTTCGCGGGTGCGTTGTTCTGCCGTAAAGGCGGTAAGTGCAAACAAACCAAGGCAAGCAATGATAATGGTGAGGCCAGCAAATAGCGTGAAGATGGAGGTAAGCCTTTGTTCGGCCAGGTACATGTGTTCAAAGTCTTCGTTTAGAAAACTATAACTAAATGGCTGACCGGGTGCCAGTTTTTTCCAGATGCTTTCTATGGAAGTAATGACTTCTTGCACATTGGCTGCATTGAATCGGAAACAAATGGTGCCATCTGCTTGGCCCAGCATCAGCGCCAGCGGCATGATGGTTTCCTTCATAGAAGAAAAATGAAAATCTTCCACCACGCCAATGATGGTGGCAGTTCGGATATTGGCAGCCTCGGGCGGACCATCGAAGTAGTGTATCTTTTTTCCTATAGGCTCGTGGCCCAGATCGAATTGTTTAGTCGCTGCTTCGTTGAGTATTACCGCTTCGTTATCGGTTTGAAAAGCGCGATCGAAATTCCGGCCTGCCTTCAGGCTCATTTTAAAAGTGGGAATGTAGTCGTAGTCTACGTTCCATGTTTGGGTATTAATGGTGTTATCGGTAGAAGCTTCTGTTCCCTCTTTCCAGAACGAGCTATGGCTGCGCCACGACCAGTCGCTTTCCACCGGTATAAATCCTGAAATGGTTCCGCTTTCAATGGTGTTTAATTGCAACACCTGGTCTTTGAAGGGTTGTGCGTTATTCGGCCGTAAGGCGTAACCATCGTGCACTATAATCACCTGGTCTTTTTCGAAGCCGAGTTTTTTGTTTTGGATGAAATGCAACTGTTTGTTGACACTCAGCGCGCCCACAATTAGCAAAACCGATATGCCGAACTGAAACACCACCAATCCGCTTCTGATGAAACCACTTTGTGTGCCCAAAGAATTGCGGCCCTTCAATACATTTACCGGTTTAAATGCCGATAAGAAAAAAGCAGGGTAAACACCCGCTAACACGGCCACTAGTGTGCTGCCCAATAATAACATTCCATAAAAAATCGGGCTGCTTAAAGGCAACGTCAATTGCTTCTGTGAAAGGTTATTGAAGACCGGCAAAAAAAAGTAAACCAGCACCAAGCCCACTAGAAATGAAAACAGCGTGATCAGCGCAGACTCCATCAAAAACTGACGCACCAGGTGCGAACGCAACGACCCCAATACTTTGCGAACACCCACTTCTTTTGCGCGGTTGGCAGAGCGGGCCGTGCTCAGGTTCATAAAGTTGATGCAGCCAATAAGCAATACAAACCCAGCCACTATACTCAATAAATAAACGTAACTGATGTTGCCATTCGGTTCAAACTCGCCAACGAGGTTTGAGTACAGATGGATATCGGTGAGAGGTGTCAACCGCAGATCGTATTTGTTGCCGGCAGCAATCAGTTTTTCGAAAGTAAAATCGTTGCCGAAGGCTCTTATCAGTTCGGGCCCGAGGTGCCTCTCAATGAAGCCTGATAATTTAGACTCCACCATTGCTTCTCCAACGCCTGGCTTGAGCAGCAAGTACGTCTGAAAGTTTTCGTTTAAAAAAGAAGTAGACTTCGCCTCACGCGCCACCGGCCAATCGCCTGCCATTGAGATAAGGATATCGAAATGGAAATGTGTGTTGGCGGGTAGGTTTTCGTAAACCGCCTTTACCGTTGTATGATATTTATTGTCCAGAATAAGTGATTGATCGATGGCGCTTTTACCAGGAAAATATTTCTCTGCCAGGGCACGACTAATGGCAACACTGCCGGGTTGGCTAAGCGCGTCACGACCTACGCCTTCCAAAACAGGCACGTCAAAAATGTGAAAGAACGAACTGTCTGTCCAGGCTACATTTTTTTCTTTGATATTTTCAACGCCATCAACCGGCTTTACCAGGTACGAACCTAGAGCACGAAAACGAACGGCAGATTCAATTTCAGGATAAGTCTCCAGCAACGCTTGCGCTTCAGGTGCACTTCTGTAGGTCATCTTAATTTCGCGCCCGCCAAATTTGGCATCGGCATCTATGCGGTAAATGCGGTTGGCATGTGTAAAGTGCCGGTCGTAGGATAGTTCATCGGCAATAAAAAGCACGATAACCAGGGTGGCCGCCACACCTACTGCCAAACCCAATACGTTGATGAGACTATAAAAACTGTTTTTGCGCAGGCTTCGTGCAGCAATCAGCAAGTAGTTTTTGATCATCATTTTCGTGGGGTTCGATTGAAGAATTTGTTGTTGTGTTTGACGCAGCCCGGCCGTATGTCCAAACTGCCGCAATACTTTTTGATATGCGGGGATAAATTTTGCGCCACCTTTCATTTCAACCTCTACAGCAGAGCAAATGTGGTCATGCAATTCTTCATCTACCCCTTCGGCTACAATGCCGCGGTAGTGCAAGTCTTTGCTGATGTATTGAATATGCTCGTCCGTAAGCTGCACTACTCGCTGCGCAAAGATTTTACCGGGTCGGTCGATGCCGCTTTGTAAGACTGAAAGCTCATGGTAAGCCAGGCGATAACAAAAGCGACTACTCCAGAGAGCAAATAAACCCCTGCGCCAATTTCAGTTTTATAGGAGTAGTCGTTTAGCCACCAACTGATGAAATACCATGCCATGGGAGCGGCAAGACAGAAGGCAACAATGACCAGCTTGCCAAAATCTTTTGACAGCATGAGCAAAATGCTAGGCACACTGGCACCTAACACTTTTCGAATACCAATTTCCTTTGTGCGTTGTTCAGCGGTAAATGCCGTGAGGGCAAGTAAGCCTAAACAGGCTATCAGGATGGCCAGCAAAGTGAACATGCCGAAAACGCTGGCCAATCTATTTTCGAATGCGTACATTTTTCCAAACCGGTCGTCCAGAAAACTGTAATTGAAAGGCTGACCAGGCGCAAGCGTGTTCCAATGCGATTCAATTTGCCGAATGACATCGGCTGTGTTTTGTGATTCGAAGCGAAATGAAATCATACCGCCTTTGTTGTTGCCTAAGAACATCATGACAGGCGAAACATTTTCTTTCAGCGACTGAAAATGAAAATTCTCCACTACACCAATCACAGTCAGTTTTTTGAGATGGAGTTTATCCAGATTGCCCTGGTTATCCGATTCGAAGGTGTTAATTACCTTGCCGATAGCGCTTTCGTTAAAGCCAAATGCAATGGCCGCGGCTTCATTGAGAATAACGCCCGATGAATCGGAAGGGAAAGCGGTTGAAAAGTCTCTACCTTCTTTGATCGACATGCCCAGGGTTTTGATATAGTCATGATCGACACCCCAGTTTTGTAAGGCTATCATGTTTTCCTCTGAGGCAGATTTTCCTTCTACCCACCAGGGATTATTATTTCTCCACGTGCCATCAATAGGCAAGTAACCGGAAATGGTTGCACTTACCATGCCCGCATTTTTCAACACTTCGTCTTTAAAGGCAATTTGGTTTTTACCTAAGGCATAAGCATCGTCTACCATAATTATTTGCTCCTTATTGAAGCCCAATTTTTTATTTTGGATATACTGAAGCTGGCGGAGCACACCGATTGTTCCAATCACTAAAAAAATGGAGATGGTAAATTGAAAGACCACCAGGGCGCTGCGAATGAAGCCACTCTTCATACCTAAAGACACATTCCCTTTTAGCACGTGTACGGGTTTAAAGGCAGACAGAAAAAACGAAGGGTAGATACCGGCCACAAAACCTACCACTACAGCACATAAACCTAAAACCACATATAGCATCGAATTATGGAAAGGAATGGCTAGCGGCCGATCGGCTAACTGATTGAAAAACGGTAATAGCATATACGCCAGGCCTACCGCAACCACAAATGAAAAAACACTCAGCAAAACAGACTCCGTCAAAAACTGACGCACGAGGTGCGAGCGATAAGAACCCATTACTTTGCGAATACCTACTTCTTTGGCCCGATTGGCAGAACGGGCGGTGGACAAATTCATGAAGTTGATGCAGGCCATCATCAGAATGAAAAGAGCAACGGCCGAAAACATGTAGATATATTGAATATCAAAATTGGGTTCGAATTCGCCCTGTAAGTCGCTCTTCAAATGAATATCGGTTAGTGCTTGTAGCCTATATTCAAGTTTGTTGCCGGATGATTTAAATTTTTCAGGAGTAAAGTCGCCACCCAGCACTTCACCCAACTGCGGCATAATATACTTCATGATCAGGTCTGGAATCTTAGCCTCCAGATCTACCGCCTGGGCGCCTTCTTTTAGAAGCAGATACGTTTGAAAATTGTTGCTATACCAAACATCACGCTTGGCTTCATCTAATCCTTCCAAACTAATTAACACATCGAAATGAAAGTGACTATTTGCAGGCATCGGTTCATAAACAGCACCCACTTTAACGCTTATATTGTTATCCAGGATCAGTGTTTGGCCGAGGGCGCTTTCATTCACAAAAAATTTATCGGCAATATGTTTGCTAATGGCAATGGTGTTGGGCTCACTTAGCGCCTTTTCCGGATTTCCTTCCAGCACTGGAACAGAAAAAATTTTAAAGAAATCTTTATCGGTCCAGATAACACGGGTCTCTTTTATGTTGTCATCATTGCGCTTGATCAAATACGACCCGCGTTCGCGAAAGCGTATGGCGGCTTCTACTTCCGGAAATTCAGAAACCAAGGTGGCAGCCAGGGGTGCGGGCGCGTAGGTCATGTCGTGATCAAACCCGCCAAAAACAATTTTACTGTTTATACGGTAGATGCGTTCGGCTTTATCGAAGTGGCGGTCATAGCTCAGTTCATAAAAAACGAACAGCAGAATAATAAAACAGATCGCCACCCCAAGCGAAAGCCCGGCTACATTAATGGATGTGTAGAAGCGATGTTTCTTTAGATTTCGAATCGCGATGGTAAAGTAGTTTTTCAACATAAGTTTCGTCTTAGAATTTTCTGCAATAAGAGTTAGTTCTTGTGCCTGGCGAAGGCCAGCGGTATAACCAAATGATTTTAGAACCTGATGGTAAGCATCGATGAAACGGATTCCAGTTGCCATTTGCGCTTCTACCGCGGAGCAGATGTGATCTAGAAATTCATCCTGCAGGCCATCATGCACAATGCCGCGGTACAACAAGTCTTTTTGAATGTAATCAATATGCTCGGCCGAAAGCATCATTTGAAATCGACTTGTAAAACGTAGCCCATGGTTTTAATAAACTCCAGAAATTCCGTCACACGTTCTTTCACCAGACTTTTTCCTTCGGCCGTGAGGGCGTAATACTTGCGAACGCGTTTGCCGATCATCACTGTTTCGGTTTTTAATAACCCTTCGGCTTCTAATCGATGCAAGGTTGGGTAGAGGGCTCCCTCTGTTAGTAAGATGCGGCCCCCCGAAAGATCTTTTACCAGCTGGGTGATTTCATAGCCATACATTTTGCCATTGTCTTTCAAAACCTTTAGCACAATGGTCTGCAAGGTGCCTTTTAACAGTTCGGGTGAGTGCATCATAAATACCTAAGAGTATTATGTATAAGACTCCAATGGTGCGTTTCAGGTTGCATCCACACCCGATTTTTTTAGCACTTTTGTTGAAAAGCGTTAAATTCCCTTCTTTTTACATTAAAAATCGCCCATGAAGAAACCCTACTGGCTCGTTTTAGTCTTCTTGCTTTGGTTGGTTGGCGCCTCGGTGTGGTACATTTTAGGGGTGAAGGGCCTGTCTACCGACCCGAAATATTTCCAGCCACAACCAGCGCTGGTGGCGGTGATAGAAATTGTGGTGATGCTTTCCGGGGCTTTTATTATTGGCTTTGGATTGGCGTGGTGGTTGCGCGAGGAGGATGTGCAACGGCTGATCAACGATCGCCAGGAAGCGGAGTATGCCTTGCAAAATCAACGCGGAGCCTTGGATGCCACCCGAAAAGATTATGAACAGGCCCACCAAAAGTTATTGCAAGCAGAAGAACGCATTGGCTTGCTGATTGGCGAAAAAGAGAGTCTGATGCGCCAGGTGGAATCGGGGAACCAACAAGTGCAGAAAGACATTATGCAGGCGCGCGAAAACGAAGCCAGGGCCAAACAGCAAGAGGCAGAAATAACTTCCATGCGATTCAGGATAAGAATTCTGGAAAACGAGGTGGACGAGAAGACCAAACAAATAGTGGCGTTGCAGCAAGAGTCGTCCAAGCCCACACCTCCGCGCGAGAAGCCAGCGGTTGCAGCCAAGCCAGCCGCTAAAGTACCGCAAGAAAAAGACGACCTTACACAAATTAAAGGTATTGGTCCACGCTTTCAGCAGAAACTCAATTCGCTCGATATTTATTCGTTCAGACAAATCAGCGAACTAAGTGGCGAAGAAGTGGAGCGCCTGGCTGAAGTGATAGAGGTCTTCCCCGATCGCATTCACCGCGACAATTGGATTGGCCAGGCTACTAAATTGTATATGAAAAAGACGAACAAAGAATAACCAGGTATGCGCATTCGCAGAGAAACAGATTCGTTCAATTGGAGCGCCTGGGTGAAGGTTTTTTTATTCTTGCTTTTGGTTTTTAATGCTGCGATGGCAGCTTTATCGCTGGGCATTCCGTTTACCACCTTCCGTATTCTCAATGGGTTGCTCTTTCCCTTGCTGCTGGCAACTTCTACCGAGCGGAATATGCGGACTGGGCGCCTTTATGTAAACGATGTTGCAGACAAAGACGCTTTAAAGACGTTGCTGCATCGCAAACTGGAAACAGAAAAATACCAGGTGACGGTAAGTGGAGAAACATGGACATGCGTTCCCCTACAAGGGTTTTATAAATTGAGCCACCGGCTTTTTGGATGTGAACAGATTACATTGCAATGGGGCCATGAGTTGGTGATAGAAGGCAACCTGCGGGCCATCGGAATTATTGACGACTATCTTACCTGGAACAAAGAGGTGAAGGCTGTGGCTTTTCACTTTGGGCCATAAGGATGCCAATAGCCTAAATCAGGAGACGCGTAGGTGAATGAGCACCTTGATAGTAACAGTCGATGGTCTTTAGAAAGATTTTAACATTCCGGGAAACCTTCCAAAACATGTTGATTAATGAGATTGACCGAGTCTGTTTCTTTTTGAGAAAAGTCAGAAGTTTCTTCATCACAAGTCAGCTCGTTATTGAACTTGTATTCACCGGTATAGTAGTATCCGTATTGGCCTTAATTGAACCTCCAACGAATTGGGAGAACATTCTCCTTGGGCTACTATCCTCACTCATACTAGTCATAATTTTTGGTATAATTCAATCTGCCAAGGATTACGGAAAATTCGGATATCTATTTGGCGAATTCCGGAGAATAAGGTTCTTCGAACAGGATTTTGACAGCCAGAGTTCTGACAATGCTTATAAAGAATGCATGGGGTACTACCGCACACTCAGAAAGCAAATTAGGTTCGTCTATAAGGGATCCGGTGTTTTTATTGGGATTGCTGAATATTCTGGAGGGACAGTTCATTTTGAAATCTGCCTCGATGAAAACAATCCTTCTATGGGCAAGGGCAGTTATCATTATGTAACAGATAAAAAAAACACACGAGCGCTTCAGAATCTTGACTTTGGAATATACACGCTCTATAAGTACACGTTAAACATTGACTACGTTATTCTATATCACGAAAATGTTGTTCCATCAAAAAGGGCCTCAGGTTACGAACTTCTTCAGAGCACACAATCACTAAGTAAATCTATCTCAAAAATCAAAAAAGCGATTACAAAGAGAAGAAAGTTGAAGCTGAGACTCTCAAATAGTCATGACTATACCAATGACCAACACTATTTGATTTTTCATCCTTACAGTTTAGCAAGGGAACTGGATTCAGATGATGATGTGGTTTATGGATATGTAGAACAAAGCCTCTTTGGCTTTTACGGAATAACAACTCTCTCAGTGCCATTTATCTCAACGCTTGACCTTGTCAAAGACCGGTTTGATATCCCAAGTGGGCAGAAGACAAGCCCGGATCTTCCAAAATTTGAAATGTTATTTCCTATGTAAATCCTTTAATGCCCTTTAGCGCGGTTAATCATCAAGAATTCTGCGATATTATCGGTGTCAACTACCCCCGCCAATTGGCCACCATCAATAACCAACGCCAGCTTTTTGTTTTTCAACACAAATTCGCGCCAAGCAGCCTCAATGGATAAGTTGATATCCAACTGAAGCAATTCTTTGTCCATGGCCTGATGCACGGTGGCCGTTTCGCCCAATTCGGCAATGGCCCTGATAATTTGTTCTCTGCCAATGGTGCCAGCGGGTTGGTTGTTTTCTATCACCAGAAAATCTTTGTTTTGCCCGGCCAGCAATTGTTGGGCAGCTTCGCGTATGGTTAAAGCACCGGCCATCAACGGTGGTTGTTTAATCAAAATGTTGCGCAGCGTGGCATTCTTCAATATCGATTGCGTGGCTGTGTACTTGGCTTCGCTTTGGGCACTGAAGAAAATGAAAATGCCTATGAAGATCAGAAAGGGGTCGCCATAGAAGCCCAGAATCATAAAACCTACCGCCAGCAGTTGCCCTACCGTGGCGGCAATGCGGGTGGCTTTTGCGCGCTCGAACTTAAAAGCCAGCAACGCCCGGAAAATTCTGCCGCCATCCATGGGGAATGCGGGAATAAGATTGAACACCACCAAAGAAACATTCACAGCAGCAAGCATCAATAAAAAATTACTCTTGCCAATATTGCTTACCGAAAGCGGTGCATCGAACGTGCCCAACAAAGCCAACACGGGTATCAATACCAGCACGATGGCCACATTTACCAGCGGCCCCGCAATGGCCACCACCAGTTCTTCTTTGGGTTTTTCGGGTATCGACTCCAGCTTGGCCAGCCCACCAATGGGCAGCAGCGTGATGTCTTTGGTTTGAATGCCATACCTGCGGGCAGCCAACGCGTGGCCATACTCATGCAGCGTGACACATAAAAACACAGCCAACACAAAAAGAACCGACCACACCATGTCTACCACACCTAAGCCCGCCCGCACATCGTTGTAAATGGTCCAACCTATCAGAATTAAAAAAGTCCAGTGAATGAACACCTGGATGCCCGCAATTTTTCCCAGCGAAAGCGAATACTTGTTATTCATACATCAAAAGAACATCAAACCCACCCCAAACAATTCGAATGTTATCAAAAACTTTTTTCACCAACTAATCTCTTTTTTTAACTCTGACCTACAGATTGCTTCTCCCGATTACATCGGGATCGCAATTGACGAACTTATTTTTTTGGTGACTTCCATAAGTTTAATTTTTAACAGCCGGTTTCGATTTGGGCGGAGGCACCACTTCCACCTCGCCTTGCTGTACTAACAATTGCAAAGCTTCTTTCACGGCACGCTCCAACTGCGGGTCGATACCTTTGCCAAGCGCAGCAGCATCTTGACGTACTTCAATATCGGGTGCAATGCCCTCGTTTTCGCCAATCCACTTTTTGTTGATGGGGTCGAACACGGCATTGTCGGGTGCGGTTAATGCACCACCGTCTATCAAAGCATAATGCACGGAAGATTTCACCAGGCCTCCCCATGTACGCATGCCAATTAAAGGACCTGTTTTTTGCTGGCGGAATACCCAAGGAAAGAAATCGCCACCCGAACCGGCTAGCTCATTGATCAGCAAAACTTTAGGGCCCAATATGCCCGCAGGCAGACGGAACGGTGCGCCATTGGGCACTTCGTTGGTAATAGCCGCACGTAATTTTCGGTTCATCAAGTCTACCATATAATCGTCCAGCAAACCGCCACCGTTGAAGCGCTCGTCAATCACTACTCCTTTCTTATCCTGCTGTGCAAAAAAGTAACGGTTGAAGGAAACAAAACCACCACCACCCGTATTGGGCACCCACACATAGGCAAGCTTGCCATCCGAAAGTTTATCTACCATGCGCCTGTTGTCTTCCACCCAAGCGCGCTGGCGCAGGTTATCTTCGCTGCCGATAGGCTTAACTACTTCTTGCCACGATCCTGCGAAGTCGGGTGTTTTGTTGATGTGTAGAGTGGTTTGAACATCGAGCGTGCCATCCAGCATCTGGTACGGATCGCTGGCAGCAGTAAGTTCTTTGCCATTAACGCCCACTAGGTAGTAACCTTCCTGAATTTTTATGCCGGGCCGATCGAGCGGACTGGACAATTCGGGGTTCCAACTCTCGGTGGTATAGATGCGCTGAATCTTCCAGCGTCCGCTTTCTGCCACCAGGTCTGCTCCCAACAAACCAACGGACGGCTTGTCTACTTCGGGAAAATCGCCACCAAAAACAAAGCTATGGCCTACCGAAAGTTCGCCATTTACCTGATCGAGAATATAAGTAAGATCGGTGCGGTGTTTTACATATGGAATCAAAGGCGCATAGCGGTCGTACACTTCTTTCCAGTTGCGGCCGTGCATGTTTGGATCGTAGAAATAATCGCGCTCATAGCGCCAGGCTTCTTCAAACATTTGTTTCCACTCATCAGCGCGGCTGAGGTACATTTTCAGATTCACCTTTACAGAAGTGGCATCGTTGGCGTTGGCACCCGATGTGTTGGCCACTTTCCATCCTCCGTTTACTTGTGCCAAAAGCTTGTTGCCATCGCTGGAAACAGACACTTGCGAGGCACCGGAGAGAAACTCTTTTGCTTCGCGCTTCTCTAGCGTGTATTTGTGTACCACTTGCCCGGTGGCACCTTCTTTCTGCTCGGTAATGAATACCGTTCCTGCCGGCCCGCTGATGGCTGCCTGGTAATTGCCCTTGGGCAGCGATAGCGCCATGGTTCTCCGGTCTATACCCTCAAAATCTATGATTACTGGCTCCGGCTCTTTGGGCTTGGCGTCTTTTGCTTCTGTTTCTTTCTTGTCGATACTTTTTTTATCGGTCGCCTTTTTTGCGTCTACCTCAGCTTTCTTTTCTTCGGTTACCGTCTCTTCATCGCTTTTAGGTTTGAAAGGTGAGGGGTCTTCTTTGCGGAGATTTACAACGTATACGCTATAGGCAGGGTCTGCACTCATCGAGCTGGTGTTAGCCCACCCGCTGGCCAGGGCCAGGTCGGTGCTGGCCAGAAAGTAAAGATGTTTACCGTCCCGATCCCACGCTGGGTCGAAGGAATCAGCAAACGAATTCGTTAATGGTCGAACGGTGTTGTCTTTGGCAGACCATACCATAATCTGTTTAAAGTTGTTGCTGCCAGTTTTGGCGTAGGCTAACCATTGCGAATCGGGCGACCACGCAAGGCCGAGATCGCCACGCTCAATGTTGGTTCCGCCAACGTCAATCGTTTTAATGCTGCCTGTTGCCAGGTCTACCACGCGCACGCGCACATCGTCATCGTTAAAGGCAATCATTTTTCCATCGGGCGACCAGGTTGGCTCCCAAGCCATTTTCGATTCGCCTATGGCGATGCTTCGGGATTTGGAAAGCCCGTCTTGCGAAGTGACGACCAGTTTGTACGCGCCACCGGCATCAGAAAACCACGCGATGTCATTGCCTTTGGGCGACCAGATCGGGGCGCGATCGGCCACACCCGATGAAGCCGTAAGGTTGCGGGCATCTCCGTTTTCTACAGGCACGGTAAAAATTTCTCCCCGTGCCTCCATTACGATGCGCTTACCTGTAGGCGACAGAGAAACCGCACGTGCGCTGCGCGTAACCTCTTCCCATTTGCTATCGGCCCACGGGAAGTCTGCCTGAATGGTAATGTCCAACGTGCGGGTTTGGCTGGTCGTGAGGTCGTGCAGATGCAGGTAGCCATCGCGCTCAAAAACCAATGTGTTGCCGTGGCCACCCAGCCATTTTACGTCCGAGCCGGTAAATGTAGTGATGGCCTTCAAGGTACCGGTGGCCACATCGTATTGCCAGATGTTGGAGGTCCAATCGCGATCGGATAGAAAATAGATTTTATCACCCAGCCACAGCGGCTGGATATCGAATGTGGATGCATTGGGCAATAGTTTTTCCGATTGATCGGCCAGGTTCAAAATGACAAGTGGTGTATTCTGCCCACCGCGGTAATTACGCCATTCCACATCCCAACGGTCCATGCGGTCGATTACCAGCTTTTTTCCATCGGGAGAATAAGAGCCATCGGTGCTCCATTGATGCGTGATCAGGGAAGAGGGCCCGCCAGCAACGGGTACCGTCCACAGCCGGTCGAAGCCGGTAGGGGCGCTGTTGCGCGAGGAGGCATATAAAACAGATTTTCCATCAGGCGACCAGCCGCGCACATACGAGGCGGCCGGATGCCAGGTGAGTCGCTGGGCCGAGCCGCCCTCCAATGAAACTACATAAACCGCGTGCGTACCCGACCGATTGGAGCTGAAGGCAATCCATTTTCCATCGGGCGAAATATGAGGATTACTTTCTATGGCAGCCGTGCTGGTGATGCGTACCGTTCGCTGGTTAGCCAACTCGGTGACCCAAACATCGCCTCCGTAACAATAGGCAGCATGGGTGGCACTCAGTGAGGGCTGACGGAGCAACCGGGTGCTTTGCCCGGAGGCCGGGAGAACGAGCAGAAGGCAAAAGCCAAAGAAAAGTCGGAAAGTGAGTTGTGATCTGGGCATGGATAGTGGGTAATGGTGTGGAGTTTTAAAGGTAAAATATTTGAGGATGGCGGAAAAAATTAATTCCCATTTAGTATGCGCGCATACTAAATTTTTCCTATCTTCGTCACCGCTCTATGAAGAAGGAAGAAACCGTTGACTACCATATTCGTGCAGCCTGGCATGCCATTGCGCGCATGTACAACCAGCAGGCCATGAAATATGGCGGCAGCATGTCCATCGGTTTTGCTTTATTAAATATAAGCACAGAAGAAGGCGCACCCGCAACAAAAATTGCACCCCTGATGGGCCTGGAGGCACGCAGCCTTACACGCTTGTTGAAATCGATGGAAGAAAAAGGATTGATTTACCGTGAAACGGATAAGACAGATAAACGCTCAGTACGCATTCGCCTGACGAAAGAAGGAAAAAAGCAAAAAGAGAAAGCACGCGAAACGGTATTGCGGTTCAATGAAGTAGTGAGGGGAGAGATATCGCAACAAAAACTGAATACCTTTTTTGAAGTGGTGCAAGACATTAACCGGATTATTGAGAAGAATAATATTTATCAATATAGTTGATGGTTGCTAGTTCCTAGTTGTTAGCAATTACCACACTAACAACTGCCAACCAACAACCAACAACTAAGAACTAACAACTCTTTATGAAAAGAAACATCAGAAAAGTTGCGGTACTGGGCTCGGGTGTGATGGGCTCTTCCATCGCCTGCCACTTTGCCAACATTGGTTGCGAAGTGCTGCTGCTCGACATTGCCCCCAAAGAACTCACCGAAGAAGAACAGAAGAAAGGCCTCACGCTGGAAAGCAAGGCGGTGAAGAACCGCATCGTGCAATCTTCTTTCGACAAATGCGTGAAGAGCAGTCCCGGCCCGATTTACAGCAAGAAATTTTTGAGCCGCGTTACGCTGGGCAATTTCGATGACGACCTGGCGAAAATCAAAAACGTAGACTGGACGATCGAAGTGGTGGTCGAAAACCTCGACATCAAAAAGAAGGTGTACGAACAAGTAGAGAAACATCGCACACCGGGCACGCTCATCACATCTAACACGTCCGGTATTCCCATTCACCTGATGGCCGAAGGCCGCAGCGATGATTTTAAAAAGCATTTTGCCGGCACGCACTTCTTCAACCCTCCGCGGTACTTAAAGTTATTTGAAGTAATCCCCACACCACATACCGATCCGGAAATCACGAAGTTCCTGTTGCATTATGGTGACTTGTACCTCGGCAAAACTTCGGTATTGTGTAAAGACACGCCTGCCTTCATCGGTAACCGCGTAGGGGTATGGGGCTTGCTGAAGGTAATCGACTCGATGCAGAAGTTTGACTTGAATGTAGATGAAATCGATAAGCTAACAGGCCCGGTCATTGGCAGACCGAAGTCGGCCACGTTTAGAACTTCGGATGTGGTGGGCTTGGATACGTTGGTGAAAGTAGCCAACAACTTATACGCGGGCTTGCCAAATGATGAAGGCCGCGATATGTTTAAGTTGCCCGAAGTGGTGAACAAGCTGGAGCAAAACAAATGGCTGGGCGATAAAACGGGCCAGGGATTTTATAAGAAGGTAAAAACAGCCGATGGAAAATCCGAAATCCACACGCTGGATTTAAAAACATTAGAATACAAGCCGAAAGCAAAAGCAAAGTTTGCTACCCTCGAAACCACCAAGACGATCGACAACCTGAAAGATCGCTTCAAAGTGTTGTTGGCGGGCAAAGACAAAGCAGGCGATTTCTACCGCGATTGTTTCTATGGATTGTTTCAATACGCCTCGAATCGCATTCCTGAAATCAGCGATGAACTCTACCGTATAGACGATGCCGTGTGTGCCGGCTTCGGCTGGGAACTCGGTCCGTTCGAAACCTGGGATGCTGTAGGCGTTGAAAAAACAACGCAGGCCATGGAAGCCGCGGGCTATAAACCTGCGCAGTGGGTGTACGACATGCTTGCTGGCGGAAACAAATCATTTTATAAAGTAGAAGGTGGCCAGCGCAAGTACTACGACATTCCGAGCAAGTCGTATAAAGTCATTACCAGCAAAGAGGCGTTTATTATTCTCGAAAACCTGAGCGACAAAGTAGTTTGGAAAAATGCCGAATCGAAAGTGACGGATTTGGGCGATGGCATCATCAACTTCTCGTGGAGCAGCAAGAGCTACACATTAGGAAGTTCTGTCATTGAAGGATTGAATAAAGCGATTGACCTTGCAGAGAAAAACTACAGAGGCCTGGTGGTAGGTCATCAAGGTCCGGATTTCTCATTGGGTGCCAACCTGGGGATGGTGTTCATGTATGCCATCGAGCAGGAGTACGATGAGCTGGACTTCATGATCCGGGCCTTCCAGAATTCAGTGATGCGTTTGCGTTATTCATCCATCCCCGTAATTGTGTGCCCGCAAGGCCGCACGTTGGGAGGTGGTTGCGAAATGACCATGCATGCCGACATCGCACAGGCAGCGGCAGAAACTTATATTGGTTTGGTTGAAGTAGGCGTAGGCCTGATTCCGGGTGGAGGAGGAACTAAAGAATTTACAAAACGCGTTAGTGATTTGATGGAAGAAGGAGATGTGGAGTTGAATGCACTGCAAAATGCCTTCATGCACATCGCGACAGCGAAAGTAGCCTTGAGTGCGGAAGAAGCACGCGAGATGGGCATCCTCCGCACGAAAGACAGGATATCCGTTAACAAAGATCGACAGATACTCGATGCGAAAGCAGCGGCAATAGAATTAGCCGAAGCTGGCTATACGATGGCGCCACAGGCCAAAAACATCAAAGTACAAGGCCGCACGGGCATGGCGTTGTTTGCTGCCGGAGTAAACGGTATGAAGATGGGCCGCTACATCAGCGACCACGACATGAAGATTGCGATGAAGATCGCCAACGTGATGTGCGGAGGAGACCTCAGCTATCCGCAAGAGGTAAGTGAACAGTATTTGCTCGACCTCGAGCGCGAAGCATTCCTCTCACTCTGTGCAGAGAAGAAAACCCTGGAGAGAATACAAGCGATATTGACAGGGGGAAAACCTTTAAGGAATTGAAAGTTGTTAGTTGTTAGTTGATAGTTCCTAGATAGTCTAACAACTAACAACTAAGAACCAACAACTAAGTCTAACAACCCACAACTAAGAACTAACAACCAGAACTAACAACCAAAGACATGGACGCATACATCGTAGCAGGATTTAGAACGGGCGTGGGCAAGGCCAAGAAAGGTGGCTTTCGCTTTACACGTCCTGATGATTTAGCCGCAGACGTGATCAAGCACCTGGTGAAATCAGTGCCGGGGTTAGAAAATAAAATGGTGGACGATCTGATGGTGGGCAATGCAGTGCCGGAAGCTGAGCAGGGCATGCAGATGGGCCGCATGATTTCATTGCTTGCGTTGGGTATTGATGTGCCCGGCATGGTGGTGAACCGCTATTGCGGATCGGGCGTGGAGACCATCGCCATTGCGAGTCAACGCATACAGGCGGGCCAGGCCGATATCATTATTGCGGGAGGTACTGAATCCATGTCGCTCGTACCGGTGATGGGTTTTAAAACGGCATTGAACTATAAGATCGCTACAGAGAACCCGACCTACTACACCAGCATGGGTTTGACGGCTGAAGAAGTGTCGAAGCAATATAAAGTATCACGCGAAGAGCAAGATCAGTTTTCGTATGAGTCGCACATGAAGGCGGCAGCCGCCTGGAAGGAAGGCAAGTTCAAAGACGAAGTCGTGCCCATCACCGTGAAGGAAGTGTACGTAGATGAAAACATGAAGAAGAAAACCCGCGAGTTTGTGGTAGCTACCGATGAGGGTATCCGTGCCGATACTACGGTAGAGGGTCTTTCAAAACTAAAACCTGTTTTTGCTGCGGGTGGAACCGTAACGGCCGGAAATTCCTCACAGACTTCGGATGGTGCAGCCTTTGTGTTGGTGATGAGCGAACGCATGGTGAAGCAACTGAATGTGAAACCCATTGCGCGCATGGTGAGCTATGCCACGGCAGGCGTTGATCCTCGCATCATGGGCATTGGCCCTGTAGCTGCAATTCCCAAAGTATTGAAAATTGCCGGCATGAAATTAGACGACATCGACCTGATAGAACTGAACGAAGCCTTTGCGGCACAGTCGCTGGCGGTGGTGAAAGAATTGGGCATCGACCGTAAGAAGCTGAATGTAAATGGTGGTGCGATAGCGGTAGGTCACCCGCTGGGTTCCTCCGGTGCGCGCTTGTCGGTGCAGCTCTTCAACGAACTCCGCAGGCAAAAGAAGAAATACGGAATGGTAACCGCTTGTGTAGGAGGAGGCCAGGGAGTGGCGGGGATTTATGAATTGTTGAATTAGTTGATGGTTGTTAGTTCTTAGTTGTTAGATGGGAAGAGTTGAGTCATACCAAGAGTTGGAAGTTTGGAAACAGGCAAAAGATCTGGTTGTGCGCATTTACGATTTGACAAAAAGTTTTCCCAGAGAAGAACAATTTGGACTAACCAATCAATTGCGGAGAGCAGCTGTTTCGATTCCTTCCAACATCGCTGAAGGATGTGGACGAAATCATTTCAAGGATTCCATTCAGCTATTCTTTATTGCAAGAGGAAGTTTATACGAAGTAGAAACTCAATTAACGATCGCCAGCGATCTGAAGTATATTTCAAGCAGCGACCTTGAGTCAATCTTGGTGTTGATAAAATCCTGCAAAAGGCTCCTGAATGGATTCATCAATTATTTTCAAAAACAAGCAGAGAACCCGAAATCACCAACAGTAAATGAGGCGGTTGTTGAATACCAAACAACCAAAGTTACGAACTAACAACCAACAACTAAGAACTAACAACTTTATCAATATGGAAACAATAGCAACAAAACCCATAAAAGGAGGGGAATTCCTAATCAAAGAAACAGCGGCTCACGAAATCTTCATACCCGAAGAATTCAGTGAAGAGCAGAAGATGATCATGCAGCAGTGCAAGGATTTTCTGGCCAAAGAAATTTATCCGCGCCTGGATGAAATTGATTCGATGAAAGACCCGAAGCTGATGCCCATGCTGATGGACAAAGCCGGTGAACTCGGCTTATTGGGAACGTCAGTACCCGTAGAGTTGGGTGGCTTTGGTATGGACTTTAATACTTCCATGCTGGTGGCAGAAGTCATTGGTGGAGGTCACTCGTTCGCGGTGGCACTTTCGGCACACACGGGCATTGGCACACTGCCGATTTTGTATTACGGAAATGAAGAGCAGAAAAAGAAATACATCCCCAAGCTCGCATCAGGAGAATGGAAAGCAGCGTATTGCTTAACCGAGCCCGATTCAGGATCGGATGCCAACTCCGGAAAAACAAAAGCTGTGTTGTCTTCAGATGGCAAACACTACATCATCAACGGCCAGAAGATGTGGATTACCAATGGTGGGTTTGCCGATGTGTATGTGGTATTCGCGAAAATCGATAACGACAAAAACCTAAGTGCATTTATTGTGGAGAAATCGTTTGGGGGCATCACCATGAACGAAGAAGAGAAGAAGATGGGCATCAAAGGTTCTTCTACCCGCCAGATTTTCTTCAACGATTGCAAGGTGCCGGTGGAAAACATGCTGAGCGAACGTGAGAATGGATTCAAGATTGCGGTAAATATTTTGAACATCGGTCGTATTAAGTTAGGCGTTGCGGCCGTAGGCGGAAGTAAGATGGCGATTTCAAAAGCCATCAAGTATTCATCGGAAAGAAAACAGTTTGGTGTTTCCATCAATACGTTTGGTGCCATCAAGCATAAAATTGCCGAGGCGATAACGAAAATCTTTGCTTCGGAGTCAGCTCACTACCGTGCTTCACAAAACATTGATGATGCCTACAACGCATTTGTGGCCGGAGGTATGGAGCCGGGCAAAGCGCGGCTGAAGGCACTGGAAGAGTTTGCCATCGAGTGTGCGATACTAAAAGTTCACGGATCGGAAGTGTTGGACTTTTCAGTGGATGAGGGCGTGCAGATTTATGGCGGTATGGGCTTCTCGGCCGAAGGCCCGATGGACCGCGCGTATCGCGATGCGCGTATCAACAGAATCTTTGAAGGCACGAACGAAATCAACCGACTGCTAACTGTAGATATGATTTTGAAACGCGCCATGAAAGGTTCGCTTGATTTGATGAACCCTGCGATGGCAGTGCAGAAAGAACTGATGAGCATTCCTGATTTTGGCGCGAGCGAAGACGATGGGATTTTTGCGAAGGAGAAAAAAGCATTGGCCAACCTGAAGAAGGCAGGTTTGATGGTGGCCGGTGCTGCCGTGCAGAAATTCATGATGAAGCTAAGCGATGAGCAAGAGATACTTATGAACCTGGCCGACATGATGATCGAGGGTTATGTAGCCGAGTCCACGCTGTTGCGCGTAGAGAAACTGATTTCACAACGCGGAGAAAAAGCCTGTGAGATTCAAAAAGAAATGGCTTTGATCTATTTGCACGAAGCGATGGAAAAAGCAGCATCAGCCGGCAAGGCGGCCATTACTTCGTTTGCCGAAGGCGATGAATTACGCCTGATGCTAATGGGTTTAAAACGTTTCACGAAAATCGATCCGTACAATTTGAAAGAAGCCAGACGCAAAGTGGCTAACTACGCGATTGAGAAGGGGGAGTATCCTTTTTAAGTTATTAGTTCTTGGTTGTTAGTTGTTAGTTGATAGGAGTAATTCACGAACAACCATCCACTAAGAACTAACAACTAAAAAACCCGGACCATCTCCGGGTTTTTTATTTTAAATTTTTTTCATCGCTTTTGTAATAATCGGCACCTGCTGGTATCTGAATGGCAAATAATTAAGCTATGAAGAAACTACTTGTTGCTATCCTGATCTTATTTGTGCCGTTCCTCGTGGCAAGAGCGCAATCAAAAGCTATCCACATCGAGAAATTCGGGAAGGGCCAGTCCATTGTTTTCCTTCCGGGGTTTATCACTCCCGGTACAGTTTGGAATGAAACGGTAGGAAATCTGAAAGGCAAGTACCAGGTGCACCTCGTTTCTTACGCGGGCTTTAACGGGCTGGCGCCCATCCCCATGCCCTGGTACGAAACCATTAAAAACCATTTGATCGCCTATGTTAAAGAAAACAAACTGAAGAACGTGAGGTTGGTGGGCCACAGCATGGGCGGTGGGCTGGCGTTGGAGTTGGCGGCTGCGCTGGGTGACCGCGTGAGTGCTATAGTGCTGGTAGACGCCCTGGCCTGCTTTCGCGAAGTAATGATGCCCGGTGTGCCGGCCAGCTCGTTGCAATACGAGAGCAAATACAACCAACAAATGCTGCAGGCAAGTGATGAGGCATTTGCCCAGACAGCCGGCATGATGGCCCAGGGAATGACTACTGTGCCAGATAAGCAAGCGCAAATCAAATCTTGGATATTGCAAGCCGACAGAAAAACGTATGTGTACGGCTATACCGATCTTCTCAAAGCGGATGCCCGACCGTTGCTCGCGTCCATTCAGGCACCGGTTTTGATTTTGGGAGCCCCCTTTCCTTCCAAAGACGCAGTGCTGCCCAATTTCGAGAAACAATTTGCCGATTTGAAGAAAAAAAGAATTGAGATTGCCCCCGCAGGCCGCCACTACATTATGTTCGATGAGCCGCAGTGGTTTTATGACCAGCTAAATGCGTTCTTCGCGAAATGATCGTGACGCCAGATCGTTCGCTTTTTCAATCGCTGTACGAGCAACACCAGCGCATGGTGCTGACGCTGTGCCGCGGATTCATGAAAGGCGACCTGGAATTGGCGAACGATCTGGCACAGGATGTTTTTGTGAACGTGTGGAATGCCCTGCCCTCCTTTCGGGGGCAGGCTTCCTATAAAACATGGATATACCGAATCACCATTAACACCTGCTTGCTGCAACTGCGCAAAGACAACAAGAGGCCCGTGGTATCGCTCAACGAAGCGGTGCACGATCGGGAGGACGAGGCAACCCACGAACCAGAGCGCCAACTCTACCGGGCCATCGGTCAACTCGAAGAAGTGGAGAGGCTCATGATGATGTTGGTGCTGGAGGATTTGCCATACCCGGAAATTGCCGCGATGATGGGTATCTCAGAAAACAACCTGCGGGTAAAAATTCATCGCGCCCGCACCAAACTAAAAACGTTTCTGCAACATGGAAAATGAGTTGAGCGACCTTAAGAAAGTTTGGCAACAGGCGCAGTTGCACCAGCCAGCGCCCCGCGTTAGCAGCGAAACGTTGATAACCCAGGCAAGGCTGAAGAAAAAAACGGTTTACGCAGAGCACTTTGGCAACCTGGCCGTGCTCGGTGGCACCGTGCTGTTGCTGATTGTCTATTTTTATTTTATCTACTCTCTACAAGATACAGCGAGCATCTGGGGGATTAATTTTATGATTGTGGGTTTGCTGGTGCGCATCGGAATAGAGGTTCTAAGCTTCATGCAATCGCGGAAGATACAGGTGGACCGTCCAACCACTGACTCGTTACTCTCCCTCATGGCTTTTCATCGCCTAAGAAAAAGAATCCACGGGCCCATTACGCTTGTCATTGTGGCGATGTACGTGGTTGGCCTCTATGCCGTAACACCAGAGGCGGGCCGGCACATTTCTGCCACCGCATTTATGTGGATGCACATTTCTATTCCCGCAATTGCAATTTTCCTCGTGATGGTGGGCCGCAAAGGCATCCGGAACGAAATGCGAGCGCTTAAAAAGCTGGTAGAAATTCAGCAGCGGCTGCAACAGTGAGATTTGCGTTTAAGGGAAACACATGGCACCTAATTGGTAACGCCCCAGGTTTCTACCAGGCGGGCAAAACCAGATATCGGTAGCAACCCTTGGTACGTGCGTCCGTTACAAACCTCTCTTCCCTTTCTGAGTAGAAATGATGATGAATTTTTTCGCGCGACTTTGGCCGGTTATGCTGTTGGTGTTCTTTTCGTGCAATGACGATTCGGACGACATCACCGTGCCCATTTTTCCTGAAAGCACGACCCTCATTCAGGGACAGTCGGTAGTGGAAGTGCTGCCCTTGCCGCAGGGTTGGGTTTCTTTACAGGAAACCCCCCAGCTTCAATACCTGGTAACACAGCCTAAGCGCCAACTTGTTTGGCGCGATCCGGACTTCAAAGAAGTAGCTCGCTACCTGCCACCCGATGGCTGGTCGCTCATTGATATGGCCGTTCATCCCTCCGGGGAGGTAAGTGCCGCCATCATTCAACTCGATATCAAAAGAAATCCTTTTTTCGACATCCGCGTGGTGCGCATGCGCACGGGCCAAACGCTGGCCGAAAAAGCGTTGGAACAATTGCCCGGATCAGGCGATCGCACCAAATATTTCCCCGCCTCGCTCGACCGGCTTCAGATTGAATCTTTCGGGGAAGATGCTTACCTCGTGGTACGTTGGGACTACAACCAGGTGGAGGCCTACCGGCTGGGCTTTGCTGACAATCGCTATAGCATGCGATGGCAGAAACTGGTGGAACCAGACGCATACGCGGGGTCCATCGGCATCATCGGTGGGGGCTATGATAACTTTCGCCAGGGCGATCGGTACTTTTTTGTTTACACTGGTGTGGATGAACAAGGCAATCTGTTTGTGGGCGTGCCGAGCCACGAGGAGCTGCTGGCCAACCATGATGCGCTCCACAACGAACAGCTTTCGCTGAACGCCAACCCAGGTGCTTTCGACTGGGGCGTGGCTATCGTTACAAAGATCTCGCCCAGTGGGCAACGTACCTATTCCAAATTGTTGGGCACGGCACCACAAAAAAGGCTCATCAATTTTCGTGTGCGCAACGGCACCATTTTTTTGACCGGTCGCATCAAGACCGGCATGGCCCCCGATAATTGGGATGCGTGGGTATTGGCGGTTGAAGCATCATCCGGAGAAACGCGCTACGAACAATTATTGCATGTAGAACAAGGTGATATGTTTTGGGATATTGATCCGCTCGCAGGTGGAGGTGCGGTGGCGGTTGGCACGAAGGCGTACGTGCAAAATCCGGCTGGCCTAAGTGTAAGCGACCAACGACTTGCCTTAGCCGTGCAACTGGATGCGCAGGGAGCGATAACACATCAGATGGAATTGCCGCAAGGTCCGCCAGAACGCGGCAGCGAGGCCAGGTTTGTAAAAGTACTGAACGGCCGGCAGGTGCTGGTGGCCGGTGCGCACAATGCCCCAGGCACACACGCCCCGGTTTTTGCAGATGGGTTTATGGTGCTCCGAAATCTCCCGAGGTAATAATTCTTAGTTGGTAGTTGATAGAGAAAACCGCCAACAACGATCGATCAACAACTAACTAAAGGGCGCATTGCCCTTGCCAAATTTATCCCACGCTCTTCGGCCAATGCCAGGCCTGCCAGATAATTACCAATGTAATACAGCTTTCTACCAGAGCATAAAAAACATACGCTATCCACTCCGGATCGATGGAAGTAAAAGCAATCAGCAACATGATAGCGGTGAAGAATATTCCAAAAACAATATTCATCCAACGCGCAAAGGAGGCAGCCGCCATAGCGGTAATAATAATCACCCATGGTGGCAGGGCCATCAGTACAGAGGCAGCCAGTAACTTTATCGGTGTATTCAGAATGACATCACCCTTTACCAGCTTCTCGGCTTCCCGTGGAATGTATAAAGCAAAGTAATCACCGTAGATATAAAAGAACATTACAGCCGACCAAAGAGCCATCAATTTGATGCGGATGTTTACTTTCATTTCGGCTAAGGCAATGTTGCGCATGCGTGAGGAGATTTAGAATTTGCCTGAATAGTGACGAAATAACCCTGACAAAAGTTACCGACCTTCATTAATTTTGTTTAGCAGATTTTGATTGAGAGATTTGAATCAAATTCGAAACCTAAACAAAAACAGATGAGTGCTGTTTTCTTAACCAACCCATAAATCTTGATTATATGAAGCGACTGAATGCCACCCTCTTCGGCCTTTTCATTTCTTTAATGCCCCTATGCGCCCTTGCCCAAAGCGAGGCAGATGCCATATTGGGTGTTTGGGAATCCGGGAACGGCAAAGCGCGTATCAAAATTGATCGTGCAGGCGATAAGTTTACTGGCCGTATCGTGTGGCTGCGAGAGCCCAAAGATGAGAACGGCAATCCCAAAGTCGATAAAAATAATCCTGACGAAGCACTGCGCAAAAAACCACTGCTGGGCTACAGCATGCTGAAAGATTTCATCTATGCCGGAGCCAAGGTGTGGGAAGAGGGCACCATTTACGACCCTGAAAGCGGCAGCACTTATTCATGCACCATCAATATGACCGATGAAAATACCCTGGATGTGCGTGGGTATATTGGAGTAAGTTTGTTCGGACGCACAGATGTGTGGAAGCGGGTGATCATCAAAAAGAAATAGCATGAGGTACCCCTTTGTGTTGCTGCTGTTGTTTATAGGCTTTGTCGCGTATGCACAGCAGCCCGATACCACCCAGATAGAGGAAGATTTCAGCATGTATGCCGATGCTGAATTGGCCGATGGAACAAAACGATTCTGTACTTCCAAAGTACTCGATCTAAGTCCTAACAAACTGATATCGGTAGGTTATGATTTTCAAGGCGCTTATGATATAACGTTAGGTAGTTGGGGCACGCTTCCGGCTACAGAGGTACATGTAAAAAATGTTCAAGGTATCCGTCTGGCGGGAAATTTTCCGGTAGTGTCGCGAACGAATATGTTGCTCAATCTGGGTATCAACTTTTGGGAGGCCAGATTTGCAATGGATGGAGCCGAGCAACATCCGTTCACCAAACAGTTGGAAGAACGAGGGCTGCGCACCACCGGCATCACGGCTACCCTGTTCAAGCCCTTCAACGAGAAGAACTTTTTGCTGATGCAAGGTGTGTTTGATCTAAGCGGAGATTACTTCTTACCCAACTTTCAGTCTTTGTCGCTTACGCGATTTTCGCCTACGGTGGTGTATGGATGGAAAAAGCACGACCGCCTGATGTACGGTTTTGGTTTGTCGCGGTCTTACCGTGCGGGCGATCAAAATGTGTTTCCTATCGTATTTTATAATTACACATCGCCCTCGCGTAAATGGGGCGTAGAGTCTATTTTTCCGGCTCGCGCTAATTTGCGCAGAACTTTCAATGCACGTACGCTGGGCTTTTTCGGTTATGAGTTGGAAGGACAAACCTATCGCATGGCTTCCTTGCAAGGGGAACAAAGCGTTGTAAATCCGGAACTTCGCAGAGGCGAGTTGCGTATCCGCTTCACATTCGAACGCTCCATCAAAGATTTTGTGTGGATAAGTCTACAAACGGGCTTGCGCTACAATTGGGCCTTCAACTTGGATGACGGCAACTTCTTCCGCGGTTTTGGCGATGACCCTTATTTGCTGGAGAACAAACTGGGCAATGCCTTCTATGCAAATGTGTCGATTAACCTGGTAAGTCCTTAAAATCATCAATCTCACTTCAGCATGTTAGAGCAATACCTCCTTCAGCTAGGTATTTTGAGGCAAAATGAGATCGATCAACTAGCTGCGCTGGGGAAGAAAAAGAGCCTGAAAAAAGGAAGTTCCTTTTGCCAGGAAGGACAAATAATTCAACATTTTGCGTTTATCGAATCGGGGATTTTTCGTTCTTACTTTACGTCATCGCAAGAAAAAGAAACCACCTATTGTATCCGGTTTCCAAATAGCTTTCTATCGGCATACTCATCGTTTCTTACCGGGCAACCCACGCGCGAAAATGTGCAGGCACTAACAGACGCAGAACTTATTTATTTTTCTAAGCAAGACCTTGACAGGTTATGTGCTGCCCATCACAATTGGGTAGTATTGTTAAAGGTGCTGGCCGAAACAGAGTACATCAACCTTGAACAAAGAATCTTTCTTCATTCCGAATCGGCAAAAGAACGATACCTTACATTGCTGAAGAAAGAACCCGAATTAATCAAGCACATACCGTTGGGCTATCTAGCCTCTTACCTGGGCATCACCCAGCGACACTTAAGCAGGTTAAGAAGAGAAATTGCTTATTAGACATTTGTCCTGCAGGCCGCTGGGGCGCAAGGGTACATTTGTCAAAAAAAGCAAATGAAAAAAATTGTAGTGATCAATGGGCACCCCAATCCGGCTAGTCTGAACAAAAGCTTTGTGGAGGCATACGTTAACGGAGCACTGCAAGCAGGGGCGACTGTTAAAACTATTGAAGTAGGCTTGTTATCCTTTAACCCCAATCTTCAATTTGGATACCAACAACGCATGGAATTGGAACCCGATTTACTCGATGCCCTGGAGAAGATCAGGTGGGCAGAGCATTTGGTGTGGATTCATCCGGTTTGGTGGGGCGGTTTACCCGCTATTATGAAAGGCTTTATCGACCGTCTTTTTTTACCCGGCATGGTATTTAAATACAGACCCAATTCTATTTGGTGGGATAAATTACTTTCGGGAAAAACGGCACGAATTATTACTACACTAGACCAGCCAGGCTGGTATTATTGGCTGATGTATGGCAGGCCAAGCGTCAATCAGCTGAAGAAAAGCACCCTGGAATTTTGTGGCGTAAAACCTGTATCGGTTAGCTATTTTGGAATAGTGAGGAATTCGAAGGTAGATAAGCGGAAAAAGTGGATCAATCAGGTGCAGCTACTGGGGGAAAAATTGAAGTAAAAAGTAGTTAGCTGGCACCTGATACCGATGTAGTCCGTTTCTGACCTTGCCAACGATTGCTTTTGGCAAGCAAACATTTATTTACACCGGGTGTTTGAACAGTGGTAATCCATCGTCTAACTTCCGGTTCTTTTTTCAAACCTTCTATGTCGCACGCAGTACGACCCTTAGTGCCCGAAACCGATGTGGCTTTAATCGGTGCCGGCATTATGAGTGCCACGCTTGGCATCATCCTTAAAGAATTAAACCCCAACCTTACCATCCAGATTTTCGAAAGGCTCGATGAAGCGGGCATGGAAAGTTCGGATGCATGGAACAATGCCGGCACTGGTCATGCTGCCTTTTGCGAGTTGAACTACACACCGCAAAAGCCCGATGGTTCGGTGGACGTTTCGAAAGCGATGAAAATCTGCGAAGCGTTTGAAGTATCGAAAGAATTCTGGGCCTACCTGGTGGAGAAGAAATATTTGGGAGATCCTTCAACCTTTATCCGCCAGGTGCCACACATGAGTTTTGTGTGGGGAGACGAGAATGTGAACTATTTGAAGAAAAGACACCAGCTACTCCAACCCTGCCCGTTATTTCACGACATGCAATTCAGCCAAAACCCTGACGAGATTACTGCCTGGGCACCGCTGATCATGAAAGAACGGAAGAAGGGACCCGTGGCGGCCACGTACTTTCAAGGAGGCACTGATGTAAACTTTGGGGCGCTTACGCGACAGCTTATTGCCAAGCTGGAAAAAATGCCCGGTGTAACGGTGCATTATAACATAGAAGTGCTGGATATTGACCCGCACAAAAAAGGCGGCTGGGAAGTAGAGACCAAGAGCATGCTGCATGGAGAGGAGGCCGACTGCCGCACCCGTTTTGTATTTCTGGGAGCCGGAGGGGCTACGTTGCACCTGTTGAAAGATGCAGAAATAAAAGAGCGCAAAGGCTACGGTGGCTTTCCGGTAAGCGGCTTATGGCTGAAATGTAAAAATGAAGAGCTCATCAATCAGCACCATGCCAAAGTGTATGGCAAAGCCTCTGTAGGTGCTCCGCCCATGTCGGTGCCACATGTAGATACGCGGTTCATCAATGGCAAACGCGAATTGTTATTTGGCCCCTTTGCGGGATTTTCTACCCGTTTCCTAAAAAATGGTTCGCGCCTCGATCTCGCCAAGTCGATTAAGATAGACAACGTGCTGCCTATGCTCTCGGCCGGGCTGCGCAATGTGCCCCTCACCAAATATTTGATTGAGCAACTCAGACTTACACCCGAAGACCGTATCAGGTCATTGCAGGAATATGTACCCATTGCACAACTGAAAGACTGGGAATTGAAACAGGCAGGCCAGCGCGTGCAGGTAATCAAAAAAGATGAAAGCAGGTTGAAGGGCAAATTGGAATTTGGCACCGAAGCCATTGTGTCGGCCGATGGCAGCGTAGCCGCGCTGCTGGGCGCTTCGCCAGGAGCTTCTACCGCAGCGGCCATTATGTTTGGCATCTTACCTAAATGTTTTCCGAACGAAAGCCAAAGCGATGCGTGGCAGGCCAAGCTAAGAGAGATGGCTCCCAGTTGGGGCATTCAACTGGAGAGGGATGGTCACCGCGTGCAAAGAACGCGTGCTAAAACAGCGGCAACTCTCAGATTAAATTAAGAGTACTTCCTGCTCAATGTAGGTGCGATCGTCTACTCTGCCCTCAGCGTTTCAGCAGGGTTACTCATGGCGGCTTTATAAGTTTGCGAACTAATGGTGGCCAATCCCAACAGCACCAAGGCGGTAATGCTGATCAGCACATCCCACACGGAAAGTACACTTTGGTAATCGGGTATGCGAGAGAATACTACTTCGAAGGCAAACCACACAATCGGCAAACCCACCAACACCGCCCACAGAATCAACCGGACATAGTCGCGGGAGAGCAAATACATTAATTGGGCAGCGCTGGCGCCCAACACTTTCCGAACACTCACTTCCTTCACCCGGTTTTCGCTGGTGTACACCACCATGCCCAACAAACCAAGGATAGAAATAGTAATGGCAAGTAAACCCAAAAAGCCAGCGAGCTTCAACATGGTTCTGTACGAAACATAGGCCTCATTCAATTCATCATCGAAAAACACGGCTTTAAAAGCATGCCGGTGAGGAAGTGTTTTCCATACACTTTCCATTTGAGTGAATGCGCTGTAGACATCTGCCACATCTACGCGCAGGTTAGCCTGCGTAAATTGCGCTGGCAGGTTACGAAATACAAAACTGCCAATGGGAATATTGGGCGGGCCATAGTGAAAATTCTTGATCACCCCGAGCACCGTCAGCTCCTGGCCATCTACGGTAACCGTTGTGCCCACCGCCTCGCCCGCAGACGACAGGCGCGCGGACTGCACAAAAGCTTCGTTCACCAATAGGTATTTCTCATCACCTTCACTGCTGGGCGGAAAAGTCTGGCCAGCTATTAATTGCAGATTGAAAAGTTTCAGATAGTCCGCATCGGCAAAGAGTTGGCGTGTTTCCAAGGAATCGTTGTTGTTTAAATACAACCAATTCGTGGAGGAGGACAATCCGAGTGTGCCAGACGACAACGCCACACTTTGCACAGACGCCAGTTTAGAAAATTCGTTTTTGAAGAGCGTACCATTAGTCCCCTGAAGGTCTACGTTGAGGATGTTTTCGCGGCTGAAGCCGAAATCGAAAGTAAGCAGGCTTTGATACTGCCGGCTGAACACCACCACGCAAACAATAAAGCAAAACGACAAACTGAATTGAATGACGGTGAGGCTTTTGCGCAGCCGCGAAGCAGATAACAATCGACTTTGTGCGTGGCCCTTGAGTGCCTGTATGGGATTGAGGCCCGCAAAGTGCATGGCGGGAAAAAAGCCAGCACCCATGCCCACCAGCAAAGCAAAAAGTAAAAATAAAGTAAACATGCGCGCGGTCAGACTAAGATCGAGCATGGATGACTCTACCAACATGCTTTGAAACTCACCACGGATCACCATAAATATGAGCAGTGCACCTAAAAACGAAACAAACGTGATCACCACAGTTTCTGTAACGAACTGCAAAAAGATCTGGCCTTTGGCACCACCCATGGTTTTGCGAAGCCCGATTTCTTTCGAGCGTTTCAACGCCCGCGCAATCGACATATTGGTGTAGTTAAAGATGCCGGGTAGCAAGATGATAAGGGCCAGTATACCAAACACCACAAAGCCCGAGGCCTCCCATTGTGGCCCTATGCCATTGCGCAACTCTTTTGTTACCAACCCATCTACCGATTGGGCTTTTAGCCTAACCTTTACCGTTGTACCAGCATATTCTTGTTCCGCTACACCCGCCAGGTACTGCTGTAAATCATCTACGGAAGATTTTTTGTTCAGTAAAACATACACGTATTCGTTGGCGTAGTCCACCCATCCATTTTTATGATTTTGAAAGCCGGCAGCCAGCGTGGCGTAAGAGGCCAACGCTTCGAAAGCCAAATGAGAATTTTTCGGATGGTCCCTCATCACGCCTGTGATCATAAAACTTTGCTGATTGTCCATCTGCAAAGACTTGCCCACAACATCCAGCGAGCCAAAAACCTTCATGGCAGCGCTTTCGGTGAGCACCATGCTGCCGGGTGCTTTCAACGCGGTGGCCTCATTGCCTGCCAACAGCGCAAAGCTGAAAACACGGAAAAAGTTGGCATCGGTAAAGTATCCCTGCAGGGGAATATTTTCTTTTTCTACCAGTACCTCTCCATCCAGCTTTTTCGCAATGCGCAAGATTTGTTCGGCACCGCCAAATTCATGAGTGAGGCGCTCGGCCAGACCCGAAGGCGCTGAGGCGGTTTCGAATTGTTCCAAACCTTCAGTGCGCTGGGTGGTTACGGTATAGAGACGATCGATGTGCTCGTGGAAATTATCGTAAGTGCTAATGAAGCTGTACATGGAAATGAGCAGTAAGCTGATCGACATGCCAATGGCCAGGCCAAATGCATTGATGAGAGAGAAATAACGGTATTGGTAAATGTTTCGAACAGCAACTTTCAGGTAATTCTTGAACATAGAAAATGACAAAGTTGATTGTGAATAAGGAGCGGGCGATGCATGTGTTTTACGCCTGCGCACAGCATAAGAAAACAGCAGTGATAATACTTGCTGCCAATACTTTCTTTTGGCGTAGGCGGCCGATTTGTTAACCCGGTTGTAATGGAACCATTCTTCCAGGTCGCCACGCAGGTCTTCTACTTTGGCGGCACCACAATACCAATCGAAGAGTTGGCGTGCCAGCCAGGGTGGTTGTGGAGTTTTCATTTGAGGGTGCCTGTTTTTATGATGTTGCCAACTTCAACTTAGAAAGGCGCCACAATTCATCACGCAACGCCTTTGTTTCGGAAAGGGCCGCCTTGCCCGCCTGGGTTACTTCAAAATATCTTTTACTGCGCCCGCCTCGTTCGGCTGTGGCACCCCCCATCCAAGATTTTACAAAGCCTTTTTCTTCCAGCCGGGTTATGGTGGAATGCAACGCGCCAATGCTGAGCGTACGCTGACACTTTTCTTCCAGGCTTTGCTGTATGGACACCCCGTAGGCATGTTCGCCCAACGAGGAGATGGTTAGCAGCACCAGTTCTTCTAATTCGCCCAGGTATGTTTTCATGGATGGTTTTTAGTTCTAGACTCGGCTCGAGGCATGCCGATGGGGGTTAAACGGCATCACCGCACGATATGTTTCTATTTTTCAGAACAAATACCAAACTTAGTCACTGCATAAGTGGTAGCTCAAGGCAAAGTCGGCCCCATTGCGGCCACCGTTGGGCAGGAAAAACAGGTTATTAATCAGCTTTTAACACCATCCTTGCCCGTGCGGCCAACCAACTTTGTGCAGAAAGCGTTATTTTTGCCATCCTGCTATGAACAAATTGGTTCTTTTTCTGTTTTGCATCCTCCTTGGCGTGGGCACCCACTGGCTTTCGTTAGCAGGCCGAATAGCGACCACTGCCTTGACATTGACGGACGGCCGGGAAGCAGTGGTGATTACAAAGGGCATCATGGCCACCGATGAAGAGGAGCGGGCTGAAGAAGAAGATACCCGCGAACAGGCTGAGGACGATGACGAGACCTCTAAACTGTTAAATGAAAAAGGAGCTGGCTCTTTGCCGAATCTTATTCGTCTGCAGTTAAGCCACCAAATGCTGATGTACCAGCAACACCATTTCGAAATAGTGGTGCCTCCCCCCAAAGTGTAAGCGCCTTCTCTAAGTCTATTTTGAGCAGCAACTTAATGCTGCCTTTTCTACATTTTTATTTTACTATTTACATTCAATGAATTGGAGAGAGTATTTTTCTCATGACCTGCCGGCTGCGGTCGTGGTATTTTTGGTAGCGCTGCCGTTGTGTCTGGGTATAGCGCTGGCATCGGGCGCACCGCTTTTTGCCGGCTTGATAGCGGGTATTGTAGGTGGGGTAGTGGCAGGCGCTCTAAGCGGCTCACCACTCAGTGTGGCGGGGCCAGCAGCAGGGCTTACTACCATTGTGTTGGCCGCCATTAGCGACCTGGGCTCTTATCAGGCCTTCTTGCTGGCGGTGGTATTGGCCGGACTGATACAGGTAATTTTAGGTTTTTTACGCGCAGGTGGCATAGGCCATTTTGTTCCCGTTTCGGTCATTAAAGGAATGCTGGCCGCCATTGGTCTTATCCTCATCTTAAAACAAATACCCCATGCCGTAGGCTACGATGCCGACTTTGAGGGCGATGAAAGCTTTTTTCAGGCAGACGGGCAGAACACTTTTTCTGAAATTATTAATTCATTGAACTATGTAAGCGAGGGCGCGGTGGTAATAAGCCTGATGTCGATATTGATCTTGATAGTGTGGGGCCGCCCTGCCCTGCAGAAAATTAAGTTCTTCGAGTTGATACCCGCACCGTTGGTGGTGGTTGTGGTGGGTGTTGTTTTGAATGCCCTTTTTAATGGATATGCACCCAGTTTGGTAATAGAAGACAAACACCTGGTGTCCGTACCGGTTTTGTCGGGCCTGTCATCGTTGGGAGACGTGCTTATCTTACCAGACTTTTCCCTGTTGGGCGATCCAAAAATTTATGTGTCTGCCATCACCATAGCAATTGTAGCCAGCCTGGAAACCCTTCTTAGCATAGAGGCGTGCGACAAAATGGATCCGTTCCGCAGAATTACCCCGCTGAATCGCGAACTCAAAGCCCAGGGTGCTGCCAACACCATTTCGGGTTTGCTGGGTGGATTGCCCGTGACCTCGGTTATTGTTCGCAGCTCCGCCAATGTCAATGCAGGTGCGCGTTCAAAGTTTTCAACCATTACCCACGGCATGATTTTGTTCCTCTCCATTTTGCTGATTCCAGGCTTCTTGAAGAGCATTCCATTGTCATGTTTGGCGGGCATATTGATGGTGGTGGGCTTCAAACTTACCAAACCTGCATTATACCTGGAGATGTATAAAAAAGGGTTCAGTCAGTTTCTGCCTTTCATCATCACTATTCTGGCTATCGTGTTTACCAACCTGCTGCAAGGTGTTTTTCTGGGTATATTCGTATCCATCTTCTTCATTTTACAGAGCAACTTCCGCGAGGCCATCATTTTGGTAAACAATGGCAACTCCTACTTATTGAAATTAACCAAAGATGTCTCGTTTCTAAACAAGGCGGCACTGCGCAGCAAATTTCAGGCAATTCCTGCCAACGCAACGGTCACCATTGATGGCACCGATTCGCAGTTCATAGACAACGACATCAAAGAAACTATTGTAGATTTCGTAGAGACCTCGAAGGCGAAAAAAATAGATGTAGAGCTAAAGAACATTTCATTATAAGTAAAAGAATTTTTTAACCGAAAAAACAAACATATGAGCAAACCGGAATTAAAAGCATATCAGCAGTTGTTGCTGCAAAACAAAGCGTGGGTTAATCAGAAATTAAAAGAGGATGCTGACTTCTTCAAGCGCCTGGAAAACATTCAAACGCCTAAGTTTTTGTGGATTGGCTGCTCAGACAGCCGCGTGCCTGCCAATGAAATTACGGGCACTAATCCAGGCGAAATTTTTGTGCACCGCAATATTGCCAACATGGTAGTGCATACCGACATGAATATGTTGAGCGTGTTGGACTATGCCGTGAACGTGTTGGAAGTAGAACACGTAATTGTATGCGGCCACTACGGCTGTGGTGGTGTGCGTGCCGCCATGGGCAACAAACAGTTTGGAGTTATCGATAACTGGATTCGCCACATTAAAGACGTGTACCGTCTGCACCAGGAAGAAATTGAAGCGATTGCAGATCCCAAAGCGCGCGAAAACCGATTCATCGAGTTGAACGTGATTGAGCAGGTGTGGAATCTCAGCAAAACCTCTATCATTCAAAACGCCTGGGAAAAGCGCCAGGCCCCGCACGTGCACGGTTGGGTCTACGATTTAGCCAACGGAATCATCAAAGATCTGGAGGTAACGATGGGAAGCAACCAGGACTTGCCGCAAGTATATCGGTTTGAGTCGCGCACAAAACCAGTAGGTGTGGTTGCGTAGTAGCTTGTAGCAGCTGTGAAAAGAACAAAGACCCGGTACGTAAATACCGGGTTTTTTTATGCGTGGCTCACTTTTTCTTTTTTAGCATCGGGCGTAGGGGTAAGGCAGGCCTTAATTGTCATAACCTCAGAGCCCGAAAACCGTAAATTGCACTGAAATTCTTTACCAAAAGCAGTGGATTTACTCGAACAAGAGGTTCTTAACACCCTGAAAGAGGGCAATGAAAGTGCTTTTGAGATGCTGTTTCGAACCTATTATAACCCGCTGTGCCGCTACGCCTATTCGTTTTTGAACGACCGCGATGAGGCCGAAGAAGTGGTGCAAGCCACCTTCATCAATATTTGGCAAAAGCGAAGCCAGATAGAGATAGAAACATCCATGAAATCGTACCTGTATCGCATGGTGCGCAACTCCTGCTTAAATGTGATCAAGCACGAAAAAGTAAAACAACAACACGTGGCTCACGAAATGGCTTTTGGCGAGCCCACCCACGAAGGACCCACCCAGGCGGTAGTGGCCAACGAACTGGAAGCAAAAATTTTTGAGGCTATGAAGGCTTTGCCCGAACAATGCCGCGTGGTGTTTCAACTCAGTCGCTTCGAAGAGTTGAAGTACAGCGAAATTGCAGACCAACTGGGTATTTCTGTGAAGACGGTTGAAAACCAGATGGGCAAGGCGTTGAAAATTATGCGCGAACAGTTGAGGGACTACCTGCCCTTCTTCCTCATTTTTATGAAAGACTGGCTGATATAGATGGCGTTGCAGTTCGACTATATAGACGATTTGATTGGCAAGCACCTTGCCGGTGAAGCTACCGAGGCGGAAAGCGCGGAAGTGAAGGCCTGGTGTGCGCAGACGGAAGCCAACCAAAAATACTTCGATGACCTGAAAGCCATTTTCGAGAAGGCAGCATCTACGCCCGTGCAAGTGCAGTTCAATACCGATGCCGCCTGGCAGCAACTGAGGGCCAAATTAAAAGATGAAAAGGTGGTTCCGCTGAGGCGCGAAACCAACTACTGGCCCGCGTTGCGAATGGCTGCGGGCGTGGTATTGCTAATCAGCGCGGGTATTTTTACTTACCGTTGGTTTACCCAACCAGTACAAACCATTGCCGTTGTTTCAGATACTACCACACTGGAGAACACCCTGCCAGACAGCAGCACAGTTTTTCTGAACAGGCATTCGCAGGTTACGTACGAATACAATCCGCGTCAGAAGACACGCAGAGTGAAGTTGCAAGGCGAAGGCTTTTTCGAAATCAAACATGAGGAAGAAAAACCGTTTGTAATAGAAACCGAAGATGTATTTGTACGCGACATTGGCACAGCCTTCAACGTAAAATCCTATCCGGATAAAGACACGGTGGAAGTAATTGTGCAAAGTGGAGAAGTGCAGTTTTATACCCTGAAAAATCCAGGTCTTTACCTGAAGGCAGGTGAAACCGGTATCTACACCAAGCGCGGCAAGGTGTTTACCAAAATACCCCGTGCCGATACCAATGCCCTGGCCTACAAAACGCGCATCTTCAGCTTCTACGCTACTGACCTGCGCAGCGTGGTAGACCGTGTAAACGAAGTTTATGGTTCCAACATTAAACTGGCCAACGAGCAAGTGGGCGAATGCCGTCTTACCACTACTTTCTCCAACGAAAGCCTTGACGTTATCGTTGAAATCATAGCTGAAGCCATGTCGCTTACCGTAGAGCGAAAAGGTGAAGAAATTATTCTAAACGGACCGGGTTGTCAATGAAAGCGAAACCCGTAGTACTCTTCCTTTCTTTTTCGTTTCTGTTCTGCGGCTTACTAAACGCGCAGAACGCCCCTCAGGCGTTGCTCGATCGTAAGGTAAGTTTGAATTATACCAACGAGAGGGTGATAACGGTGCTGAACAGAATCGGGCAACAGGCAGGGCTTACTTTCTCCTACAATGCTTCAATCATTCCTACAGAACAGGTGGTAACCATCAACCTGAACAACAAAACGGTGCGCGAAGCCCTCAACGAAATATTTAAGGGCTCCATGAATTATAAAGAAAAAGGGAACCACATTATTCTCACACGCGTAGCAGTAAAACAATCTAAGCCCACGGTTACGGCCATGATCATCAGCGGCTACGTGGAAGATGGGGAAACCAAAGAGCGGATAGCCAATGCCAGCGTGTACGAGAGGGAATCGATTACCTCTGTGTTGACGGATGAATTTGGGTTTTTCAGGATCAGGCTGGAAAAGAAGGAGGAAGCAGCACTCTGGCTTTCCGTCAGCAAGAAAGACTACCGCGACACCACCGTGCTGATTGCAGATAGCGGTAACCAATACTTTCATGTGTCGCTGCGCCATATGCAAGCCAGGCGCGACACCGTGGTGGTAGTGGCTGATCCGGCACCACCTGACACCACGCAATTGCCCGAGCACGAATTAGTTGAGGAGCCTCAAGAGGAGGAGTTGATCCTTCCTTACCTTACAGCGCCCAACGTGCAGAACATAAGCGACACGCTGTATCGCACATTTCAGTTTTCCTTCTTACCGTTTATGGGCACCAACGGCCAGTTGAGTGGCAACGTCATCAACGATTATTCTTTCAATTTATTAGGCGGCTACTCGTTGGGCACACGACAGATAGAAGTAGGTGGCTTCTTTAACTTCAATCGTGGTGATGCTGCGTGGGCACAAGTGGCCGGTTTTGGTAACCTGGTAGGGCGTAATATGCGGGGCGTACAAGTAGCAGGGTTTTTCAACGCCAACGGGGGAGAAACCACCGCGGTGCAAGTAGCGGGCTTTGGTAACATGAACTTCCGCGACTTTCAAGGCGTACAAGTGGCAGGCTTCTCGAATATTAACCTGAGAGTGGCCGATGGTGCCCAAGTGGCTGGTTTTGCCAACTACTCGAAAGGGTATTCGCGAGGTGTGCAAGTGGCGGGCTTTGCCAACGTGCACCGGCAATCACTCGATGGTAGCCAGGTAGCAGGCTTTACCAACGTGGCCACTGGCTCGTTGCGCGGTAGCCAGGTAGCGGGTTTTGCAAACATTGCCTCTGGCACAGTAAGGGGTTCGCAGGTGTCGGCCTTTTTTAACTACGGCCATAAAGTGCGCGGCAGTCAGGTGGCCTTCATCAATGTGGCCGATAGTCTTACGGGTGTTCCGGTTGGCTTTCTGAGTTTTGTGAGCAAGGGGTATCATAAAATAGAGCTGTCGGCCGATGAGGTGTTTTTTGGCAACCTCGCTTTTCGCTCTGGAGTAAGGCAGTTTTACAATATTATTCAGGCCAGTTTTAAACCCGACTACGCGTTTGGGCGCGACAACGTGTGGTCTTTTGGATATGGCATGGGCACCGCGCGCAGGGTAGCTCCATGGCTGCAGCTCAACCTCGATGTCACTTCGCAGCACGTAAACAAAGCCAGCTTTACCAATGCTATCAGCCTGCTGAACAAAGTTCACGCAGGCTTTGATTTTTTACTGTTGAAGAAAATGAGTCTTTACACAGGGGTAACCGTGAATGGTTACGTTACGGAGACAGCCTACACGGATTATCCGGAACTGTTTACGAATTTTTCGCCACGCATTTTCCACGAAGACACGTACCACGGAAAGGTAAACCTGAAAATGTGGATGGGAGGAAAGGTAGCGTTGCGCTTTTTATAAGTCGTGCAACGGTAGCGGAAGTAAATGGTCTCACCAAACACGGCTCGCCCTTCTAAAAAAAATGTCACCAAATTATTTGCCACTCGCATAGGGGTATCCTGAAACAGGGTTGTCGTAACCATGTAATACAAAGCAAGTTTATGACACCAAAACAAACCCTCATTTTTTTTTATTTGATGCTCTTCGCTTTCGCGGGATATGCGCAGGAACTCACCCAAACCGTGCGAGGTACTGTGGTAGATAAAATTTCGAAAACAGCCATGCCAGGCGCCACGGTAATTCTAGTGGGCACCGATCCGGTAATTGGAAGTACTACCGATGTAGATGGTAACTTTAAACTCAATAAAGTTCCTGTTGGCACGCACAACATTAAAATTTCATTCATTGGTTATAAAGATGTTTTACTTCCCAACGTAATTGTAAATTCTGGAAAGGAAGTGGTACTGAACGTGCCTATTGAGGAAGACATTGTGAAGATGGAGGAGATTGTGGTGACGGCCGACCAGAACATAGAGAAGAACAAACCTTTGAACGACTTTGCTACAGTGAGTGCACGCACTTTTTCTGTGGAGGAAACGCGCAAGTTTGCAGCTGCCGTAAACGATCCGGCACGTGCCGCAGTATCATATGCAGGTGTGGTGGCTACCAGCGATGGCAACAACACCATTTCCATCAGGGGCAATTCGCCCTATGGTTTACTCTGGCGCATGGAAGGGGTAGACATTCCCAATCCCAACCATTTTGCCAATGTGGGCGCTTCTGGCGGTGGTATTTCAATTCTTAGCTCGCAACTGCTTACCAATTCCGATTTTATGACCGGGGCTTTTGCTTCTGAATACGGTAACGCTTTGGCTGGTGTGTTCGATCTGAATCTTAGAAAAGGAAACAACGAAAAACGCGAGTACACGATACAGGCAGGTTTCCTGGGCACCGATTTTGCGGCAGAAGGACCTTTCTCTAAAAACTACAGAGGTTCATACCTTATCAATTATCGTTATTCCACCCTCAGCATACTTTCTAATTTGGGTGTAAACGTGGGCGATGCGGTTACTAACTTCCAGGATTTGTCGTACAACATTTATTTACCCACCAATCGATTTGGCAACTTTTCTTTGTTCGGTTTTGCCGGATTGAGCGACCAGAATCAAAACGCCAAAAAAGACTCTACACAGTGGGAAGAAGAGTACAATCGCTACAGCTCAAGTTATTTCTCCAACACAGGTGCAGCGGGTTTGAAGCATGCAATTACCATCAATCCGAAAACTTACATTCAGTCGGCATTTGTGCTGAGTGGCAACGACAGTGGTTATGGTGAAGACCGTTTAGACGATGACTACGTTCCCCAGTTCAACTTCAAAAGAAACTTTGTTAACCAGAAGGCCACGCTTAGTTCTGTCATGAATAACAAGATCAATGCACAACATAGTCTCCGGTCGGGTGTCTACTTTAACCGCTACTTTTACGATCTGAGGCAGCGCCACCTCGACCACGAGACAGACTTGATTGAGGAACCCCTCAATGCCAAAGGGGGCGTGTCTACACTGCAGGCTTTTGCACATTGGAACTATCGCATCAACGAAAAACTTACCTTCAACTATGGGTTACATTTCTTAACCCTGTTGGACAATGTTACTTATTCTATTGAGCCGCGCGCCTCACTGAAATACGATTTAAACGAGCAACAATCACTAAGCTTTGGCTACGGACAGCACAGCCAGATGCAACCGGTAGGTGTGTACGAGGCACAGGTACAGCAAGCCGATGGCTCGTTCATCAAACCCAACAAAGACCTCGACTTCAACAAAGCCCACCACTTTGTATTGGGCTACGATCGCTCGCTTACCAAATACCTGCGTGTAAAAGCAGAAACGTATTATCAGCACTTGTACAACATTGCCGTGAAAGACGATGTGACAAGCTCTATTTCTTCACTCGTAATTGAAGAAGGTTATTTTACCGACCCGATGGTAAACAAAGGCACCGGGCGCAACTATGGAGTAGAACTTACGGTTGAACAGTTTACTCACAACGATTTTTATTTCTTATTGTCTACTTCTTTGTACGATTCGAAATACAAAGCGCTGGATGGGGTGTTGCGCAACACACGCTTCAATGGAAACCATGCGGTAAGTTTTACGGCAGGTAAAGAATACCAATGGAAGAAGAACCGTACATTTGGTGTAAACCTGAGGGGTATCTATACAGGTGGCTTTCGCACCACGCCCATCGATCTGGGAAAATCTCAACAGAATGGAGAAACTGAATACATTGAGTCGTTGGCGTTTACACAACAACTACCCGACTATTTCCGTACCGATTTGCGCATCAGCCTGAAGCGCAACCTCAGTAAAGTAACGCGCACGCTTGCACTCGATCTTCAGAATGCCACCAATCACAAAAACCTGGGCGGCCAATATTATGAACCGCGCAGTGGCGAGATGAAGAAGTGGTACCAACTGCCGCTACTGCCCGTTTTGAGTTACAGGCTTGAGTTTTAACCAGCACAATAAACTAGAATATACGGAGCACTTCACATTAATGAAGTGCTTCATTTTTTTTTAGCCCTTTTCTTTTTTTGAAATCCTTCGTCAATCAATTCGGCTTCGAACAGCCAGGCCCGCACCTGTGCATCGTCAATTTCTTTTAGCGAGCGGTAGTATTTGCACAACACCTGCTTTCGCCCTTCGGCCAATAGGGTGCCATCTTCATTGCTCATCAAATTACCCTGACAAAAACCCAGTGTAACGCCTTTGCTTTGCAGCGTTTCCATTTTCTGCCTTCCCCAATAAATGGATGGCGGCCAGATGAAGCAGATCATTCTGTGGTGCGCATAGTAGGGCACTCCGTAGCTCACCTTTTCAACAGCTTTGGGCAGGCATTCAAGTATGAGTGCGCGAAGCCGTTTTACAACAACAGCCTCATTCCGGGGCAGGCCCAGGATAACTTCTTCTACACTTTTTGATGGGTTGGGTGCCATAGTAACAAAATGCCATTGCAAAACTACCCCCATCTACTGCCAACCCTGTGTCAGTAGTGTTACAATTTACATTAACTTTCCGTCTATGCTTTTGGCTTTAGATATCGGCAACAGCGACATTACCTTGGGTTGGTGGGATCGTTCGGAATGGAAATACATCTGGCGCATCCCTTCCAAGCCCGACCAGCCGGAGTTGTTTTATGGTGTGCGCATCCGCGATTATTTTCTGGAGTCGGCCATACCCGTAAGCCAGGCGGAAATTATTGTGCTGAGCAGTGTGGTGCCCACGCTTACCGAAAAGATACGAACGGTGCTACGCACTTTGTTCGAGAAGGAAGCCATTGTGTTGGGGCCAAAAGTGTATGATAAAATACCTCTTGAAATCTTAAACCCTTACGAAATAGGATCGGACCTGGTAGCCAACGCTACGGCTGCCTACTTTCAATACAATCAAACCTGTGTGGTGGTAGATTTTGGAACGGCCCTCACGTTTACCACCGTGTCGGGCGAGGGAAAGATTTTGGGTGTTTCCATTGTGCCCGGTTTGCGTACGGCTATTAAATCGCTTACGCAAAACGCAGCCAAACTTTTTGATGTGCCACTGGAAATGCCGCGTTCTGCATTGGGTCGTAACACAGTTACCGCCATTCAGAGCGGAATAGTTATTGGTTACGATGGCCTGGTACGCAGCATGGTAGGCTCTATCCGCAAAGAATTAGGCCACGAATGCCCTGCTATTGCTACCGGGGGGTTGTCGTTTGTAATCACTTCGCTGAAAGACTTCTTTCACCAGGTAGATCCGCACCTTACCTTGAATGGCTTGCGCCTGGTGGGGGAGTGGATTCAAAACAATAAATAATTGGCTTTATGATTTTTGTGTATCCTTCTGCGAGGAGACATAACCAAGAACAGAGCACCAGGATATGGAAAATATTGCGCTGGTTTTTGCTGCTTACAGGCGCGCTAACTGCGCTGTTTACCCTGCTCTACCAGCATTACGGCTCAATGTGACCAGCGGTAGCCTTTTCCACAAAAAATCAGCCGCTTACCAAAGCCCGTCAGCTAAGTCTACCAAACGAGTAGTTATTTCGCACCATCTCTTCCCTGATAGGTTAAAGGGCTGAGGTTTAGGTTAAAAATAGGGGCTTGGTTAGACGAACCAGGCCCTATTTTTTTGCCACCAGGTAGACCATACGTTCATGTAATTCTTCTGCCACAAAAGACAATCCGCTATTCGAAAGAAAAATTTTCACTGCAGTAGATGAAAGGCGCAGTTTTAGGTAACTGCTCACGTTCGTGTGCCACTGACCGTTGTGCCATTCGTGCAGCAGGTCGGTTACGCGAACAGAATGGTCGAAATATTCCAGGAAGCAGGTGTGGATGCGGTGTTCGTCCGCACGCACGGGTAAAAAACGTTGATCGCCCGTAAGGGCCACACTCAGGTCGCGGAAAGAAAGCACCAACTTGCCACCCGGCACGAGCGATCGGGCACTTTGTTGAATCAGCGTGTTCACATCATCAGCAGATGAAAGATGGGTCAGCGTGTCGCCCATACAAACAATCACATCAAACTGCGCATCGAACAGATCAGGCGAAAGAATATCTGCCTCGCGGATAGTTACCGGCAACCCGGTTATATGGGTGCGCAATTCATCGAGCAATTGTCGGCTGAAATCCACCGCAGTCACTTCAAATCCCATTTCAGCCAACGCGATGGTTTGTAGGCCATGGCCGCAGCCTAAATCAAGTGCACGCTGAGATGAGTTGTTTTTCGTGAGCCAATGGGATAGAATACTTTTTTGCTGCTTCGTTTTGCTTTCGAAGTCGCCACACATCCAGGCATAGAAGCTCGCCAGGTGGTTTTCATAATGATCTTTTACTGAATTCATAACCTAAGAAGTTGATGTAACGAGAAGAACTGCCTTAGGTTGTGGTTGACATGGCGGAACGTAATGTTGTTAGATTTTTTCCAAAGCCTGTTTCAAATCGGCAATCAGATATTCGGGGTCTTCCAAACCTACGTACATGCGCACCAGCCGATGTGTTTCGTTGGCCGGATCGAAATCTTGGGCCTGGATAGCCACTGCCGAGGGGATGACCAGCGACTCGTGGCCACCCCACGAAACGGCCATTAGGATATGTTGAAGTGAATTGCAAAAGGTTTCTACCTGTTGCAAACGATCGGCCTTGAGCACAAAACTGAATAAGCCCCCGGCATTTTTCATTTGCTTGTGCGCCAACTCCACTTGCGGAAAAGAAGGATGAAAAGGAAATAGCACTCGCGCTACTTTGGGGTGTTGTGCCATGTAATCTACTACAGTTGCAGTGCTTTCGCAGATGCGTTGCATGCGCAAAGGCAAAGTGCGCAATCCCCTGATGAGCAACCAGGCGTTCATGGGCGAAATATTACCACCGATGTTCAGAAACTCGGCATCGAAAATTTTTTTGATAATGGTTTTGGAACCTGTTACCACACCCGCCACCACATCGCTATGGCCACCAATAAATTTGGTTGCCGACTGTGCCACCAGGTCGATGCCCATTTTGTAGGGCTGCTGGTAGAGCGGGCCGCAGTAACTATTGTCGATCATGGCTAAAATGCCTTTGCTTTTTGCTATGGCAGCAACGGCAGCAAGGTCTTGCAACTCGTACGTAAACGTGTTGGGCGACTCCAGGTAAATCAGTCGGGTGTTGGGTTGAATGGCCCGCTCGAAGTTCGCTGTCTTTGTGCCATCCGCGAAAGTGGTATGGATGCCATATTTGGGCAGCAGCTTTTCGAATAACTTGATTGTCCAACTGTAGGGCTTTGCTACGCTTACCACGTGGTCGCCTTGTTTTAACAAGGCCAAAATGGGCGTGGCAATGGCGGCTATACCGCTTCCAAAAACAAGGGCATCTTCGGCTCCGTCTAAGGCGGCCAATTTTTTGCGTAGAATATTTACTGTAGGATTATTTCCGCGCGAATAAAGCCACGCATCGTATTCATCGGCCAAAGCCGTGCGAAAATCTGCCACCGTACGAAACGCGAAGTTGCTGGTTTGGGCAATGGGCGGAGCAATGGCTTGAAAATAGTTTTCGCGTTCTTCGCCCAGTTCATTCAGTATATACGATAGTTCATTGTGGGAGTCCATAGGTAGTTATTTACTGTCTTTCAAATCCATTTTAGAAACACCTTTGCGAATAACATGATACAGTGGCCAGCCTGAGAGAAACAAAGCAAAACCAATGAGCGAAGCAACGGGGTTGGCAATGAGAATGCTTACGTTTACCAAGGCATAGGTGAGTACAAAAATAGCAGGCATCCATGGATAGAACTTCATTTTGTAGATGCCAGCAGGCTCTCCCTGCTTTTTGGCACGGTGCCGCAAGACAAAAACCGCTGCACCTGCGCTTACCAGCGCAATGCTGTCAAAAAACATCACATAGTTCAATACTTTCGAAAAAGAAGAAGTAAGGAATAGCGTGATGATCATGAAGCCCACAAAGAAAGTGGTAGCAAACTCCTGCACTTGTGTGCGCGGGTTTAGTTTCATGAAAATGGGAGGCAAGACTTTTTCTTCGGCCATGGCATAATACACGCGTGGGTTAGATAAGATCGATGCGTTAACATAAGCCATCACGGCCAGAAACATAATGACCGCAATAATTTTGGAAGCGTACGATCCCAAGATCACACTACCAACATCCGAGGCCAGCGTAGCCGAACTTTTAAGTCCCTCCAAGCCCAGCACCTGGAAGTACGCCCCATTTACCAGCAGGTATAAAACCAAAATGATAGCGATACCAAAGAAAATGGCACGCGGCATGGTACGGTTGGCGTTGGGCACATCGCTGCCAAAATTCATGGTTTGCTGATATCCACCATACGTAAAAAATACCGGCACGAAGCACAGCCAAAAGGCGCCCAGCCACTGCGTGGAGGTTAGCGAGGGTAAGGTGGCGGTAACGTGAGTTGTTTCCCTCGGTACAAAAATGGCCGCGATCAGCATCACAATCAGTGCAATCTTTACCATCATCAACACATTCAATGTGCGCGCACTCATCTTAATGCCCGCCAGATTGAGTGCATATAAAATGAGAATGGCGCTGATAGTAGTAATGCGTATGCCCACTTCGGGTGCCAGCGAGGGAAACAAACTGGGATTGATGTATTCGGCACCGATGATGGCCACAATGGCGGTTGAGCCCGCATTGGAGATGACGGTCATCCAGTTTACCATGAAGGCGAACACGGGATGGTAGCAGTGCGAAAAAATTTTATAGAAACCACCTGCCACGGGGTAGCGCGAGCCAATCTCGGCAAAGGTGAGGGCACCAAACAGGCTTACCACTGCGCCCACTATCCAGGCGGCAAAAAACACAGAAGGAACTACTGCTTTGTTTGCTACCTCTACCGGAGTTCTAAAAATGCCCATTCCGATAACCAAGCTCACCACAATCATGGTGAGATCGAACAGGCCGAGCTTGGGCTTAATAGACACGTGTGCGCAGCGAGCCGGTGTGAAGTTGAATGCCTATGGCCGCCTGTAACCGTTCGAATTCAAAGTAAGTATCGGTACCTATGGGGTTGGTAACATTCAACTGGAAAAAACCTCGCAGGTTTCCCTTCAACTTGAAAGTGGTGGTGAGGGCAGGCTCTAGAAATAGTTGTGGTTTTTCGTTGGGCTTAACCAATACGCTGTTCGACTCAAACTCAGTAAAGTCTACCACAGACACGCGTGCGGTAAGCGAAATATTAAAGTTGCGATTGTTGGTGCCAATAGAGGGTTGCACGAAAATGCGATTGAACTTACCGGTAGCTACCACTGCGGCCGCCACACCGGGCTGACCGAAGAAATAAAAGCCTTCATAACTCGTGCCCTTTCCCAAGCCATATCCACTAAACAATTCGAAGCGGGCTGTGCGCGAGCGACTGTATAAGCCCAGGCCTAATTCGCCAAAGGTATAGTTGCGTTTGTAATCTTCGCCATCGTTGGTTTGATAGGTGCTTTGGTTGGCATTGGCATTGCCCATCACCGCAATGTTATCGGTAACGGCATAGGCCGCCTGCACATCTACACCCGAGGCAGCTGCAACCGTAATCATCACTTCGTTGGCTTCGCGGAACAAGGGAACATTGCGCGTATTAGGCAGGTAGGTAGACTTGCAAGAAGAGAATAACAGTGTTACTGCGAGCAAGCCAAAGGCAGATCGGATCATGAAAAGGGGTATTAAAGGTTTCAAATTAGCGGAATTCAAAAGAATATGCGCTAACCCGCAGCAGAAAATATAAAGCCTTGCCTCGATTTGTCTCTTCATGGTTTACATTTGGGCAAAAGCACATGTTATGATACACGCACAATGGTTTGATGACCTGGCCCGGCAGAGGCGTTCTGTGTTCCCCAAAGATTACAGTGGCGAACGTGTAGACGATGCCATCGTAAAACAAATGCTGGCCAACGCCAATTGGGCACCTACACATAAACTTACGGAGCCGTGGCGCTTTGTGGTCTATACAGGCGAAGGCATTCCGCGCTTTGCCGCCCTGCAGGCAAACTGCTACAAACAGGTTACCGAGGCCGATGGCACCTACAAAGAAGACCGCTACCAGAACCTGCTTACGAAGCCGATGTTGTCATCGCACATTATTGTGGTAGGCATGAAGCGTGATGAAAAAGAGTCGCTGCCCGAAGTGGAAGAACTGGGCGCAGTGTTCTGTGCCGTGCAAAACATGTATTTAACAGCCACAGCCTACGGGGTAGGTTGCTATTTGAGTACCGGAGGCATTACCTACTTCGAAGCAGCAAAAGAAGTATTTGGATGGGGCCCGAAAGACAAGCTCATTGGCTTTTTACACATAGGCATGCCCAAAGCGGCCCCTATAGCAGGACGAAGAAAACCGATGGAAGAAAAAGTAACCTGGGTAGATGGTTAAAACGCCTTGAAGTCCACGCGCCTGCTCTCCTGATGTTCCGTTTCGTCCTGGCTGCTGGCAGCGTGTTCTTCGCCATAGCCAATGATTGAAATACGGTCGTCAGGCACACCCATCTGGTGCATCAGTTGCTGAATCTTTTTTACCCGCTTGATCGATAGCTGTACGTTGTACTGATCGCTGCCGCGCGGGTCGGTGTGTCCTTCTATCAATATGTGTTTGCCTTGCAGGGCAAACTCCACCGCTATCAGAAACGGGTCCATATCAACCACCGAAAACTCATCTTCATTGAAGTTGAAAAACAGCGGTTCGAGTTCAATCGGTTCACCACTTTGGTTTTTGATTTTTTCGGCCACACGCTTTCGTATCTCCTCTTGCTTGTCGGATTGCGGAGCAGGAATGTGATTTTCATTCAACACCTCAATTTCCTTTTTGTGAAGTACGGCCAACTCTTGTTCAGACGGTACAGGCTCTGGTTGGACCACCGGTTTTGGAGCGGGTGCAGGCTTGGGCTCTGGACGCTGCGCTACGTACTCCCTTTCCGCTTGCGGGGCACGGTTCGCCAGCCATGAAGAGGCATTGCGATGGCGCACTGGCGATGGATTTTCCTTCTTTCGCTCCAGAATCTTACACGATTGGTCGTAGTACCGCACTTGCTGCCGGTACCGTTCTTTATAGTGTCTTCGCTGGTGTTTGTTTATGGTATGCTGGGCCTGCGAAACGGTGGTTGTAGCCCCAAACAGAAGGAGGAAGCCTGCACAAGCAAGGCATTGCCAAAAGTTTCTCTTGCAGAAAAGGGCCGGCATGTTTGGGGTTTATCCAAAACAAAATTACGGGTAGCAATGCGGTCGTTTTTTTTCATTTCAAGCGAAATCCTACCTGCATTGGTACCGAGGTCAACCTGCTTACACGCTGGAGTCTTTAAAACCGACTTGTTCGCCTAATAATGCGCGCCACTTGCTTAACATGTGCCATTCTTTTTTTAGTTTACATACCTTTTACCAAACCCACCTTGGCCATGACTCACCACGATTACCTTGACTACGTAAAGCAGCGCAATGCGAACGAACCTGAGTTTATACAGGCAGTAGATGAAGTGTTGTTGTCCATTGTACCTGTGCTCGATCGTCATCCGGAGTTTCGCAACCTTCGGCTTTTCGAACGCATGACGGAGCCCGAGCGCCTCATCTCTTTTCGTGTTACCTGGTTGGATGACAAAGGCCATGTGAATGTAAACCGCGGCTATCGCATACAAATGAATAGCGCCATCGGTCCCTACAAAGGCGGACTGCGTTTTCACCCCTCGGTAACGGCCAGCGTGTTAAAGTTTTTGGCTTTCGAACAGATTTTTAAGAATGCCCTTACGGGGATACCGATGGGTGGCGGTAAAGGCGGCAGCGATTTCGATCCGAAAGGAAAAAGCGACAACGAGGTGATGAAATTTTGCCAGGCCTTCATGGGCGAACTGGCCCGACATATTGATGACCGCACTGACGTGCCTGCAGGCGACATTGGCGTGGGAGGCCGTGAGATAGGTTATTTGTTCGGTGCCTACAAAAAAATAAAAAACGAATTCAGTGGAGTGCTAACCGGCAAGGGCGTGGGTTGGGGCGGCAGCTTGATACGCACCGAAGCCACCGGTTACGGTTTGATCTACTTTGCCGAAAACATGATGCAGACGCAAAAGGATACGTTGAAAGGCAAAAGGTGCCTGGTATCAGGTTCTGGCAACGTGGCACAATATGCCATCGAAAAAATTATTCAGATAGGTGGCAAAGCCCTTACGGCTTCCGACTCGAGCGGCTTTGTTTATGATGAAGCAGGCATTGATCAACCTAAGCTTGAATTTTTGAAGGAACTGAAAAATGTGAGGCGCGGCCGCATTAAGGAATATGCAGATAAATTCAAATGTACGTTTGTGGAGGCCAAGCCTGCTGATGATCACAATCCACTTTGGGCCATTTCGGCCGATTGCGCGTTTCCCTGTGCCACTCAAAATGAAGTGAACGAAAAAGACGCGAACAACCTGGTGAAGAACAAAGTGAAGTTGCTGGCGGAAGGCGCGAACATGCCCACTACACCAGAGGCCATCAACGTGCTAATAAAAAATGGTGTGATGTATGCACCAGGCAAAGCAAGTAACGCAGGTGGTGTAGCCACCTCTGGTTTGGAGATGACGCAAAACTACATGGGCCAGAACTGGACACGCGAAGAAGTAGATGCCAAGTTGGTTTCTATTATGAAGGGCATACACGACACCAGCCTGGCAGCAGCTAAGGAATACGGCCACCCGGGCAACTACATGATGGGAGCCAACATTGCAGGTTTTCTCAAGGTGGCGCGCGCCATGCAGGCACAAGGGGTAATTTGATTGCAGGATTTGCAGCGGTGAGCGATTTCAAAAGCATATTGGCCGCGGTGGATAAACACATCGCCCTCGATGACACGGAGCGTGGTGCTTTCTTTTCTGTGTTGAGCGCGCGCCAACTTAAGCCAGGCGATTTTGTTGAGAAAAGCGGTGAGCCTTCGTTGCACTTTATCTATGTAGTATCGGGCTGTTTAATGACCTACTACACCGACAAGGAAGGAGTTGAGCGTGTCATACAGTTTGCAACCTCTGGTTGGTGGACAGGCGATTTGCATAGCTTCACCCAAAAGGTGCCTTCCATTTACGGCACGCGCGCCCTTACGGAAAGCGAAGTATTTCTGCTCACCAAAGCCGATCTGGACCAGCTGTTGGAAAAGGCCCCGAAGTTCGAAAAGTATTTTCGCATACTTTTTCAAAACTCTATTGTGGCGCATCAGCACAGGCTCATACAGGCCTATTCTGCCTCTGCGGAAGAACGTTACCAAACCTTTCGCGAGAAATTTTCATCACTTGAACAATATGTGCCGCAAAAATATATTGCCTCTTACCTGGGCGTAACGCCAGAGTTCCTCAGCAAAATTCGCAGGCGGTTAATGGAGAAGCATTGATTGCTTCTGATAAGCCATTGCTGGAAATCTTAATCTAGTTCAATATCATTTTCGCTGTTCTTAACCCAGTTCAACAGATGGAGACTATTGTCGGTTGCAACTTTGTGTCATCAAACAATCAAAAAAACAAAACACAAAGTAATATGAGCGCAACAGCCGTAGCAACCCAAACCAAGTGGGGCGTAGATGCCACCCATAGCGAAGTTCAATTTAAAGTAAAGCACCTGGTGATCAGCACCGTAACCGGCTTCTTCAAGAAGTTCAACGGTAGCGTGGTGAGCGAGTCAGAAGATTTTGACGGTGCAAAAGTAGAATTCAGCATCGATGCGAACAGCATAGACACCAATGTGGCCGATCGCGATGCGCACTTGAAGTCGCCCGATTTCTTTGCCGCAGAGCAGTATCCTACCATTACATTTAAGAATGGTTTGCTTAGCAAATCGGGATCAGATTATAAATTGGTTGGCGACCTCACCATTCGCGAAACCACCAAGAAAGTAGAACTGGCAGTAGAATTCGGAGGTACCACGGTAGACCCTTGGGGGAACACCCGTGCCGGTTTTGAAGTGAACGGTAAAATTAACCGGAAAGATTTTGGCTTGAACTGGAGTGCAGTAACAGAAGCAGGTGGCCTGGTAGTTGCCGATGACGTGAAGCTGCACATCAACGCAGAGTTTGTGAGGGGGTAATTTGATAATCTTACCAAATAACAAGGGCCACCATTACGGTGGCCCTTTGTGTTTTTAAGAGCTTTTAATCAATACTTCGCTGGCTGGCCTTGTGCCGGGGTAGATTTTTTGATGAAGTCGCGAATATGTTCATTCGATGAAGCGA
>CAZRQK010000016.1:70094-83299 GCA_964602295.1 uncultured Ohtaekwangia sp.
CTTCGGCCCGCAGGTACATCATGTGGCCGCTGCGGTAACCTTCAAAGCGCAAACGATCTTTCATCCTTCCGCTGGGGTCGAGTTGCCACATGGAGTACTTGGCATCAAAGTACGTGGTGGCACCATCGTAATAACCCGACTGTATCATCACATGCAGGTAAGGGTTTTCGGCCATCGCCAACCGCAGGTTTTCACCTGTGTTGTCATTGGTATTATCCCACGGGCGCACCGGGCCAAACATGTTGTATTGCAAATCGGTTTTAAACTTCAGCACATCGCGCAGGTAGTAGTTAATGGCCGGTGTGAATGAATGCAGCCAGGATGTAAGCTCGGAATTATAATCTGGACTGCTGCCCGCCTGCATTTTGTCGATGCCGAGGTAACGCGAATCGAGGCGACCGATGGTAAAACCCTTTTCGCGCATCAGGTCTTTCCAGAAGTATTGTGTAGGCACCGCCAGGTTGTGGTGCAATACTGTTTTTTCTGATAGCCCCGAATAGCGTGCAATTTTGGCAGCCATTTGCTTTTTCTTCTGTTCATCCAGAAAGCCTCCTTTGGCCAGGGCGGGAATCAATTCATCTATCGTGAAGGCTTCTGCTTCGGGCAACACCTCCGCCAGATCCTTTTGTTGCAAGTCTGCCGGCAGTACCTTTTGATACCAGGCGGCCGCAGTATAATAAGGCAGCGAGAGTGCATCGTTCACAGGTCCATCGCGTTTGATACCCAGCTCCGTGGGCGAAACCAGGATGACTCCATTCAGGTACATCCAATGGCTGTTTTGCAAATTCAGCGCCAACCCCGACACGCGTGTGGTGCCGTAGCTTTCACCAATCAGGTATTTAGGTGAATTCCAACGCCCAACCCGCGATACAAATACATCGAGCCAATCGCCCAGGTAGGCGATGTCTGCGTTCACCCCGAAGAAAGTACTGCGTTCGGCTTTAGGGTCTAGAATACGCGAGAAGCCGGTGTTAACAGGATCGATGAAAACAATATCGGCCAGATCGAGAATAGAATGTGGATTGTCGCGCACGCCATAGGGTTGTACTGGGTAACCTTCGTTGTCGATGTTGAGAATTTTAGGCCCGGTGTAGGCCAGGTGCATCCACACCGAGGCAGAGCCAGGGCCTCCGTTGAACGACATCACGAAAGGTCGCTTGTGTTTGTCGGCTGCCGACACATCGCTGCGCTCGTAGTAGGTGTAGAAGAGCGAGGCAATCACTTTGCCGTCTTTGTCCCACACGGGCTGGGTGCCTGCAGTTACTTTGTAGGGAACAGGCTTACCTTTAATAGCAACCGTGCCCGTTGACGTAACGGCCGACTCTGCAGGGAGGGTTCGTTCGGTGGAGGTTTGTTGCGCTTGCACATAAAGTGCAATGCAGAGCAAGGTGGTGAGTAATCGTAGCTTCATAGAGTTTAGAGTATAGTATTCAAATGTAGGAGGCATACGCGGCAAGTGGTGCAGAATTTCCACGAGGCAGAAAAATCCCGCGTAAGCGGTAGGGAATCACAACTTGTATTTGTTGAGAAATTCTCTCGGTTCAATAATTTGGATGCCGCGGAAGGGGTTTAAAACAAGTAAATCCTTATCCCCTGAAATAATACAATCTGCGCCTCCTGATACTGCCAATTCCAGGTAGGCATCATCTCTAATATCACGGCAGGCGCGAATTACAACATCTGGTGTTACTACTTTGGCATTGTTAAGTACCGCTGCGATAATCGAAGGTCTTGTATCCTCAGGGTGAAAATATTTTTCCAAATGAGGTCTGTACAAAACGTCTCTCAACTCATCAAGGGTACTCTCAGAAATCAGGAGATAATGTGCCTCTATTACCGCTTTGAACACCTGAAAGGCTGCTGAACGCTTCAACAGAGCAGCACTCACAATAACGTTCGCATCCAGTACGACCTTCATTTCCTTTGCAGGAAATCCATCAATTCTTTTTCAGTAAGCCCTAATTTCTCGGCTTGGTCGCTGGTCTTTTCAAACACCTTCTGCCAGTCGCTGCTCTTCTGGATGCTATTCATTAATTTAAAGATCAATGAGCGTTTAGCTTCGTCCATCGCCAATAACCATTCGGCCAAGTCGTCATTTATCTCAAAAGATATCTTTCGCATACCCAAAGATACCAAAAATGACTTTCAGAAACCATGGCCTATTTGCCATAGAATTTCCATTTCGTTTTAAAATCCTTTGTGAGCGGCTGATTGGTGAGCAACGCCCGTATCATTTCCACCGGCATGGCGTTTTCCTGCATCACGGCATCGTGATACTGCTTATAGGTCATCTTACCAGTATCTACCAACTCTTTCTTCAGGGCATAGAATTGAAACGCCCCCACCATGTAAGCCAACTGATACAAAGGCCCATAGTTGGCCGTGAACGATCTGCGCACTTCGCCCTCGGCATTGGCGCGTTCGTGGCCGACCCGGTCTACCAGGAAGTCGATGCATTGCTGCGGTGTCCACTTGCCCAAATGGTAATTTAATGAAAAAATAATGCGCGCACAGCGGTGCATCCGCCAGAAGAGCATACCTACTTTATCTTCGGGGCCGCGCGGAAAATTCATGTCCCACAGAATAAATTCCCAATACAACGCCCAGCCTTCCGTCCAGAAGGGCGTTCGAAAATCGCGATAGGTCTTGTAACGCCTGTTCATGAAGCCCTGCAGGTGGTGGCCGGCAATCAATTCGTGATGCACCGTGGCCCGCGAAAAATGAGGATTATTACCACGCATGCTCATCAGCTTGTCTTCATGATTCATTTCATCGGTGGGGTAAGAAATCTGCAACACTTCGCCACCCAAAAAGAAGGGACTGATCAACTGTTGTTTGGGTGGTATCATGCGCATGCGCCACGTCTCTTCTGCAATGGGTGGAATGGTAATGAGGTCGTTCTTTTTCAAAAACGCCACCGACTGGTTATATAAATCCAGCATGGCTTCGGGTTGGTGGCCTTCTGGCACATACGACTGTTTAACTTTTTCCTGTGCTTGTTTCCAATTATCCCCAAAACCCATTTCGCGCGAAGCTTTCAGCAGTTCGGCATCGCACCAGGCAAATTCTTTGTTGGCAATGTCTATTAATTCTTCGGGCGTGTACGGAATCATTTCGTATTGCAACAGCCGTATCAGTTCTTCCCTGCCGATAGGGTTGCCGATAATGCCACTGCCATCGTCTTTCGGTAACGTGGCGGGATCTACTTTTTTCTTTAGCAGCGAGGCATAATTTGCCAACGTGCTATCGAGCTGTTGATAGGGTTTGGTAACCCACCAGCTAAACTGTGGATCGTAACCGTTATAGAAATCGAATACACTTTTCAGAGCCGTTTGCTGACCCTTCACAATCTCTTCTGCGCGTGTGGCCAACGCGCGGGTAAGGTTGGGCTCTGCACTTAGTTTCTTCGAAGCATCTAAAATATTTTTGCGAACATTGTTCAGTTGCTTCGCCACTTCCTCGCTTTTTAAGTGTAACCCACGCCTGCGTTGTTTTTCAATTTCGTAAATAGGATCTCCATGAAGGGTAAACTTGCGTACCTGCGCTGCCTCCTTGCCCTCCTGTGTCAGTTCGAATAATGCTCGGTCTAAGTCGCGCTTAAAAAGGAGATAGTCTGCCTTGCCACCTTGCGAAAGTTGGTCGAAGGGTAGTTTCTCCAATTCGGTTACATAGCCAGTGTAGAATTGGGTAAAACGCTCTCTGCGTTCGGTTGTGCCAGGCACAAAGTAAAAGCGTTCGAGGCTGCCACGGTCGGCCTGAAAATTGATCATGATAGGAGCCACCTCACTGGCAAAAGGCGCTTGATTTTGCGCCAGGCAAACTGAAGTGATGAAAAACAGCGGGACAATTAATTTTTTCATGGGTGTTACATTTCGCTCGTAGCTGTCTTTATCACCACTGCCGGCATGTTGCGTGTGGCTTCGTTGATTTTGCCAATGTCTTCCGAAAGAATGCGCTCCAGTTGAGCTTGCGCATCTTTTACTTCCTGCTTTAGCTCGTCCAGACGGGCAAGCTGGGGCTGTGTGGGCCGCGCCATGGCATCGTCTACGGAGCTAAGCAAGTCAGAAATTTCTTCCTTGAGGCGCGGCTTTTGCCGATAGCCCATGTTAGGGGGCGGTCTGCGCAGGATTTCGTCCTCAAATTCTTTCAGCTTCTTCACGGCCTCATCAATTTTGCCAGCAATGGTTGGGTCTGCCGACTCCCCAGCCAGCTTTACCCGTTGCTTCAGCTCGCCCAATTGTTTAATGGTTTCATCTGTGCGGTTAATCATCCGGTGTGTCTGCGTGAGCTGCTCGCGCAAGGCCAGCGTTGTCTCCGTTTTTTGCCGGTAGTCTTGCTCGGAAGCGTTCACACGCGGGTCGGCCCGTACTTGCAACTTTACCTCGGCCGTTTGCCCGTTGGCACTTACCTTGGCAGTGTACACTCCGGGTGGCACCAGGGGCCTGATCTCATAGTTACCCCAGCCACTGGCAATGGGGTTATTCAATTTCTCGGCAGCTTCATGGCGCAAATCCCACACCACGCGGTTGATGCCCGGTTTTGCGAGTGTGTCTTTCAGGCTTCGCACCTTGTTGCCACCAGCGTCTGTAATGTCTATGGTTACCGCACCTTTTAACTCCTTTTGCAGGAAGAAATTGATGTAGGCTCCATAATCAGGATTTTTCGCGCGGTATTCGCGGTCGCCTTGCTCTTCAATCAAAGAATACATGTTCCACGTGGTGGCGGTTCTTGCAGGAAATACAACCAACTCTTTGCCTTGCACGGTGTTGATTTCTTCCAGTGGCTGAATGTCGTCCAATATCCACAAGCCGCGGCCGTGGGTAGCTGCTACCAGGTCGCGATCGCGCTTATGCACGCGCAAATCTCTTAACGATGCAGGCGGCATGTTGTTGTTAATCTTTGCCCACGTTTTCCCTTTGTCCCACGAGGCGAAGAGGCCGTGCTCCATACCGGCAAACAATAAATTGGCATTGTGCGGATCCTGGCGCACCACGTAGCACCAGTCTTCGGGCAAGCCGGTGCTGATTTTTGTCCACGTTTTGCCATAGTCGGTGGTCATGAATGCGTAAGCCTTGTAATCGTCCATGCGGTGCTGATCTACTGCTACAAAGGCGGTACCTGCATCGTGCTCGGAGGCATGAATTTTTGATACCCATGCGAACGGAGGTAAACCCGTAATATTTGTTTTCAGGTTTGTCCACGTTTTGCCGCCATCGCGCGTAAGCTGTACGTTGCCATCGTCTGTTCCCGCCCAGATCATGTCTTTGTTCAGAGGCGACTCTGCTATGGTAAGGATGGTGCAATGGAATTCAGCCGCTGTGTTGTCCTGGTAAATATCGCCACCGGAAGTTTTCTGTTTTGCTTTGTCATTGGTGGTGAGGTCAGGGCTGATCTGTTCCCACGTATAGCCTTTGTCGCGACTGCGAAAAATTACATTACCTCCGGTGTAAACCGTATTTGGATCGTTGGGCGATACAAGGATGGGCGAATCCCAGTTGAAACGAAATTTATGGTTTTCGATGGCATCGCCCGCGGAGCCAATTTTGTTGGGGTAAGGGTGAATGATGCGAATGTTGCCGGTGCGGGTGTCTACATGGTGGATGACCCCTCCTTGCAAGTTGGCGTACACTTCATTTTCCTGACCGGGAATGGGCACTGCATAGTAGCCATCGCCATAAGCAATTTGTTTCCAATGGCGCTTCAATATGCCCGCGCGGTGCAGCGAGTTACTGGGGCCGGTCCAGGTGCCATTGTCCTGAAGGCCGCCATACAAGTAGTAGGGATCCTGGTTGTCCAGGTACAGTTGATAGAATTGAGAGAGTTCCACGTTGTTGACGGTCTCGAACGTTTTGAAGCCATCGTGCGAAATGCGGAAGCCGCCATCGTCTGCACTTAACACGCGGTTCGAGTTTTTCGGATCGATCCACAGCCCCTGGTTGTCGCCATGCTGGCCATTGGCGATCGAGAAAAAAGTTCGCCCACCATCGGTGGATTTGCTCAACCCACCGGAAAGCGTGTACACCGCTTCGGGATTGTTGGGGTCTACGCGGACATCGCTGTAGTAAAATGGTCTGAAGTTAAGGTTGCGGTCTTTGTTCACCACGCGCCAGCTTTCGCCCCGGTCGTCCGATCGAAAGAGCGTTCCCTCCTCTTTAAACTCCGTAATCAGGTAAACGGTATTTGGCTGACTTTGCGCCACGGCCACGCCAATGCGCGCCATGGGTTTATCGGGCAGACCATTTTTATGAGAAATTTTTGTCCATGTCTTTCCTCCATCAATGGTTTTGTACAAGGCCGTTTTTTCTCCGCTGTCGTCAAAGCGCCACGGCCTTCTGCGGAACGTCCACATGCCGGCATACATGATGCGCGGATTGTTCCACTCGATGGCAATATCCGAGCAGCCCGTATTTTCATCGATGTACAACACCTTCTCCCAGGTTTTACCGCCATCCAACGTGCGGAATACACCGCGTTCGGGGTTGGGCCCCCATTCGCGCCCCATGGCACATACGCAAGCCACATCCGGATTTTGCGGATGCACTGCAATGCGCTTGATGCGATCGGTCTTTTCTAACCCCAGGTGTTGCCAGGTTTTGCCGCCATCGTTGGAGCGGTAAACGCCATGGCCGTAGCCCACGCTGTTGCGCGGGTCGCCTTCGCCTGTGCCTACCCAGATCACTTCGGGGTCGGAAGGAGCAATGGCAATTTCGCCCACCGAATACGCGCGTTGGTCGGTGAAAAGAGGCGTCATCGTAACACCTCCATTGGTGGTTTTAAAAATGCCGCCATCAGCTCCGGCTATATAGAAAATATCGGGGTTGCCCGGAATGCCCTCGATGTCGGTAACGCGGCCGCCCATGTTGGCGGGGCCTACGGGGCGCCATTTCATTTGTTTGAGCGCTTGTTCGGGGGAGATCAACTGGGCCCGCACTTCGCAAGTCAATAGCGAAGCTGCTGCGAGCATGAGTAGGTAGAGCCTGTGCATAGGGGAACGGGTTTAATATGAGCTAAGCATAGACAAACTTCGCCCTAATTCAAAGCGCGGTTAATGGGATGAGCTGAAACTTGATGAGGAGTGGAGATTTTGGGTGCTGATTTGGTTACGGTGGCGCGTATCTTCTTTCTATGTTTGCACGTTTTAGTAGGCTCGCTCAAATTCAACGGCACGTGTCAACTACAAAGGATCTTCGCCTTCAGACCTCCACCCGCCAGATTTTAGGCATGGCCTTGCCTATTTCCCTGGCCATGCTGGTGCCGCAGATTAACTTCATTACCAACAATGTTTTTCTGAGCGGCCTCGGTCAAACCGAGCTGGCCAGCGCAGGCATCACGGGCGTTTTCTACCTGATTTTTGCAGTGATCGGCAATGGCTTGAACAACGGACTGCAGGCACTCATTGCCCGCAGGGCGGGGCAAAACCTACCCAAAGAAATCGGGCGTTTGTTTTACCATGGTGTGTGGGTAGCATTGGCTGTGGCCGGATTGGGTATTTTGGTTACCTATCTGTTTGCGCCCGTTGTACTACGCGCTACCATACATAACCCCGCCATTGCCACGCAGGTAATAGATTTTTTATTGATACGGATTTGGGGCCTTCCGTTCTTGTACCTGTATGTAATGCGCAATGCGTTGTTGGTGGGCACCAACCAAACCAAATTTTTGGTGTGGGGTACCTTGTCTGAAGCAGTAGTAAATATTGTGCTGGACTATGGCTTTATCTATGGTAAGTTGGGCATGCCCGAACTGGGTTTCAACGGAGCGGCTTATGCTTCTATTATTGCCGAGGCCACCGGGCTGTTGGTAATCTACTTCGTCATCCATTTGAAGGGCATCCACCAGCAATTTGCCTTCTTCGAACAGAGATCTTTCGATGTGTCGATATTCAAGCTTATTCTCGTTCAATCATCGCCTTTGATTGCACAATATGCCATCAGCATCGCTACCTGGGAGTACTTCTATATCTTGGTAGAGCATCATGGCGAGCGGGCGCTGGCCGTTTCCAATACCATGCGCAACATCTTCGGCTTGTTCGGCATCTTTGCCTGGGCTTTTGCCTCCACTACCAATACTATGGTAAGCAACATTATTGGTCAGGGTCGGCACGATGAGGTGATACCGTTGATCAGACGCATCGTAAAGATCAGTTTTACCATTTGCCTGGCAATTTTTGTGGTGCTTAACCTGAAGCCCGAATGGTTCCTGTCGTTCTATGGGCAGGGCCCCGAGTTTGTGGCTTATGCCATACCGGTGGTACGCGTGGTATCCATAGCGTTGCTCATGATGAGTTTTGGCACCATTTGGTTAAATGCAGTTACCGGCACGGGCAATACGGTTGTTAACCTTGCCATCGAACTAATTACCATTGTTATCTACAGTGTATATGTGTATGTAGTGTTGGAGTGGTTCCACCTGCCCATTACCTGGGGCTGGGGCAGCGAGTGGGTGTATTGGATGAGCATGTTTACCATGGCCTGGTGGTATATGCGCTCCGGGCGGTGGAGGAGCAGGGTTATTTAACCACACAACTTCCGGGCTTTGTCACTTTTTTATAAATTAGATTTCATAATCCTTTAAATGAAGAATATCTTTTTCATAGTGCTGATTTTGATCGCTTGCGATAAAAACAGGCTTCATCCAGTCTTCCCATCTGCTCCTCAGAATATTTTAGATTTGAATTCACCTTTTGATGACTTCAATGCAAGTGCTCCATTTAGCGGAGAGACATCTCCGATATTATTTTCAACATCAAAAAATTCAGCAGGCGATAATTTTGATATTGCCTTTAATTTGCTGGACGTAAAATTTGATCGGGAAATTGGAAGCCTTTCCTTCACCAAGGAGGAGAATGTTAATCTGGATGTTTATTCGATAAATGAAAATCTGAACGAGGCCACAAGCCTGATCAATACAACAGGTAATGAATGGGGTCCATATTTAATTGCGCGGACTTTGCGCGGAACCGGGGCCAGCAAGGAGCAATCATATTTAATTCTTTACTCAAGCGATCATTCTGGCGATCACCAAATTTACTTCACCACCAATACTTCTGGCCAATACACCGAAGCCCAGCCCATCACCTTCCTTAATTCAAATTTTGATGACGCCTATCCCACCCTTGCGCAAGACAGTTCTTTTGTGCTTTTGAGTTCAAACCGTGAAGGGAATTGGAATATTCACGGATTTGCATTGAATGAGACCGAATCCATCCCAACTAACTTACTTGCTCAGGAGCTCCCACCTTTTTCGGTTGCCAATTTGAATTCCAGTGCTGACGAAAGATGCCCCTACACTTTTGGAAATATCCTCGTATTTGCCTCCAATCGACCGGGAGGCCATGGTGGGTTTGATCTTTATTACTCCGTCTACACTAATAGAGCGTGGACTGAACCCGTTAATCTTGGGCCAACGATAAATACAGAATTCAATGAGTATCGCCCTGTATTAAAGAACGTATCAGAGTTCTCCAATTATTTGATGATTTTTTCGTCCGACAGACCTGGGGGGATAGGTGGTTATGACCTTTATTTTGTAGGAGTGGAGAAAGTTCTTTTTGAATAGAATTTATTTCCGCGAACGGTAAACACCGTGCTTTCTTTTCGGCTAATTTGGTAATCCTTAAAACCGTTACCAATGACTGCCCTCGTTCGCACCCAACTCTCTGTGATGATGCTCCTGGAATATTTTATCTGGGGCGCCTGGTACGTAACCATGGGCACCTACATGACCGAGTACCTGGGAGCCACCGGCACGCAAATTGGTGCGGCTTACAGTGCACTCGCCATTGCCACCATCATCTCACCCTTTTTTGTGGGCATGGTAGCCGATCGTTTTTTCTCTGCGCAACGCATTATGGGCGTGCTGCATTTGCTGGGCGGAGCGCTGCTCTACCTGGCCACGGTGGTTAGCGGTAACACCGCATTCTATTGGATCATTCTGATTTACTCGCTGCTCTACATGCCGACCATTGCCTTGTCGAACAGCATTGCGTTTGCGCAAATGACAGATCCTGGTAAACAATTTCCGTGGATACGTGTGTTTGGTACCTTGGGTTGGATTTTAGCGGGCCTCATGATTGGGTTTCTCTCCATTGAAAAAACGGCCGCTACATTCCATATGGCTGCGGCTGTTTCGGTGGCACTGGGGGTCATCAGTTTTGCTTTGCCGAATACGCCCCCCAAAGGAAATACGGAAGCATCCGCCTCCAAAGCCCTGGGCACGGAGGCCTTTGTACTTTTTAAAGATCGTCCTTACCTCATCTTCTTCATCGCTGCGATATTGGTATGCATACCTCTTTCGTTTTACTACGGCTTTGCCAACGTGTTCCTCAACGCATTAGGCATGGAGAATGCAGCCAGCAAAATGATTTTGGGCCAGGCATCCGAGGCGGTTTTTATTCTGGCTATCCCTTTTCTGTTCAATCGCATAGGTGTAAAGAACATGTTGTTGTTGGGTATGATTGCCTGGATACTGCGTTATGTGTTTTTTGCCTATGGTAACATCGATACGGGCGTGTGGATGTTGTACGCAGGCATTGTGTTGCACGGTATCTGTTACGATTTCTTTTTTGTGACGGGTTACATGTACACCGAGAAGAAGGCAGGAGAAAAAATTAAAAATGCCGCTCAGGGATTATTTACCGTAGCCACGTATGGCGTAGGTATGGTCATCGGAACTTTGTTCTCCGGCAAAACCACCGACTTTTACACCACCGAGGGTGTGGTGGCATGGCAATCGGTATGGATGGTGCCTGCATACATTGCCATTGCCGTGCTCGTTTACTTTTTGTTGTTCTTCAAAGAAAAGAAAGAAATACAAGCAGCTTCGTAACCTCTTTAACTCAGAATAAATTATGAAACGTATCGCCATGCTTGGCTCGGGCTTCATCGGCCGCTTCTATGCCGATTCCCTTCAGGGCTATCGCAGCAAAGACAAAATTGTTACCATCTACTCGCGCAGAAAAGAAAGCGCAGAGAAGTTTGCCAAAGATTACAATGTGGCATTTGCCACCACCGACATGGAGGCCGCCATCAACCGTCCCGAGGTAGACGTGGTGTGCATCTCGTTGCCCAACAACTTGCACGAAGAGGCAGTGATGTTGTGCTGCAAACACAAGAAGGCCGTTATCACCACCAAGCCTTTGGGCCGCAATGCAGACGAAGCCAAGCGTATGCTCGAAGCGGTGGAGAAAGCGGGCATCTTCAACGGCTACCTGGAAGACCTGGTGTACACACCTAAGTTTTTGAAAGCCATGGAAACGGTAAAAGGAGGTGCGTTGGGTCGTATACTCTGGGCGAAATCGCGCGAAACACATCCTGGTCCGCACAGCGATTGGTTTTGGGATATTGAGCAGGCCGGAGGCGGCTGTATTCTCGACTTGGGCTGCCACTGTGTAGAAATTGCGCGCAGCTACATTGGCAAAGACATCAAACCGGTGGAGGTAATGTGCTGGGCCGATACCCAGGTGAAACCCATTGATGCTGAAGACCACGCCATCGGTTTGGTGAAGTACGAAAACGGAGCCATCGGCCAGTTTGAAGTAAGCTGGACTTTCCGTGGCGGTTTAGATTTGCGCGATGAGGTGATGGGCACAGAGGGAACGATATGGGTGAACAGCTTTTTGCGCACAGGCTTCGAAATGTTTACCACAGGCAAAGGTGCCGATTACGTGGCAGAGAAAGCAGAGAGTAATTCAGGGTGGTTGTTTCCGGTGGGCGATGAATTGAACGAGTTGGGCTATAACCACATGTTTATGGACATGTTCAACGCCATGGAGAAAGGCACGCAACCCAAAGAAACTTTTTACGATGGTTACGTTGTGAATGCCGTGCTGGATGCCGCCTACAAATCGGCCAAGAGCAAACAGTGGGAACCCGTCAAGCTGGACATCTGGCGCGGCCGCACCGGAGTAAGCAAAGACAGCCACTTGCAGGAATACGATGCCGATCACTATTTGGTGAAGGAAGAGGTAACGCACTACGGTGCGAAAAAACTGATTCTGAAGAACAAAAAGACAGGTAAGATTTCCGAGAAGGTGTTGAATTAGACATTGTCACTACCAATGGAGAAGCGCAACCAGAATTTCCCGTTGCGCTTTTTTATTTACCCGCTGTTCGCCATTGGCAATGGCGAACCGTTGAGGACTTGAATTTTAAATCCATTCACATGTCCTTCGGAGCCACAAATCCCGAGGGGAATGTTAAATTTTCGGTTTCCTTAAACCGGTCACTCCCTACTCGAGGCAGACAAGTCAACGCAACAGCTGCTCCTGGGCATGCTCATGCTGCCTGAGTTACTGGCGGCACAGGTTGTTTTTTGATACAGAAAAAAGGCAGACCAATCATGCAGATACATTGGTGATTTGGCAAATGAAATGGCGGCTTATTACTTCAAGAAGTAGCGCTGGCGTTGCGCCTGATTTATTTGGCGTTGTGCCCAATGAAGCCGCTAACCAGGGAGCAAGGTCATCTGGCTTTGCATCGCGAGTTATTTAAGGAGGAGTGGCCACTGTTTTGCTTACCTGGTGAAAGGCCACCGTCCCTGCGGGTGTGGTGAAGCTTTGCTGGTCTTCGTCCATATCCAATACGGTGTGCGTTTCTCCCGCCAGCGTAATGATAAACGCGCTGCGAAACCGGCAGCGCACTTCGTCACCAAAGTAGCTTTCGGAGCGCAGGTATTCCAACCGCAAGCCTGTGCGCGGGTGCAGCAACACCAACTCACTCATGCGGTGCACCTCATCCATGTGTGCGCGCTCCGAGCCTGGGTAATCTTGCGGCACGTACACCTGAAAATCGGGGGCGTGGAGTGAGGTCATCACTTCCTGCAGCCCAAAGGTGTGGAGCAGGTGGCTAAGGGCTGGGGTGAGTGCCATAAGAAGTCAATTTAAGTTTGCTTCAAGAACGTTGTAAAATAAGAGGATTACCTCATTGCAATGAAAAACGACAACCGAAAAAACTGCCAAGTCCTCTAGCGTTTCGAGAGAGGCCCCCTTACTATGAAAAAGCTGTGTCTGTCAATGACGAGATTAAGTAATCATTTTTCACTCACGTCATTGCGCGGAGCGAAACCGCGCAGCGTGAGAAGCGAAGCCATCTGACGTAGCGGTGGGATTTTTTTTGCCGGGATTGTTTGGTCGTAGTTGAAGTGCACAAGCGAGACGCTTGCGCCAGTAGGGAAACTTGTGTTCACCAGCGTACAAAACATGCCTT
>CAZRQK010000017.1:0-82034 GCA_964602295.1 uncultured Ohtaekwangia sp.
GGTAAGTAATGCACGTCACTGTCCTCAATGGCCTGAATAAAATAGTTCGAGGGCTTGCCGCTGATGAAGCTGTATATCTCGATGGCAGAAGATTGTGGAAAAGCAAACCACACCGAAACCTCTACCCCATCTTTGATATAGTATAAGCGCAGGCAACCCTTTTGCACATACACGAGGTCTTTGCATACCTCGCCTTGGCGCAGCAGAAAATCGTTCTTTTTCATTTCCTTACGCTGGAACGACCGCGTAATCTGCTCTAGCTCAGCCTGCGACAGATCAGCATATTGGCGAAAGAAGTTTTGGAGGTCTGAAGGCATCGGTTCCTTGTGAGTACTCTTAGTTGGCAAGATAAACTAAGCTAAGTTAACAGATGCAGCAGAGTCACCCGCAAAGTGGTGACTTTTCCGATGCATCCCCAATATTGAAATCTTCTAAGATGGGATGGCGTGAGGTCAAAAGCACAGTGGTCGGACCGGACCTCAACGCTTCAAGCAACACCAGCAAATGTCTTTCCTTACTGCGAGACACCGTTCCCCTCTCCTGCGGAGAGGGGCCTGCACCCGGCAAGAAGCATGCATCGGGATGGGGTGAGGTCCTGAGTAATTGATAAGGTCAACCCATTTTACTATCCCTAACACTCATTCGCTTTCCATAACATTTACTTAACTTAGGCGCCTTAATCGCTTGCTATGCGCCATTCTAAAATTGTAGGCCTGGGGCACTACGTTCCCGACACGGTTATCACCAACCAATACCTTACCAACCTGATGGAAACCACCGATGAGTGGATTGTAGAGCGTACTGGCATCAAAGAACGCAGGTGGATCAACCCCGCGCAAGACACCGTGGCCAACATGGCGGCCAAGGCCACGCGCATGGCATTGCAACGGGCCAACCTCACCGAAAAAGACATCGACTTCATCGTATTCGCCACCATCACACCCGACTATTTCTTTCCCGGCTCTGGTGTGTTGTTGCAGCGCGAACTCGGCTTGGAAAGCATTGCCGCCCTCGATATACGCAATGCCTGCTCCGGCTTCATTTACGCCCTTTCTGTGGCCGATCAATTCATCAAAACTGGCATGTACAAAACCGTATTGGTGGTAGGTGCCGAAATTCAGTCCACCGCATTAGATATCAGCACCCGGGGACGCAACACGGCCGTGATCTTTGGTGATGGGGCGGGTGCAGCCATTTTGCAGCCTGCCGATAAGCCTGGCATTTTGTCTACCCACCTTCACTCAGACGGCCGCTTTGCGGAAGAATTGTATGTGAAAGACCCCGGCAGCAGCCGCCCGCATGCCGAGCGCCAGCCCGAACAAATACTCGATACCACCACCTTCAAAGTGGTGATGAATGGCAACCAGGTATTCAAGCACGCGGTGGTGCGCTTCATGGAAGTAATTGGCGAGGCCTTGAAGGCCAATAACATGAAGAAGGAAGACATCAACCTGCTGGTGCCGCACCAGGCCAACCTGCGCATCAGCCAATACATACAAGAGAAACTGGCCCTGCGCGATGATCAGGTGTACAACAACATTATGCGCTTCGGCAATACCACAGCCGCATCGATACCCATTGCACTCAGCGAGGCCTGGGCAGAAGGAAGAGTGAAAGAAAATGACGTAATTTGTTTGGCTGCCTTCGGAAGCGGGTTCACCTGGGCCTCTGCGCTCATCCGCTGGTAGCAGTCAATCCTCCATCGTCCGGCAACGGATTGCTTGTGGGAGTGACTATCTTGCAAACAAACCGATTAAGGGAATATTGACTTAACAGGAATGAAAACAACTTCTTACAATCCCAGCCCGCTCGAGGTAGATTTTGCCAATGCGCTGATCATCTTGCAGAACGAAATTCAAAAACACCTGCAAGACAACGAGGTGATCAACGTGGAGAGCAACATCAAGCGCGACAACCCCATGGTGAAGTTCAACCTGCTGGATAAAGATGGCGACCCGCACGAAATTGTAGTGCGTATCATTCAGATTCCTGATAAATTCTGATGGCCCCGAAGAGCCAAAAAGCAATTTCTAACCAGACAATTGCCCTATGTCTTTACTGATTGTTCTGGCCAGCATAGTTCTGCTGGTGGTTTTTATTTCTTATTTCAAGATCAATGCGTTCTTGTCGTTTTTAATCGTATCCATAGCCGGTGGGTTGGCCCTGGGCATTGATGCCGTTAAAATGGGCGGTGTTATTCAAAAAGGCATGGGCGACATGCTGGGATCACTGGCGGTGGTTATCATTACTGGCTCCATGCTGGGTAAACTAGTTGCTGAAACAGGGGCAGCCCAACGCATCGCCTCAGGACTGATGAAGCTATTTGGCGAACGCTACCTGCAATATGCGCTGGTCATCACAGGTTTTGTAATTGGTATTCCCTTGTTTTACAATGTAGGCTTTGTGCTGGTGTTTCCACTCATCGCATCCGTGGTGTATAGATATAAACTTCCTGCTGTGTATGTGGGTATGCCCATCATCGCAGCACTTTCTGTTACACACGGTTTTCTGCCACCCCACCCTTCGCCTGCGGCACTGGTAGCCCAATTCAACGCCAACATGGGCACTACCCTTTTCTATGGCGTAATTATCGCCATACCCACCGTCATTATTGCGGGTCCCATTTTTTCTAAAAGTTTGAAAGGTATCAATGCGTCTTTCATGAAATCTTTCCAGGCAGACGAACTTCCCGAAGAAAAACTGCCCGGTATGTTCAATAGTTTAGCCTCCTCGCTGTTACCCGTAGTATTGTTGGCTGTTACTACTGCCATCAACATGCTGGTAGATGAAGGTTCTTCATTCAAGGGCATCGCTGCCTTCCTCAACGACTCCTCCATACTGATGCTCATTTCTCTGTGTGTGGCCACCTACACATTGGGTCTCAGCAGAGGACTCTCCATGAAATACCTGATGAGCCTCTACAGTGATTCCACCAAAGATGTGTTGATGATCATACTGATTGTAGGAGGATCTGGTGCCCTGAAAGAGGTTTTGATTCAAAGTGGTGTTAGCAATCAGATTGGCGATTTGTTAGATGGCCTGGCCGTGCATCCACTCATTTTGGGTTGGGGCATTGCGTGCATTATTCGGGTGTGTGTGGGTTCGGCAACGGTAGCCGGTCTTACTGCAGCAGGCATTGTGGCGCCTTTGTTGGCTGCCAACCCAGACGTGAATCCAAGCCTGATGGTTTTGTCCGTAGGCGCAGGTAGCCTCATGTTCTCGCACGTAAACGATTCAGGCTTCTGGCTCTTTAAAGAATATTATAATCTGAGCATCCGCGATACGATCAAGTCCTGGTCGCTGATGGAAACCATCGTGGCCATTTGTGGACTAATAGGTGTTTTGATTTTGAACACAATTATTTGATATATGAACGACCTCACCCCCGACCAACGGTTTGCACAACTCAACCTTACGTTGCCGCCTCCTCCTACTCCGCTGGGTGTGTACAAACCATTTCTGCAGGTAGACAAGTTTGTTTATGTGTCGGGCCATGGAACTGTGAAAGAAGACCGATCGCTCATCATCGGTAAAGTGGGTGTAGACATGAATGCCGAAGAGGCAAAGCTGGCTGCACAACAGGTAGGCTTGGCTATTTTGGCTACACTCAGGCAAAACCTGGGTACGTTCAACAAAATAAAAAGAGTAATCAAAGTGTTGGGTATGGTGAACGCCACGCCTGAATTCGAACGACACCCTTTTGTGATTAACGGTTGTAGCGAGCTGTTTGCCAAAGTATGGGGCGAAGACAATGGCGTAGGTGTACGCAGTGCCGTAGGCATGGGTTCTCTGCCCGATAATATTCCGGTTGAAATCGAAGCGGTCTTCGAACTGCACACTTTGTAATAAAGTATGAAAAACCACACCGTTGTTTGCTTTGGCGAAATCTTGCTGAGACTGGATACTGGCATGCAGCGCTTTTCGCAGGCACAACAATTTCAGGCAGGTTATGTGGGATCGGAGGCCAACGTAGCGGTACTGCTTTCGCGATTGGGAATCCATACCCGCTTTGCAAGCGCGCTACCCGCGAACGATCTCGGTTACGCTGCCCGAGACCAGGCTCGGCAACATGGTGTGGACACTTCTTCAGTTTTATTTCGCGAGGGGCGCTTGGGTGTTTTTTTTTCAGAGTCTGCGGCTTCTTTACGGCCGGGGCATATAATCTACGATCGTGCTCACTCTGCGTTTGCCTCCCTTAAACCTGGAGACATCGACTGGAAAACTATTTTCAAAGGAGCGGAGTGGTTCCACTGGTCTGGCATCTCTGCCGCTGTGTCCGAAAATGTGGCGCACGTATGTCGAGAAGCTTTGCAGGAAGCACACCAGGCAGGTTTAAAAATTTCCGCTGACTTCAACTACAGAAGCAAAATGTGGAAGTATGGCAAACATCCGGCAGAAGTAATGCCCGAACTACTCTCCTACTGCGATGTAATCTATGGCGACATCGACACCGCTACGGTCTACTTCGACATCAATACCAACCCATCGCTGTCGCGGGATGAGGCTTTACTTTCCTGTGGAGAGGCATTGAAGAAAAGGCTTCCAAATGTAAAGACACTTGCCATGACCTTCCGCGAACAATTGCCTGCCGGAAGCCAGGCTTACTCGGGTGTGTTGCTGCAAGATAAATTATACCACTCGCGTGTTTTCGAATTAGGTACCATTGTGGAACGCATTGGCACGGGCGATGCTTTTATGGGTGGATTGATCTATGCGCTGCTACATGAAGAAGAGCCACAGCACGCCATTAACTTTGCGGTGGCCGCAGGTGCGTTGAAACATGCCATCACCGGAGACGCAGCACTGACCAGCCGCGATGAGATTGAAAGCCTTTTAAAAACCGGCAGTACGTTTGGCAGAATCATTCGCTAACCTATGAAGCGCGCATCACGACAACAAGTCAACGAGCTGATCGATCAAACTGGCTTTTTGCCATTATACAATCCAGATCAGCTTGAAACAACACAGAAAGTATTAACAGCTGCTTATGAAGGCGGGGTTCGGTTGTTTGAGTTGACCAACCGGTCGAAAAATGCGCTTGAAATATTCCAACAGATTGTTCCATTTGTCAATACACAACTTCCAGACTTAGTACTAGGCGTGGGCACTATTCTGGATGAGAAATCCGCCCATGCCTTTTTTGAAGCAGGCGCAGATTTTATTGTTTCGCCCATCATCCCCGCAGAAGTAGCGCGTTACTGCCAAAGCAATGATATCTGTTGGGTGCCAGGTGCTAGCACACTGAACGAGATCGTGCATGCGCAGCAGTTAGGTGCAGACATGGTAAAAATTTTCCCGGCCAACTACCTGGGTGGCCCCGGCTTTGTAGAGGCAATCAAAGCACCTTGCCCCTGGATAAAGGTGATGCCCACGGGAGGTGTAGATGGATCTGAAGAAAATCTGCGGGCGTGGTTCAAGGCGGGTGTGCGTTGTGTGGGTATTGGCTCACAGCTTTTCCGCAAAGACAAAATTGAAGCGGGTAATTTTAACAGCATTCGTGAAGAGACCCAACGCATTACGAGCCTTATACAAATGATCAAATCCAAACTGCCATGAGCGATTGGTACTTTGTGAAAAATGAAGCAGAAATTGATAGCCCTGCGTTGCTTCTTTACCCCAGCCGGATTCAGGAAAACATCCTTATTCTTAAACAATTTGTGCCCGATGTAACGAGGCTGCGGCCTCACGTTAAAACCAACAAGTGCGCACAGGTATGCCAGCTTTTGCTGGATGCAGGCATTACAAAATTTAAGTGCGCCACCATTGCAGAAGCAGAAATGCTGGCCCGGTTGCATGCGCCCGATGTGCTGCTGGCTTATCAACCGTGGGGGCCGAAAGTGCAACGGTTGATTGAACTGCTTAAGAAATTTCCTAAAACACGGTTCGCTTGTCTGGTCGATCATGAACAAGCGGTAGCAGCCATGAACAATGCAGCGTATGAGGCTGGCGTTACCATCAACCTTTTCATTGATCTTAACATCGGCATGAACCGCACAGGCATTGCGCCACAACGGGCCAGTGCGCTGGCTAAAAAAATCAATGCCTCGGTTAACTTGAAATTAATTGGGCTACATGCTTACGATGGCCATCTGCGCGATACCAACCTGGCTGAAAGAACCAACAAGTGTAATGAAGGATTCAAGGCCGTTGAAGCGCTGCGCGATTCCCTCGAAAAAGAACTTAACATACAGCTATCGGTAATAGCTGGTGGAACGCCTACGTTTCCCATTCATGCTCAGCGTAAAGAGGTGGAATGCAGTCCGGGCACATTTATTTTTTGGGATAAAGGTTACCAGCAAATATTAGCGGAACAACCCTTTCAATTCGCAGCGCTGGTGTTAACACGCATCGTATCGTTACCCAACGAAGAGACCATTACTGCCGATTTGGGTCACAAAGCCATTGCATCCGAAAACCCTTTGGATAATCGTGTGTATTTTTTGAACGCAACAGGCCTGCAGCCCATTGGCCACAGCGAAGAACACCTGGTACTGCGTGCGCCCAAAGGACATACCTATCAGGTGGGCGATGTGTTGTATGGAGTGCCCTATCATGTTTGCCCTACGGTGGCCCTCCACGAGACGGCTGTTGTGGTTACCGATCAACATGCCACCGGCAATTGGGATATTGTGTCGAGGAAGCGGAAGATATCGGTGTAGTTGAATGAGCTGCCTATCCAAAGCTGTATTGGGAATGGCCGGCAATTGCCAATTGCATATTTGAAACGGAGTAGTAATTTTGGACGGATGATCAGCCAGTGCCACCGCATCGGCTGACAAGCGGGAGTAGCTCAGTTGGTAGAGCGGCAGCTTCCCAAGCTGCAGGTCGCGGGTTCGAGGCCCGTTTCCCGCTCAAAAAAACAAGGCTGTCTCCTACATTTGACAAATCAAACAAAGGAGACAGCCTCATTTTTCTTTTTATACGTGGCTGCCCTTCAATTAAATTTCAGGCTCCAGGCTCCATTTCTCGGGCGAGCGCCACAAACTGGAGAGCAGCAACTCGCGCATGAAGATAAACTCCTTCGGCAGCTTATCGTACATGCGTTCGAACAGTTCAGCATGCGCCAGTAGTTCTGTCTTCCACTCTTCGCGGTCTATCGTCATGATGTTTTCAAACTGCTGCTTGCTGAATTTCAAACCGGTCCAGTCGATGTCGTCATAGTGCGGCATCCACCCGATGGGACTTTCCACGGCATTGCTGTGGCCGTGTATTTTTTCAACGATCCACTTCAGCACGCGCATGTTGTCGCCAAAGCCCGGCCACACGAAGTTGCCATTCTCATCTTTGCGAAACCAGTTCACACCAAAAATACGGGGCGGGTTAGGTATATCGCGACCAAACTGCAGCCAGTGGTTGAAGTAATCGCCCATATGGTAACCACAGAAAGGCAGCATGGCAAAGGGATCTCTGCGCACCTTGCCAATTTCGCCAAAGGCTGCGGCCGTCATTTCAGAGCCCATGGTGGCGGCCAGGTATACGCCATAATTCCAGTTGTGGGCCTGGTAGATCAACGGTACGGTGGTGCTTCTGCGTCCACCAAAAACAAATGCACCAATAGGTACACCATTGGGGTTCTCCCAATCCGGATCGATAGAGGGGCATTGTTTGGCAGGCGCTGTGAAGCGCGCGTTGGGGTGTGCGGCAGGTTTGCCCGATGAGGGATCCCACTTCTGCCCGCGCCAGTCAATCAAATCCTTCGGAATTTCTTTGGTCATTCCCTCCCACCACACGTCACCATCGGGCGTAACGGCCACGTTGGTAAAAATGGTGTTCTTCGAAATGGTAGCCATAGCGTTGGGGTTGCTCTTTTCATTGGTACCTGGTGCTACACCAAAATAACCTGCCTCGGGATTAATGGCATACAGGCGGCCATCTTTGCCGGGCTTGATCCATGCAATGTCATCGCCTACGGTAGTAACTTTCCAGCCGTTCAGTTCTTTGGGTGGAATCAGCATGGCAAAGTTGGTTTTGCCACAGGCGCTGGGAAAGGCTGCAGCTACATAAGTTTTTTCCTTGTTCGGGTCTTCTACACCCAGAATCAGCATGTGCTCTGCCAGCCATCCTTCTTCGCGGGCCATGGCACTGGCTATGCGCAATGCAAAACATTTTTTTCCCAGCAACGCATTGCCACCATAGCCAGATCCATACGATATGATGGACCTTTCTTCCGGGTAATGCACAATATATTTGGTAGTTGGGTTACATGGCCACTTGGCATCTTGCTGGCCGGGTTTCAACGGTGCGCCTACCGTGTGCAAGGCTTTTACAAACGCTCCTGTTTCCCCGAGCGTATCTACCACCTTCGTGCCTACCCGCGTCATGATGTGCATGTTTACCACCACATATTCTGAGTCGGTTATCTCTATGCCTATGTGCGAAATAGGCGAGCCGATCGGGCCCATGGAAAATGGAATCACATACATGGTGCGCCCCTGCATACACCCTTCCAGCAATGGCCGCAGGGTTTGATTCATTTCTTTCGGGTCCACCCAGTTGTTAGTAGGGCCCGCATCCTCTTTCCTTCGGCTGCAGATGAAAGTGCGATCTTCCACGCGCGCCACATCGCTGGGGTCTGAAAAGCAGGCGTAGCTGTTAGGTCTTTTTTCGGGGTTCAGCTTGATGAAAGTTCCCTTGTCTAAGAGCAGATTGCACATTTCCTGGTATTCTTCGGCCGACCCATCGCACCAGCGAATTTGGTCGGGTTTACACAAATCAGCCATCTGGCTGACCCATTCCTTTAAATCGGCATTATTCACCGCATAAGAGGCGGTTTTTGGCATGGATGCTATCATAAGTTGGATTGATCTGTTGCTTTGGAGCGGCAAAAGTACAGATCGCCATCCGTAAAAAGAAGAATTTCAAACGATTGCAGCAATGATTTTTCGCAGGTTATTAGAAATCAACGCGGTACACCAACACCGGAATGATGCCTAACTGCGTTTTGGTTTCTACCCTGCCGGTAAACGTATCGTAATAGTAAAAGGCCACATTCTGCCGGTTAGCGAGGTTCTGAATATCGATGGAAAGGGTGCGCGTGTAGCCCGGTTTGTTTTTACGCCATGCCACGCGCAAATCGGGGCGCCAGTAATCGGGCAGCCTGGTGGGATAGCCGGAGCCGGTGTAGATGGTGGTGCCATAAGTAACAGAATTGAGCAAATTTATGCTGGGATGACGCAGACCGCCCAGATAAAGAAAGCGGAAGTGCACGCCAAAGGAACGATCGGCACCCCATTCTTTTCCCAACAACAGGCTGGAGGTATAACCACCGCTGAATCGCCCTTCCTGCCATTCTGTTTCTGGTGCCTTGAACTGCGATTGATAGACGGACCCATTGACTAAAAAGTAAAACTGATTGTAAAAACGTTTTTCGTAGGCTGCTTCCACTCCCTGGTTTAACCCTTTCCCCGCACTGGTCATATTAGCCACCGGAAATTCATCCCACTGGTTGAGCATCGACCAATAAGGCTGATTGTGAGAAGCCGGTGCTACCGGTGCATCGTTCAGGTAATGAACGTACACGGAGGCCACCAAATTGGATTGGTTACTAAAGCGTGTACGGTACTCTAGCATCAGCTGATCCGCCACCGTCAACTTCAGGTCTTTGTTGTTTTCCAATAGATAAGCTTGTGCCTGCTGCCACTGGCTGGTGCGGCCATAACCCAACGATAGTGAGCCTGAAGGAAACAGGCGCTGAATATTCAACCGGGGTTCCGGTGCGCTGGAACGGTTGTAGCCAAAGTATACGTAGCGCATGCCCGCATCTACTTGCCACACTCCGGCAAACTGGCGGGTCAGGTTGACATAGGGCTGAACCAACGCACCACCTACCGTGCCCGAAAGGTTGGGGAAGAAAGTGTTGAAATACAAAGGGGTTACGGTCTCTACTTCTAATTGATTGTGCAAATAGTTCACCAAAACTCCTGCTTGCAGCCGGTTTTCTCCCAATCTAACAGATGCCGAAAGCTGGTTCGACCACAACACGTGATCGTTATCAAATCGCTCGCGGTGTATGTGCTGAAAGGTGACAATGTCACTCTCTGCATTCCTGCTTTGAAATTGACCGGACAGGCTGCTGCCCCACTTCCATCGCACTTTGTTGCCCCATTGTTCTGTGAACCCCAATCCAAACACCTGGCCTTCGAAATCAATATTGTAGCGGTCTTTCTCTGTCTCCCACTCATCTTGTGGTTTGCGCTTAAATCTGTTGCTGCTTAAACCTGCAAACCCGAAAACCGACAGGTGTGCATTTTTCTCCTGATCGAAGTCGAGGTGGAAGGTGAAGTCCTGAAAGTTAATGGCCTCACCACCGAAGTCCAGGCCTGCTGAAGTCAGCAGCCCTACCGTTGAATAGCGGTAGTTGGCGAGGTAGGAATTTTTTCCGCTGCCGGAGAGTGGTCCCTCAGCTGCCACATCCAATCCAATTAAACTGGCCTGTGCGGTAAACTCGTGCGTGTTTTTGTTGCCTGCCCGCATTCCCATGTCCACCACAGCGGAAAGCGCGTTGCCATATTGCGCAGGCAGCCAACCTGAATAGATACCTGTTTTGTCTAACACCTGCGAGCTGAGGATGCTAACGCCACCTCCAAATGAAACGGGTTTATCACCCAGTGTACCCGCATTGGCCAGGTGATTGGGATTAACAATGTCCAAACCATCTATTTTCCACAGCAATGCATTGGGCGAATAACCTTTCACAGCCAAAGCATTGCCTTGATCGTTGGCAGCCACCATGCCGGGATACGAAGCTGCCATCCGTAAAGGATCGAAAAAGTTGGCAGGAACTCTCAGGGTTTTTTCAATAGAGATATCGAATGCGCCAGGAGTAGGATTGTAGGAGGAGGCAACCACCTTTACCTCCTGCAATTCGGTAGCAAGTTCAATTAATGCAAAGCGCGAGTAAATTTCTTTGCCTGCGGTTACCAATATTTCCTCCACCACAGATTGGTACCCCAGGTAACTCACTTCCAACGCATACCTTCCGGGCACAACTTTCAACTCAAAGCTGCCATCGGCATCGCTCACTACTCCCGCTATAGTACTCTGGTCTTTCTTTAGCGATAGCGCAGCCCCCGTTAGTGCACGCCCTGTGGTTTGATCAGTAACTACTCCCTTCAACACCTGGGATATCTCCTGGCTCCGCACAATCAACGGAGCCAACATCCCCATCAACAGAAAAATAAAATGCTTCAAAATCGTTAGATGATCTTCTTCAGGTTGTCGATACAATTTTTGGTGCTGGTCATCGGGTCAGTCGGGTACGACTCTTGTTCCACATAAAAATGTTTCAAGCCGGCCTTCTTTGCCTGGGCAAACAAGGGCTTAAAATTGATTGATCCTGTGCCCACGTCTGCGTTCCTGTCTTTGTCGGCCTTATCCATATCTTTCACATGCCATTGCTCAAACCGGCCCGGATACTTCGAAAAGTATTGAATAGGATCTTTGCCAGCACGCACCACCCAATAGATGTCCAACTCCATGCCCACTAATTTAGGATCGAGTTCTTTCAACATCCGATCGTACACCACCTGCCCACCAATTTCTTCAAACTCGAAGGCGTGGTTATGGTAGCCCATGCGCACACCGTATTTGTTGGCCATTTCACCGGCCTTGTTTAGTTCTTCGCAAATTTTCTTGTAGCCATCATCGGTGCGTTCTGCCTCCACAATCCACGGCACCACCACGTATTGCTGACCGGCTTCCTTGGCATCTGCCAGTGCTTGTTCCCAATTTCCACGCACCACGTCCATTCCGTAATGGCCACTGACCACTTTCATGCCCAGGCTATTTACATAGTTAGCAAACTCCTTACTCTTCATGCCGAATAACATACCATTGTTATAGCCGTAAGTCTCCAATTCCTGGTAACCCCAATCACTCAGTTGTTTCAAGGTACCTTTCACATCTTTATTGATAACTTGCCGGAGCGTGTACAATTGCAACCCAATGGCTTTGCCCTTAGGTTTCTTAGCCCACACATCGCCCGTCAATGCAACGCCTGCCAATGCAGCAGCCGTTTGCGAAATAAATGTTCTTCTCTTCATGGCTTAATAATTTATTTTTCTAATGAAGTACCCGCAAATATGAACAAGTCCCCATCACCCGCATCGGGGTTGGTAAACACCAGCACCAAATCCTGAATACCCGACAATGTTTTGAAAGACATGCCCGCAGTGCGCAGGTTGATACCCGCCATGATGCTGATTTTAGGCGCGTTCTCAAAATTCACACTGCCCAATTTCGTGCCGTCTTTACTGCCAAGGTATACATCTATTCCACCGCCCTTGCTCATCACAGCAATTTCAGCCACCGAAAACTGCATCTTGCTCACACCGGTCAAGTCTACTCCTTTAAAAGTGATCGAACTATTGTGTTTGATGTTTTCCACGGCCTCTCCTCCATCAGGAGTTTTTAATTTCCGCGGGCCATTCATTTCAGTAACTTCTGTTCCAGATAAGTAAGGGGTGCGCAACACCAACGTTTTTTCACCCGATAGTGAAGGAATGTTGCCACTGCCACGGTCATCGTACGAAGCCGTAAGCAGGTAAACACCCTTCGGCATTTGTCCTTGCGGTGGCGCTGGAGGGTTGAAGTTTACCGTACCTGCCACAGGCAAAGATTTCTTTTGATTGTCGCTGGCCAATGACAGAATGTACTCCACCATTAGCATGGCGTTTTCTTTGCTGATTTGCGGGTGTGCGGCCATGGCCACATCGCCCCAAACACCAGAACCACCGTTGATGATTTTGTTACTGAGTAACTCGATGGCTTGCGGGTCTTTTTTATAACGCTGGGCTACTTCGCGGTAAGCGGGCCCGGCCGACTTCTCGTCTACCTGGTGGCAAGATTTGCAATCGCTATCCGCCATTAACAGCTTGCCGGGTAATTCAGCGCGCTGGTGCCCTTGCGCAATAGCTGTTTTATCGTACCCCTGCGCGAGGTAATCGAATGTAACAGTAATGCGCTCCGGTTTAATGGTACCGCCTGCCAAGCTACCATCTTCCTGATCGGTTACAGACACACTGTATTTGCCTGATGTTCCGTTCAGGTAAAATTGGCTGTTACCTTCCCACGCAATGTCCAACACCGGTGGTTGATTGCCGGCAATAATGGTAACCTCTGCGGCAGATTCAAAACCTTTGCTATCGCGCACCACCAACTTAGGTCTGTAGATGCCCGGCTTGTCGAAAGTCTGATTAAAATTGCCATCCTGAGATGAAAGAGTTTCTCCATTCAGGAGTAATTCATACGTAATCGCATCGCCATCAGGATCGATAGATTGGGCACCAGACAGTTGAACCGAAAGCGGAACAGCCCCTTTGGTTACATCGGCCACCAGCACAGCATCCGGACTGCGATTATCTTTATTGAAATCAATCAACGACAAACGTGCATCCATATTCTGCTTGAACCACTGCGTGCCATATTCCAACGTATAGAGTTTGCCGTCAGGGCCGAATTCCATATCACTGATGTTGTTGAAACTAAGGCTAGATAAGAAGGGTTCAATATCCAAAATATTGCCATTGGCATCCATGCTTACTAGCCGTACCCAGTTACGCATCCAATCGTAGATAATCAGTTTGCCATCGAGATAGGCGGGGAATGCGTTGAGCTGGCCTTTGTATTTTTCTGAATAATAAACCGGACCCGCCATGGCATTGCGCCCTCCCTCCTTCATCAAGGGGAAATCGGGAGAGGCAGCGTAAGGATACCAAATGAAGGGGGGGCTGACAGAAGGTAATTCCTGCTTGCCGGTATTGTTTGGTGATGTGTTCATCGGCCTGGCCGGATCATGACGGGGTCCCACTGTTTTGCTGGCGAAGTCGTACTTAGCATAGGCGTAATTGCCGCCCACAAACAATGGCCATCCAAAGAACCCGGGCGCCTTGGCCTGGTTCACTTCATCGTAGCCACGTGGGCCACGCTGTTCGCTATCGTTACCGGCATCAGGCCCAACTTCGCCCCAATACAAGTAGCCCGTTTTTTCATCGATTGAAATACGGTAAGGGTTGCGTGTGCCCATTACATAAATTTCGGGCCGGGTGTTAGGTTCTCCTTTCGGGAAGAGGTTGCCTTCAGGAATGGTGTAGGTACCATCGGGTTCAGGATGTATGCGCAAAATTTTTCCACGCAAGTCGTTCGTATTGGCCGATGACTTCTGCGCATCGAAAGGCGAACGACCCGGCTGCTCGTCTGCGGGGCTAAAGCCATCCGATTCAAACGGACTGGTGTTGTCGCCTGTAGAGATAAACAAATTTCCATCGGGCGCGAAAGCCAACGACCCACCGGTATGGCAACATTTTTCGCGTTGCGTAGCCACCTCCAACATTTCCACCTCAGAGTCCATATCGATGGCGTTGTTTACGAAGGTAAACCGCGACAGCACGTTGGCCGATCTTTCCGGATGGGAGTAGAAAATATACAACCAATTGTTCTGGCTGAAGTTGGGATCTTTCGTGAGGCCAATCATGCCATCTTCGAACTTGGTGCCCACATTGAATTTGTTGATCAGTGTGATGGTATCCTTCTGCGGATCGTACATCTTCACGCCACCCTTTCGCTCTAAGAAGATGATTCGGCCATCAGGTAAAATGGTCATTTCAGTGGGTTCATCGAAGTTATAACCCAGCACTACCTTTTTGAATCGGTTGTCTTCCGGCAAGATTGCATCGCGCGACTTTGTATAGTCGGGTTTGCGTTCGCCCATGGCATACTTTACCCCTTGCAACAACTGTTGCAGGAACTCTGCCTCCTGAAAACTTTCATTGGTGTGGCCGAAGCCAGTATAAAAAGAACGGCCACCATCGAAATCGTGATACCACACGATGGGGTGATTGTCGCCATTCTCTCCGCCTTCATAAGAAGACTCATCCAGTTTTACCAGCACATTGAGGTCGGGGGAAATCTTTTTGTAGTTGTACCATTCGTCAAAGCGCTCCCACGGCTCGGGTACGTTTTGTTTAAACGCTTCCGATGGTTGTGCTACCAGTTTGGCATTTTGCTGTTGCGGATGGCTTAGAAAATAAGCGCCCACCAGTTTTCCATACCACCACCAATCGTATTCGGTATCGGCCGCAGCGTGAATGCCTACGTAGCCACCGCCCGCCTGAATAAATCTTTTAAAGGCATTTTGTTGCGGATAGTCCAGCACATCGCCTGTGGTACTTAAAAAAACAACGGCACGGTACCGCTTCAAGCTGTCTTCGTGAAAGTAGGCCGCATTCTCGGTAGTGTCTACTTCGAAGCCATTTTCTGCACCTAACTTTTGCAATGCTACCTTACCCGCGGGTATCGATTCGTGGCGGTAGCCTTTGGTTTTTGAAAACACAAGCACCCTGGGCTTGTCGTTAAAGCAGGATTGCAGGCACAGGCCCAACGCAACCAGCGCAAGTAAATTTCTCACAACAGAATTTTTAAGTGAACTACAACGAAAAAACTTCAACTAAGCCAACAAGCTCCGATCAATGCTCCGTTTCGCCATCGAGCGACAATACATAACGCGCCATTTTTTCGGCATCGGCCTGCGCTACGTCAGGGTGTGCAGACATGGGGATTTCGCCCCAAACACCTGTGCCACCATTAATGATCTTTCCAGCCAGGTATTCCACGTTGGCCTTTGTGAATTCATATTTCTTGGCCACATCGGTATGTGCCGGGCCAATGATTTTATTAGTTTCGTGATGACATGTTTTGCAATCGCTTGCCTTTACCAACGAAGCACCCTGTGCAATGATATCGGCAGCAGAAACCTGTGGTGTGGAGGTGCTTGCCTCCGGAGTTCCATAATCTTCCTGGTTGGCGCTTTCCGTTTTAGATCCGCATGACTGAAGTACCACCAGCACTGCGCAAACTGCTATTAACTTTTTCATGATTTGAGTTTATCTTTTGATGTAACTGTTTTTATTGACTAGTAACCCAGGATTTTGCGATTCAACTTGGGGTCTTTCCCTGCCGAAGCAAAATCATCGAATGCTTTTTCTGTTACCCGAATGATGTGATCTTGAATGAAAGGAGCACCTTCTTTGGCACCTTGCTCGGGGTGTTTGATGCAGCACTCCCACTCCAGCACGGCCCAGCCATCGTAGCCGTATTGAGCCAGCTTGGTGAAGATCGATTTGAAGTCCACTTGACCATCGCCCAGAGAGCGGAAACGACCGGGTCGGTTCACCCAATCCTGAAATCCACCATACACACCGCTCTTGCCGGTCGGGTTAAATTCTGCATCCTTCACATGAAACATTTTGATGAAGGAATGATAGAAATCGATGTATTGCAGATAATCCAACTGTTGGAGTACAAAATGGCTTGGATCGTACAGTATGTTACAACGGGTATGCTTCCCGGTGGCCTCCAAGAATCTTTCGAATGTTACGCCATCGTGCAGGTCTTCGCCCGGATGTATTTCGTAACAAACGTCTACGCCTGCCTTATCGAACGTGTTGAGTATCGGCAACCAGCGCTTGGCTAATTCTTTGAAGCCATCTTCCACCAGGCCGGCAGGGCGCTGCGGCCAGGGATACACTGTATGCCACATCAATGCCCCAGAAAAAGTGGCGTGTGCATTCACCCCAAAATTTTTACTTGCCTTGGCCGCCAGTTTCAACTGGTCTACCGCCCAGGCAGTGCGCGCTTTTGAATCGCCACGTACGGACTTGGGCGCAAAGCCATCGAACATAATATCGTAGGCCGGGTGCACGGCCACGAGTTGCCCTTGTAGATGGGTAGAAAGTTCGGTGATCTGCAAACCGCAAGATTCAACGGTACCCTTAAATTCATCTACATAGTCTTTGCTTTCTGCTGCCAGTTTCAGGTCGATGCACCGACTGTCCCACGTAGGTATCTGTACGCCTACATAGCCGAGCGATGCCACCCATTTGCAGATCGACTTCAGGTTGTTGAATGGGGCTTCATCGCCCATGAACTGGGCCAAAAAAATAGCGGGGCCTTTAATTGTCTTCATCGGAAAAATAAGAGTTACTGGATTTGATTACTTTCAATACTTCAGCTTCGTCCACTTTTGGTTCGACTTAGCCGACTTGATCACTGTATCCACAAAAGCCATCCCCTTTACACCATCTTCCACATCGGGAAAATCGTATTTGGCAGGGTCTATCTTTTTGCCCGGCTTATAATCGCGCACGGCATTGGCAAACGCCATGTACAAGTTGGCAAATGCTTCCAGGTAACCTTCGGGGTGGCCCGAGGGTGTACGCGTATTTTTTCTGGCCGGCTCCGAAAGGTAGCCCCATCCGGCACGCACAATTTCTTTGGGTTTGTCGAGCCATTTCACCACCAACGTGTTGGGTTCCTCTTGCCGCCACTCCAAGCCACCTTTTTCGCCATAAACACGTATGTTCAGGTTGTTTTCATCGCCTGCCGCTACCTGTGTAGCGAGTAATACACCTGTAGCACCGTTGTCGAATTTCAACAGCATGGAGCTGTCGTCATCCAACTTGCGGCCCTTCACTACGATGTTCAGCAACGCACAAATTTCAGTGATGTTAGATCCGGTAACGTATTCGGCCAGGTTGGCGGCATGTGTTCCAATATCGCCAATAGCGCCACCCGCCCCCGACTTGCTGGGATCGGTGCGCCAGCCAGCTTGTTTGGAGCCGGTGCCCTCCAAAAAAGTAGACAACCAGCCTTGCGGGTACTCTACATATACTTTACGTACTTTTCCAATTTCACCGGTAGCCACCATGTTGCGGGCTTCTTTCACCAGTGGATAGCCTGTGTACGTGTGCGTGAGGGCAAATACCAAACCTGTTTTGTCGACTAATTTCTTCAATGATTTGGCTTCTGTCAAAGAGAAAGCCAGTGGCTTATCGCAGATTACATGAAATCCATTTTCCAGCGCCATCTTGGCCGGAGCATAGTGCATGTGGTTAGGAGTTACGATCGACACGAAGTCCATCCGCTGATCGCCCGGCAGGTTCTTTTCTTTTTTGATCATCTCCTCGAAACTGCCATACACACGGTGCGGATTCAGGCACAATGCCTCGCCAGCTGCTTTCGATTTTTCCGCGCTGCTGCTAAAGGCACCACATACCAGTTCAATCTCACCATCTAAGTTGGCGGCCCTGCGGTGCACCGCCCCGATGAAGGCATCTAAGCCTCCACCCACCATACCCATGCGTAGTTTGCGTTTCATAATTTTTTTATCCGTTCTAAGTTCAATAATAATGGTTGGGCAAAAATTAGCCACCTGTTATTACAAGACCGGCCAACTATGTATTTACACCCTCCGAATTATAGTCAATAATACTATAAGTTCAGGATTTTTTATACCTTAAACCGAGAATTTTAAACGATTGCATCCACCCTGTTTATGCAATCGGTAGAGATTTCGAAATTAGTTAGAAAAACCAAACCAACCTTGCCCAAAAACTGAAAACAAAATGAGCGATCAGAATCAAACCCGACTCTTCTACGCCAGTTGTTTCGCTCTGATAACAACGGCCTTCTCCTTCAGCATTCGCGCAGGTATATTGCCGCAGTTGGGGGAAACATTTCAATTGAACGCCACCCAACTGGGATTCATTAACCAGATGTGGTTTCTGGGCTTCCCCATATCGATGGTGCTGGGTGGAATTTTCTACGGAGCCCTGGGCCCCAAACGCATTATGCAGTTTGCCTTTGTAGCGCACACCATTGGCATATTGATGACCATTTATTCAGGCGGCTATGTGGGCTTACTAATCTCTACCTTATTTATTGGGATTGGCAATGGCTGCACCGAAGCTGCCTGCAACCCCATGATTGCCACCGCCTACTCCGGCAAACGCATGAACACATTGATGAACCGTTTCCACATGTGGTTCCCTGGTGGTATTGTGTTGGGTAGCCTTGTATCTCTGGCCATGACCAAAATGAATTTTGGGTGGGAGGTACAAATCTGGATCATCTTGATTCCAACTATTATTTATGCCTACCTCTTCTACGGCCAGACTTTCCCCGAACCGAAAAAGGAAATCGCTTCGCTGGGTGGTAACCTGAAAGCAATGGCTACCCCGCTTTTCATTTTCATTTGTGCGTGCATGACGTTAACTGCTATTTCTGAATTTGGCCCCACACAATGGGCTCAATTGATATTGGCGAAAAGTGGTGCCGAACCGATGGTGATACTCGCGCTGATCACTGGGTTGATGGCCTTCGGTCGTTACTTCGGTGGGGAATTTGTGCACAAGTTCGACCAGACGGGCGTGCTGCTGGGCTCTGCCGTCTTTACCGCATTGGGAATTTTTCTTTTCAGCACACAGACAGGTGCCATGGCTTATGTAGCTGCCATCTTCTTTGCGGTTGGGGTTTGCTACTTCTGGCCTAACATGATTGGTTTCACTGCAGAAAAAATTCCGATGAGTGGGGCCATTGGTATGTCGATAGTAGGTGCATTCGGTATGTTTTCTACTTCCATCTGGCAGCCCATTATTGGTGGGTGGATAGACAGCGCGCGCGAAAAGGCAATGGCTACAGGCCTGGAAGGCGATGCGCTGGAATTGGCTGCAGGTCAATCAACCTTGCAAACCATGATTACATTCCCGGCTATATTGATTGTACTGTTCACCATTTTGCTCTTCTGGATGCGCAAGAACAAAGCAGCCACTGCTTAACGAATATAAACTCGATAAAGAGGCTGCCCACGGGTGGCCTCTTTTGTTTGGCCTGGCTTGTGTATCTTTAGCCGGTGATTCCATCAGAGCAATACCCGGGTTTCTTCCTTTATCGTAGACTGGTGCAAGCCAAATTGTTCATGGATGCCCACTACGCTGACAAGATCAACGTAGAGAATATTGCCGAAGAAGCCTTCTGCTCTAAATTTTATTTTATCAGGTTGTTCAAAAAAATTTATGGGCATACTCCCCATCAATATCTCACTGCCGTTCGAGTAGATAGAGCCAAAGCACTGCTGCGCCAAAACTACGCGGCCGCAGACGTTTGTTACCAGGTGGGTTTTGAAAGTGTGAGTTCTTTCAAGGCACTGTTCAAGAAATATGCAGGCACTACACCCACCGATTTCCGGAACAGGCATCTGCAACACCAACGCGAGGTGCAACACCGCCCCACTCGCTACATACCCGGTTGCTTTGCCACCAAAAACGGTCTGAGCGCAGAATAGCAATTTTCAAGACGGTACATCCCCTGGCACCGGTTCATCTTTGTTAAAAAAACAATCATGATCACACGCATTACACACACCGCCATTTACGTACTGAACCAAGACAGTGCTTACGATTTTTATGTGAACAAACTCGGCATGGAGGTACGCACCGATGCCCCCATGGGCCCGGGTGCACGCTGGCTAACTGTGAGTCCCAAAACCCAACCCGATCACGAAATCATTCTCATGCCCATTATGGAAGGTATGTTTACCAAAGAATCGGCAGAGACCATGCGCAAGATGGTACGCGAAGGAAAAATGGGCACCGGTGTGTTGGAATGCGACAACCTGTACGCTACCTACGAAGAATTGCGACAGAAGGGCGTGGAGTTCACCAAAGCACCCACGCAGGAGTTCTACAAGCTGGAAGCCATCTTTAAAGACGACTCGGGCAACTGGTTCAGCCTGGGCCAGAAAGACGACCCTGCTATGAAGAAAGGTTAGGGGTTGATTTTCTACACACCGCAGTAGGCGTTGAATCCGCCATCTACGGCCACATTGATGCCCGTTACAAAAGCAGACGCATCGGAACAAAGCCACAACAAGGTGCCAATCAACTCTTCGGGGCGCCCCATGCGCCCATACGGTGTATGGTCTATGGCTGCCTGTCCACGGGCGGTGTAGGTGCCATCGGGGTTGGTAAGCAACGTGCGGTTTTGCTCTGTAAGGAAATAACCCGGTGAGATAGCGTTCACGCGAATGCCTTCCCCGTATTTGCGCACCATCTCCACCGCCAACCACGAGGTGAAGTTGGCAATGGCGGCTTTGGCAGCGGAGTAACCTCCCACGCGCGTAATGGGTTTGAAGGAAGCCATTGAAGCGATGTTGATGATAACACCTTTTTTATTCTTTGCCATTACTTCGCTGAATACCTGCGAGGGCAGCACGGAACCAGTGAGGTTAAGGTCTACCACGCGCTGAAAGTCATCTACCTTCAAATCGAAAAACGTTTTGTCGGGGGGCACCACTGCGCCCGGCATATTTCCTCCTGCTGCATTTACCAGTATGTCTATGGTGCCAAATTCTTTTAGCATTTGCCTATGTGCCTCTGCCAGTTGGCCATGATTCAGCACATCGGCTTGTAGTGGCAGGGCTTTTCCTCCTTTTGCCCGTATTTCTTCTGCCAAAAGACTAGCGGCTTCCAGTCGCCTTCCTAAAATGCCGACAGCCACACCGGCTTCTGCCAATCCTTTGGCCATGGCACCTCCCAACACTCCCGTGCCTCCTGTTACAACGGCTACTTTTCCTTCCAGCGAAAATAATTTAGAAACATTCATCGTCTTCTTTTTTGTCGGAAGTTCGTTCAACAAACGAAATAAAAAAAGCCCTGCCTTTCGGCAGAGCCTTGCCATACAATGGCTCGCACCTTAAATGCTTCCCCTCACTCTCACCTCTTTCGATTCGCCATTGATGGTAATGGTTACCAACCGATCGCACGTACCGTCACCATAATCGATGGTGATTTTCTTTCCATCTACAATCAGCTCTTTGGTTCCTTCCACGGCAATGAACACCCGGTCGCTCAGCGCACATTCGCGTTTGTAAACCATCGGCTTGGTAATGTCCATTTCGTAAACCCGGCCGTTGCGGTTTACGCCTGCCGCAGTGCCGGTAACAATCCACTGGTCGTTGGCCGGGTTACTGGCACGCACCCACTCGCGGGTACGGTTCACCTCGCGTGTGGCTTCCATCAGTTCGCCTGAGGTGCTGGTCCATGTTGCTTTGCCACCCACCAATGTGATGTTGAACTTGGGATTCTCTTCCGTGCTTCCTGAAATATTGCTTACTGTGCGTACACCTTCCAACTTCACGCCATTAATTTCGTAACCAACTAACGTGGTGATGATGGTAGAGCCAGGTATGAACCTGCGTCCTTTGAATTCCACACGAATAATGCCTTTGCGTTCGTTGCCACGGGGATCTGTGCAGCCATCGCCAAAATCAATAGTAATATAGCCATGGGGTATTTCTACTGAGTTATCGTCAGCAAACTCAAAGGTTACCGTTGCGCAGTCAAAACGTTTGTCGTTAGGCCTCACGCCCATTCTTCCATTGCTGCGCGATCCATTCAAACTTCCACCCTCGGCCGATACAGCCAGTGTGGCCATGTCGTCAGTATCTTCAAAATAACTGTCGGTGGCGGCTTCATCTTCTACATTTTCAGAATCAGCCTCGGTAAAATCCAGCCGATCTTCACAGGCGCTCAAGGTTAACAACCCAAATACAGTCACGTACGTTACGTACCTCCAGACAAAATGCAATCCCTTCGTTTTCATAGTGTGTTACTTTTAATTAGGTTTTTTGTTTCTTTGGTAGCTTAGATGTACAAACAGACTGTTGGTTTAATGGTGGTGAGAAAAAATTTTGCAAAGATGAATAACCGTGCTTTAGTATTCGTTTTGGCGCTTTTTCTAATGGCCGAAGCAGCAGCCCAGGTAAAAATTGCCAAGTTAAAATACAATGGTGGGGGCGATTGGTACGCCAACAAAACCGCTTTACCTAATCTGATCAGGTTCAGCAACCGCGAGCTGGGTACCCACCTGGCTTTGGAAGAAGATGCAGTAGAAGTGGGCAGCCGCGAAATATTCAACTACCCTTATATATATATGACGGGCCACGGCAACGTGGTGTTTTCAACCGATGAGGCCGCCAACCTGCGCAATTACCTGCTGGCCGGTGGTTTTCTGCATATTGACGACAACTACGGGCTCGACCAGTTTGTGCGCATCGAAATGAAAAAAGTGTTTCCAGAACTGGAATTTGTAGAGTTACCACCCGATCACCCTATCTATAGCCAGAAGTTTAAATTCCCCAAAGGTTTACCCAAGATACACGAACACGATGCCAAGCCTGCCCAGGGCTTTGGCTTGATATACGAGGGCCGCTTGTTGGTTTTCTATTCCTACGAGAGCGATTTGGGCAATGGCTGGGAAGACGCCCGCATCCACAACGACCCCGAAGCCAAAAGACAGGAGGCCTTGCGCATGGGGGCCAACATTCTATCTTACTGTTTTACAATTAATTAGATGTTTTTTTCTGGATTGAGGCTAAATCTTTTTGATTGATATAACTAATTTCTTAGTTTTAAAACGTAAACATTAGTCAATCAATTGAAGTCTGCCCTTTCTATATTCTTTTTTCTCACTGCAGGTATAGTCTGTGCCCAAGTAAATAATATCAATATAAAACGGGTAATCAACTTTTGCGACTCAACAGGTGCGGATGGCGTAACTCTGATCTATGGAAACCAGGTAATAGCAAGTTGGAGAGCAAACGACTGCGATGCTCGTTTCTTGCACACTGCCTCCATGGTGAAATCTTGGACGGCAGTGGTAATGGGTATTTTGATAGATAAGGGTATTATTAAAAGTGTAGATGAAAAAGTCTGCACCTACCTGCCCGAGTGGCAAGATGCGTGCCGCAAAGATGTTACCATTAAACACTTGCTCAGCATGACGGCTGGTTTTAACAGGAGGGGCGGCAGCACCGGCATATTGGCGCAGCCAAATACACACCAATACATTTATGCTTCGCAATTGGATACTTTACCAGGTATTCGGTTTGGTTACTCCAATGAATGCTTCCAAGCATTGGGAATGATCATGGAAAAAGCAACGGGGCTTTCGGTTCATGACGTCTTTGATAAAGAGTTATTTAAACCCTTACGAATGGATTCAACGCAACTGGCCACAGATGGAGCGGGCCACGGCATTGTTCATCAGGCAGCAGAATTGTAACAATTCAGATCCATCTCAAAACATGCGTTGGATGGGCCCAAAGTTTCTGAAACTGATTTCCAGCGTAATTGATAATTAGTTTGAAATTATACTTTATGAAACGACTTCTAATACTTCCGCTCTTTTTTATGGCATTTGCCACACATGGTCAACAGGTATTTGCCATTGAATCACTCAGTCGCGATAGTATTGGGGTGATTGAATCACACTATACTTCTGCTTACGACAGTCGGCCCGAAGAAAAAAGTGTGTTTCCAAATGCGGGTGACACTGTACTGCAGAAATGGGAGGCACTACACACCTCATTGGGCGATTACCTGGCAAAGCAGCATGCACAGTTTCCTACAGATGGAAAAGTGTTTCTTCGATTCTATTTTGAAGAGAATGGAGCGGTTGATTACGTGGGCTACCTGATGCGCGGGCCGATGGATGCTGAAAGTAAATCTGCTTTTGAAAAACACCTGGCCCAGTTCAGCCAACAAACCAATTTCGGAATGACGGGTTCATCGCCCTATGTGCAATGTGGTACAGTGGTATTCAAAAAGTCAAAGCAAGAATAATGAAAGAGCTAACAAAAGCCGAAGATCAGATCATGCAAATTCTTTGGACCCTGGAGAAAGGATTTGTAAAAGACATCATGGAGCGCCTGCCGGAGCCAAAACCTGCCTATAACACGGTGTCTACCATAGTGCGCATTCTGGAAACCAAAGGATTTGTGGGGCACAAGGCCTATGGTAAAACGCACGAGTACTTCCCGATTATTCCCAAAGAAAAGTACACGCAATTTTATCTTAACAACATGGTGAAGGGCTACTTCAACGGATCGTTTGCCAGCCTGGTGTCTTTCTTCGCCAAAGAAAGCCAACTGAAAAGCAACGAGCTGGATGAACTGCTGAAACAATTGGAAGAAATCAAAAACAAAAAAGCATGAACACCTTTGCAAACTACCTCATTGAAGTAAACCTGGGATTGGTGGTGTTTTATACCCTTTACCAGTTACTGATGAAACACGAAACCGATTTTCGTGCCAACCGCATTTACCTATTGGCTGCAGTGGTTGTTTCGTTTTTGTTCCCGCTGTTCACCATAGAAAGCAACGCACCTGTTAACGTGATACCTTCTGTGGCGCAAATGTTACCCGAGCTGGTAGTAGGAAATGGACTATTGAATAATAATAATAGCGGCACCGTTACAGATCCGACAGCGGTTGTGCTTTGGCCCACCCTGCTGCTAACTATTTACAGTGGTGTTGCAATTCTACTGTTGTCATTCTTTGCTTACCAGCTTTTTCGCTTAGGTCTTTTTATTTATCAATCACCGCGAAAAACGTTGAATGGGCTGGTGGTGATTGAAACCAGTGAAAAAATTCCTTCCTTCTCCTTCTTTCATTGGGTGGTTATCGGCCAGATGGAAGTGCTAACCGAAGAAGAAAGGCAGCAGATCATCGCGCATGAAGCCGCTCATGCACGCCAATGGCACACGGCCGACCTGCTATTGGCCAGCTTGTTGAGAATTGCCTGCTGGTTCAACCCGGTAGCATGGATGTATAAATACTCATTGGAGCAGCTTCATGAATATGAAGCAGACTCGAAGAGCACGGATTCCAAATCGCTGCTTTCTTACTGTACACTCTTGGCCAAGTTGGCCATGGCGCAATCCGGATATGCCATGACCCACCATTTTAATAAATCACTCACACTTAAACGAATCAAGATGATGAACACACTCAAAAAGCAAATGAATAGCTGGAAGGTGACCACCGCCATAGGCGTGGCCGTTGCCTTCTTCGTGGTAGTAGCCTGCCAGGATCAGCTGAATGAAGTACGCGAAATTACCGATAACTCGAACATGGCGTTAGTGATTCCAGCCACTGTAGAGAAACGGTTGAACGAACTTCAAACCGCCTACCCCAGTTCAAAGTTCGTGGTACTGCAAATGAATGAAGAAGGAAAGAACAAGTATTTTGAATTAAGAGCTAAACGCACTGATAAAGCTTCAATAGAAGAATTTATGGTGATGCCCAAGGAAAAAGGCTCAGATTCTGGTGAAATGTATGTGATTCTTGAAATGAGTAACAACGTTAAATCGGCCATTGACATGGCGCAAAATAAAGAGGTCTTTACCATTGTTGAAGAATCTGCAACACCATCATTAGGCATGGAGCAATTCTACAGAGGTATTGCCATGGACATAAAATATCCAAAGGAAGCCAGGCAAATGGGAATTGAAGGGCACGTATTTGTAGAGTTCATCGTTAACGAAGACGGTTCTGTTACCGATCACAAAATTATAAAAGGCATTCAGAAAGATTGCGATCTGGAAGCGCTCCGTGTATTGTTGCTGCAAAACCAGAAATGGAACCCGGGCAGACAGAATGGGCAGTTTGTAAAACAACGGATGGTCTTACCTATCACCTTTAAACTAGACAACGGGCAAAAACTATCTGCCAATGAGAGCGAAACCAACACCATGGACGAGATGGTGATTGTAGCAGAGCAAAACAAATAGATTCAAAGGCTGCTTCCTTTATTGGGAGCAGCCTTTCATTCTTTATACCAACCCCTTAAGGCCTCGTATGGAATCAATATCTCGGTAGGCCCTTCAGCATAAGCAGCTATTTCGTAGCTATTGAAAAAGAACACGATGCCCTCTTTGCGAAAGCCATAATTGTCGTTCAGGCCGAATTGGTTTTCAGGAAAATTAAAACCGGCATCCTCCAGTGAAGTGGCTTCGTCTAGTTCGCGCTGCAGGCGGAAGTCACGCTCGCCCAATTCTTTCAGCACTGGCTGATAGCCAGGTCGCAGAAACGCATCCAACAGGTAGGCAGTTCCTGTTTTTGGATCGATATTGACGAAGTTGGTAGCATACGAACCATGCGCACCACCTGTAAACGATTCCACATTCACCTGCAAACTGATCAGGCTGTCGGAAGCAACCAAAACTTCCACGTTGGCCTTGTAAGTCCAGCCCAGGCCATAGCCTGGCATATCGGTTAAAAATTGATCAAAGTCCCTGATGAAATCATTACCCAGTACCGCAATGCTCTTGGGTTCTCCTTCCAGCCCGCCACTCAACCAGTAAGTGATACGGCCCATCAAAGATTGCTGCACCGCAGAATCGATGTTGGTAAACTGCGGATAACTGACATTGAAAGTGGCGCAGGCAACGGTATCGCTTACGCAGCCGGGATTCGACTCCAGAGAGAATGTCTCCATGACGAAAGCGGGTACTTTTTCCTCAGGCAATTGGCTACATGCCACGCAACAAGCCACTATAGCCAGGAGAACGTACTGTTTCATACTTTCTTGAAAATCTCTGCCAGCTTTTTGTGCAGCGCTGCTCCACGCAGGTTCTTGGCAACAATTACTCCATTGGGATCAACCAAAATAGAGAATGGAATGGCGGTTATGTTATAGTCGGCTGCGGCTTTCGAATCAAAATATTTTAGATCTGAAATGTGTGTCCACTCCAAACCATCTTCCTGAATGGCTTGTAGCCAATCTTCTTTGGTACGGTCGAGCGACACACCCAATATTTCAAAACCCTGGTCTTTAAATGCATGGTAGGCTTTCACCACGTTCGGGTTCTCTCTGCGGCAAGGTCCGCACCACTTAGCCCAGAAATCCACTAACACATACTTGCCCCTGAAAGAGCTCAACTTCACCGTATCTCCTTCCGGATTGGGCAGTGAAATTTCAGGTGCCTGTGCGCCAACAGCCGTAATCTTCAGTTTCTCTACCATGTCGGTAAATTGGGCCGCATACCTGGAACCAGGCATTTCGGTTTGCAGCCGGGCAGCCGTGTTGCTATAAAATATTATGTACTTGTCTTTGTCGAGCACATTATTGTTCATCAGTAAGTTGATAAGACCTAATGAAATGGGTTTCTTCTCCAACAGGTGCACCACCGAGTCGTGCGACTGGTTGATTAAATCCATATACATGGCCTGCAATTCTTCCAGCCGCTGTTGGTTGCCATCGCGCTGGGCCAACAGGTATTGTTGTTCGAGTGCGGCAGCCTGTGGTGTGCTTTGTGCTTTCTGTAAAATGGACTGTGCTTCTATCAACAAATCGTGATCGGGTGATCCTTTGATTTCGACAAAACCCATGGGGTCGTTGCCGTCTACATTTATTTCAACGTTGCTTTTGTCTAAAATAAAATCTACATACTGCCTGTTATAAAAAGAAAGTCTGTAATACCCAGGTTCTGACAATCGCAATTTCTTTTCGTAGGTGTAGTTGGCCTTCAGGGTAATGGTGTCTTTAATGGCGCCCTCACGGTCGCCCAACTCTTGTATCTCAATTGAACCTTCACCGGGATAGCCCACCTTTCCTTTCACTATAACATCCCAGCCTACATCTTTTTTCTGGTTAGCGCATGCCATCACCGCCAACAGACTAACAACAATTATCCACCGCATCATACTTTTTTAGTTAGTTTTTTCACCAATAATTCATTCGCCAGTTTAGGGTCAGCCGCGCCTTTGCTCCGCTTCATCACCTCACCCATAAACATAGCGATAATTCCTTTCTTACCGTTTTGATATTCCTCCACCTTCAATGGAAACTCCCGAATCACCTGATCGATCATGCCTGAAATAGCGTCCTCATTCCGGTCTTGAACGAGATTTAACGCCTGCACAACTTCATTGACTGTGCGGGCTCCATCTGCCACCAACACAGGAAAAAGCCTTTGCGATGCTACCGAGAAATTCAGTTTGCCCTCGTCAATCAGTGCAATAACCTCCGCCAGCTTTTCTGGGGTAAGGGCTAACTGATGAATCGACTTGCCCGACTCGTTCAGGTATTGCTTCACCGGGCCCATGATCCAGTTAGAGGCTGCCTTAAAATTAGTAGTGTACTTGCAAACCTCTTCAAAAAACAACGCTGTCTCTTTGCTGTCGGTAATCACAAAAGCATCGTACTCCGGCAATTGGTACTTTTCTACATATCTTTGATACAACTCGCGAGGCAACGCGGGCATACTCGCCTTGATTTGATTGAGCCACGCATCTGAAACCTGCAGCGGGCTGAGGTCGGGGTCGGGAAAATAACGGTAGTCGTTCAGTTCTTCTTTGGTGCGCATGCCAAACGTCTTCCCTTTGCCGGCATCGAATAACCTTGTTTCTGAAACGATGGCTTCGCCCTTTTCGAGCAACTGAATTTGTCTTTCAATTTCATAATCGATGGCACGCTGCACATTGCGAATGGAATTCATGTTTTTGATTTCCACCTTCTTGCCCAATTCGGTGGCGCCACGCAACCGCACCGACACGTTGGCATCGCAGCGAAGGGAGCCTTCCTCCATGTTGCCATCGCAAATATCAAGGTAGCGCACCACCTTGCGTATCTCTGTCATCAGGGCACCTGCTTCTTCCGATGAAAAGATAGCCGGCTCCGTTACAATCTCAATCAACGATACTCCGGCTCTGTTAAAGTCAACAGCCGTATCAGTTTCACCCTCCAGGTGCAACGATTTGCCCGCATCTTCTTCCATGTGGATGCGGTTGAGCGGAATGTTACGCTCGCTTCCATCTTTCAAACGAATGGTAACGTACCCCCCTTTGCATACGGGCGTACGGTCTTGTGTTATCTGGTAGCCCTTTGGAAGATCGGGATAGAAATAATTTTTACGATCGAAGATTTGAAAACGTGAAATCTCGCTATGGCAAGCGAGGCCCATCTTGATGGCCAACTCCACCGTTTTTTTATTGAGGCGCGGCAAGGTACCAGGGTGTGCCAGCGTAATTACACCCACCTGCGTATTGGGCGCTTGCCCGAAGGCCGTGGCATCGCTGTTAAATATTTTGCTCTCCGTAAGCAGTTGCGCATGAACTTCCAATCCAATTACAGCCTGGTATTTTTCAAGGATTGATTTGTCCATGAGTCATCGCGCTGGCGCTCCTCTGCATTCGGTGGTCAAAAATTATTACCACAAGAGTGCAAAGAATCGCTCAAGTTTCAGTTGATCATTGTTTTTGCTTTTTCTAAAACTGCCGCGAGGCCGTTCAGGTTTTTGCCGCCCGCCGTTGCAAAGAAAGGCTGGCCGCCACCACCACCGTCTATTTCTTTCGCCAACTCTTTCACCATATTGCCTGCGTGGAATTTATTCGTTAACGCCAGTTTCTCTCCAATCATAACGCCCACCTGTGGCTTGCCATCTACATTGGCTGCCAATACCAGCAACAAGTCTTCGAACTGGTTGCGCAGCGCGTAGGCAATGTTCTTTAGCGCATCGGCATTGGGTACCTCTATCTTCTCCAATATCAAAGTGTGGCCGTTGCTTTTCACGGCTTTGCGTGCCAACTCATCTTTCAATAGGTTGGCTTTCTCCTGGTTCAGGGCCTCCAGTTTCTTCTCCAGCGCATGCTTTTCCTCCACCAGGCCTTTGGCGGCTGCCGCCAGGTCTTTCGGGTTTTTAAGCAGTGATTTTACTTCTTTCAGCAACGTCAGCTCTTCATTCACAAATTGCTCGGCACCCTCGGCTGTTACGGCTTCAATTCTTCGCACGCCTGCGGCCACCGAACTTTCGGAAATAATTTTGAATAAACCTATTTTGCCGGTGGCAGGCACATGGGTGCCTCCGCATAGCTCTACCGAGTAGGCAGGATCGAACGTGATCACGCGCACAAACTCTCCATACTTTTCGCCAAACAAGGCCATAGCGCCCAGGCTTTTGGCTTTATCAATGGGCACGTTGCGTTGTTCGTTCAATTCAATGTTTTCACGAATTTTTTGATTCACCAACGTTTCCACTTTGGCTATCTCTTCGTCCGTCATGGCTGCGAAGTGCGAAAAGTCAAAACGAAGAATTTTTTCGTTGACAAGCGAACCCTTCTGCTCCACGTGTTTACCCAGCACCGTACGCAACGCGGCATGCAGTAGGTGCGTGGCCGAGTGGTTGCTCATGGTGAGTTGGCGTTTGGTTACGTCCACGCTCACCTTCCAGTTACTCTCCAGTTGTGCGGGTAATTTTTCTGTCAGGTGAACGATGAGGTCGTTCTCCTTCTTTGTATCGATGATTTTGATTTTCTCTCCGGCTGCATCAATCACACCGGTATCGCCCACTTGTCCGCCACTCTCGGCATAGAAAGGCGTTTTATCCAGCACCAGTTGGTAGAAGTCTTTGTTCTTCTGTTTGATCTTGCGGTACTTCACTAACCGCGACACGGCCTCGAGGTTTTCATAACCGATGAACTCCGTCTTCTGATCCTCTCCTACCAATGTCCAATCGCCTGTTTCTTTGGCGGCATCGGCTTTAGAGCGGGATTTTTGCTTGGCCATCTCTTCATGAAAGCCTTTTTCATCTACAGAGAACCCACGCTCGCGGGCGATCAGTGACGTGAGGTCGAAAGGGAAGCCAAAAGTATCATACAACTCAAAGGCTTCAACTCCGGGAATTACTTTTGATTGGATGTTTTCCTGTATTGCATCAAATCGCTTCAAACCTTTCTCCAGCGTTCTCAAAAAAGAAATCTCTTCTTCATGCACCACACGCGTTACGTAATCCAACTGCTGGTGCAACTCGGGAAATACGTCTTTCAATTGGTTCGCCAGAATCGGCACCAATTGGTGAATGAATGGCTCCTTGAAATTCAGATAAGAGAATCCATAACGCACAGCCCTTCTCAAAATCCTGCGGATGACATAACCAGCACCTGTGTTGCTGGGTAATTGTCCATCAGCAATCGCGAATGACACCGCGCGAATATGATCGGCCATGACGCGAATGGCAATGTCTTGTTTCTCGCTAGCTGCTCCCTTACCAGGTGTGGAACCTCCATACGTAACTCCGGCTTCCTTCGCAATAAAATCCATCAGCGGGCGGAACACATCGGTATCGTAATTCGAAGTCTTCTTTTGGATGGCCATGCACAAGCGTTCGAAGCCCATGCCGGTGTCTACGTGCTTATCGGGCAGCGGCTCCAGCGCACCAGAGGCCAGCCGGTTGAATTGAATAAATACCAGGTTCCATATTTCCACCACTTGCGGATGGTCGCTGTTCACCAACTCACGTCCGGGCTTCTGCTTCACTTCTGCCTCGGGGCGCAGGTCTATATGTATTTCAGAGCACGGACCGCACGGACCACTTTCGCCCATTTCCCAAAAGTTGTCTTTCTTAATGCCGTGAATGATGCGGTCTTCGCTCACAAATTGCTTCCACAGGTCTTTCGCTTCTTCATCTACCGGCAGGTTATCGCCTTTGTCGCCACCAAATACGGTAACGTACAGTCTTTCTTTCGGAAGTTGGTACACCTCAGTCAACAGCTCCCACGCCCAGGCAATGGCTTCCTTCTTAAAATAGTCGCCAAAGCTCCAGTTGCCCAGCATTTCGAACATGGTGTGGTGATAGGTGTCGAGGCCCACATCTTCCAGGTCGTTGTGCTTGCCACTTACGCGAAGGCACTTTTGGGTATCGGCAATGCGCTTGTACTTGGAAATGGAGTTGCCCAGGAAATAGTCCTTAAACTGCACCATGCCCGAGTTGGTAAACAATAGGGAAGGGTCGTTTTTGAGCACGAGCGGGGCCGAAGGCACTATCTGATGGCCCTTAGCGGCAAAAAAATCGAGGAATTTCCGCCTGATTGTACCCGAATCCATTACTTCTAATCCCATGACAAACGTTTGCTAATAGTAAAATTTACCTATATTTATCGGTTCAAAAGGTCAAATTTACGCCCCTGAGGGCCATTAATAAAGGATTTGAAAAAAAATACATAAAGGAAGGTTTACCTGGGTTGTGTAAAAAAGATTTACCAGCCTGTAAGAGAAAAAGCCACGCATGACGAACACCAAATACGTCTATAACTCCCGAACTCTTCGCTACGAGCGTGCGCGTATCTCTGTCATTAATATCAGCCTTACGGTGATTGCCGTGTTGTGCTTCGGTGCCGTATTCTTTCTCGGATTGTTCTTCCTTCAAAACTACCTCATCATCACCCCTGCTGAGAAGGCGTTGGTAGCAGAAAACAAAGCCTTGCGCAGCCACCAGGTGGTGCTAACCGCCCGCCTGAAAGAGGCGCAGGAAAACCTGGGTGCCCTGCACAAAGAGGAAGAAAAACTGTACACCAAATTTTTCGACCTGGCGCTGGAAAAAAAGGCTACACCCAAGTTCAAAGAAATTCTGATTGCCGAAGAGGATGCTTTTCATCAAACCGTAGCTCAATTGAACCACCGCGTGAAGTCCAGCTATGTGCAGGCTATCTCTTCCAATTATCATTATAATACCTGGGCCAGCGTGCACAGAAGCGATTTGGCACAGATTGCCAACTTTCCAGGTGCCATGCCCGTGGCAGACATTGCGCCTAAAATGTTGGTATCAGGCTTTGGCACACGCATTAACCCCTGGCATAAGGGCAAATACCACCACGATGGGGTCGATATTGCCGGAGCGCGCGGTTCTTCCATATTGGCTACGGGCAATGGTCGTGTGGTGAGCATCAAGAAAAGCGACCTGCAGGCGGGCTTTGGCAACTATGTTGAAATAGACCATGGCTATGGCTATGTAACACGCTATACGCACCTGGGCGAAATAACCGTGAAGAATGGACAGCGTGTGAAAAAAGGAGAAGAGATTGCCAGAATGGGCGTGAGCGGTGGCTCTATTGCTCCGCATGTTCATTACGAAGTGATAAAAGACGGGAAGAACATAGACCCGCTGAAGATGATGGTAGAGGGGATTGGTTCGCAACAATTTGACCTGCTTGCTTTGGCCGGTCGCCAACTCAACCAATCGCTCGACTGATGGCCGCACAATATCGCTACAACCCTGAGACTTGCAAGTACGAGCCGATAGTAGTAACGGGCCGTGTTTTTGCGAAACGTACCTTCGTCTTTCTGAGCATCTCCTTCTTGTTGGGTGCCGCCAGCCTGGTGTATTTTAACTACCGTTACCCCGACTGGGATGAAACGCAACTGCGCAACGAGAATGAAGCGCTGAAATCAGAGTGGCAAGTGTTGGCCGACCAACTAACAGAAACCGATCAGAAACTGGCTCAGCTGGAAGACAACGATGACAACACCTACCGCGCCATTTTGGATCTGAGTCCGTTAGGTGCCGCTGTGCGCGAAGGTGGCGTGGGTGGTAGAGAAAAAGAAAATTCCAGCATCCCCTACTTGCTGATACGCGATACCTACGAACATTCCGATAAAATTCTGACCCGTCTCGGCATCGAACGCCAATCTTTCGAAGAGTTGTTTGCACAACTCAGCATCAACGAACAAAAGTGGGCCTCGCGCCCCGCTATTCAACCGGTTAGCAACGAAGACTTGCTGTACCTGCACACGTTGTTTGGCCTGCGCCTGCATCCTATATATGGTTATGTGCGCCCGCATAAAGGGCTGGACTTTACTGCTCCGGTTGGCGCACCCATTTACGCCACGGGCGATGGCGAAGTTGAACGTGCCGAATATTCAGCCACTTTTGGCAATGTGGTTTACATCGATCATGGCTTCGATTTTCAGACACGCTATGCACACATGACGCACTCCATCGTAGGCAAGGGCGAAAAAGTAAAACGCGGCCAGATAATTGGCTACGTGGGCAACACAGGCGACTCCGTAGGTCCGCACTTGCATTATGAAGTGTTGTTCAAAGGCGAGCAAATCAATCCCATCAACTTTTTCCAACGCGACCTCAGCAACAAAGAGTACGAGCGCCTGATAGAAGTGGGCAGCCAGTCGATTATTTCACTCGACTAATCGAAGCAATTTCTTTTCTTTGCGGTCTCTCTTAATTCCGGAATGAAAAATCTGATTGTTATTCTTTTATTGAGTTGCTTCAGCCTGCTGCAAGCACAAACCAAAGACACACTTCAAATTGTAGGTGTGGGCGACATTATGATGGGCAGTAACTACCCTACACCTGGTGTCTTACCACCCAACGAGGGTCGCGACCTGATGAAAGAAGTGCAGGCAGTGCTCGCTTCCGCGGATATTACTTTTGGCAACCTGGAAGGCGTATTGCTTACCGATGGTGGCACACCCAAAACCTGCCGCGATCCGAAAGTGTGTTATGTGTTTAGAAGCCCCGATCATTACGTGCAAAACCTGGTAGATGCCGGCTTCGACTTGATCAGCCTGGCCAACAACCATGCGGGCGACTTTGGTGAAGGTGGACGGAAAAATACGATGAAGTTGCTGGCAGAAGTGGGCATACAACATGCGGGGCAGTTAGCCCAGCCTTACACCGTGTTAGAAAAAGAAGGGGTGCGTTATGGCCTGTTGGCTTTGGCACCCAACAGCGGCTGTGTCGACATCAACGACCTGGAGCTGGCAAAAAAGTACGTCACTCATTTAGACTCTGTTAGCGATGTCGTCATCGTATCGTTTCATGGAGGAGCCGAAGGGCCGCAACACCAGCACGTGCCACGCAAAGAGGAATATTATTATGGCGAGAATCGGGGCGATGTATATCGGTTGGCCCACACACTGATTGATGCAGGAGCAGATGTTATCTTCGGCCATGGTCCACACGTAACCAGGGCCATCGAAGTGTACAAAAATCGTTTCATTGCTTACAGCCTGGGCAACTTCTGCACCTTTGGTGGCATGAATGTGTCGGGGGTAAATGGTTGGGCACCCATTATCAATGTGCATTCCACCCGCGAAGGTGCCTTTTTGAAAGCGCACATCACCGCAACCTGGCAAACACCGAGGTCGTCAGTTAAGATAGATGCAGAAAAAAGAGTGATTAAACGCATACAACAGCTTACCAACGAAGATTTTCCAGAAAGCACTTTAGAAATACGTGACGATGGTTGGGTCTATCCATCCACAATTCCACGTTGATAGCTTGTAGATTATTTTTAGGTACCTCGATTGCAGGGTGCACTAAGAATTATTACTTTGCATGAAGTTCTTAGCGAAAACCAAGAGAAACCCAAGCACTTACGCTGCTCCATGGCATACAAAGAGAAAGAAATTGAAAAGATTTACTACTCGATTGGTGAAGTAGCCGAAATGTTCAACGTAGCCCCCTCACTCATCCGCTTCTGGGAATCTGAATTCGAAATCATACAGCCAAAGAAGAACCGCAAGGGCAACCGACAGTTTACGAAGGAAGACATTGAAAACGTGCGCACCATTTACCACCTGGTAAAAGAAAAGGGTTTTACGCTTCAGGGTGCCAAAGAAATGTTAAAGAACGACTCCCAGGCAGTGAAAGATAAGATGGAAGTGATTGACTCATTGCGAAGAATACGCCATTTTCTTACCGAAGTGCGCGATCGCCTGCACTAATCCCCGCGTTAGATTTTACCTTACATTTGAAAATGCCATGTCATTTAGGCATTTTGAAACTTCTATTTGAATAGCCACGCATGGAACAGGAACGACTTGCTTTTCTTGCCCTCCATTTTATACCGGGTGTTGGCGATCATCTCATCAAACAACTGATTGCCTACTGCGGCTCGGCTTCTGCTGTGTTTACAAAGCCCAAGGGCAAGTTGCTGAAGATTCCAGGTATAGGTGACGTGACTGCCCAAGCCATTACCAGCGGCAACCCGTTTCATGAGGCTGAAAAAGAGATACTGAAGGCTGAGAAAGAAGGCGTGGCGTTGCTTTTCTTTACCGACAAAAACTATCCTGAAAGATTAAAAGCCATTGAAGATGCCCCTTCGCTGTTGTATTGGAAAGGCAATGCCAACCTGCAACACAACAAAACTGTGGGCCTGGTAGGCACCCGGCAAGCCACCACTTACGGCAAAGAAATGGTAGACCGGATTGTGGAAGAACTGGTGGCCCACCAGGTAATTATTGTAAGCGGACTCGCCTATGGCATAGACATACAGGCGCACAAACAGGCATTGAAAAAAAATCTCTCTACTATAGGAGTGATGGGCAGTGGCCTGGATGTAATTTACCCGGCTGCACACAAAGAAACAGCGCGTAAAATGACCGAACAAGGAGGGCTGCTTTCAGAAAACCGGTTTGGCACCAAACCCGATGCGCACAACTTCCCTGCCCGCAACCGCATCATTGCCGGGCTGTGCGATGCGTTGATCATTGTGGAGGCAGCCGAAACAGGTGGCGCATTGATCACCGCAGACATTGCCAACAGCTACAACAAAGATGTTTTTGCTGTGCCTGGCAGTCTACAACAAAATTTTTCCGCGGGCTGTAACAAGCTCATCAAAACCAATAAGGCCCATCTCTATACCGGTGCGAAAGACCTGGAGTACATCATGAACTGGCAGCCGCATACAGAGGCCACTCAAGCCATCCCTGCTAACCAAATGGCATGGAGCGATCTGACCGCTGAAGAGCAGACTATTGTAACCACACTGAAACAAAAAAAGGACGGCACACAGTTAGACGAAATCGCCTGGCGCACGGGTATACCGCTGGGGCCACTCGCCTCGCTGCTTCTTAACCTTGAATTTAAAAATGTGGTAAAGTCCTTGCCGGGAAAATTGTATGCGCTCACCCGCTAGCCTGCAAAGAAGAACTCCTTCTTATTCGTTACCGGTTTTCTGGTTACATTTTTCCTTGATCGCTTCATAAGCTTTCAAGTCGCCCAGTTCACCGGCCTTGCTTAGATCGAGGCAACCGTTTTTGGTATCGCCAAACTCTATGCGCAACAAGCCGCGCATATAATAGGCATCTATACTTTTCGGGTTGATCTGTATAATCTTCGAGCAATCGTTGATGGCATCTTCATACGCTTGCAGGTATTGCTTGGCACGCCCCCTGTTAAAATAAGCTTCTACGTAATTCTCGTTAATAGTAATGGCCGAAGTGAAATCCGAAATAGCACCATAATAATCCTGCAATTTCATTTTGGTATTGCCACGTGCAAAGAATGCATCTGCAAATTTGGGATTCATATCCAGAGCGGTGTTATAATCTTTCATAGCACCGTGAAAGTCTTCGAAGTTGGTTTTAATGTTGCCGCGCACATAGTAAGCCTGGGTGTATTTGGGGTCGGCTTCTATGGCCTTATTCAAATTCAAAATGGCTTCCATGAAATCCCGCTTCTCCATCAGGTCCATGGCTCTTTGAGTAAGTTCTTTGGCAGATTGGGCACGCCCGGCAATTGCAGTAAGTAGAAGAACCAGGCCGAAGTAGTAACGCATTTTTTTCATAACTGGGTTTGTATTGCAAAATTAAGGCCACCCCGTCATTCCATTTCGTACGAAGCATGCCCCACGCGCAGGCATGTAATAAATTTACACTATTTTGGAAAAACCCCCGCCACCATTGCCAGCGCTTTGGCCAATTCTGTTTTGTTGAGAACCGGTGCCGCGCCTTTTTCTTCCAGGTAGGCCAGTATTGTTTCCGTAGCCAGGTTGCCCACCAGGTCGTCATTGGCCATGGGGCATCCCCCCAATCCATTCAAAGCACCATCAAAACGATCGCACCCGGCTTGAAAGGCCGCCTCCATTTTCTCCACCGCTTTGGCAGGATGTGAATGCAGATGAGCACCAAACTCTATGTCTGGAAATTGTGTCTTCATTCCTTTAAACAATTGAACAATTAATTCAGGAGTTGATACGCCCACCGTATCGGCCAGAGAAACAATGCGGATGCCCATTTTTTTCAATTTCTCTACCATCTGCCCCACAATGCCGGCATCGTATGGATCGCCATAGGGATTTCCAAAACCCATGCTGATGTAGCACACCAATGCTTTGTTGTTTTTCATACACAGCGCTTGTATGCGCGCCACTTCGTTCAGTGCTTCGGCAATGGATTTGTTGGTGTTTCGCTGCTGAAATGTTTCTGAAATAGAGAGTGGAAAGCCCAGGTAGTTGATCGCATTATATGACACCGCCTGCTCCGCTCCCTTCATATTGGCCACAATGGCCAATAACTTCGTTGTTGTGTCCTTCAGGTTCAATTGGTCGAGCACCGCGGCTGTGTCGCTCATCTGGGGGATGGCCTTGGGCGAAACAAAGCTTCCAAAGTCGATGGTATCAAAACCTACACGTAATAGCTGGTTAATATAGGCTGCTTTCTTTGCTGTTGGTATAAAAGTGTGGATGCCTTGCATGGCATCGCGCGGACATTCAATTAGTTTCATAAACATTTCAAAATACCTATTAAGTGTTAGGTAAACAAAAGTGGTAGAAACTAATTGGCGATAAACGATACTAATGTTGACTTAACTGCTAAACCGGAGTTTTGTATTTTTCACTCTATATATAGTGCTTTGAGAAGAACAAACCCATGCCACTAACTGCCTTTACCGGAGTGTTAGGCCCCAAGCGGGCCGCACACCTTCTTCACCGTGCCACCTTTGGTGCTACGCAGGCTCAAATCGACAACTTTGCCACCCTTACGCCTGAACTAGCCCTTCAAAAATTGTATGGCAGCGCCTTGCCTGAAACCATACTGCCGCTAGACCCTGCTACCAATGCTGAGTGGGTAATATCCGGCACCACCGATGCCAACTCTGGCGACACCGATTTACAGGAGTTTTTCAAAGGATGGTTGCTGCACCAAATGCTGGGCGCGGGGTTGGTTGGCGAACCGGGGCTGGCCGTATCGGCTCGCGAGAAAATTGTGTTCTTCCTTCACACCGTGCTCACTGCCATTCAAACAAAGATAGACAGCAGCCGCGCACTCTATTTCCAGAACCAATTGTTCCGCCAATTCGCTTTAGATAAAGGAGCCAGCGCCACCATCAATTTCCGCGAACTCACTAAAAAAATAAGTGTAGACAATGCCATGCTGCGTTTGCTGGATGGCAACCTGAACGTGAACGGCAGCCCCAACGAAAACTACGCACGCGAACTTCTTGAATTGTACAGCATCGGTCGCGGGCTGGAGGGCACCCTTCCCCCCATTACCGACCCGGGCGACTATTTTGTGTTTCGCGAGCAGGATGTGCAGGCCGCTGCGCGCGTTTTGTCTGGTTGGGATTTTGACGACACCTTTTCCAATATAGATGAGGAAACGGAACTGCCACGCGGAAAAGTAAGAGGTAACCCACTAAATGCCTCCGGCCACGACAATACAACCAAACAATTCAGCGATCGTTTCGATAGCCAGGTAATACAACCCAATCCGTTGTACCTCAACGGCACTGCCGCCACCGAAGCCAGCACGCTGGACGAGATAAGCCAGTTGATAGACCTTATCTATAGTAGGCCGGAAACAGCCAAAAACATCTGTCGCAGAATTTATCGCTTCTTTGTCTATCACCACATCACCCCCGAAATAGACAACACCATCATTACAGAGATGGCGGCCACCTTTACGGCCAACGGTTTTAAACTGCAACCCGTTTTGGAAGACCTTTTCAGCAGCCAGCATTTCTATGAAGCGACTGCCCCAGTGTTGGATGACAATTTTGGCGGCATCATCAAATCGCCTCTCGACCTGATGTTGGGAACCATGCGCTTTTTTGAATTATCGCTCCCTGATCCGGTAAACGAAGCCGAAGCCTTTTATGAAAAAACAGTTGGATTGATTCGGTCGCTATCCGAAATGGGTATGCATTTTTACGAACCCTTCGATGTAGCCGGTTACGATGCGTACCATCAATTTCCCATCTACCATCGCAGTTGGATTTCTACCAACTACCTCACCAATCGTTACAAATTTATTCGCGAGTTAGTAACCGATAATCAGATGGAGGATGGTGCGCTGAAAATTGATGTGGTTCAGTTTGTGCGCGATCACATACCCAACGCCATCGCCTCCGATGCGCGTCTTCTTATCATTGAACTGGCCAAGTACTTGTTGCCACTGTCCGACAATCTTACTTTCGATGGTGCCACAGATGATGCGGCCGGGCTAACAGCCGAACGCTTGAATTATTTTCTTACTGCATTCCTCAAATCGCCACAGATAGACCCCGACCCGGAAGCTTCGTGGAATTTCCGCTGGAACAACCCGGTAGACCTGGAAGTGGTGACCAACCAGTTGCGCAGCCTGTTTAACGCCATGATGCAGTCGCCCGAATACCAATTATTTTAAGCCTGACCCATGAAGAGAAGAAGTTTTATAAAAAAATTGTCGTTGGCCTCGTTACCATTTACCATTGGTGGCATACCCATTAAGCTGATGGGCGAAAACTCGCTTACGCGGATGGCGCAGCAAAGCACGAACGATCGCGTGCTGATTATTCTGCAGATGCATGGCGGCAACGATGGATTGAATGCCGTAATTCCTGTAGAAGCCTACGACTTGTATTACAGCCGCAGGGCCAACATTGCCATACCCGCCAAGAACAGCTTGCGCAAAATGATTCCGCTGGACAGCACGCTTGCCTCAGCGGCACAAGTAGGTTTGCACCCCGATATGCTGGGCATGAAAGACTTGTACGACCGGGGTCGCATGGGCATCATCCAAGGCGTGTCTTACAAGAATAACAACGGCTCGCACTTTCGTGGCCGCGATATTTCTTTCATGGGCGGCAGCTTCGATGATTATTTTTCTTCTGGTTGGGTAGGCCGCTACCTGCAAATGGAATTTGCGCCCCAGGTTTATCCCAATGATTTTCCTAACGATGAAATGAAAGACCCGCTGGCGATAGAGATGGGCAGCGATGTGTCATTGATCTTTCACCAGGAAGGCAACATTCCTTCTTCCATCTCACTCAACAATCCCGAAAGCTTTGCCCAGTTGGTAAACGAGTTGGAAGGTTTTAGCGATGAAGGCATTGATCCGCGAGGTAAGCCCCCTGCTGCTTTGAATGACACGCCCTATGGAAAAGAACTGAATTGGATTTTAGGACTGGAGGATAAGTCGGAAGATTATGCGCAACGACTATACGAAGTTTACCAGCGCGCACCCGAGTCGCAGGTAACTTACCCGGAGAAATATCCATTCAATGCACCGGCCGGCAGCTTACGAAACAACCTGACACCACAACTAAAACTGATTGCCCGCTTGTTGGATGGCGGAGGCGATGGCGTGAAAACGAAAGTGTTCCTCGTAAAAATTGGTGGTTTCGATACGCATGCGCAACAAACCGAAAGCTACGACCCTACGATGGGAGTGCATGCTGCACTAATGTACCATATCTCTTCTGCCATGAAAGCCTTTCAAGACGATTTGCGCTTACGCGGATTGGAAGACCGTGTGCTTACTGTTACTACCTCCGAATTTGGCAGACGGGTTCACTCCAACGGAAGCTACGGCACCGACCACGGCACAGGCGGCCCGGTATTTATGTTTGGCCTGGGCGTTAGTCCTGGTGTGCTGGGTAACGTGCCCGACCTGAATCAAAGCAATGTTGACATGCAGTACGATTACCGCCAGGTGTACGCTGCTATTTTGAAAGACTGGTTGCTGGTAGATGAAAACAAAATCAACAACGATATCTTCTTCAAAAACTTCATTAACGGCCCCAAAGAAGAAGGCACCGGCAACTACGAGCCGATCACTGTGGCAACCCAGGTGGTTTCAGGCGTAAAAGATCATTTCATATCGCAACGCTTCTCGCTGTACGATGCCACACCTAACCCGGCACGCGATCAGGTGCGTATTGGCTATCGCATCAACACCGACCTGCACGTGCAACTGGTTTTACTACATAGCGATGGCCGTGCATTAAAAACGCTGGTGGATGGCCCCCAACCGGCAGGCGAACATTTTGCCGACTTGAACGTAACCGATTTAACACCCGGCATTTATCTTTATCAGATAAGAACTGGTGCGCTGAACGAAACTAAAAAACTGGTAGTAACCCGCTAAACCTCATGCTTAAACTTCTACCTCTGCTGCTTGCTGTGCTTGCCCTACCCTTGCAAGCCCAGGTAAAAAAGAAACAGGGCTTTAACAACCGCGCCCGCAACGAGAATATGAAATTTCTCGAGAAGCAGTGGTGGTTGGGCTTTAAGGCCGGTGCCAACCTTACCGAGGTAGTGCCTGATACCAGGTACACCATCATTACGCCCACCAACTACACAGCTACCCGCACAGAAAAAACCTACGACTCGTTCAACAAAACCGGCAGCCAGGTATCGTTGGAGGTAACTTTCTATTACCGGGGGTTTTCTTTCAGCTTTCAGCCCACCTATCGGCACAGCAGGTTTACCTATCACAACGAATACCGTTGGACCAATCCTGAAAATGCGGCCGAACGTTTAGAACTAACCTTCGACCAGGAACAGCAAATTGATTATGCAGATCTGCCACTGCTTGTGAAGTATGAATTCACCGGCAACAAATTGAGACCTTACGTTCAGGCTGGTGTCTTCTATGGTTTATTGATAGATGCAACCAAATCGGTTAAAGTATCGGGCGTGGATTATGCCTCGGGCGGCACCAACGCCTTTGAAAACGCGCCCGTAATTGTGGGAGCCAAGGATTTGTTCGAAAATTATTGGGGATGGCTGGCAGGCGCGGGTGTAAACTACAACCTGGGCAATGTGCGGCTGGTGTTGGATGTGGCCTACCGCAATGGCATGAGTGACATGGCCAACGCGAACAACAGATTTGGTAACGACCGGTTGAACGGCATTGGCGATGCGCAAGACGATCTGACCATTCGTAACATGACCTTTTCTGCCGGTGTACTGTTTCCGCTTCGCTTCCTCAGCAATAATTTCAAAGCATTAGATCAATAAGATTTATGAAGAAATATTTTTTATTCCTTCTTACCGTTTGGCTAGCGACCGGATGCAGCAACGAAGCCGACCCGGAGATCAACAAAGCCTACTTTACCCGCATCTACGACAACGATCGGTTTAACACGTCTTATTTTCCCATCGACATTAAACAAACACCTGACGAAGGCTACCTGATTTTAGGTGGACGCAGACTGAATGACTCCAATTTTTCTGGAATCTATTTATTAAAAGTAGATGCGACAGGTGAATTTGTGAGTGAATTGGAAGTGCAAGATGACCTGGTGAACCCCGTGGGGCCGCTGATGGTGGCGAACGATCAATATTTCTTCTTTGCTATGAACACCATTGCCCTGCAAACCCAATTGGTAACCCTTAACAGCAACGGAGAAATTGCCAATGTAACCGAAGTGGGCGGTTCTTATCCTTCGGCTGCCGCGCAAGACGGCAACAATTTCCTTCTGCTTAACTACGATCATATAAATAAACTAAGTGTGCTCTCGGTAGTAAATCCCAGTGGCGCCCTACTACAATCCAGAGGCTTCACCATTGGCGCAGGCGATGCGGTAGAAGAACCCATCATCAATCATTTTTTGCGAACTGGCACACAACTTCCGTTTCAGGTGGGAAAAGCAGGCAATCTGTATTTTTTCAATGGCTTTTATAACTACACATTGTCGGTAGTGTTTACCAATCTTAATCAAGATGATCCAGTTGGCGTTATTCAAGGACAGCAGGAAAATGGCGGGCTAAGTTATTTGGTGCCTACAGCAGGTAACCAATTTGCGGCAGCCCGCTTTAACTTTGGCGATAACTACTTGTTGCCTTCCGTGTCGCTCCCTACCAGTGGCGTAAGTTCCAGCACCAACCTTACCGGCAACTATATGCCTGAGTTGGTACCCGATGCGCCAGTTAAGATTATTTCTACTACCATTGAAGGCAGCAGCCAGGTCATTTACGCAAGCAACACGCGCAATCGGCAAATTGCACTGATTGGATACAATTCTGCCGATGGCTCGTTGTTGGGCACACGCTACCTCGGCTTCTCGAATACATTCGAAGTGGCTGCTTTATCTGTTACCAGCGACAATGGTCTGGTGGTTTGCGGTACTACATTCCTGGCGGGTCGTTTCCCGCGCATTTGCATTTTTAAACTGTCGGAAGAAGAGTTGGCAAAATCTTTTTAGGGAAAATCCATCGCAGTCATTTTTCTTTCTGCACGCTTTTTTCGTGATTGGGCGTCATGATCCAGTTGCAGGAACATGTCTCGCTTCGATCGTTCAACACATTCGGCATCAATGTATATGCCGATTTCTTCTGTACGGTTCGCTCTCGTCAGGATTTCATAGACCTCATTCAGACAGAAACATATCGTCAACAGCGCACGCTCCTATTAGGCGGAGGCAGTAATGTGCTCTTTCTGGATGATTTCAGGGGGCTGGTAATCAAAAATGAAATCAAGGGTATTGATATCGTAAGCGAAACAGACGAACACATCACTTTACGCGTAGGCGCGGGAGAAGTGTGGCACAACCTGGTAATGTATTGTGTGCAACACAACTGGGGCGGCATCGAAAATCTTAGTTTGATACCTGGCACAGTAGGCGCTGCACCCATGCAAAACATCGGTGCTTATGGTGTTGAGGTGAAGGATGTGATAGAAAATGTGGAAGCGATGGACGTGCGCACCGGTTCATTGCGTGTGTTCAGTAAGGAAGAATGTGAGTTTGGTTACCGCGAAAGTGTGTTTAAAGGTGCATTGAAAGAAAAATTTTTTATTTCAAGTGTTACTTTAAGGTTGCGTAAAAAAAATCACCAACTACACACAAGCTATGGTGCGATCAACGAGGTGTTGGCGAGCAAAAATATTTCTTCACCAACCATTCAAAACATAAGCGATGCAGTGATTGCCATTCGCACAAGTAAGCTACCCGATCCTGCCCAAGTTGGAAATGCCGGAAGCTTCTTTAAGAATCCTGTTGTCACTCAAAATCAGTACAACGAGTTGAAAAAAACTCATCCAACTATGCCGGGTTACGTTTCTGAAAATCAAGAAGTTAAAGTTCCAGCAGGTTGGTTGATAGAACAAAGTGGATGGAAAGGAAAGCGCATGGGTGATGCTGGTGTGCACATGCATCAGGCACTCGTGATAGTTAACCATGGCAACGCAAAAGGTGCGGATATTTTTTCACTCGCCAACGAAGTAAAGAAGAGTGTGAAGATGAAATTCAACATTGAATTATCTACCGAAGTGAATATCATTTCATGATCTAAGTGATGATGAGTTACAACATCAACTGATGACGATGCACTTCCAAAAATTTTCACGCAATTGAAAATTTTTTGCGAAAAATTTTTGCAGAATAAATTTTTGTTATACCTTTCGATAACGTTTAACAAAATTTTCACTTAAAACATTAAACGCTATGGCAAAAAAACCCGCTAAGAAAGCAGCCAAGAAAGCAAAGAAGGCTGCTAAGAAGAAGAAGTAATCAAGCAACGCTTGATACTTGTAAAGGGGAGCAATCAAGGATTGCTCCCCTTCTTTTTTTATTTCAGTTTTTGAAATTACCTATCTCTCTCTTGGCATTGCAACACTTAGGCGATGTATCAATGTCTGGTTTCATTCGCGATTTCAACTTGAATCAAGTGCACACGCAGGGTCTTTTCTACGTTTCGAAATCCTTTCTGCTGATAAAATGGCTATAACGGTTGCGTAGATTTTGCCGATATAGCTTGTGCGCACCCGCGCCAAGGCGGTACTTTGTAGCATCAAACCAAAAATCAATTCAATCATGGCGAAAGCACCCGCGAAAAAAATTGCTAAGGCTAGCACTTCTGCCAGCAAAAGCGCAGCACCCAAGAAAAAACCTGCAGCTATTTCCATTGCAGCAGCTTGTGAGACTGCATTGGCTAAACTAAAGGCGCTTAACCTCGACAGCCAACTACAGGCTGACATGGAATGGTGCCTGGGCAGTTACAAGCACGATCAGAACCCCGTTGGACTTTTCGAAACCTGTGAACGTGCCTTGCAGGTTTTTAAAACAGAGCAAGCACGCAAAACAAAGGGCATTACTGCCAAAATGGTTATCGATCTGGAAAAAGCACTGGCAAGCCGATAGGAATCAGATCATGTGGGTTACGTTTTGCAAAGTACCCATGTATTTGATACACTCAATGCCAAACTTGTTGAGAAAGTCAACGCCCTCATCGTTGGGTAACCCTTTGTATTCCGCATACGATTTGAGATAGATAACCCTGCGGATGCCCATGCTGAAAATAATTCGCGAGCAAGCCAGGCAGGGCGAGAGCGTTACATAAAGCGTGGCCCCCTCTACAGAGGTTTTGTTTTTCACCGCATAAAGAATAGCATTCTGCTCTGCGTGTATAGCCAGCGAGCAACCTCCCTTCGAATCGTGTGGGCAGCCGGTTTCGGGCCACTCTTCATCGCAGTTGTGCGTGCCGGAAGGCGGGCCGTTATAACCAATAGAAATGATGCGGGTGTCTTTGGTAAGCACCGCACCCACATGTCGCTTAATGCAATGCGAGCGCTTGGCCAGATTCACGGCCAACTCCATATAGATATCGTCAAATGCGGGGCGCTCCATGTTGTAATCGGGGTGTCAAGTTAAGTATTGGAATCAAAATTGCTATCTTCGCTCCAAAGTAACTAGCACGAATGGGTCTTCAAAAGTATCTTCTTGCCTCTTTTTTTGTTTTCGCACTCGCCCACTTACACGCACAAGAGGCATTACCTGTCAAACCCAGCCCATTATCTGTAGTGTCGTGCCGATACAAAGACACCTACTTCAAAATTATCTATAGCCAGCCGCATAAACGTGGCCGTGAAATATTTGGCAAACTGGTACCGTTTGGCGAAGTGTGGCGCACAGGTGCCAACGAGGCCACCGAAATTACATTTACAAAAGATCTGTTTATCAATAAACAACTGGTGCCGGCAGGTACTTATTCGTTGTTCACCATTCCTTATGCAGATAAGTGGACCATCATTCTCAACAAAGACGTGGGCTTGTGGGGATCCTACAATTACAATTTACTAATGGATGAGATGCGTTTTGACGTTACACCCGTAGCCATCGAACCGCCTACCGTATTCGAACCCTTCACTATCCGCATCGACCAGCGGAACAACATGGCAGACATCGTACTGCTGTGGGATCGCACCAGCGTTACTTTTTCTGTTCAGTTTATAGAACCCAAACAACCGTGATGATGCGTCTAATCCTATTATTGTTTTTGGTACCTGCGTTTGCATTTAGTCAGAACACCGAGGAACTCGACCGCAGAAACGGATTCAAAGACATTAAGCTGGGAGGCCACATAGACAGCGTAAAGGGTGCTGCCTTCAAAAAAGATGTAAAAGAAAAGGGCGAGTTCGATGCCAAACTTTATGAGGTAGACCACCCGGCCTATCAAAGTATCGGTGAAGTGAAAATCCGCCAGGTAGAAGTTAAAACTTACAAAGACCTGGTGTACGAAATTGTGGTGATTACCGATAAAGACACCCGGTTGATGAAAGGACTGGTGAAATCATTTGGCGAACCGAAATACATTCTCACTACCGACTCTTACAACTGGATTACATCCAACCTCAGTCTTACCTTCAACGACCATTCCAAAAAAGAAATCAGGTTGCGTTACCGCTGCTACCCTGTTCTTAAAATGATGCAGGAAGATAAAGGCCGCAAGATTGACGAGATCGCAGACGATTTTTAGTTTCTCCGTTTTAACCCTTGTACGAAATCCGATAGACAACACCGGCCTGGTCATCCGATACCAACATAGCGCCATCGGGTAATAGCAATACATCTACCGGGCGACCCCATACCTTTTGAGTTTCTTGATTCAGCCAACCCTCGGCAAAAGTTTCGTAAGCAGTAACCTGGCCGTTGGCCGCTAACCGCACCAAGGAGAGCTTGTATCCACTCTTCTTCGAACGGTTCCAGGAGCCATGCTCTGCCAGAATAATTTGATTTTTGTAGGCAGAAGGAAACATGTTGCCTGTGTAGAACTTCAAACCCAGTGGCGCCACGTGTGCACCCAACGCTTTCGCAGGTTGCACAAACTCACTGCAGTTCCTTTTGTCACCAAACTCGGGATCTTTAATGGTACCTGCGTGGCAATAAGGGTAGCCGAAGTGTTGCCCTGGTTGGGTGGCAGTATTCAGTTCGCAAGGAGGAATGTCATCGCCCATCATGTCGCGGCCATTGTCTGTAAACCATAAGTTTTTTGTTTCCGGATGCCAGGTGAATCCCACCGTGTTGCGCACGCCACTTGCATATACTTCTACACCGGAACCATCGGCATTCATGCGGGTAATGCTGGCATAAATAGGCTTCTTCGACTCGCAAATGTTGCAAGGTGCACCCACTGGCACATACAGTTTTCCGTCAGGGCCAAAGGCAATGTACTTCCAGCCATGATGCGTCTCGGTAGGAAACTGGTCGTTCACTACCTCAGGTTTGCCCGGATTGCTCAACTTGCTTAATACGTTTTTGATCCGCGTAATGCGACTTACCTCTGCTATGTAAAGGTCGCCATCTTTAAAGGCCACACCGTTGGGCATATTCAGCCCGGAAGCCAGCACCCATTTCTTATCGGCTTTGTTATCACCATCGGTGTCTTTCACAGCATACACTTTGTCTTCGTTGCGATTACCTACGAAGAGCGTACCATCGGGGGCCAAAGCCATCGATCGCGCATTCTCCACTTCTGCATAAACTTCAATCGAAAAACCGGAAGGCATTTTTATAGACTGAAGCGGCAACGACTGGCTTGCCTCTGTAAGTGCGGGCAAAGATCCGTCTTCGGCTTTGGTCTGGCTTGCTTCGCGCGAAGAATGATTGCAACACAATACCAAGGCAGCCAACAGCAGCGAATAGGCAGATTTCGTTCTCGTCATGATTTAGCAGATTTAAAACCCGAAGTTAAGGTGCATCGCGCAGTTATCCTCCACCGTTTAATCTCCATTTTTACCCTTTTGAATATATCTTTGTCTCTTTATTAACTGGCGAAATCAGCGAAAAGCAGAGAAGAATGGTATCGGTAAACAATATTTCTTATTTCATTGGCGGTCGGGCCCTTTATCAAAATGCCTCCATGTTTATTAAGCCCGATGACAAAATCGGGTTGATCGGGTTGAACGGACGTGGCAAGTCTACCCTCTTGAAAATCATCAATGGCGATTACCGGGTAGATGAAGGAACCATCAGCAAGGCGAAGGATTGCACGATAGGTTTTTTGAACCAGGACCTGCTGTCGTACCAAACCGATGATGCTATTCTAACGGTGGCCATGGAGGCGTTTAAAGATGCAGTAGACACCCAGCGCGAAATAGAAAAGATTCTTCATAGGCTGGAAACTGAATACTCAGACGACCTGGTGAACAAGCTCACGAAACTGCAGGAAAAGTTCGACCAGTTAGATGGCTACACCATGCAGGCAAAAGCAGAAGAGGTGCTGGAAGGAATTGGTTTCAGCACCAAAGACCTGCACCGGCCGCTAAAAGAATTTTCCGGAGGCTGGCGCATGCGTGTGATGTTGGCCAAATTGCTGTTGGAGAAGCCATCGCTGCTGATGCTGGATGAACCCACCAACCACCTCGACTTGCCTTCCATCGAATGGGTGGAGGGCTACTTGCGCAATTATCCGGGTGCAGTAATCATTGTGTCGCACGACCGTACTTTTCTGGATAACGTCATTACCAAAACAGTTGATGTTACCCAACAGCAATTGGTTACCTACGAAGGCAACTACAGTTATTACCTGCAGGAGAAGGAAATGCGCGAAGAAATTCAGCAAAACGCCTACGAAAATCAGCAAGCCAAAATAAGACAGACAGAACGGTTCATCGAGCGCTTTCGCGCGAAAGCAACAAAGGCACGACAGGTGCAATCGCGTGTGAAGGCATTAGAGCGCATGGACTTAGTGGAAGAAGTGGTTAACGACACCGCGGCTGTGAATTTTCGTTTTACGTTTCGGCAACCCTCGGGCAGGCATGTAGTTACCATGAAAGACCTGTCGAAAGCGTATGGCGATTTACAGATTCTGAAACATACCAATGCAGGCATTGAGCGGGGCGACAAAATTGCCTTGATTGGCGCCAACGGAAAAGGTAAGTCAACACTGCTGCGCATCATCGCTGGCACTGAGCCGGTGGAAGGTGAGCGCATTATTGGCCACAATGTTATTTATGGATTCTATGCGCAGCACCAGTTGGAGTCGCTTCGGGTGGATAACGAAATTCTTGACGAATTGAAGCAGGCAGGCAGTGGCAAAACAGAACAGGAGTTGCGCAATGTGTTGGGTTGCTTTTTGTTTTCCGATGAAGACGTGTTCAAAAAGATTAAAGTACTTTCGGGTGGTGAAAAGTCGCGGGTAGCGTTGGCGAAAACGCTCATCTCAGAAGCCAACTTCCTTTTGCTGGATGAACCTACCAACCACCTTGATTTTATTTCTGAAAATATCCTCATCCAGGCTTTGCAACAATACAAGGGCACCTTTGTGGTCGTATCGCACAACCGACATTTTGTGAGCCAGGTGGCCAACAAGATCTGGTACATTGAAGATCACCAGATAAAAGAATACCCCGGCACCTACGAAGAATACGAATATTGGAAAAAAGACAACGAGAAAAAGGGATTGACGGCACCTGCCCCACCGCCAGCGAGGAAAGAGGGGAAAAAAGAAACACCCGTTATTTCATCGGAAACGAAAGACGCGCAGTTGGCGAAATTGAACAAAGTCTTGAAGAAGGCCGAGGAAGAAGTAACAAAACTGGAAGCCGAAAAATCGAAGTTAGAAAGCGCGTTGGGCAATGCAGATATTTATGAAAAGCCTGCAGAACTTGCTGCGCTGCAAAACGATTTTACGCGTATTGAAAAAGACCTGGCCGCAGCCACGGCAATGTGGGAAAAGTTGATGCTGGAAATTGAAGACCTGTCGGAGTAATACTACTTCCAGCCGATGCCCATTTGAATGAGCATGCGATTGAACACCATTCGTTCTTCGCGTGTATTGGGCGGAAGATCTACTAATTCTCCATTCACCCAATATTGATTCTGGTATTGATAAATCGACTTCACCACTTGCGATTGAAAGCCCATCAACACGGAAATGCGTAGATCGTGATAGGCCATTTGGTAAACCAGAGCCGGACCTGTAACCCGGCCGCCTTTGGTCTTCCGCAATCCGTATGGCTCGCCTAAGCCATCGGTAATCCAGGCATGGGAGCCACCAAAATTATATTCAAGCAACCAATTTCTCTTTTTCCCGATTTGCACACCCACATTGGCCACGTAAGGCAACACCTGCCATTGCGTATACGAATGAATGCCCGAGCCAAAACCTACTTGCCAGCGGTTACGCCAACGCAGACCCTGCAGCGTGTTGGCTGCCACCGCCAAAGGATTTTGATACCCACACCGACAACCCACCAGCGCGCCTGAACGGATAGTAAAAAAGTAATTAAGAGCCGTAGACTTTTTTACACCTACCGAATCAGACGACTGTGCCCCAACCATGCCAGCCATTAACAGGCCGCTCACCAGTAAAACAATCGCTTTCATTCAGCAGGCTTTACGATGGGCAACATGCTGATCTGCCTGATGTTTTGCAGATCGGAATAGTCGTATTGATAGAGGCCATCCTCACCAATCATCATGGCTACGTTTTGAAAGGGAATCACATCGTAAGCTTGCAGGTTTTGGTAGTGCGCCAATCTGTTTTGCGTAATCTGCAACACATCCGACCTATCAAAAATCTTCAGGCCATCGTTGCCATCGCAAATAAATAAGGCATCTCCATCTACACCCAGTCCGTGCGGGTTGGTCATGTTATACGATTTGATGAGCGAGGGTGATTGAAGGTTGCTAATATCAATTACCTGCAAAACATTGACAGCACCCGCACAAGTATTACCATCGCGAAGGGTTACAAAGGCGAGATCACCGTCTACTACCACAGGGTCGCAACTACGCATGTGTGCAAACACACTCAACTGCTGCGGCAATTCAGGATTGCTTACATCCAAAATGTACATGCCCGTGCGCGAGCCAATAAACATTTTGTCTTCGTAAGGAAAAATCGTTTCAATGTCCCACGCAATATTCATTTCGTGCCTTATCTCCATGGCTGCCGGGTTAGTGATGCGCACCACATCCATGGTGTTGCCATCGAGGGCAAACAAATAAGCACCATTGATGGCGAAGCGTGCCATAGAACCACCAATACCAACAGAGCCCCCTCCGCCCGGAGCGATGGACGTTTTACTGTTGCCACGGGCTGCCAGGTCCGAAGCCAGGTAAAAACCATTATCCAACCAGTAGCCTCCCCAGGGTTGTACCATCAAGTCGCACTCATTTTGCAAAGTAGCCTGCTCCACTTTTTGCCATTCAGTAATGACGCCCCGCACTGGATCAATATTGAAGTGATTGCTTCCATAGGTCTTGAAAAGATTGGCATGCCTGCCTACTTCTCTTGCATCAGCAAGTTGAGTTATATCGAACGCAACAAGGTCAGTATAACTATCGGCATACAGTATGTTGCCAAGGATGGCCAGATCGTAATTTCCCGGAATGGCAATAAAAGAAATGGGCAGGGGCGCAGCCGGGTTCCGGTTGTCGATCACGTGAATGCCCTTGCTCACTTCATTCACAAAAAGATAATTGTCTTTAAAATAGATTTTGCCGGGCGTGGCCAGCACACGAGGCTCTTCAGGGCCTGTGGCCGCACGCACTTGCTCCATCGTCATGTACACCGGTTCAAAGTAGGTGTAGGAACTCTTTATCTCGCATTGGTCGGAGCAACGATTAAAAAGTGCGGGTACAAAAGCCAGCATTAACAGCCACTGGCCTTTTTTAAAGAGCAGCATCTTTCTCATAACGGTGTACAGGTTGGTTCTATGGTTTGGACACCCTACAGCCGCTAAAGGTTGGAAGTTACAATTCCACCTTCTTGAGAAGTACCGCCATCAGCAAGATGAAAAAAATATAACAGAGTGGGTAGAAGGCAGAATGGGTAAATCGCCACCAAAGATTCTTAACTGAACGTGCCATCACCTTCTACGCCTACTTCACGATGTAACGAAAACGAAATCCCATATCTAATATCAACGGAGTACTGGTTCCATCCTTCAGAACAGAATTGAGTGCATACCGCAAGCCGGGCACCAAAGAAAAACGGTATTGATCGCCCAATCGGTAGCTCAACTCGGTGTTTAGCAAACCCGACCAGCTAACGGTGCGGTAAGGCGATTCTTCACCAGCTCCCTGCGAAAACTTCTCCACTTGTCCTGATTCATCTACCAACGTGTTGCGCAAAAACAGATCGGAGGAAAAACCACCATTCACCTGCCAGCCTACTTTTTTATCAACAATAAGGTAGCCTGCCTGCACCGGAATTGAAATCAACTCTATCACGCTGTTGATGGTGTAAGGGTCGGTAGTGGTTAGCGCAGAAAAATTACCATCGTTGGTAATACCTGCCGTGGTTGCGTATTCGGGTGTATACAATTGAGCTTTATTAGCCGAAGTAAAGGCAAGTAGGTTAGATGAGTAGTCGATCTGTTGGTTCACATAATTGAGTCCGCTTTGAACCACCCACCTATCGCTTAACTTTTTGCCCATCGTTACACCAACAGAAAACGCTGACCCGACTTCGTTACGATTGGTCTGACCACTACGCTGGTCGGCTGAAGAAAACGCAGGTGCATTCAGCGCCTGATCAGCCATGCCGGCTGTTGGCCCCGCGCTGGGGTTATAACTTCCTGCGGCTGCGCCCATGGCAAGCCACAATGTTTCGCGCGCGGAGGTGCGCTTTTCTTTCTTCTCTTCTTTCACCTCCAGAAAAGGCTGCAACACTTTCAATGCTTCTTCTTCCGTCATGGGCGCGGTCTGTGCCACGAGTTCTTCGGCTTCTTGTTTGTTCAGAGCGAGGCCTTCATTCTCAGGGTGGGATACTAACGATTCGGATTTCTCCTCCCCTGCTAAAGGTGGCTGCTGCTGTTGTTGATCGTCAGCCACAGCCAGCATGGGCGCTCCTTCGCTCAATACTTCGTGATTAGTTACCTTTTGTGTATTGACGCGGTCTGCTTCCTTTCGTGTAGCAGTGGTTGTGCTCGTGGTGCTCTTTACCACAGTGGTTTGCGATGAGCCGTTGGCCTGGTTCCCTACGTCATCTGTTTTTGTTATCGTTGTATTGGGGTTATCGCTAAGTGCCATTTCCTCTTTTACAACTTCTTTGGAAGCTTTATCACCTTCAACAACTACCGGGTTGGTGGCCAGTGTTTGTTCAGCCTCGTTGTTCAGTGTTGTCCATACATAAAACCCAAGTGAAGCCGACACCAGCACCAGCGCGGCTGCCATTCGTTGGTAAAACACCACTCGTTTTTTCATGCGCTCGTTATCACCTTCCGCCAGGTCCAACTCCAGGTTGGTCCAAATACGGTCGGGCGGAGTAAGCTCGGCTCCGTCAAACGCCTCCTTCCAGTTCTCCTCAAATCTTTGCCTCTCTTGCATACGTCTTTTCCTTTTCCAGTTTTGCTTTCAACAGCGTTTTCGCGCGGTTGTATTGCGATTTCGAAGTACCTTCACTAATACCCAGCATCTCTCCTATTTCTTTGTGCGAATAACCTTCCACTGCAAACATGTTAAACACCACACGGCAGCCATCAGGTAGCGACTGCACCATGGCAATCAATTCCGCCAGGTGAAACCCCGACAGGCTGATGTCTTCTTTTTCGGGCAGGGTGATATCGTTTACATCTACCATCGGCAACAGATAGAGTTTTTGCCTTTGGTTGTTCAGAGCTGTGTTGATCATGATGCGGGTTATCCAGGTGTCGAGCTTCGATTCAGACCGAAAATCTTTGATCGATCTGAAAATTTTGATGAAGCCCTCTTGCAGGGTGTCTTCTGCCTCTTGCGAGGATTTGGAATAGCGCTGACAGACCACCATCATTTTTTTACAATAGCGTTCGTACAAAGCACGCTGCGCGGCCCTGTCCCCCCTGGCACAGCCTTCAATTAGCTCTTTTTCGCCCTGCATGAACCCTATCTGCGTGTTAGACACAATGGCCCGTTAATTGGTTGGAATACAATTTTCCGTATTTATTCGTTTAGATTTACCCGTTATGCGCGTTGTCTTATCCCTGCTGTTCACATTTTCCGCTTTTTGGGCTCAATCTCAAAAAAAACTGGTTTTCCAAGATAGGGTGTACGAAGAGCAGGTGAGAACGGTTATGGTTTTTCCGGGCGGCAATGGCTTTCGCGAAAATTTACAGCCTGCGGCCGCTCCGCTTATTCAACAGAATCTGGTGCTGGCTTTCGATGACATTCAGGAAACCAAAAACAACTATTATGCGCGCCTTATTCATTGCAATTTCAATTGGACCAAATCTTCGCTGATGGATTTGGACTTTTTGAAAGAATACAACGAGTTTCCCATCAACGAATACCAATATTCTGTCAACACACACCTGCCGTATGTGCACTACCGCTTTCAGGTTCCACCGGTAAAAATCCCAGGCAACTATCTGTTGGTGGTCTACCGCGAGGGCGACCGCGATGATATTATCATCAGCAAACGCATGCTTGTGTTCGATAACCGGGTAAACCTTGCCTCTAACAACCAACTGGCGGGCCAGGGCAACCTCACAGCATCGAACCAGCAAATCAATTTCATGGTAAATTACCGCAACCTCAACGCTATTAACCCTTACGAAAACCTGCATGTTGTCATTCGCCAAAACCAACGGTGGGACAATGCGCGGATGGATTTGAAGCCGAGCTTTCTTCGCGAAGACATCAGTCAGTTAGAATACCGATTCTTCGATGAAGACAAACAGTGGGCTGCAGGCAACGAATTCCGTTTCGTGGATTTTCGTTCGCTGAATTTTCCGGGGCAAAACACTTTGCGTTTGGATAGAAACATTAAACCCTTCGAGTTGTATGTGCAACCCGATGGTAGCCGCGCCAGCCAGGTATATGCGCAATACCGCGACTTGAATGGCAACTATTACATTGAAGATTTAGACACGCGCAACAACGACCTGGGCGATCAATACCTGTTTGTTAATTTTTCGTTGCGTAGCCCAGCACTTACGGGTGCGTCTATATATGTAATGGGGCAGTTCTGTCAATGGCAACGGCTGCCGGAAAACAAAATGCGATACAACACCAGCACGGGTGCTTACGAAGCCAGCGTGTTGTTAAAACAAGGGTGGTACGACTATCAATACCTGGTGGATGCACCCGACAAGGAGAGTTACTATTTCGAGGGCAGCCATTTCCAAACAGAAAACCTGTACGAAATTTTGGTGTATTACAGTTCGCTGCAACCCAGGGCCGACTTGCTGGTGGGTTATTACCTGTTGCCGGTTAATCCGCGTTAAGCGTATGTTTCTTCCATATCTGCCTCCGACTTTATAGAGTCGGGGCTGGCTACATCGAGCATGCCAAAGCCTTTGTGCGAAAAAAAGCCGAGTCCTTGTTCGTACACAAATTGCTGTACCGGCTGTGGTGCGTATAGAGTAAAAGGAAAGGTGTAACCCCGTACTTCGTATTTAATGTCCGAATCGTAGAGCGGGTAGATGCGTGCAAATTTTTTATGTGCCGACTGCAGGCGGTGCAGGTAATCTTTGTCTGGAACCAATTGAAACTTATAAAACTCTGCCAGGCGGTCGGCCGGAAACTTTCCACTGGCTTCCATACGCGCCATCGTAGAGTCGTAAAGTAAATCTGAAAATTCGTCTGTTTCGGGAGAGATGAAACGTTTGCCACTTTCATCGTTAAAAGATGCGGGCAGCAACACAATGGGCGAAATGCACAAAAATTTTACCGCATCGCCAATGGCCACTGGGTCTTCGTTCTCTACTGTTTCGGGTACTAATTGCAAGCTGCCAATTACCAACTCTTTTTGACCGAACAGCACACCTAATAAATAATCGATGAACACCTTGTCGGAAGCGGAAAAGACGAGCGTTACTTTTGAGGAGTAAAAATGAAGGCCTTTGCGGCTGATTTTAATCTGCCCTTTTAACCCGGAGAAATTAAACTGGGTGTAGTCCAGAAATTCCTTCCGTCCACCGGTAACCAGCAAACCCTTAATGGTTTGAGCCAACAAAAACTGGTGGTGGAAAGGCACATAAGCCCCACGGTTCTTCAGCGAAAAAACAATCCGGATTCTCACGCAATCCTGCTTAGGGTAAAAAATGACAATTCCGCTAAAAAATCAGTACTAGCGGATAGCTAAAGTACTAAAAATCAGATGAATCAATCCCTGTATATGAAGGAAATTTTAACCAAAAAGGTACACCCGCTACCGAAATCGTTGTTTTAGAGAATTTGGACAGATTATGGGGCCCTACTGAAGCTACACATTGAAGCGGAAGTGCATCACATCGCCATCTTCCACCACATAGTCCTTGCCCTCCACGGCCAGTTTCCCGGCCTCGCGACAGCCTGCTTCGGTTTTGTATTTCTGATAATCGGGTATTTTAATCACCTCGGCACGAATGAAGCCTTTTTCAAAATCGGTATGAATAACGCCTGCGGCCTGTGGAGCCCTCCAGCCTTTGTGAATGGTCCAGGCGCGCACTTCTTTCTCGCCCGCAGTGAAATAGGTAATCAAATCGAGCAGGTGGTAGGCAGCACGTATCAGTTTGTTCAACCCAGATTCAGTCAACCCATACTCTTGCAAAAAAACTTTGCGGTCTTCTTCGCTTTCCAGCTCTGCAATTTGTGCTTCAATGGCTGCAGACACCATTACCACTTCGGCTCCTTCGGCTTTCACATGTTCTTTCAATGCGTCTACATGCTTATTGCCTGTATGAATGGAGCCTTCATCTACATTGGCTACGTAGATAACAGGCTTATCGGTTAGCAACTGCAAATCCTCCACAGCCTTTTTGTCTTCCGCATCTACCCTAACGGTACGTGCATTCTTACCTGACGATAAAGCTTCTTTATATAAGAGCAGAGTAGCTAATTCTTTTTTGGCCTTCGCATCGCCACTCTTGGCGGTACGCTCCACCTTACTAATCTTCTTTTCAACCGACTCCAGATCCTTCAGTTGCAATTCGGTGTCTATGATTTCTTTGTCGGCAACCGGGTTAACACGGCCATCTACGTGGATGATATTGTCGTTTTCGAAGCAACGTACTACGTGGGCAATCGCATCTACTTCGCGGATGTTTGCCAGGAACTGATTACCCAACCCCTCTCCTTTGCTGGCACCCTTCACCAGGCCGGCAATGTCTACAAACTCGAAAGTAGTAGGCAGCACTTTTTGCGGGTTTACCAATCCCGAAAGGATATTCAGCCGCTCGTCTGGCACAGAAATAACACCCACATTGGGTTCTATGGTGCAAAAAGGGAAATTGGCCGCCTCGGCCTTGTTATTAGAAAGTGCGTTGAAAAGAGTGGATTTACCCACATTGGGTAAGCCTACGATGCCACATTTTAAGCCCATGCCAGATGCATTTTTAAAATCAGGCCGCAAATATAACATCTTGCCGCAAGGCGACCGCGTGTGCGCAGCAAATGCCGCCTGATTGAAAAGAAAAAGCCCCGATCTTTCGATACAGGGCCTTTTCCGGTTTAGGTTTAGGTTTAAGGTTTCAATCCCATTTCAACTCGGTATCCATGGCCGGCTTGCTCACGCCCTCCTCCTCGCGTTCCTCGCGGTTTTGATCGAACTGGCTAAAATCCACTTCGGGCATCAGTTCCGTTTTCACATGGTTTACCGTGTTGTTCAAGGCTTCCAGAAACTTGTTAAAATCTTCCTTGTAGAGGAAAATTTTATGCTTCTCGTAGGTGAAGCCTTCATCGTCTTTATTGTATCGTTTTTTGCTTTCGGTGATGGTGAGGTAGTAGTCGTTCGACCGGGTTGATTTCACATCAAAAAAGTAGGTACGCTTGCCTGCCTTCACTTTTTCCGAGAAAATTTCATCTCGTCCATTCATCTTTTGATCTTCCACAGCACTGAGAGTTTAGTAGGTTTGATAGGTGTTTGGGGTATTTGATAAAATCGAAGATAGTATTTTCAAAAAAAATTACAAACTGAGGCCAACAAAATGGATATTTAAAGCGTTACCAATTGTTTTATCAGCGTCTAAATAATCACCATTTAGCCATTTTTGCAACCCTGTGAAGGTAAACTTTGAAGAAATCAAGCAATCGGGCAGCCTGGAATTGCTGGCCAAACAGTTGGTAGAGGGCTTTATTACCGGGCTGCACAAATCGCCTTACCATGGTTTTTCGGTTGAGTTTGCCGAACACCGCCTTTATAACGAGGGCCAAAGCACCCGCCACATCGATTGGAAAGTGTTTGCCCGCACCGACCGGCTCTACACCAAACAATACGAAGAAGAAACCAACCTGCGGTGCCTGCTGGTGATTGATTGTTCGCCCTCCATGTATTATCCGCGCGAAACCATGGGCAAGCTTCGGTTTAGCGTGTACGCAGCTTCGGCCCTGGCCTACTTGCTGCACCGCCAGCGCGATGCCGTGGGGCTTTGCTTGTTTTCTGATAAGGTAGAAGAATACACCCCTATCAAGTCCACCCCTTCTCACCTCGATAAAGTCTTTGCCTCGTTGGAGCGCAAGCTGGAGCAGCCAACTGTGGAGCTGAAACAGACAAAAGTAGCCGCGGTGTTGCACGAAGTGGCCGAGAAAACCCATAGACGATCGCTGGTAGTATTGTTCAGCGACATGTTCGGCAGCGGGGAAGACCCGGGCGAATTGTTCAAAGCCCTGCAACACCTGAAGCACAACAAACACGAAGTGCTGCTGTTTCATGTAAGCGATCACGAAACAGAACTGGCTTTCCAGTTTCAGGAGCGGCCTTACGAATTCATTGATCTGGAAACGGGCGAAAAGTTAAAGCTGAACCCTGCAGAGATACGCGATAAGTACGTAGCCGAATCGGCCAGGTTTCATCAGGAATTGAAGATGAAATGCAACCAGTTAAAAATTGATTTTATCGAGGCTAACTCGCGCACCGACTACTACCAGGTGCTGCAAGCCTACTTGATTAAGCGCGCCAAAATGAAGTAGGATAGAATCGCTTAACTTTTCTTGCCTTTAATGACTTAATGATGTTGTAGTCTCAGCTTTGCAGCTGTTCGTTGTGAAGCCATGCTTTCTTGGCCAGCAATTCGTCTTTGCTTTCTACGTAATCCGGGTCGGGTACGCAACAATCTACCGGGCACACCGCTGCGCACTGAGGTTCTTCATGAAAGCCGGTACATTCGGTGCACTTGCCAGATACGATATAATAAAACTCGTTGGACACGGGCGACTGCGAAAGTTTGGCATCTACCTGCGAACCATCCTCCATCTCAACCTGCGTAAGCGCGGTACCTCCGGCCCAATTCCACTCCCGGCCACCTTCATAGATGGCAGTGTTGGGGCACTCAGGTTCGCAAGCCCCACAATTGATGCACTCTTCGGTTATCTTAATAGCCATAATTTCAAATCCGTATTCTACTCGTACTTTTGCCCCAAAAAAGGGTGGCTGCAAAAATACGGCTGTTTAAACTCTCTTCAAAACAACCAACCAGCACCAAAAGTTTAGAAAATGACACTTCATCAGCGAATAGAAGCCTTCAGCAACCTGGGTAAACGAATGCAAACGCTTTCGGATACGGAAAAAGGCACTTTGTTTCGCCAGGCCAACGATCGCAACGCCTGGTTTACGCCCGAACAATGTAACCATGCCTGGGAAGGTATTGTCCATTTATTGAGCGAGTCGAAGCTTGCTCAATGGACCCTTGGCTATGCACTTGAACCTGCTGCGGTGAAGAAAGTGGGTGTGGTGATGGCAGGCAACATACCCATGGTGGGCTTTCACGACTTTTTAAGTGTACTGATGAGTGGCCATCACCTGATCGCTAAAACTTCCTCTCAGGATGATGTTTTGATTCCCTTTCTCGCCAAAAATCTGATTGATATAGAGCCCGCATTTCAGCGGTTTGTTTCTTTTGAAGAACGTCTGAACGGGGTAGAAGCGCTTATTGCGACCGGCAGCGACAACACCAGCCGTTATTTCGAATACTATTTCCGTTCAGTTCCTCATATCATCCGTAAAAACAGATCTTCTTGTGCCATTCTGATGGGCGATGAACCCACAGAGGCCGTGACGGATCTGGGGAAGGATGTTTTTGCTTATTTTGGATTAGGCTGCCGCAATGTGTCGAAGTTGTACTTACCGGAAGGCTTTGATGCAACTACGGTGATGGAAGCCTGGCAGCCCTATGCCTCAGTAGCTAATCATCACAAATATGTAAACAACTACGATTACAACAAGTCGATTTTTCTGGTGGGGAGAACGCCCTTTCTGGACAATGGCTTTGTTTTACTCACAGAGTCCGCATCGTTGGTATCGCCTATTTCAGTTGTTTATTACGAAACCTATCGCAACCAGCAAGAATTACGTTTGAAGCTGGAGGCACAGAAAGAAAAAATTCAATGCATGGTAGCTGCCAACGGTTGGTTTAAGGGCAGTGTGCCCTTCGGGAAGGCACAACTGCCTGAGCTATGGGATTTTGCTGATGGTGTAGATACATTACAGTTTCTGGCCAACGTATAGTTTACTCACCTCTCAGAATTTCAACCCATCCCGTTACAGCCTCGCCTGGCAGTTCCAAACGATAGAAGTAAACGCCATCTGCTACATCGCCTCCATTCCAATCGTTCTGGTAAGTTCCTGATCTGAATACTTCCTTTCCCCAACGATTCGTTACCACCAGGGCCGCATCGCCCGGCAAATTGCGAATGAAGAACACATCATTCACACCATCGCCATTCGGTGTAAAGATGTTAGGGATGCTGATGTTCGTATCCACATTGAGTGTGAACGAATACACCTTTTCGCAGCCGGCTGCATCGCGAATGCGCAACTCGTACACACCCGCGTACATATTGGTGAAGGTACGTTCGAACTTCAAGTTCTGTCCGTTCAGGTTTACCGCAGTCCAATCCGCAAAGAAAGACTGGCTGGCAAAAATCGGATCCATTAATTCCAAAGATGCCTCATAGGGTTCTGAGCCGCTGGGATCAATACCCACCAACACAGTGCCTGTAGGCAGATCGGGCAAAGAAATGGTTCTAACCACATACAATGTGTCCAACTCGCCAGAAGGCCCCAGTATTTCGAACTGTTGCGACTCTGAAAGAATGGGATTGGTGCAAGCCGCCACTACCGATGACTGGTTTTGCGAGATGACGAGAGAGTAGTTGCCGGGGTTAAGATCTGTGATGCTAAAATCGCCCAATGACTGTGTAAACGAAATCGCTCCCGTGGTAACAGAGTTATCGGCTGAGTTGGTGAGCGTGTAAGCAAAGTCCACACCCTGCGCACCACTCAGGTTGCTAACCAAAATGGATGCGGTCTCGCCAAAGCAGGCAATGTCGGCAGACACTGCTTCGAAAGAAACCGCAGACACGCCCTGTATGGAAATCGGATCTGGGTATTTGGTAACACAGCCGGTGCCATCTGCGCGTTTCATCCAGATAAACCAGTTACCGTTTGCCAAACCGGGTATGAGCACGTTGGCTGAAGCAGGATTGAAATAATTGGTTGGCTCTGCAGCCAAATCGGTAGTATAACCCACCAGGTAAGCACCCGGTGTGTTGATCTGGAAATTGATAACGCCATTGGTGCCACTAGGAAGACAAGAAGGTGCAGTACCTACCGGAGGCGTGATATCTATGAAGCCGGGGAATGTTACATTGATGAGTGGATAATCTTTCCGGCACCCTTTAGTATCAACCACTGTAAGGCTATATGTTTTTGCAGGCAGATTACGAATGATATTGTCTGCAGGTACAATTACAGGCACACCGTCTAATTCAAATTGATAAGGTGCCTCGCCTCCGCTAACGGAAGTGATGGAAATGCTGCCATCATTATTGTTGCAGGTGGCGTTGGTAGTGGAGACCGTCATCACTATTTCGGAAGGAGCAGCGATACTTACCACGGCACCGGAGGCGCAGGGGTCGGATGAATTTCTACGTACGCTAATTGAGATATTATCTCCTGCTGGCAAGCCCGATACCTCACTTCCTGCAATGAAGGAACGGTACACGATTGGGTTATTATTAGAAATTGGGTCATCGTCTACGCCCCACTCCAGAATATTGCCAGTTTCACCCGGCACGTCTATTGTTATTCTACCTGTACTTGCGCCAAAACACGCGGGACTTACCGGGTTCGCTACAACAGGTACCCCAATCGTTCCCGACCGGTCGATCGTTACCTGACCTGATTTGATACAGGTAGGATCGCCATATTCAATTTCATAATCGTAAGTACCTAAAGGCAGGTTAACAAAAGTGGTATCATTAAAAATGGTTCGGGCAATGGTTTGGTTAGTAGGCGACACCCCCGTTATGGAGATGCGGACACCCGTGTTATTCACTGCAGGTGCAAACGGCTTGATGCTAAACACAATACGGCCATCTGAGTTGGTGCAAGTTGCAGGTGAAGGTTTGGGAACAATTACCACCGTTGCACAGGTGCCTGTGCCACCAGTAGTACAGCCATTGGCAATGGTTACCGGAATGATTGAAGACAAACATCCGGCATTGTCGCGAATTACCACACTATAGCTACCTACTGCAAGTGCACTGAACAAATCGCTGGTTTGAAAATCCGTTCCGCCATTGATTGAAAACTCATAAGGTGCAGTACCCCCGGTAGGGCTGGTAATTTGTATGGTGCCATCTGCTCCTACACAAGTAACATCTGTATCCACAACAGTACCAGTGATGGTAATGTCGTTATCGATGATAATTGTGTTTACGGAAGACAGACAACCCGGTGTATCTTTTACAATCACCGCGTAGTCGTCACTTGCCAAACCATTAACCACAACAGGTAGTGCGGCAATAGCTGTAAACGTGGCACCATTGTCGATGGAGTACTCGTAAGGCGCGGTTCCGCCTGATATGGCACTGATGGTAATGGTTCCATCATTGATGCCTCCACAAGTGGCATCCGTTTTCGAAATAATGGGTATGATGGTGCATCCGCCTCCTCCGCCACAAAGTGCATCCGTGGTGCTGCGCACGGTAACAGATAAAGTACCTACGGCCACACACCCGCCTAAATCGTAAGAAACATTCACCACCACCGTAGATCCAGCTACTCCTGAAGGGTTGAAAATATTTCCGGTAATGGCGGGTGAACCAGAGAAAGAAAAGACTCCTCCGGCCGGTGAAGAACTCACTAAAGTCAGTAAATCCAGCGAGCCGGTATTAGGACAAATGGTAGTGTTGCTGGTATTGATAGTTGCACTGTTGATCACATTAATGACAAAACTTTCGGAGTCGGTGCAGGTACCCGAAGTATAATCTACCGTAATGTTGATATTTCCAGACAGCCCGGCAGGATCAAAAACATTACCGGTAACACCTGAACCGGTAAAGGTAAATGTACCGCCTACTGGAGACGCTGAAACCAACGTTAATAGATCCAAGGTTCCGGAAGCTTCACACAGTGTGGTTGCTGTGCCCGGCACGGTGATGGCAGCATCATCTATGATTTCAATATTCAAGGTCTCAGAAGCGGAGCAGCCTCCCGCAACATAGTCAACGGTTATGGCATAGGCTCCCAAAGCTTGCGATGCATCAAAACTACTACCTGCTACACCTGTACCAGTAAAAGTGAGCGTCCCTCCTGAGGGTGTAGCGCCAACCACACTGGTAAGGTCGAATGCCGTTGCTGACTGACATATCTGAACGGGATCGGCAGCAGTTGTAATGTCACCAGCTGATACCACATCTACAGTTACCAGTGCAGCTTGACTTTCACCACAGGCAAATACGGCCGTTACATAAAAATCTTCGCTTGTCGCTGCAGTCATATCGAGCTCGGAAGCTGCCGGAGTATAGTTCTGGGTGTTGGCTACCGGAATAGTCAATCCGGCATCGGCATACCAGTTATAACTGGTTACGCCAGGATCGGTTGAGTTGGCTGTAAGAGTAGGTGTTGTGCTGTTTACGCAAACAGTAACAGGCGAAGAAACAGTAGGCGCAGTGGCCACAGAATAATCAAACCTTACTCTTGAGAATCCGCTGTTTTCGTAGTATTCTATCACCAAATCGTGGGTACCCGCACTCAGACACTGAGCCGTGCTTCTGTATTCACCATACGCATGATCTGTAAATGAGTTGGTAGGACTGAGTACACTCAATCTGTTTAAGGTTACGGGATTACCATCGATAAAGAAGCGCACACCGTCATCGGCACCAAGCGTGAAAGTATAAACGCCTGCCGTAAAGGTTTTTGTCATTCGGAAACGCACACTGTAATCGTTTAAGAACGTACCGCATACGTTGGGCCCTCCTATAGGGATGGCGTTAGATAGGTTCAAATCGAAAACATCGGTAGCAGCATTGTACGTTGATGCGCCCAAGGCATCAATGTCTGTATCAGACAAGAATCCACGGTACTTAGATACATCATAATCAACATCGCCAGGGCCACTGATGTTACCATCATTGTAGACATAGGCAATCCATGTATCGATACCGAAGGTGGCTGGGTTGCCTGGAATTGGACTAACTGTAACACTGGCCGTGTTGGTAAGTTGTGCAGGTGTGCAGGCACCGCTGGTAGCCAGTACATTGAAGGTGGTTGAAGTTAGTAAAGCTCCTGTAGGCAAATTAATCAATCCGCCAGTACCGGGCACCGATGCTCCCACCGGAGTTACTCCATTGCGCAGTTGATATTGAACGCCCACTTCGGAAGCTGACACGGTTACAATGGAGCTTTCGCCAATACAAATAGGGCTACTCGCGGCCACCAGCAAACCAGTATTGGGATTATTGCTTATGGTTACCGTTGCCGTGTTCACCAACTCTACATCGCAGGTAACGGAACTGGCCAACACATTGAATGTTGTGTTAGCGGTGAGGTTACCAGTTGGCAGTGAAATAGTGTTACCGTCACCGACCACCGGGGTTCCAACAAGTGAATTATCAGCATCATTTCTTAGCTGGTAAGAAACACCTATTTCAGAATTGTCTATTAAAATATTGGTACTATTGCCTGTACAGAGAGCTACATTTTGTGCTGATACCGGCAACAAAGCAGAAGCACCCGGCACGGTAGTAACTGTTGGTGTTTGCACTAACTCTGCTGAACAAGAGCCTACCGTGGCCAACACGTTAAAAGTAGTTGTTACCAATAATGCACCTGTAGGAAGATTAATCGTTCCTCCATTTCCAGGCACAGCACTTCCAATAGGTGAATCATCCGCATTATTTCTTAATTGATAACTGATACCATTCTCTGACGCGGCTATTTGAATCGTGGTACCCTGACCCGCACATATGGTAGCTTCGTCAGCGGTTACCGTAAGACCGGCATTGGGAGACGGGTTCACGACAACCGTGGCAGTGGTCGTTAACTCTACGCTGCACGAATTTCTGGTAGCAAATACATTGAATGTAGTGTTGCCCGCCAGCGTACCTGTGGGTAATAACAAATCAACGCCTGTTCCCGCCACGGGTGCGCCCACCAATAGATCACCGGCATCATTCCGCAGTTGGTAGGTTACTCCATTTTCAGCGGCCGCTACACGTATATCCGTTCCGGTTCCCGCACAAATCGGTGTTGCTTCAGCGGCGACAGCAAGAGTCGCATTTGGCAATACCGTAACCGTTACTGTAGGTGTTTGCAGCAGTTCTACCGAGCAGCCACCTATGGTTGCCAGTACATTGAATGCTGTTGTTGCCGATAAGTTACCGGTTGGTAAAACTATATCACCACCCGTACCTGGCACGGCACCTAGTATCAGGGAGTTATCGGCATCATTCCGAAGCTGGTATGACACGCCATTTTCTGATGCAATGATTTCAATATTTGTGGACGTGCCGGGGCATATTTCGATATCCTGTGGTGCAACAGCTAAACCATTCGATGGAATCGGCAAAAGTGCCACCGCGGCCTGTTGAGTAAGTTCAACAGAACAAGTGCCACGTGTGGCCAACACATTGAAATTGGTGGCCACCGTTAAATTTGAAACAGGCAAGTTAATAGGCGCGCCTGTTCCCGCCACGGGAGTGCCTACCGGGCTGTCGTCAGAATCGTTTCTTAATTGATAGGAAACTCCAGACTCGGAGGCTTGCACAATAATATTAGTGTTTGACCCTGGGCAAACTGCTGCATCTTGTGGAGCAACAGTTAACCCGATGTTTGGCAAGGGCGTAACGGTAATCGATACCGTTTGATTCATTTCAATACTACATGTGCCCGATACGGCCAGCACATTGAAAACAATGTCCGAAGTCAGGTTTCCTGTGGGGAGATCGATAGTTGTACCGTTACCGGGAACGGGAGCCCCAACAGGACTATCATTGGAATTGTTTCTCAGTTGATACGATACACCCGCTTCCGAATTCGCTATTTGAACAACAGTTGCCGACCCTTCGCAAACAGGATCTTGCGCTGCAATAATGGTTAATGCAGGATCAATGGCCCCGGCCACCGTTACCGTAGCCGTGGTGGCCAGTTGAGTGGGTGCACAAACGCCTTTTGTTACCAACACGTTGAATGTGGTAGTAGTGGTAAGTGTTCCGGTAGGAAGGAAGATGTCGCCTCCATTACCAGCCAAAGGCGTGCCTACATCTGTGGTATTAATTCTTAATTGATAGCTGGCACCATTTTCTGTGTTCTGCACCCGGATGCTGGTTGAACCTCCTGTGCAAACGGGATCAAGAACTGGGTTTACTCCCAGGTTAAGATCCGGTGCAGGATCAACTGTTACAGTGGCTGTTTGCGTCAACTCTACTGAGCATCCACCCAATGTAGCCAACACATTGAAAGTGGTGGTGGACGTCAATGCACCGGTTGGCAAGTTAAGAGCACCACCGTTGCCAGGTTGTGCAGCGCCAATAGGGGTATTCCCATTATCATCACGCAGTTGATAGGAAACACCCATCTGTGAACTACTTACCACAATATCAGTGGATCCGCCTTCGCAAAGAGTGGCATCTGCCGGGCTAACTGCCAGACCTGCATTAGGAGCAGGTGTTACCGTTATGGTAGCGCTACCTGTTATTGAAGGATTAGGGGCAGTAACCAAACATCCAGTAACTGCATTGGTGATGCTTACGATCGTATAAGTGGTGTTAGCTGTTGGACTAACATTAACAGTCCCACCCGATACCACACCTGTTGCATTAAAGTTCGAAGAACCATCAGTATAGACAATATTAAACGTTCCTGCCGGTAGGGTAAACGTTAGAGGCGTACTTGTGCCACTGCAAATGGCTGCATCTCCGGAAATTTGTCCGGATGGTAAAGGGTTAACGGTTACGTTAATTGTGGGGGGAGTATCGTCAGAACATCCATTAGCGTTTGTTGCATTGACACTTACAGACTGAGTACCCGAAGCATTCCAGGTAACGGTTACTGAATTGTTCGTGGGACCTCCTCCTGATGTGATGGTTCCACCGGGTGAAACAGTCCAAATGTAGTTGGAGAGTCCAGCGGTGGTTGAATATACGTGGCCTCCCGTGCCTTCACAAACCGCAGGAACCGGTGACGGATTTATGTTAAGATTGGGGCGTGCTCGCACAGTGACAGATTTGATCGTCTGCACAGACAGACATCCATTGTCCACATAACGTACTCGAACTGATTTAGCCCCGGTCGTATTCCAAGATACAGTCACGAAATTATCACTTGCGGATCCACCGGATAGAACAGTGAGGCCTGTTCCAGTAAAGGTCCACTGGTAATTGGTTTTTCCTGATTCTGTAGTAAATGTAGTGGCCGTCCGCTGGCAAATCTCCGGAGGTGGCGGACCTGAGATAGTGGGCGTTGTTAACGGTGTAACAACCACTGCCACCGGTGTGCCGAGGCTGGTTGCTGTGCACCCTGCCCCACCCTGATCAATCAAAGAGGTGACTGAATAAGTTCCGGCTGGCGCATTAAAAATAGTAAATGTGGTGGAAGCATAATCATTCACAGCGGTTGCCACGACACCGTCTGAATAAATAAAGTCGAATGGGGGTGTTCCCGTGAATGTAAATTGAACATTGGGAAGGGTACCACCAGCGCACACAGTACCCCCGCCACTGATAGAGGCTGTAGGCAGGGGATTAACAGTAATCGTGACGGAGCCTGTGCCATTAACAGTACAACCATTGTCATCCGTTACAACGGTAGCAAAGGTATAGGTAGTTGTGGTAGCAGGCGCAATGATTATATCGGTACCGCTCAGGTAATTAACGAACGCTCCTGCGATGTTATTGATTGTGAAATCGTAACCGGGTGCGCCACCAGTAATATTCACCCGTAAACTTGCGGATTGCCCTGCGCAAATAGTAGTGGCGCCCACGGCTACTAAACTGGCACTGGTGGGTGGCGTGTTTACGTTCACAGTAGCATCATCTCCCGCGGCACCTGAGCAAATAGTAGCATCTGTAATGGACGTAATGGTGTAGGTAGTCGTAAGCGTTGGGTTAACATCTATAGTATGGGTAGTGCTGTTCGTAGTGAAGGAAAAAGTACCAGATCCATCGGTATAGTCCACATTAAAAGGTGGTGTACCTGTTAGATTAAACGTGAGTGTTACTGTTTCTCCAGAACAGGTAGCCGCAGGTGGAACGCTCACTAAAGCAGTAGGAGCCGGAACAACTGTTACCGTTACTGCTGATCCCAAATCCGTTGCCACGCATCCGGCTCCGCCATTGTCTACCAAAGACAAAACCTCATAATCACCTGCAAGCGCATTGTTTATGGTAATCGTATTCGCGTTGTGGTCATTCAAAACTACCACGCCTCCGGGTGTGTCATAACTCACATCAAATGGCAAAGTACCTGTAAGCGTGATGATAACAGTGGGAAGTGGGTCAGAGGAACAGACAGCGCCTCCTCCAGTAACCGATGCCGTTGGTAGTGGAAGCTCTGTTAAAGTAACTGCTGTTCGTGATGCACTCACGCAGCCGGTGATTGAATTTCGAGTTTCTGCATAATAGGTGCCAGGTGTACCGGGGCTAAAAGTATTGCTGTTGGTTTGTAGTGCCGCTCCCCCGGAGGGACCGGCAAACCAATCTATTACTTCAGGGGCTGTAGGTGCCGTTACCGAAATAGTAGCCGGGGCCTGTCCTGCACAATAACTCGCGCCAGACGCTCCTGTTGGCGCAGCGGGCAGAGGCGGATTGGCAATGATGAAATTCTGTGAGCCACCGCAGATTGAATAAGTATCATTTATGGTGAGGGTGTAGGTGCCACCGGGAAGATTGGAGAACACCAGTGGCGCGACCCCATCTGTAGTGCCAGTAGCAACAGTGGTAACGCCTGACGTAAGCGTGTAGGCATAGTCGCCACCAGAAGGCAGATCTTTCGAACCGCCACTGATGGTGGAAGTAAAAGAACCATCGGGCGTTATGCAAGATGTGTTGGCAATGTTGGTATCCTCAGATAACGTAATGGCTACCAAGTCAACCAGAGTAAGAGAGGGTTCCACACCGCCCAAGCCGATGGAATTGACTACATCATCATCACCCGGGTCAAGGGTATTTTTATCATCAACAATCAGGTAATTATACACCCCCGGGGGCAAGGTGTTAGCCGCATTGTGTACATAACCACCGGGAGGAATAGGAGTTTGGGTGAATAAGCTGACAGGGCCGGTAACCTGTAGTTTGGCAACCCCCACCGAATTCAGCGCTTCAAATCTAATGAAGCCCTCATTAGGGGCTCCCTGACACGGATGGGAAACGGTTACTCTTACCTCTAGCGCACCCGCCATGAAAGTTCCCCCGGTATAGGTAGTCTGTGCTTTCGCAAAAAATGGGACTCCCGCTAATAAAAGCAGGCATACCTTCGAAAACCGCATCAATTGCTTCATTTCAGTTCGATCTCAAGTTTTTTAATACAACCTGACTCGTCTACTATTGAGCATATGTAGCGGCCCGCTTTCAGGTTCTTTACCGTTTTCTCTAATTCCTTATTGCTGTTAATGGGTTTTCCATCCATAAACAGGAAATACCGCAGCTTTCCTTTACCTCCTTTGGCTTCTATGGTGATTTCTCCGTCCGAATTACCAGCCGTTGCCTCCTTCACCACCACCGAAGCGGTAATGGTAGAGCAATCCTGCGATGGCGTTCCAATCGTTAACAAACTGATTAGTAGTAGAATAATCATTCAGGGGTAAATTAGGAGTTTAAAAAATTACGCAATTATACATAACCTTCAAAAAACTATTGTAACCCGATTTATCAGGTAAAGATGGGGTATTCGGGCCACACCAAAGCTTCAAAAAAAAAGTTACCCCTATCCGAGTAATATTTGGCCTAAAAAATCAAACTTTTCAAAACTTCCTTTTCAAGATTTCACTCATTACAAAAGCCTTCTTGAAGCCTTCGGGATCTTGAAAATCTCTTAAATAGTGCGAAATTAACACTTTTTCGTCCTTCCTTTTTTTGTACTTGGCGAAGGCATCGAAGCGTACTACCGTATCTTCCAGTTTGGCAGTTTCCTCCAACGACTGCCGGTTGAAGGCCTCCTTCTTCGCTTTTTCGTAGGTTTCATAGATGGAATCATCACTGCGGTAGTCAGGACGGATCGTTTCCAGTGGCTTGGTTTCCTCCGGCAGGTCATCGTCATAATCCACGTACCGGGGTTGTGGAGCCGGGGCTGGCTTTGGTTTAGCAGGCTCTTTAGACGCCTGAATTTCCCTCAGCAGGTCTTCGAAAGAAATGGGCTTGGGCTGTTCTTCCTCGTCTGCGGTCTCTACGGGCCCCTCCTTCTTCTTTTTGCCCGCGCGGGCCAGGAAGGTGATTACAATAATCGCCAGCCAAATCCAGAATTGAATATTGTCCATCCGGCCAAATGTACCTAAAAACAATGAAAATTCGATTTAAGCAATGTTACTAACCACTGTATAAATTGTGGATGATTTGCGAATGGGCAAGTTTCCAATTCTCACCACTGCCCATATCTTTGCCTCCTTGTTTTTTTAACAACCACTTAGTTTTTACCGAACATGCAGTTATCGAAGCTGGAGATCAAAGGTTTTAAAAGTTTTGCCGATAAAATTGTTATCAATTTTGATGAAGGTATTACCGGTATTGTGGGGCCCAATGGATGCGGAAAGTCGAATGTGGTAGACTCCATACGCTGGGTATTGGGCGAGCAGAAAACCAGCGCACTGCGTTCGGAAAAGATGGAGAACGTTATTTTCAACGGCACCAGCGGCCGCTCGCCCCAGCAAATGGCAGAGGTTTCACTCACCATCAACAACACCAAAAACTTACTACCCACCGAATATTCGCAAGTAACGATAACAAGAAGGTTGTATCGCTCGGGCGATAGCGAATATCTATTGAATGGTGTGGAGTGCCGGTTGAAAGACATTACCAACTTGTTTTTAGATACTGGTGTAGCCAGCAACAGCTACGCTATCATCGAATTGGGCATGGTAGACGACCTGCTGAACGACCGCGATAACTCACGCAGAACACTGTTCGAAGAGGCAGCCGGAATCTCCAAGTTCAAGAAGCGCAAGAAAGAAACGCTGAAGAAGCTGGAAGATACCGATGCAGACCTGGAACGCGTAGAAGACTTGCTTTTTGAAATAGAGAAGAACATGAAGAGCCTGGAGAAGCAGGCCAAGCAAACAGAAACCTATTATAAGGTTAAGGAAGACTACAAGCAGAAAAGCATACAGTTGGCCAAAGTGGTGGTGAACAAACAGAAGGAAAAGTTCAACATCGTAAATAAACAATTGGAGAGCGAGAACGATCGCAAAACAAAGCTTACTGCGGAGATTGCTGAGAAGGAGGCGCTGATTGAAAAATCGAAAGCAGAATTGATTCTGAAAGAGAAAACACTTTCTACTCGCCAGAAGGCCATTAACGATCACGTAGCCAACATTCGTAAATACGAAAGCGAGAAGCAGATTAAGAATGAACGCCTGCGCTTTTTGAACGACCGCGTAACCAACCTGAAAGACCAGATTGACCAGGACAAAAAGAGCAACGAACGGGCGCGATTCAGCATACAGAGTCTGGAGGCGGAGCGCGATTCGGCCCGTGCTGTGCTGGACGAAATTACCCGCAAGGTAGAAAATCTGAAGGCCGACTACGAAGCCCAGAAAGCATCAACGTATACGCTACAAGGTGAAGCGGATGCATCACGTCAACTGCATCGCGCCAAGCAAGAAGAAGCCTTCCAGATCAACAAAGCGGTAGAGATTCGCGAGATACAGGTATCGTCTTTCAAGCAGGAGTTGGAGCGCACCGCCACCGACACCAGTCAGCAAAGCGCCAGCCTGGCCGAGTTCGAGAAAAAGTTAGACGTGCTGCAACAGGAAATTGATACCAAGAACGGCTACCTCGACAAGCTAAAGAAGGAAGAAGAAGACGTGATCGGTCGCATTTCTTCAATGGAAAAAACCATTGAAATGATTCGCGAAGAGATGACGGAAACGGGCCGCAAGTTAGATGCGCGCCAGAACGAATACCAGCTCACCAAGTCGCTGGTAGAAAATCTGGAGGGATTTCCGGAAGCCATTAAGTTTTTGAAGAAGAATGTAGGCTGGACTAAAAATGCACCACTCCTATCGGATATTATTTCCACCACAGAAGAATACCGGGTGGCGATTGAAAACTATCTGGAGCCCTTCCTGAACTACTACATTGTAGACCATGAAGCAGAAGCTTACGAGGCCATTAATATTCTGAGTGACGCCAGCAAGGGAAAAGCCAATTTCTTCATCCTGGACTCTTTCGAGAAGTTTCAGTCTTCTACCATCCAGATGTATCCCAATGCGTTCCCAGCCACGCAAATCATCGAGTTCGACCCGAAGTACACCAAATTGATGTCGTACATACTCGACCGTGTGTACATTTATGAAGGCGATGTAAAAACCCTTCCCGCCAATGACGACAATATTTTCATCGCGAAAAGCGGCAAGGTAACCAAGCGTAAGTTTAGCCTTTCTGGCGGCTCGGTGGGTCTCTTTGAAGGAAAGAAAATAGGGCGTGCCAAAAACCTGGAAAAGCTCGACAAAGAAATCAAAGACCTCACCAAAAAACTCGAAGATGTGCGCCACTCCCTGCTCGACCGTCAGCGCGAGTTGGAGCGTCTGCGCAACAACACGTTGAAGCAGCAGATTGAAGAAGCGCAGAATGCGATCAAGCTGGTTAACAACGAGTACATCTCCATTAAGACCAAGAAGGAGCAGTTCAGCCAGATGCTGAACACGGCCGATCTTCGCAGAGAAGACATTTTGGAGAAAATTGATGGTTTACTGAAGGAGTTGGATGAATTAAAGCCAAAGGCCCAGGTTGCACAACATGAACTTGAGCAACACGATGAGCGCATGAAAGCGATGGCGCAAGAACTGGCCGCACAGAATGAAGTACTTAGCCAGAAGTCTTCCGCCTTTAATGAACAGAACATCTACTTCCACCAGCAGGAGAACCGGGTAAAAAGTGTGGATCAGGAAATTCGCTTCAAGCAAGAATCGATGGACCAGAGTACACAACGCATTGATGTGAACCTGGGCGAACTGGCCAAGAACGAAGAGGAAATAAAGGTTATTATAGAGACCACCCAAAACAGCGATGAGGATCTACTGGCCCTCTATGCTGAAAAGGAAGAAATGGAGAAAGGCCTGAGTGAAGCGGAGAAAGAATACTATTCGGGCCGTGGGGAGATAGACCAATTCGAAAAAGATCTACGTGAGATCGGCCACCAGCGCCAGCACATCGATACGTTGCTGATGGAGTTGCAGAACCAACTCAGCGAAAGCAAGCTGCAGCTCACTTCGGTGAAGGAAAGGCTATCAGTGGAATTTAATGTAGACCTGGATTCTGTGGTCAGCCAATCGGCACCTGAAGAAATTGAAGAGCTAGCGAAGCTGGATGAAGACAAGTTGCGCAACGATGTCACCAAAATACGCGAGAAGCTGGATAACATGGGTCCGATTAACCCCATGGCCATGGAAGCCTACACGGAGATCAAGCAACGCAACGACTTCATCTTAACCCAGAAAGACGATCTGCTGAAGGCAAAGGAATCTTTGTTTACCACCATCAACGAAATTGAAACGGTGGCGAGCCAGACTTTCATGGAAGCGTTTCAGAAGATCAAAGAGCATTTCATCAACGTATTCCGTTCGCTGTTTACCGAAGGCGATGAGTGCGATCTGAGATTGGTTGACCCTACCAAACCTTTGGAATCGGATATTGACATTATTGCCAAGCCGAAGGGTAAACGCCCGCTTACCATCAACCAGCTGTCGGGTGGTGAGAAGACGCTTACAGCTACCGCCCTCCTCTTCGCCATGTACCTGTTGAAGCCTGCACCCTTCTGTATTTTCGATGAAGTGGATGCTCCGCTGGACGATGCCAACATCGATAAGTTCAACAACATCATACGCACCTTCAGCAAAGAGTCGCAGTTTATTATTGTAACGCACAACAAGCGCACCATGAGCAGCACCGATGTGATCTATGGCATCACTATGGTAGAGAAAGGTGTGTCGCGCGTGGTGCCGGTAGACTTGCGCGAGCTCGCCTAAATCGTTTGTAAAGAACTATCGCTCGTTAGGAGCTGTAAATTGTGATGCTGAAACGCACGACGCGTTTCAGCATCACATGAATATTCGTTACCTTCGCTGTGATCTAAACGCAAAACGATTGATTCATGGAGGTGGTAACTAATTTGTCGCGCAAAGAGCAAGTCATTCGTCAAGCAGCCGAACTCTTTAAAGAGAAAGGATACGTAGCCTCATCCATGCGCGACCTGGCGCAGAAGCTCGGCATAGAGGCGGCCAGCTTGTATTCGCACATCAAATCAAAAGAAGAAATTCTGCAGAGCCTCTGCTTCGACATGGCTACCGAATTTCGCAAGTCGCTGGATGCCGTAGAGAAACAAAATCTTACTGCCAGCGAGAAGCTGAAGAAAGGTATCATAGGCCATATAGAAGTAATGGCCAAAGACCTTACCGCATCGGCCGTGTTTATGAATGAGCACCGCCACTTAAGCCAACCGCACCTGCGCGATTTTCTGTTGCTGCGCATCAATTACATTAACCGGTTCAAGTCCATCATTGAAGAAGGCATGGCTTCGGGCGAATTCAAAGACAACATCGATAAGAAACTGGCGGTGATGACGCTGTTCTCGTCACTCAACTGGATGCCCCAGTGGTACGATCCGTCCGGAAAAATCGATCCGCAATTGGGCAACCAATTGGCAGATATGCTGGTGAACGGACTGAAGAAGTAGTTCGTGCCATCCTGCAAAAGCTAAAACTTTCTCCTAAAGCAACATTTATTTCCCTTCTTTGTTAAATTTGCCAAACGCCTGTTAGGCATTAACAAACACTTTGCTATGTACGGAGGGGGAAATACGTTCGAGGGAATCAAAACAGACAGTGTAGCACAGGAAGATCCGGTGTTGCTGGCAGCATTTGAAGCCCGCATTGAAAGAGGGGAAAAAATTGAGCCCACTGATTGGATGCCTCAACTTTACCGCAAGCAGCTCATACGCATGATTGAGCAGCACGCACACAGCGAAATAATTGGTGCATTACCCGAAGGCACCTGGATTACCCGCGCTCCCGGCTTCAAGCGCAAGCTGGCACTGATGGCCAAAGTACAAGACGAAGTAGGTCATGCACAATTGCTCTATAGCGCGGCCGAAACGCTTGGCAAAACGCGCGAGCAGATGATCGAAGACCTCATCAATGGCAAATCCAAATATTCCAACATCTTCAATTACCCTGCCTTTACCTGGGCCGACTCGTGCTTCATTTCGTGGTTGGTGGATGCAGGCGCCATTGTAAACCAGTTGGCCAACGCCAAAGGCAGTTATGGCCCCTACTGCAGAGCTTTGGAAAGAATTTGTGCCGAAGAATCTTTTCACCTGAAGTATGGACACCACTGTGTGATCTACCTCGCTACGGGCACTCAAAAACAGCGGCAGATGTTTCAGGAAGCGTTGAACCGGTGGTGGCCACCCATGATGCATTTCTTTGGGCCGTCCGATAAAATTTCCGTTCACACGGAAGTGTTGATGAAGTGGAAAGTGAAAATGGGCACCAATGATGACATGCGCAACCAGTTTCTGGATATGTACGTGCCCAAAATTCAGGAACTGGGCTTTGCCATACCCGATCCTAACCTGAAGAAAAACCCCGATACCGGTAAATGGGATTACACCGAACCCGATTGGGAAGAATTCAAGCGCGTAATCAATGGCGATGGCCCCTGCAACAAAGAGCGGCTTGCTGTGCGCAGAATTGCCGAAGAGCGGGGGCGCTGGGTACGCGAGGCTTTGAAAGTGAAGGAGGCCGAATATGTAACCCCTTTGGCGTGATTTCGGTACATCCTGCCTGCCGAATGCGGAGATTTTGAAACAGATTTTTTAATTTCAAAACAGTTCATGAAGTCGCTCGATCCACGCGTAAACAGATTACCAGAAATAGGCGAAGTAAGTCGCAAGGCTCCGCTGGATCAGTTTGGCACCTTCGAAGTTTTTGTGAAACCCAAAGAGGGCAAACCTTTTCAGCATGAGGGGGCCGTGCATGCACCCAACCTCGAAATGGCATTTGTACTGGCCAAAGAAACCTTCACCAGAAGATTTACTTGTGTTTCGCTTTGTGTAACCGATACACGCGCCATTTTTGTTTCGCCCGTTACCGAGGGCAACACTTCTGTATTCGATGTAATGCCTGCCGTGGCCGAGCAATCAGGCGAAAATTTGACTTACGAAATATATGTGCTCCCTAAAAGAGGCAAGCAACCTGTTCATATTGGCAGTGTAACAGCCGTGTTGCCACAAGAGGCCATGCATAAAGCGAAGGAACTGGCCGCAGGAAAAACCGTTTACAATGTGTGGGCAATACCTACCCACGAAATCCGTTTTACCGATACAAATGAAACCGACCTTTGGCATACACTGCCCGAAAAAAAATTCAGAGACGCAGCAGACTACAAAGGAGGCGATAAATTGAAAGAATTTCTGGAACGTAATAAAAAAGTAACTGTATGACTAAACTGAGAAAAGAAGACCTGATTCTAATTACGATCGGTTTGATTGGTGCTGTGCTGTTATGGATTGAGATCGACCGGGGCGGTTGGGTGCTCTATCTTAGCTTTTTGATCTTTGGGATTTTACGAGTAGCCGAGTATTTTAAACTCAACCCCTATCAACGCAACAAAACACAAGTGTTGAAACTCGTATTTTCCTCGTTGATGATTATCACCGTATTAACACATGTGATATGGGGTGGCAGACCCTTGTTCGGATTGCTGGCCACACTACTCCTCATTTACTACATCATCAACCTGGAGCCCCGCGAAGAAAAGAACATCAGCGAATCGGAAGTATAACCATGCACACCGCACTCAAAGAACTTGTGTATAAGATGGCCGATGATCAGTTGATCCTCGGCCATCGCAATTCTGAGTGGACCGGTTTTGGTCCCCTGCTCGAGGAAGATATCGCCTTTTCATCCATGGCGCAGGACAAAGTGGGGCATAGCCAGGCATTGTACCAACTGCTTCACGAGTTAGGCGAACAAGATCCGGACACGGTTGCCTTCACCCGAAATGCAGCACAGTTCCACAATTGTATTTTCGTAGAATTGCCCAACGGTGAATACGATTTCAGCCTCATCAGGCATTTTCTGTACGATACGGCAGAGGCCATCCGGTTCGAAATGCTGATGGACTCCAGCTATCAGCCGTTGGCGCAATTAGCTCGTAAAATTCGGGGCGAATTGCGTTACCACACGTTGCATGCCAATACCTGGGTAAAACAACTGGGCCGCGCCACAGAAGAGAGCATCAACAGGCTGCAACAATCTTTGAATATTGCCATGCCCTACGCGCTGGGCATTTTCGAAGAGTCGCCTTACGAGCAACAACTGATAAACGAAAAAATATTTGGTGGTGAAAAAATATTGAGTGAACGTTGGAAGGAACGGGTTGAGAAGGTGTTGAGTGAAACCCAATTATTGCCGCCCGACTGGAAGCTACAGAAAGCCGTGACGGGTGGGCGCATCGGTAAGCACAGCGAGCACTTACAACCGTTGCTCAATGAAATGAGTGAGGTGTTCCGCATCGACCCAACTGCGGAGTGGTGATGGAAAAGGTGATCAAAGAATTAGACAGCATACTTACCGACTTCAGCCGCAAGCTGAACGCTATCCCTGATTTTGAATTCAACGCGAAGCCACTTCCTAAAAAATGGAGCAAACAGGAAGTGATGGGCCACCTGATAGACTCTGCGCATAACAACCTGCGAAGGTTCATCACAGCCCAATACGAAACCCATCCGAAAATTGTGTATGATCAGGACTTCTGGGTGCGGGCATCGGCTTACCAAGGGTCATCAAAAGAAGAAATCATTCAACTTTGGGTGTTGATGAATCGGAGAATACAAGCTGTGCTGAAAAGCATGCCTAAAGAAAATCTGGTGCGCACCTGCGACACCGGTAAACAGGAGATAAGCCTGAAAACCATCGACTGGCTGGCTCAGGATTATGTGAAACACATGAAGCATCATTTGAACCAGGTAATAGCGGGTTCGTTCGATGTGGTTTATCCTTAAACACCATGACGTTGACAGAAGAGCAGGTGCGGCTGTGGCTGGAGGAGGTAAAAGATCCTGAAATTCCGGTGTTGTCATTAGTAGATCTGGGTGTTATTACCGGCATTGATATTGAGCGCGACCACGTACGTGTGGAGATGACGCCCACGTTTGTGGGTTGCCCTGCGCTGGATGTAATGAAGGAAGAAGTGCTGCAGGTATTGAAAAAACATGGTGTTGAGAAACCGGAGGTAAAGGTCTCGTTTCGCGATGGCTGGAGCTCGGATAAAATCAGCGAAAAAGGCAAACAGGCTTTAAAGAAATTTGGGCTCTCCCCCCCTCCCGACAATCGGTTGTTTACCGACTTGGAAATTTTGGAACGCGCCCAATGCCCTCGTTGCGGGGGTACCAATACAGAACTTAAAAATCCATTTGGTCCTACTTTGTGCCGCGCCATCTACTACTGTAACCATTGCAGGGAAGCTTTTGAGCAATTCAAGCCCCTTTAATACAGCATTGTAGCCGAAAATATTACACCCTTTGTTCAAAGTGGGGTAAACCCTGTATCATTGCGGCCCGTAATAGGGAAAGCTTCGAAAAGCACTATGAAATTAAGTCTATCAGTTGCGTTCATCGGATTGTATTGTGCCCTTATGGGCTGTGGCTCTTCCGGTAACATTCAGGAAAGAACCCAGTTTACGCGTCTCGATTCGCTAACTGATGAATACCTGGTTTTACAAGACAGTGTACTTCAGTCGTGGAACCGGGTGGTAAAAACTGAAACAGATCGGTCAAGGGTTTTGAAAGCGCTGGTGCAGCAACTGGCTCATTCAGCCAACTCTCCCACTATCGAGTCGTTACAAACACAAGTGGCGCAACTAGAGAAAATCCGATTTACACCCAAGAGCATCAGCAACCCACATGTGGTGGATGAGTACGATGAGGCTTGTAAAAATCTACTGGAACATATCCATCAACTTTCCGAAAAAGCAGGTGCCCTTGCACACTCAGAAGACTTTATGCAGCAAGTACAATCGGCCGAACGCGCCAGCCTGAAGAGTTTTTTTCAACGTGCACGTTACGATAGCCTCGCCAGTTCATTCAACGCTTTCGTAGAATCGAATTGGAATGAATTAAAAGAGATTGAAAGGAATGCCCACCTGGAACGCAAACCACTCTTCAACAACGTGGCCTCCCAGCGATAGCGACCTTATCTGTTTTTTTGTATAAATTGGGCACATGCGTGTGCTGCGCTTCATCGGTTTTCTGGCCGCTCTTCTTATTCCCGCCTGCCTGATTGAGGGCGTTTACCGGGGTGGTTGGTACAATTTCTCTGCTCTGCTATTCGCGTTTATCATGATTCCCGTCATCGATCAATTGATCGGTCTCGACACCAGCAATGTGAGCCCGGCTGAAGAAAAAAAAGTGAGCGAGGTTTTTTACTACCGCTTCGTTACCTACCTGTGGACTTACCTGCAGGTGGCATTGCTGTGCTGGGGCGCGCATGTAATTGCCAACGGCCAGGTTAAAACCACTGTTGAATGGGTGGGCTTTACACTTAGTTTTGGCGTTATAACGGGCGGGGTTGGTATTACTGTGGCGCATGAGCTGGGTCACAAGAAATCAAAACTAGAACAGTTGTACAGCCAAATGCTGCTGATGACGGTATGTTACATGCATTTCTTCATTGAACATAACCGTGGGCACCATGTGCACGTAGCTACCGAGGTTGATCCGGCTACCGCCCGCAAAGGCGAAAGCTTTTACCGGTTCTGGGTTCGCTCGGTATTCGAAGGATACCAACACGCCTGGCGCCTCGAGCGCCAAGCATTGGAGCGCAGAGGGCTTGGCGTGTTTCACTGGCGTAATTCAATGATTTGGTTCTCAATAATACCGCTCGCATTTTGTGCACTGTTGGCTGGATTGTTCGCTTCTTCTTCGGCAACAGCCTGGTCGATTGTGATTTTCTTCTTCGCGCAAAGCGTGGTAGCTTTTACCTTGTTGGAGTTAGTGAACTACATCGAACACTACGGCATCC